>NZ_JACZCQ010000006.1:0-600000 GCF_014904705.1 Nisaea sediminum
TTCCCGGCCCGGCCCCCCCCCCACCCAAAACCCAGAAGGCGCCGCCCGCCGCGGAGGCGCCGGCCGGACACCGTTATGGTAGTAATCAGGCGCCGTTGTTGCACGGCCCGAGATCGCCCGCGAACTGCGGGATGTTCGGATCGTAGGTCACCTGCTCGCGCGGCACTTCCTGCACGACCTCGAGAAGGTCGAACTGGGAAGTCGGGTTTTCGTTACCCTTCACGACCAGCACCTTCTTGAAGCACTGGTGATCGTCCGCACGGTAGAGGGTCGGACCGTTGCCCATGCCGTCGAACTCGAAGCCTTCGAGGGCCTTGACGACTTCGCACGGAGCGAAGGTGCCGGCACGTTCGCAGGCATCGGCATAGAGCAGGGTCTGCACATAGCAGGTGTGCGCGGCCTGGCTCGGCGGGAAGCCGTATTCGGCACCGAAGGACTTCACGAAAGCCTGCGAGCCTTCGTCCTTCAGCGACCAGTGCCAGTTGGTGGAACCGAAGATGCCCTTCACGTTCGCGCCCGCACCCTGAGCCATCAGGCGGCTGTAGAGCGGAACCACGATCGCGAAGTCCTTGCCGTTCACCTTCTTGTCGCGCAGACCGAACTGAACCGCCTGAGTCAGCGAGTTCACCATGTCCTTGCCGTAGTGGTTCAGCACCAGCACATCCGCGCCCGAGTTCAGAACCGGGGTGATGTACTGCGAGAAGTCACCGGCGCCGAGCGGGGTCTTCACCGCGGCGGCGGTCTTCCAGCCGACCGCCTCGGTCGCGTTCTTGATCGACTCTTCCTGGGTCCAGCCCCAGGTGTAGTCGGCGGTCAGGTGGTAGGCGACGCGGTCGGTGCCGTAGTTCGCCTTCAGCACCGGGGCCAGAGCGGCGCCGGACTGATAGGCGTTGAAGAAGTGGCGGAAGCCGTTGCGACGGCGGTCCTTACCGGTGGTGTCGTTGGAGTGGGTCAGGCCGGCCATGAACATGATGCCCGCATCCTGGCACAGACCCTGGACCGCGATGGCCACACCGGAGGACGACCCGCCGGAGATCATCAGAGCGCCGTCCTTTTCGATCATGCGCTTGGCGGACGCGCGCGCGGCGTCGGACTTGGTCTGCGTATCGCCCGTGACATACTCGACCTTCTTACCGAGCACGCCGTTGCCCTTGAGGGCCTTGGACGAGAAGGTGTTCAGCATGCCGCCGTCACCTTCACCGTTCAGGTGCTTGACGGCCAACTGGAACGCACGGAGTTCGTCCGCGCCTTCGTCGGCATACGCACCGGTCTGCGGCACGTTGAAGCCGAGCTTGATGCTCGCAGCGTTGCCCGGATTGTTCAGAAACTCAGCACCAAAGGCGTGACGCGTGAAAAACGTCGGCGCGGCAAGGGCACCGGACAGCGCGAGGCCGCCCTTGAGCAGATTACGCCGGCTCACGCCGGTGTCGAACTTTGCCATTAATTCCTCCCGTTATTTCTTAGGGAGCGCACCGTCCCCAACGCGCTTCCCCGAATTTGAGCTAAATGGTCGCTCCGTCAACGAGACTACGCACTGTCAGTTAACTTGCGAATAAGTATTTGAAATATGCGTATTTTTTTGTAAATATTACCATTCTAAAAAACATCGATTTGTAAATAATTTACGCTGCGGCGCAACAACTCGAACCAAATCAAGGTGTTGGAAATGGCCCGGGCGCCAATTGGAATGCGACTGCGCGACAGGCGCAAAAGTCTCGGCCGCACGCAAGCGGAACTTGCGGCCGCTGTCGGGATCTCCGCGTCTTATCTGAACCTGATCGAGCATAACAAGCGGCAGGTCAGCGGCGCGCTGCTGCTGCGCCTCGGCGAGGCGCTCGAAGTCGGCATCGATTATCTCGACGGAGCCGCGGAACGGCGGCTGATCCAGGATCTGGACGAAATCGCCGCCGACCCGGCCCACGGGGATCTCGACATCGACCCGGACAGCGCCACGGACCTGGTGGCCCGTCACCGGCCCTGGGCCAGCCTGATCGTCAAGCTGCACCGCGACCATCTCGACCAGACCGCGGCGCTCAGGGCCCTCTCCGAGAGGTTGAGCCAGGACCCGTTCCTCTCCGACGCGGTGCACGGGATGCTGTCCAACATCGCCGCCATCCGCTCGACCTCGGAGATCCTGGCAAGCGTCAGCGACATTCCGGAGGACCAGCAGGCACGTTTTCATCGCAACCTCGCGGACGAGAGCGCACGGCTCTCCGATATCGCGCAGGCGATGGCCGGCTATTTCGACCGCGCGCCGTCAAGGCTCGGCTCGGTCACGCCGGCGGAGGAGGTGGACGATTTCCTGCTTGAGAACCAGAACTACTTTGCCGCCATCGAAGACGCAGTGAGCGATTTCGCCGCCGGCCTCGGCTGCGACCCCGTGGCGCCGGAATTCGAGAGCGTCGCGCGGACGTATCTGGAAAAGGCCGGCGCCGGCTCCCTCGACGCGCTGAATGCGGGCGCTGCCACCCTTCCGGCGCCGAGCCGGCGCTTCGCGGTCGCCCGCGCCCTGCTCCTTCCGGCCCTGCGCGAGGATATCGAGGAAATCGTCGCCTCGGCAGACCTGCTCACGAGCGACGCCGCCCTCGTGAGAGCCCGGCGTGCGCTGCAGTCTTACGCCGCGGCGGCTCTTCTGATGCCCTACGACCGGATCCGCGATGCGGCCGTCGCATCGCGCTACGACGTCGACAAGCTGCAGTACCGCTTCGGGGTGAGTCTCGAACAGGTTTGCCACCGGCTCGCCTCGCTCCGCCGCCCCGGCGCGGAGGGCGTTCCCTTCGCCTTCATGCGCTCGGACCCCGCGGGCTACATCACGAAGCGACTGCCGCTCCGGGATCTGCCGCTTCCGCGCTATGGCGGCGCCTGCCCGCTCTGGGCGATCTACAGGGCCTTCCAGACCCCGGACCGGGTGTTCCGCCACCTGGTTGAATTCGCCGACCGCAGCCGGTTTCTGTTCATCGCCAGGACCGTCGCCAAACAGGCCACCGGATTCGACCGCCCGCAGCATCTCGTCTCGATCATGCTCGGGTGCGATGCGCTCTATGCACCGGATCTGGTCTACGGCGACGGTCTCGACCTCTCGTCGAAGTCCGCGGCCGAACCCGTCGGCTCGGCCTGCCGCGTCTGCCCGCGCGAGGACTGCCGGCACCGCCAGGAACATCCGATCACCGGGAGCTAGGCCGCGCGTCGCGCTTGCGTCACCCTCAACCTCGGTTAAACTCCGGAAAACCGGCAAACAGTTAATGACCGGGAAAACAAGGAGGCATTGGGGGAAACAGCGTGACAACACGCGTCTTTATCGCGGAGGACGAGCCGAACATCCTCGAGTCGCTGAGCTTTCTGCTCGGGCGGGAGGGATGGGAGGTGACCAGCGCCCTCGACGGCGACGCCGCCCTCGAACAACTCAATAACCAGGCCCTGCCGGATGTCGTGATCCTCGACATCATGCTGCCGCACCGCAATGGCTTCGAGATCCTGCGCCAGCTTCGCGCCTCGCCGCGCACCAGCAAACTGCCGGTCATCGTGCTGACCGCAAAGGGCCAGGAAAAGGACCGCAAGACCGCACAGGAGATCGGCGCCGACGCCTTCGTCACCAAGCCGTTCTCCAACCGCGACGTGATCGAGCAGGTCAAGAAACTGGCCGGGCTGTAGGCGATGCGCCCCTCTTCTCCCAGTACGGCCGCCAAGTACCGTGACGCTGCGTTTCTGCTGCCGCTGGCGGGGCTGTTCCTGCTGATGCCGCCCTTTATCGATCTGTTCGCCGTGCACGAGACGCTGTTCGGCATCCCGCTGATCGTCGCATACCTCTTCGGGCTCTGGAGCGCGATGATTCTCATTGCCTTCTGGTTCTCGCACCGGCTGAGCGATCCGGAACATCATGCGCCGTCGCCGCCGGACATCAGCTCGCCAGGCCGCTGATGCTGTCCGCCAACCTGATCTTCACCATCTCGCTGGCCTATGTGGCTCTGCTCTTCATGGTCGCGTTCGTCGGCGACCGGCAGGCCCGCACGGGACAATCCTCCTGGATCCAGTCCCCGGTCGTCTACACGCTCTCGATCTCGGTCTATTGCACCTCCTGGACCTTCTACGGCGCGGTCGGCTCCGCGGCCCGCAGCGGGCTCGAGTTCGCCACCATCTATCTCGGGCCGACCCTTGTCTTCATCGGCTGGTGGTTCCTGCTGCGAAAGCTGGTTCGGATCGGACACGTCCATCGCATCACCTCGATCGCCGACCTGATCTCCTCGCGCTACGGCAAGAGCACGAGCCTCGCCGTGCTGGTGACACTCATCGCGGTGATCGGCACCACGCCCTACATCGCGCTGCAGCTGAAGGCGGTGACAACGAGCATCCAGGTCATCGTGTCCTCCGATCCCGGCAATCTCGCCAATCCGCCTAGCGACGATCCGGCCTCGGAGATCGCCTTCTGGATCGCGGCCGGCATGGCGCTCTTCACCATCATCTTCGGCACCCGCACGATCGATGCGAACGAGCGCCATCACGGCGTGGTCGCCGCCATCGCGCTCGAGGCGCTGGTCAAGCTGCTGGCCCTGATCGCCGTCGGCCTGTTCGTGGTCTTCGCGCTCGCCGACGGACCGGCGGACATCTTCAGCCGCGAGGCCGCGAAGGTGCTGCAGACCGAGGATATGTTCGACGCCCGCTGGGTCGCCCTCACTTTCCTCTCCGGCGTCGCGATCATCTGCCTGCCGCGGCAATTCCAGGTGACCGTGGTGGAGAATACCGGGGAGGACCAGCTGCGCATGGCCTCCTGGCTGTTCCCGCTCTATCTGATGCTGATGAGCCTCTTCGTGCTGCCGATCGCGATCGGCGGGCTCAGCGTGCTGCCGGAGGGCGCCAATCCGGATATGTTCGTGCTCACCGTACCGATGTCCGTCGGCCAGGACCTGCTCGTCCTTCTGGCCTTCCTCGGCGGCTTCTCCTCGGCCACCTCGATGGTCATCGTCGCTTCGATCGCGCTTTCGACCATGATTTCGAACCATATCGTCATGCCGGTGATGTTGCGCACGCCCTGGACATCGATCGAGCGCAGCGGCGACGTGCGCCGGCTGCTGCTGGTCAGCCGGCGGATCAGCATCGGCGTCATCCTGCTGCTCGGTTACGTCTATTTCCGGCTCAGCGGTAAATCGGACGCGCTGGCCGCGATCGGCCTGATCGCCTTTGCCGGGGTCGCCCAATTCCTGCCGCCCCTGCTCGGCGGGATCTACTGGAAGAGGGCGACCGCGACCGGTGCCAAGATCGGTCTTGCCACCGGCTTTATCCTCTGGGGATACACGCTCTTCCTGCCGAGCTTCGAGGGCGACCTGCTACTGTCGGCCAGCACGATCGAATACGGTCCCCTGGGCATAGATTTGCTGCGCCCGCAGGCGCTGTTCGGCCTGACCGGCCTCGATCCGCTGGTGCATGCGCTGTTCTGGAGTCTCAGCGCCAATGTGGTGCTGTTCGTTTTCTGCTCTCTCCTGGTCGAACCGAAACCGCTGGAGCGTTTGCAGGGGACCTTGTTCGTCGATGTCTTCCGCACGCCGGCCGGCGACGAGCACCGCTTCATCCGGCGGTCCGCCTCGGCCGAGGATCTCTTCATTCTGGCGCAGCGGATTCTCGGCGCGGACGAGGCCCAGCGCCTGTTCCGGGAGTTTGCCGCCGGCCAGGGGAGCGACAGCGACTTTCCGCAACCGACGGATGCCTTCATCGCCCACCTCGAGCGACGGCTCGCCGGCTCCATCGGCGCCGCATCGGCCCGGGCCATGGTCTCGCAGATCGCCAGCGGCGAAACCATCAGCCTCGACGAGCTGATGAAGATCGCGGACGAAACCGCGCAACTGATGGAGTACAGCCAGGAGGTCGAGAAGAAATCGATACAGCTCGAGGCGACCGCGCGGGAACTCCGGCGAGCGAACCAGAGACTGACCCTGCTCGATGCACAGAAGGACGATTTCCTCAGCCAGGTGAGTCACGAGGTCCGGACGCCGATGACCTCGATCCGCTCCTTCTCGGAAATCCTCCTCGAGACCAGGGACCTGACCAGCCCGCAGGCGCAGCGTTTCCTCTCCATCATCCACGAGGAGAGCCTGCGTCTCACGCGTCTGCTCGACGAGATCCTCGACATGAACCTGATGGACCGGGGCGAGGCATCGTGGAACCTGCATGAACTGGACGCTTCGGTGCCGCTGTCCCGCGCGGTCGAGACCTGCCGCGGCCTCGCCCGCTCCCCGGGCGCCGGCATTCACTTCCTGGGACCCGCCCGCGCCGGTGGCGGGGGCGGTTCGGGCCGCCCGCCCGAGGGGGGGAGGAACCGGCCAGCGCGATCGTCGTGGCCGATCCGGACCGCCTGCAGCAGGTGGTCATCAACATCCTGACCAATGCGATCAAGCACAATACTTCAGCGAACCCGATGGTCAGGGTTGAAGGCAGGCTGAGCGGTGGAGAATACGTGATCGAGATTACCGACAACGGCCCGGGGATCCCGAACCACCTCCGCCCCTTCATCTTCGAGAAGTTCCAGCGCGGCGCCGCCCAGTCATCGACAGGCGGGATCGGCCTCGGACTTGCGATCAGCAAGGAGATCATGAAGCGGCTCGGCGGCAGGCTCGTATTGGACGAGGACGACGGCCCCGGAACCCGGTTCCAGATCACCCTGAACGCCAAGGCCATCAAATCCGCGTCTCAATCCCAGGCTCATTCGATTAGCTAAAATTTTAGCGAATTAACGAATTCGTGACCAATTGAGGCAATGCTCCGAGTCAGTGGAGTAGCGTTTGTACAGCCGTATCACGCTGGAGACTCGTCCGGATTTTCATCCCCTGCGAGCCTCGCCGGCGAACATCCGGAAACCCGCTGCAACGACGCTCGAAACCAGCTTCCGGCGGTATATCCCAGCCGGACGCATTGAATATCGGGGCAGTTACATGGCCTTCAACATCGACAGGCCGAGACTCCATTTTCAACCGGGGCTCCGGGCGTGGTTCTTCGCGACTCCCGTGATGACCATCCTCATCTTCACCGCACTGTTCCTTGTCGTACTCGAGAGATCTCGTACCCAAAACGCGGAACTCTCGGCGGCACAATCCCTGGCCCAGGAGAAGGTCGAAGCGATCTCCATCGTCGGCAGAAATGTTGCCGAGGTCCATCTGGCCATCACGAGTCACCTGGGCAAGGCCTACGATCTCGACAAAGGCGAGCTCTACGACCTGACCAAGCCCACGCTGAAGAGCGCGTTCAAGGTCAAACACGATCTCGAACGGTCGCGGGCGCTCCTGGCGAGCGGATCCGAAGCGGATGCCGCACTTTCCTCACTGTCGGACGCGTTTGAAGAGCTGCGGCGCCAGTATGTTTCCTCCGTCGTCAGGGTTTCCTTTGATACCGACCGATTCGATCAGGAAATGCGCGCGACAAACGCGTCCTATCTGGCGACGCTGACTTTGCTCGGGCGCCTCACACAAATCGCACTCAAGGACCATGCGGCGGCCTCGGAGGCCATCTCCGCATATGACAAGCAGATCATTCGGAGCCTGGCCATTGGCCTTGCGCTTTGCGCGGCATTGTCGCTGGTCGCCTCATGGCTGATCTCCGCACGCTATGCATACGACCTCGGAGGCGCCATCCAGGCGCTCACGAACCTGGCCAACGGCAAGACTTCCAACTTCGATCCGGAAAAGAAATCGCGCAAAGACGAACTCGGAGCCCTCACCCGTTCAATCGCCTTCTTCGAGGGTGTGCTCGGACTCCTGATGGACGAGATCTCGGTGCGGGAGAAGAACGAAGCCCAGCTCCGGCACCTTTTCGAGAGTGCCGGCGATGCGATCCTTGTCATGGAGGACGGCGAATATGTCGCCGCGAACAAGCAGGCCGAGCGGATGCTTGGCATCAATGCGAAGAGGATCCGAGATTACAGGCTCGGCGCTTTCGCCGACTTGTCGGACCATAGCCTGGAGCAGCTCACCGGGATGTTCCTGGGGCACGTGAATGCGGCGCTCCAGGGAGAACCGCAAACATTCGAGTGGAGCATCGCCCACTCCGACGGAACGACGTTCCCGACAGAATGCACGGTCGCGGCATTTGTCGGCCCTGACGGCAAGAAAATCGTCCAGTTGATCATCCGGGACATCAGTTCGCGGAAGGAAGCGGAACAGTTGCGTCAGGATATGACACAAGAACTCGAGCGTATGGTGTGCATACGGACCAAGGAACTGCAGCGCGAAATCGTCGCGCGGCGCGACACCGAAGAAGCGCTCGTGACTGCGCAGCGCACACTGGAAGCCGTGGTGGATCATGCCCCTATCGGGATGATCCTTCTGGATACCGATCATCGCGTCCTTCTTATCAACAACTGGATCCGGGCGGCGCACCATTTGCCGGACGCACTTTGCAGACCCGGTTCGGATTACGTCGAGGTACTAAGCTTCATTCTGAGCAGCACACGCACCTCCCAAAGAAGCCCGGAGGCACTGAAGCGGATCCTCGCTGAGCGGACGGTCTTGCTGGATCGCCGCGAGAGCGGCGTCTTCGAGGACGTCTTGCCCGACGGGTCTTTTCACAAAGTCGAACGCCGCTTCGTCGACGGGGTTGGATGCATCATCACCAACACCGACATCACCGACCTCAAGAACGCGCAGAACGACCTGGTGCGACAGGAGAAGATGGCCGCGCTGGGTGGTCTTGTCGCCGGTGTCGCGCACGAAGTGAACACGCCCCTCGGGATCTGCGTGACCGCAGCCTCGCACGTCTCGGCGATCATCCGGGACTTTCGCCAGCAGGTCATGAGCCCGACCGGAGGCCTTTCCCGCAAACTCGCCATCGAGACACTCGACAAGACCGGTGAGGGCCTGGCCATCGTCGAGCAAAACCTGAACAGGGCTGCCGGACTGATCAAGAGCTTCAAGATGGTCTCGGTCGATCAGGCGGCGGACGATTCCCGGGAAATCGAACTCGGCGATTATATCCGCGATACGCTCCAGAGCCTGACGGCCGAAACCAAACGGAGCAAACTCAAGGTCGAACTGGTCCGGCCGAAGACGAAAATCATGCGCCATACCTATCCCGGCGCGCTGGTCCAGATCGTCACCAACCTTGTCATAAACGCGGGCATCCATGCCTATGACGGAAACGGAGGCGATCTCCGGATCGAGGTCGAGCGTCTCGCCAACGGATCGGACCGCATTTCCGTGCGCGATTACGGCAAGGGCATGGACAGGGCTGTCCGCTCACAGATCTTCGATCCCTTTTTCACGACCAAGCGCGCCAACGGCGGCACGGGCCTCGGGTTGCACATCGTCTTCAACCTTGTGACCCAGCGCCTCGGCGGTCAGATCGAATGCAGGAGCGCGCCCGGCGAGGGAAGCACGTTCGAGATCACCCTGAATTAGCATCCGCCCGGGCGGGCATTGCCGAAGCGACCGCGTCCGGAGCCACAACACCCGGCGCCGCGCGATCGGCACGTTCGACCCGGTTGCGCCCGAGGTTCTTGGCCCGGTAGAGCGCAAGATCGGCGGCATTGTAAAGCTCGCTCCAGTGCATTCCGCGAGTCGCCGTGGCAATGCCGGCGGATATCGTCATGCCGGCACCGGGAAGCGGTCCCGCATCCGGATCGGCGTCGAACCGTGTCGACTCGATGCGGCGGCGCAGCCTGTCCGCCACCTTCGCCGCAGCGTCCATATCCGCATTCGGGACAATGACAGCGAACTCCTCTCCTCCGAACCGGTAGACCCTGTCCTCGCCTGCGCCGAACCGGTCCAGGTTCCTGATACCTGCCCGGAGGTCCGCCGCCAGTGCCTTCAGCAGCGCGTCTCCCGCGGCATGGCCGTAGCGGTCGTTCACCTTCTTGAAATGGTCGACGTCGATCAGCAACAGGCTGAACAGCGTGCCGTTCCGCTGCAGCCGCCGGAAATCCTCCTCGAGGTCGTCATGCAGCGCGCGGCGGTTCTTCAGGCCGGTCATCTGGTCCGTCCGGGTCTGCCCTTTCAGACGAGACAGGAGTTCGAACAGACGACCGCGGAAGCTCAGGAAGGACATTCCGAAATAGCCCGCGAAGAGTGTCGCGATGCCAAATCCGAGATAGGCTTTGGGCGGGATCAGCCCGTCACGCGCGATAAGGAACGCCAGCGCGCCGACGACGAGCGTGATCAGGATGTCGCGCCGCGTCTGAGCCAGCGTCGTCACGGCGACGAGCGCGATCGAATAGAAGAACGCGGCGTTGTGCGGCTCGGCGACCTGGGCCAACGTCACCGATCTCAGGATGAAGAACGAGATCCCGACGGTGAAGGCATGGCGGAGCTGCGGGTCGTACCGCGGCAGCGCCCACCAGTACCCGACCGCAAGCAGCGTGATCGAGATTCGCACCACCTTCATCCACCACGGAACCGACAGGAACCAGTCGAAATTGACGATCAGTTCGGTGATCGTGGATATCGAGGCGGCAGCGCAGAGCCCCCGCACATAGGAGAAATATTCGCGGCCGATCCTGGCACGGTCTGCTTCGCCCGAGCCTGCGGTTTCATCCATCTGCGCACTTCCGGAGAAGAAAAGCCAAGCCCACGACCGACACCCGATCCCTCAACCCTGGGATTACAATGAAAGCTCCGGCAAGGACGCCCCGGGGCTGTCGAGACCCTACGACGCGGGCAGCGGCGCGGTCCAGTCACGGATGGCTATCACCTAAATACCAGGGAGTGCCGCGATCTGTCGGTCATGAAAACGGGCGAGAAGAAGCTGAGCGAGGATCGCTCCGGTTCCGGCCAGCGCCATGTCCTTCTGAGTATCCCAGACGTCACCCTGGGTCGCCAGGAAGGCATCGGCGTCTCCTCCGACCAGCACCGCGGCCAGCCACTCGAGCAGCTCATAGCTCGCACTTACGCCGAGCACGGAGAACAGGATAATCGCGAAAAGCCAGCGCCCGGGCCGGAGCGGCGAGGTCCGGAGCAGCAGTTCGCGGATCGCGATCGCCGGAATGAAGCCCTGCGCCAGATGGCCGACGCGGTCATAGTGATTGCGCGAGAGATCGAAAGCCTCGCGGATCCAGTGAAAGAGCGGAACCTCGGCATAGGTGTAATGCGCGCCGACCAGCAGGATTACGGCATGCAGCGCGATGAGAAGCGAGAGGAGCGGCGTCAGCGGAAACCGCCGGCGGACGGACCAGAGCAGCGGATAGACGATCAGAACCGGCAGGGCCTCCATCCACCAGGTCAGCCGGTCGGCCGCACCGACATAGGACCAGAGGCAGACCAGCGCCACGGCGATGGTTGTCGCCGCGAGCAGCCTTGCGCCATCGAGCCCGGCGGCGTTCACGCGGAAACCGTCCGCCGGACAGCGTCGCGCCAGCCCCGGTAGAGTTCGTCCCGCATCGCGGTTTCCATGCGCGGCTCGAAACGTCGTTCGAGCGCCCATTGCGCTG
Organism: Nisaea sediminum; assembly: GCF_014904705.1. Lineage (NCBI taxonomy): Bacteria > Pseudomonadati > Pseudomonadota > Alphaproteobacteria > Rhodospirillales > Thalassobaculaceae > Nisaea > Nisaea sediminum. The sequence goes on from NZ_JACZCQ010000006.1 coordinate 11,402, forward strand.
CCATCGCCTGCGGGTCCGGGTAATAATCGTGCCGGAGGCCGGCGAGGTAGGCCGCGCCGAGTGCCGTGGTCTCCGCCACCACCGGACGGTCGACCGGCGCGCCGAGAATGTCGGCAAGGAATTGCATGGCCCAGTCGGAGGCGACCATGCCGCCGTCGACCCGGAGCACGGTGTCGTCTCCGCCCGCGCTCCAGTCACTGTGCATCGCCTCCAGAAGGTCGCGGGTCTGATAGCCGACGCTCTCCAGCGCGGCACGGGCAAAATCGGCGGGACCCGATGCGCGGGTCAGGCCGAACATCGCGCCGCGCGCCTCGGCATCCCAGTAGGGCGCACCAAGCCCGGTGAAGGCGGGCACGAGGTAAACCCGGTGCGCCGTATCAGCCTGCGCCGCAAGCGTGCTGCTCTCCGCCGCCTGCCCGATCATGCCGAGCCCGTCGCGCAGCCATTGCACCGCCGCCCCGGCGACGAAGATCGAACCTTCCAGCGCGTAAGCCGGCTTGCCGCCCAGACGATAAGCGATCGTCGTCAGCAGCCGGTTGCGTGAACGTACGGGTGCGGCGCCGGTATTGAGCAGGGCGAAGCAGCCCGTGCCGTAAGTCGATTTCAGCATCCCCGCCTCGAAGCAGGCCTGCCCGACCGTCGCCGCCTGCTGATCCCCCGCGACGCCGGAAATCGGAATGGCGGCACCGAGGATATCGGCCTCGGTGGTGCCGAAATCGTCGGCGGAGTCCTTCACTTCCGGCAGCATCGAGCGCGGGATGCCGAGAATGCCGAGCAGCTCGTCGTCCCAGTCGCCCTTGTGAATGTCATAGACCAGCGTGCGCGAGGCGTTGGTCGCGTCGGTCGCATGAACCTTGCCGCCGGTCAGGCGCCAGATCAGCCAGCTGTCGACGGTGCCGAAGGCGAGATCTCCCGCTTCGGCCTTCGCCCGCGCGCCCTCCACATGGTCGAGAATCCAGGCGATCTTGGTGCCGCTGAAATAGGGATCGAGGAGGAGGCCGGTACGGCTGGTGAAGAGTTCCTCGTGCCCGGCATCCTTCAGCCTGGAGCAGAAGGAAGCTGTCCGCCGGTCCTGCCAGACGATGGCATTCGAGACCGGTGCGCCGGTGCGCCGGTCCCAGACCACCGTGGTCTCGCGCTGGTTGGTGATGCCGATGGCCGCGATCCGCTCGGCTCCGCCGACTTTCGCGATCGCCGCGCGCGCGGTTTCCACCGTGCTGCGCCAGAGATCCTCCGGATCGTGCTCGACCCATCCGGATTGCGGGAAATGCTGCGGGAACTCCTGCTGCGCGACGGCCGCGACGCGCGTATTGGCGTCGAAGATGATGGCGCGGCTGGACGTCGTGCCTTGGTCCAGCGCGAGAATGAGCCGGTTGTCTGCGGCCTTTGCGACTGCGTTCATTCTTTCCTCCCTCGAGCGTCGTTCCGCTTCGCCTGCGTTGAATACCGTGCCGGCAGGGAGAGGTTCCAGCACAAACGCAAACCGCGCCGCCCGGAAGGGGCGGCGCGGTTGGAAACGCGTCGGGAGTGAGCGGAGGCTTACTTCGCCGTCTTGGCCCGCTCGATCGCCTCGAGAATGGTCTTGCGCGCCGATTCCTCGTCGCCCATCTCGATGAACTTCACCCACTTGTCCTGCTCGAGATCCTTGTAGTGCTCGAAGAAGTGGACGATCTGCTGGATCAGGATCTCCGGCAGGTCACGATAGCTCTTCACGTTGGCATAGTAGGGGTGCAGCTTCTCGACCGGCACGGCGAGGATCTTCTCGTCCATACCCGCCTCGTCCTCGAGATGGACGACGCCGATCGGGCGGCACGGAATCACGGCACCCGGAACCACGCCGGAGCCGGTGACGACCAGGATATCGGCCGGATCACCGTCGTCGGACAGCGTGTTGGGAATGAAACCGTAATTTGCCGGGTAGAACATGGCCGTGTGCAGGAACCGGTCGACCATCATGGCACCGGAGTCCTTGTCCAGTTCGTATTTGACCGGCACCCCGCCCTGGGGGATCTCGATGACGGCATGCACCTCGTAGGGCGGGTTCGGGCCGGTCGTGATCTTGCTAACGTCCAAAGTCTAGCTCCATTCGGACGGGACTCTGGCCGGTTTCCCGGCAGATAGTATTCCCGCGCTTTATCGGATTGGCGATTGCATTCGGTTTTGCAGCGCAGCATTTGCGGCAATGCGGACCGAACGTCAAGTCCCGATTGGAGACAGAACCGATACAGGAGCCGGAAACCGACGCCCGGATTACTTCGACCCGCCGGATTTCCCGAGCGTATTGGGATTGTGCTCCCCGTGCTCGCCGACATAGCGCGGCTCGACTTCCGGTTCCCGCATGGAGGCCTCCCGGATCCCGCTCTCAACCAGCCGGGCGATCCGGCTTCTCGTTTCGTCAGGAATCTTGGTTCCGTTCAGGAACTGCTGCAGGCTCTCCGCCTCGTCCATCTTGAACTTGAGAGTGACGTCGCTCATGGCCTCGCTCCTTTCATGATTGTGCTCCCCGGACATCGTAACGGCTTTCCCGGCTCACAACCAATTCCCGCCCGGGCGTCACGTCCTTCAGGTAATCCGCCATGCCGCGGCTTTGTTCCCATTGCCGGGGATATCCGAGGGACACCTCATGGAAGCGCGTGCCGTCGATGACGTCGGTCCGGCGCGTATGGAGATGCCCTGTGATCACCTCGACGGAGCGGAACCGGCGGTGCCAGTCATGCGTGCGGCGGGTCCCGCACCAGGGCGAAAACCGCGGCACACGGGGGATACGAATCAGATCCTCGCGGAGCGGCCAGTGATTGACAAGCACGGTCCGCGCATCCGCAGGCAGCGCCGCGAGGCGGGTTTCCGTCTCCTCGCAGCGCGCGGCACACCAGTCGGCCCGGCTGTCGTAGGGCGCGGGATCCAGCAGCAGTTCGTCCGCCGGCACCGCGTGCTTTTGCCGCACCCAGTCCTTCAGGTTCTCGAGCGCGATGCCCTCTGGCCTGAAGCTGTAATCGTAGAGCAGGAAGAGCGGCGCGATGAAGACCGGCGCACCGTCCAGATCTTCCGGCCAGCGCGAATAGGGATCTTCTGGCGTAACGGCGCCCGCCGACCGCGCGAGTTCGACCAGATGGAGATAGCGTGCTTCTCCGCGGCGGGAAACGGCTCCGGGCCGCCGATCGGTCCAGAGATCGTGATTCCCGGGAACCCAGACGATCGTGCCGAAGCGGCCGGAGAGCAGCTCAAGGGCCTCGACGAAGAGTTCCTCGCGCTCCGCGATATCGCCGGCGAGGATCAACCAGTCGTCACCATGGTCCGGCAGCTCCCGGAGCGCGGCCCGGTTGACCTCGGACGCGAGATGCAGATCCGAGATCGCCCAGAGACGCCTGCCGGAGCCGGCGTCCGTCACGATCCGATCCCCCCGCGCGCCTCCAGCGCCTCGCGGATCGCGGCCCGGCGCGAGATCATCCAGAACAGCGCCAGCGCGGTCAGTCCGCAGCCGACGACCAAAGGCCAGCGCAACCCGGCCCAGTCGGAGACCCATCCCATGGCGAGCGCGCCGACCGCGGGCCCTCCCCGGAACATCATGCCGTAGAGCGCGATGACCCGGCCGCGCATTCCTTCGTCGACCGCGGACTGGATCAGGGTCTGCGCCCCGGCGCCGTGCGTCACCATCGCCCCGCCGGCAACGGCGAGCGCAAAGAGACCGATCCAGAAATTCGAAGTCAGGCTGAACACCAGCAGGGAGACGATCATCGCCGCGACGCTGAAGAGCGAGAGCTGCACCAGTCCTTCCAGCCCGGCACGCTGCCCGAGATAGATGCCGCCGAGGACGGCACCGATCCCGGTGACCGTTGCCATCATGGAAAGCCCTTCGGCGCCGCGGGCGAAGATCTCCACCGCATAGCCCGGCAACAGCTCAAAGACCGGACGCATGCAGATGCAGGCGACCAGCATCAGCACCAGGGTCGGCCCGATGCCGGGATGCCTGAGAGAATAGCTGTAACCCTCGACCATCTGGGCGAAGAGGCCGCCGTGGCTCTTGCGCGGGGTGAGGTCCGGACGGGGCCGGATCATGAAGAGGGCGGCGATGAAGGGAAGATAGCTGATCGCATTGGCAAGAAACGCATAGCCCGCGCCGTAGCCGACGATCACCAGTCCGGCAATCGCCGGCCCGACGAAACGAGCCGCGTTGAAGATCACCGAATTGATCGCCACCGCGGAAGCGAGATCCTCGCGCTGGACCAGGTTGGGGATCAGCGCCATCCGGGCCGGCTGCCAGAAGGAAACGACGATCCCTGTCCAGAGCGCCAGAGCGCAGAGCGACCAGATGGTCAGCGTCCCGCTCAGGGTCAGCGCGGTCAGGATCGTCGCCTGGATCATGTTGAGGCATTGGGCGACGCGGGCGATCTGAATACGGTCGAGCCGGTCCGCGAGCGCGCCCGCGAAGGGGCTCAACAGCACCACCGGAAAAAGCTCGGCGAAAGAGATGATGCCGAGCCAGGTCGGGCTTTCGGTCAGTTTCCAGGTTACCCAGCCGATCGCGATCCGCTGCATCCACAGACCGATGACGGTCAGGGAGCTGCCGATGCAATAGATCGAGTAATCGCGGTTGCGGAACGCCTGACAGAAGCGTGCCGCCGAAGTGGCGAGGGACATGAAAGATATCTAGGCCAAAGCGGCCGGGTTGGGAATCCCGGAGCGTCAGTTGGCGGAGATTTTGTGCCCGAGGGCGATCAGTACGACGCAGGACGCGTTGTGCAGAATGTTCTCGAGCTCCGCGTTCTCGAGCCGGATCAACAGACGGAAGGCCTTCACGCAAACAGGGTTGTACTTCGAGTCTTCGGCCTCGCGATGCATTTCCTTCAGCCAGTCGCGCATGGGCTCCTGCCCGGCCCCGCGCGCCTGCGCGCGGCACCGGTCCATCATCCCGCCCATGAGGGGCAGCAACCCGTGCCTGCCGCGCCAGACCGCCTCCTCGCGCTTGAACTCGATCCGGTCGTGCACCTTGCCGAGAAGGTAATGCATCAGCCCGCAGAGGAACTGCTCGAGGCGGCGCATCTCCACCTCGTCGATATCGATCACCGCATCGCACATGGAGCGCACGATCTCGCGCACCCACACGTCACGGTCGAGCGTGCCGATGCGGGGAATCTTGTGTTCGGTGCGGCGCAGCGGGTCCATGGCGTTGTTCTTACGGCCTTAATTTTAACCAGTCATGAATGACCGGACGGATTTAACGCGAATTTCAAACAATCTCCAGCCCGCAATATGCAGCGCCGTGAAATACTCCGCGCATCGCCTTCCTGTTCTTGAACCACGCGGGACACGGGCGTAGGCTCTGCCGCACATCTGACAAGCCAGCCTTTCCGAGGAAAAAATGAGCTTCATCGCTGACCGTCTCGGCCGCATCAAGCCGTCCCCCACCATTGCCATCAGCACCAAGGCGCGCGAGCTGAAAGCCGCGGGCGGCGATGTGATCGGCCTTTCCGCAGGCGAGCCGGATTTCGACACTCCGGCGCATATCGTCGAGGCTGCCATCGAGGCCATGAAACGGGGCGATACCCGCTACACCGATCCGGACGGCACGCCGGAGCTGAAGGACGCGATCTGCCGCAAGTTCAAGCGCGACAACAATCTCGACTACAAGCGCAATCAGGTGACCGTCGGCACCGGCGGCAAGCAGGTGCTCTACAACGCCCTGATGGCGACCCTCAATCCGGGTGACGAAGTCATCATCCCGGCACCCTACTGGGTCTCCTATCCGGACATGGTGCTGCTGGCCGAAGGCGAGCCGGTGATCATCCCCTGCCCGCAGGAGATGGGGTTCAAGCTGCAGCCGGAGGATCTCGAGAAGGCGATCACGCCGAAGACCAAGTGGATCATCCTGAACAGCCCGTCCAACCCGACCGGCGCCGGCTACAGCTGGGAGGACATGAAGAAGGTCACCGACGTGCTGATGAAGCATCCGCACGTCTATGTCATGACCGACGACATGTACGAGAAGCTGGTCTTCGACGACTTCAAGTTCTGCACCCCGGCGGAGGTCGAGCCCGGCCTTTATGACCGCACGCTGACGGTCAACGGGATGTCCAAGGCCTTCTGCATGACCGGCTGGCGCATCGGTTTCGCCGCCGGCCCGGTCGAGCTGATCACCGCGATCCGCAAGATCCAGTCGCAGTCGACCTCCAACCCATCCTCGATCAGCCAGGCGGCCTCGATCGCCGCGCTCGACGGTCCGCAGGACTTCATCGAGAAGCACAACGAGTCCTTCAAGGCGCGCCGCGATCTCGTGGTCTCCATGCTGAACCAGGCCAGCGGCCTCAACTGCCCGACCCCGGACGGCGCCTTCTACGTCTACCCGTCCTGCGCCGGCGTGATCGGCAAGAAGACGCCGGACGGCAAGGTGATCGAGAACGACGAGGATTTCTGCACCTACATGCTTGAGGCCGAAGGCGTCGCGGCGGTGCATGGCGAGGCGTTCGGCCTCAGCCCGCATTTCCGCATCTCCTACGCGACTTCCGATGAGGTGTTGGAAGACGCCTGCGCCCGCATCCAGCGCGCCTGCGCCGCTTTGCGCTGAGCTTTCACGAACCGCTTCAACGAGAAGCGCCGCCCGTTGATCCGGGCGGCGCTTTTTGTTTTCCCACAATCATATCCGTCATCCCGGCCAGAGAGCCGGGACCTTCTCGAACACCGAGCCCTGCCTTTCGCAAGGTCCCGGATCAAGTCCGGGATGACGGAAGTTTTTTTGATGACGATCACCCATCCAGAAAATCCAGCACCGCCTTCGTGAACAGTTCCGGCTGTTCGAAATTGGCGAAATGGGCCGCCTCCGGGATCTCGACATAGGACGAACCCTTGATCAGGCCGTGGATCTCCTTGGCATGGGCCGGCGTGGTGGCCGGGTCCTCGGCACCGACGATGACGAGGGTCGGGTTGGTGATCGCCCCGATCGTGCCGCGCTGGTCCATCGCCTGGATGGCACGGCTGCAGCCGATGAACCCCTGCGGCGGCGTGCCGAGGATCATAGCGCGCACCTTCTCGAGGTCGCTGGGACGTGTCTGATGGCTGGCCGGGGTGAACCAGCGCTCCAGCGTGGCGTCAGCCACCGCCTCCATGCCGCCCTTCTCCACCGTCTTGATCCGGCCGTCCCACATTTCCTTCGTCGGCATGTAGGCGCCGGTATCGGCGAGGATCAGTTTCGAGACCCGGTCCGCATGCCGGACGCCGAGCATCTGGCCGACCATGCCGCCCTTGGAGAGGCCGCAGAAATCGGCTTTGGCGACGCCGAGACCGTCGAGCAGGGCGACCGCGTCCTCGGCCAGCATCTCGATCGTATAGGGCCCTTCCGGCGCATCGGACTGGCCATGCCCCCGGCTGTCGTAGCGGATCACGCGGAAACCCGCGCCGGTCAGGGCGTCGATCTGCGGGTCCCACATGTAGAGATTGGAGGCGAGCGAGTTGGACAGCAGAAGCGGGCGGCCGCTGTCCGGCCCGTCGATACGGTAATGCAGCCTGATCCCGTTGGCGTCGATATGCGGCATGGGTGCCTCCCCTGGTTTTTTTGCTTTGCGGCCGGAGATGACCGGCCGTTAGAAGGAGGCAGTTTGCGCGGGAGAGGGAACCAATGGCAATGTCATGCGTTATCGTTTTCGCGCGGGCGCGAGTGTCCCGCTCTTTGCAAAGAGTAGCCGGCATCAGATGAAGACTCTCCGCCTCGCGGCCATGGCCGCCGTCCTTGCCGCGACAGGCGCGTCCGCCTGCCCGGCATTCGCCGACGAGAAGAAGGAGCCCGTCACCGGCGCCTTCAACTTCACCATCGAAAACGACATGGTGAACGGTACCGACCGGAATTACACGAACGGGGCGGCGCTGCAATACACCGATACGCTGAACCGGGTTCCCTGGAGCGTGCGCGCGGCAGCAGCCCCCTTCATCGATCCGAGCGCCGACATCCGCGTCACCTACCAGCTCGGCCAGAACCTCTACACGCCGCAGGATATCGAGCGGAAGATCCCGGACCCGAACGACCGGCCGTATGGCGCCTGGCTCTATGGTGCGGTCGGCGTTCTCGCTGATACGGAAGACACGGTCACCTCGCTGCAGCTCAGCCTCGGAATGGTCGGTCCGGCCGCGCTCGGCGAACCGGTGCAGAGCTTCGTCCACAGCGTGATCGATACCCGCGAGCCGCGCGGCTGGGACAGCCAGATCAAGAACGAGCCGGCCCTCTTGCTGACCTTCGAGAAGAAATGGAACGAACGGCTACTCGGCGCGCCCTACGGTTACCAGATCGACGCGGCGCCCTATGTCGGCGGCGCCCTCGGCAACGTCTTCACCCATGTCAACGGCGGCATGATGCTGCGCTTCGGCGAGGATCTTCCGCAGGGCGACTACGGCCCGCCACGGATCCAGCCGAGTACTCCGGGCTCCGGCTATTTCGAGCCGGCGGACGATTTCGGCTGGTATCTCTTCGCCGGGATCGAGGGGCGGCTGGTCGGGCGCAACATCTTCCTCGACGGCAACACCTTCACCGACAGCCCCTCGGTCGACAAGAAGGTCATGGTCGGCGATTTCACCTACGGGATCGTCTTCAATGTCGGCCGCGCCCGGGTCTCGCTGACCCAGGTCGTGCGCACGCCGGAATTCAGCGGCGACGACGACTTCTCGACCTTCGGCTCGCTCGGCGTGACCTATGCGTTCTGAGCAGGGTCGCCGCTAGCGTTTCACGATTGCCAGTTGACCTCGCGGGCCCTATTTTCCCCCGCCAGCACCCTCATGACAGCAATCGGCCCATATGACCGACCTCAGCCATATCCGTAACTTCGCGATCATCGCCCATATCGACCACGGCAAATCCACGCTGGCGGATCGCCTGATCCAGCTCTGCGGCGGTCTCACCGACCGCGAGATGAAGGAGCAGGTGCTCGACAGCATGGATATCGAGCGCGAGCGCGGCATCACCATCAAGGCGCAGACCGTGCGTCTGATGTACAAGGCCGACGACGGCGAGACCTATCAGATCAACCTGATGGACACGCCGGGCCATGTCGACTTCGCCTACGAGGTGAGCCGTTCGCTCGCGGCCTGCGAGGGGTCCATTCTTGTCGTCGATGCCAGCCAGGGCGTCGAGGCGCAGACCCTCGCCAACGTCTACCAGGCCATCGAGCAGGATCACGAGATCATCCCGGTACTGAACAAGGTCGACCTCCCCGCCGCCGACGTGCCGCGGGTGAAGGAACAGATCGAGGACGTGATCGGAATCGACGCCTCCGATGCGATCGAGGTCTCGGCCAAGACCGGGCTCAACATCAAGGCCGTTCTGGAGGCGCTGGTGCAGCGCCTGCCGGCCCCGACCGGCGACCGCGAGAAGCCGCTGCAGGCGATGCTGGTCGACAGCTGGTACGACAGCTATCTCGGCGTCATGGCACTGGTCCGGGTGCGTCAGGGCGTGCTGAAAAAGGGCCAGAAGATCAAGCTGATGCAAACCGGTGCGGTGCATCTGGTCGAACAGGTCGGCGCTTTCACGCCGAAGCTGACGGAATTCAAGGAGCTCGGCCCGGGCGAGCTCGGTTTCATGAGCGCCTCGATCAAGACCGTCGCCGACTGCCAGGTCGGCGACACCATCACCGAGGAAAAGCGCCCCTGCGACGCCCCGCTGCCGGGCTTCAAACCAAGCATCCCGGTGGTGTTCTGCGGTCTTTTTCCGGTCGATGCCAACGACTACCCGGATCTGCGCGACAGCCTCGAGAAGCTGCGCCTGAACGATGCCAGCTTCAGCTTCGAGGCGGAGAGTTCCGCCGCGCTCGGCTTCGGCTTCCGTTGCGGCTTCCTCGGCCTGCTCCATCTGGAGATCATCCAGGAGCGGCTGGAGCGGGAATTCAATCTCGACCTGATCACCACCGCGCCGAGCGTCGTCTACCGGATCAACCTGACCAACGGCAAACAGATCGAGCTGCACAATCCGGCGGACATGCCGGATGTAATGAAGATCGACTCCATCGAGGAGCCCTGGATCAAGGCGACCATCATGGTGCCGGACGAGTATCTCGGCCCTGTGCTCGCGCTCTGCACCGAGCGCCGCGGCGAGCAGCTCGAGCTGACCTATGTCGGCAGCCGGGCCATGGCCGTCTACAAGCTTCCGCTGAACGAGGTTGTGTTCGATTTCTACGACCGTCTGAAGAGCATCTCGCGCGGCTATGCCAGCTTCGACTATGCGCTGGAAAGCTACGAGGAAGGCGACCTGGTGAAGCTGTCCATCCTGGTCAACGCCGAGCCGATGGACGCGCTCTCGATGATCGTCCATCGCAGCCAGGCCGACTTCCGTGGTCGCGCCATGTGCGCACGCCTGAAGGACCTGATCCCGCGGCAGCTCTTCAAGATCGCCATCCAGGCGGCGATCGGCGGCAAGGTCATCGCCCGCGAGACCGTCAGCGCCATGCGCAAGGACGTGACCGCGAAATGCTACGGCGGCGACATCACGCGGAAGAAGAAGCTGCTGGAGAAGCAGAAGGAAGGCAAAAAGAAGATGCGGCAGTTCGGCAATGTCGACATCCCGCAGAGCGCCTTCATCGAAGCCCTCAAGATGGGCGACAATTAAAGAAGTTGATCGTCATCCCGGACTTCGATCCGGGATCTTGCGAAGCTTGGTCGGGTCTCGCGTTCCGAAAGGTCCCGGCTCTTCGGCCGGGATGACGGATCGGCGGTTAAAATAGAACGCGGTTGACCGCCCAGTTCCGCACGTCTAACGTGTAGTCATGATCATTTCGACCTATCGCCGACGCCGCAGCCCGACATTCGCATTCGCGCGACGACGATGATCCGTGCCTTTTCCCAGACCGTTTCACCGACCGCGCCCCCGGCGCGGTTTTTTAATGCCCGGATTCAAAGGATCGATCCCATGACCGCAAGTTTCACCACGCTCAATCCCGATACCCTCTGGCAGGTTCCGGAGGCCTTCACACCGGTCTATGCCCACGCAACGGAAGTGACGGACGGCCAGAAAATGCTCTTCGTCTCCGGCCAGTTCGGCGTACGCCCGGACGGTAGCCTGCCGGAGGATTTCACCAGCCAGGCGGCGCAGGCGATGGCGAATGTCGAAGCGCTGCTCGCCGCCTCCCGCATGTCCTTCGCCAATGTCGCCAAGCTGACCTTCTTCCTCACCCGCAGCGGCGATGCCCCGGATCTGGTCAAGCTGCGGACGGAGAAATGGGGCAAGGGCCGGGCGCCGGCCGTGACCGTGCTGACCGTCTCCGCTCTGGCGCGGTCAGACTATCTGATCGAGATCGAGGCCGTCGCGGTGAATTGAGCGCTGGCCCAAAAACCAGCTCTGTCGTCACCCCGGCGACGGCCGGGGCCCAGGGAACGTGGAACATCGCCCTCGATCCCTGGGTTCCGGCCTGCGCCGGAATGACGGATAGGCGCAATGCGGATTAGCGCATCCCCGCTCTGACCTCATCCGGCGTCACCAAAACGGCATTGCCACATCGTACGCAACCGACGTCTGAAGGCTTTACCTGGCCCCTCAGCGGACTACGTTTTCAACATTGAGCCGAACTTTTTCGACGACAGTCAGAAGACCCGAGTGAGTCAGGCCTTGTTTGCCAAACGCAGGTGCGCAATCGGCGAGCGCGATCGTCAACTTCTCGGGCCGGCCATAGAAGATGCGCGCAAATTCTTCGTGGATGAGCACGCAATTGCCCCGTCCACCCCGTGTTTGGACATGTGCGACATCGAGGACCAGGCCGTCGGCCTCGATAGTCCGACGCTCCACAGCAGCATCCTCCATGCGGAGTAACTTGCGCCTGATATCCTCTCCGACAGGATCACGCGTCCTGCAGTCGCCGACGACACTTTCTGAAGCGACATGACCACTTTCTACTGCAATGTAAGCGCGCCCATTGTGCCAGGAGACACGATCAATAGCTTGGTGCGGGTCCCGCAGGCCGACCACGCTGACCTGTCGTTCATCCCGCGTGCTTAGATCGGCAGAATAGAGCCTCGTATCCTCGCTGATCCATCCGATCCTATCCGGATGGGCGACGCGCACACAGGCGAAGAGCGTGTCCATCGCCACGAAGGCCTCGGCCCTTTCCCGCACTGTTTTCGTACCGGCAGAAAGCCAGGAACCATGCTCCACAAGTTGCGGGTTTAGTGTGCAGCTGGAGAAAGCCAGAAGCATCAATACCGCAATCTTCTGCCCAACCCACCTTATCTCGCACACCTTGTTAGGGCTGACGGTTCTGGAGCCATGATGATGATGAGAAGAGCCGATCATACCAAACCAGCCCTGACCTCGTCAGGCGTCGCGAGTGTGCCGCCCGCCGCCTCGATCAGCTTCAGCGCCTCCTCGACCAGAGCGACGTTGCCCACATCGACCCCGAACGGCTGGTCCTCCAGCCCGACCCGGACATGGCCGCCGCGCTCCACCGCCGGCGCGATCAGCGGGCGGATGTCGACGGCGAGACCGGCGACCATCCAGGGAGCGCCGGGCGCCTCCTCTTCGCGCAGGGTGTTGTAGGCTTCCAGAGCATAGAGCTCCGGCGGAAAGCTGAAGGTCAGGCGGTCGGAGAACATGTAGCGGTAGAGCGGCTTGGGGCATCCCGGAAAGGCCCGATGCAGGGCCGCGCCCTGGCGGATGAAGCCAGGCTCGTAGATCGCGTAGCTCGGATGCAGCCCCTTCTCCCGGCAGAGCTCGAGCCCGTGCCGGACGTGGCTTTCGGGATTGAAATAGGTGAAGCCCTCACGGCCCTCGGCGATCCAGGCATCGTGAGTGATGTTGGTGCTGCCGGGATCGACCACGCTCCACTCGATCAGGCGGCGCTCGGCGAGACCTTTCACATGGGCGAAGCGCTGGGCGGGGCTCATGGTGTCGGAGACGTTGGGCAGGCCCGCCATCGGGAGAGTGCCGTAGATGATCACCTCCTCGTTCACCTCGCGCACCCGCTCGATCACCTCGGCATAGGCCTCGGTGGTGTCGACCTGCAGGCCTGTCGCGACGTCGTAGGGATGGAAATGCAGGATCGCCGCGCCCGCCTTCGCGCAGGCGATACAATCCGCGGCAATGTCCTCCGGGGAGACCGGGATCGACGGTTGCCGCGACCGGGTCCAGGGGCCGTTCACGGCGGCCTCAAGCCAAACCTTGGTCATTTGCTCTCTCCTTCATCCCGAGGATCGAGAGCGCTGTCGTCCTCAGGCAGTTCACCCGGCACGCCCTTGCGCTCCGGGCGAATGCCGTGGGACGTCCGGACGAGGCGGGAGATCAGCGAGTCCATCAGGTAGCGGATATAGGGATCCATCTCCCTGATCTTCGGCTCGATCAGGGAGCGGTCGACGACGACGAGCTCGGTATCTTCCAGGCATCGGCCCGTTGCGGTGCGGGGAATATCGGCAATCACGCCCATCTCGCCAAACATCTGATTCTCGGTGATGACGTCGAGCACCTTGCGGCTCTTGCCGACCCCGATCGAGATCTCGACCGAGCCGAGAAGCACGATAAAGGCCTCGAAGGCCTCGTCACCCTCGGCGAAGACAAGCTGCCCCTTTTTGTAGCGCCGGGTCTTGGCTTCCTTGTACTGCATGTCGCAGGCACCTCCAGGCCGCTTCCCGCCCCTGTTCTTTTTTGCGATAAGCTCGACGAGAGCGCAACGGGAGGTCGGGGACAAACATGATATCGGAACGCCTTCTCGGCCGCTTGCTTATTGCGGTCGCGACCGCCGGGCTGATCGCCGGACTGATCGCCTGGCAGACCGGGCATGATACCGCCTCGATCTGGATCTGGGGCCTCGCCACGCTACCGGTCGTCGTCTCGCTCGCCATTTCCATGACCCGCGCATTGCTTGCCGGGCGCATGGGCGTGGATGCCGTCGCGCTGCTTTCCATGTCGGCCGCGCTTGCCCTCGGGGAGACCCTCGCCGGCGTCGTCGTCGCGGTGATGTATGCGGGCGGAAACGTTCTCGAGGATTTCGCCGTCTCCCGGGCAGAACGCAACCTGAAGAGCCTGACGGACCGTGCGCCGCGTACCGCGCACCGCTATGTCGACGGAACGCTGGAGGATATCGGCGTCGAGCAGGTCGCGGAGCGGGACCGCCTGCTGGTGCGCACCGGCGAGGTCATTCCCGTCGACGGCGTGATCCTCGAGACCGGGGCCGACAGGACGGCCACCATCGACGAGTCGGCGCTGACCGGCGAGCCGATCCCGGTCGAGCGCCATGCCGGCGAGCCCGTGCGGAGCGGCGCGGTGAATTCGGGTGTCCCTTTCAGCCTGCAGGCGACCGCGACGGCAAGCGAGAGCACCTATGCCGGCATCGTCGCGATGGTCGCCGCCGCGCAGACCGCACAGGCCCCCTTCATCCGCATGGCCGACCGTTTCGCCCTGCTGCTGTTGCCGCTCGCCGTGACGGTCGCCGGCGCCGCATGGTTCCTCTCGGGAGACCCAGTGCGAGGCCTCGCGGTGCTGGTCGTCGCCACGCCCTGCCCGCTGATCCTCGCCGCTCCCGTCGCCTTCATTTCCGGCGTCTCGCTCGCGGCCCGGCGCGGGGTGCTGGTGAAGGGAGGAATGGCGCTCGAGGCACTCGCCCGCGCGCATACGATCCTCTTCGACAAGACCGGCACGCTGACCATCGGCGGCGCCCGCCTCGTCGCGGTAGAGACCGCGCCGGGTCACGATCCGGTCGAGGTGCTGCGCCTCGCCGCCTGCCTTGAGCAGGCGTCGCATCATGTGATTGCCCAGGCGATCGTGGGGGCGGCCGAATCCCGCGGCCTGACGCTCGTGCCGCCGACCGACGTGCGCGAGGAACTCGGCGCCGGCCTCACCGGCACGGTAGACGGCAAGCGGGTCGCCGCCGGCAGCCTGACCATGACCACCGGCGGCAACCAGCGCGCCGCCTGGGTCGACCGCGCCCAGCGCCGGGCCTCCTGGCGCTCCGCGCTGTCGGTCTTCGTGACGGTCGACGGTGCACTCGTCGGCGCCCTTCTGCTCGGCGACTCCCTCCGGCGGGAAGCGCCACGCGCCATCCGCGCGCTGCGCGAGGCCGGGATCGGCCGCATCGTCATGGTGACGGGCGACCATGCGGACGCGGCCGAAACCATCGGCGCCGCGCTCGATCTCGACGCGGTGCTCGCCAACCGGGTTCCGGCGGACAAGGTCGATGCGGTCGAATTCGAGAAGAAGCGTCATCCGACCCTGATGGTCGGCGACGGCATCAACGATGCACCGGCCCTCGCCGCCGCCGACATGGGGATCGCCATGGGCGCGCGCGGCGCCAGCGCCAGCTCGGAGGCTGCCGACGCCGTGGTGCTGATCGACCGGCTCGACCGGGTGGCGGACGCGCTTGCGATCGCCAAGCGCTCACGCCGCATCGCGATGGAAAGCATCGTCGCCGGCATGGTCATGTCGCTCGTCGCGATGGCGTTCGCGGCCGCCGGCTACCTGACACCGGTCGCCGGTGCCATCCTGCAGGAAGGGATCGATGTCGCGGTGATCCTGAACGCGCTCCGCGCCCTGGTGCCGCCGGGCCTCGGGATGAAGCCGAGCCTGCCGGAAGAGGCCGCCCAGCGGCTGCGCGACGAGCATGAGGAAGTGGAAGCCTGGCTCGACCAGCTCCGGGCCCATGCGGACGCGCTCGACGATGCGGAGGGTGCGGAAGCTCTGGCGCATATCGCCGAGGCGAACCGGATCATCAACGAGGATATCGTCCCGCACGAGCGCGAGGACGAGGTCAATGTCTACCCGAAGCTGGTGCCCCATCTCGGCAACGCGCACGGGCTCGCGGCGATGAGCCGGGCGCACCGAGAGATCCAGCACCTCGGCCGCCTGCTCGACCGGCTGGTGAGCGGCGTCGGCGAGGACGAGGCGGACCGCTACCTGATCCGCGACGCCCAGCGCATCATCGAGTCCGTAGACGCCCTGGTGCGCATCCACAACGCCCAGGAAGAGGACATCTTCGACTACGCGGCGGGCTAGACCCGGACACGGAGCTCCGCAACGCGGCTGCAGGTAGAGCACAGGTGCCTTTCTTCCGCGTGTGCGCCGTCGGAGCTGAAAAAGCGAGCAAATCCCTGTAGTTTCGTGAACAGCCTCCCACCTCGCGCGCATCACGCATGCAATGCTGCGCTGCACAATAATATTGAGATAGGTCAGCATTACTGTATTATGAGGCGCGAACGGACGCCTTCTCGTGCGTCTCCCGGCGAAACCGCACGGGGGTCGGAAGAGTGGGCGGGAAATCCCGGGACATCCATCGATTTCGAGAGAGATGCGCACCCATGCTGCAGGCGATGAAAACGCGTTTGTCATCCGCGACGGACGGAACCAATCAAGAGCACAAGCTGACCCCCGGCCAGATCAAGACGGACATCCTCTCCGGCCTCACCGTCGCCCTCGCTCTAGTTCCGGAAGCGGTCGCCTTCGCCTTCGTCGCCCATGTGCATCCGCTGGTCGGCCTCTATGCCGCCTTTATCGTCGGCCTGATCACCGCCGTCTTCGGCGGCCGGCCGGGCATGATCTCCGGCGCGACCGGCGCGCTCGCCGTCGTCATGGTCGATCTCGTCACAAGGCACGGGGTCGAATATCTGTTCGCCACCGTCGTCCTGATGGGCCTATTGCAGATCTTCGCCGGCGTGATGCGCTGGGGCAAATTCATCCGGATGGTGCCGCATCCGGTCATGCTCGGCTTCGTGAACGGGCTTGCGATCGTCATCTTCCTCGCCCAACTCGGCCAGTTCAAGGTGAAGACACCGGAAGGCGGAACCACTTGGATGAGCGGAGAGCCGCTCTATCTGATGCTCGGCTTCACCGCCGTGACGATGGCGCTGATCTATGTCGTGCCAAGGATCACCAAGTTCATCCCGGCCCCGCTCGCCGCGGTCGGCATCGTCTCGCTGGTGGTCATCGGCTTCGATCTGGACCTGCCGCGCGTCGGCGATCTCGCCAGCATCGAGGGCGGGTTGCCCGCCTTCCACATTCCGATGGTGCCGCTGACGCTCGAGACCTTCGAAGTGATCCTGCCCTATTCGCTGATCCTCGCCGCCATCGGCCTGATCGAGAGCCTCCTGACCCTGAACGTCGTCGCCGACATGACCGAGACCAAGGGCGGCGCCTCCAGGGAATGCCTCGCCCAGGGCATGGCCAACACGGTCACCGGTTTCTTCGGCGGCATGGGCGGCTGCGCGATGATCGGGCAGAGCGTGATCAACGTGAAATCCGGCGGCCGCACCCGGCTCTCCGGCATTTCCGCCGCGCTCTTCCTGCTGAGCTTCATTCTCTTCGCCTCCAGCCTGATCGAGCAGATCCCGCTCGCGGCGCTGGTCGGCGTCATGTTCATGGTGGTGATCGGCACCTTCGCCTGGCGCAGCCTGACCATCATGCGCCGGATCCCGCGCAAGGACGCGCTGCTGATCGTGCTCGTCACCATCGTCACCGTCTTTACCGATCTCGCCATCGCGGTCGTGATCGGCGTGATCCTGGCCGCCCTGTTCTACGCCTGGAACGCGGCGACGCGGATGCATGCCGTCTCCGGCATCGACGTCTCCGGCGCCAAGATCTACAGCCTCGACGGCCCGCTCTTCTTCGGCTCGACCGAGAGCTTCCTCGCCCAGTTCACGCCGAAGGAAGACCCGGACCGCGTCGTCATCGACTTCATGAATTCACGGGTGGTCGACCATTCCGGCCTGCAGGCGATCGAGAGCCTCGCCAAACGATATGACGAACTCGGCAAGCGCCTGCAGCTCCGCCATCTGAGCCGCGACTGCAAGGTACTCCTCGGCAAGGCGGGACAGCTCGTGGAAGAGCGCGACGACGAGGATCCGGTCTACGGGGTCGCCAGCGACTACGACCTCCGCATCGGTCAGGTCGGCACGGGGCACTGATTACCCGAATGCCGACCCACCCCTTCCGGTCGGGGTTATTTCGCGAGCTTGGGGTCGATCTGCCAGATCTCGCTGACCAGACGGTCGCCGTGATAGGTCAGGACGTAATGCACCGGCACGGTTCCCTTGCCGAGGAACTTCACGTTCGCGGAGACCGTGCTGCCTTTCGGATTGGCGTGCTCCGCGACATCGGACACCTCGACCTTCAGCGGCCCCTGGGCGCCGGTGAACTTGCGCCAGACCGTTTCGATACTGGCCTTGCCCGCATGGACACCGTCGAGCGGCCCCCCGATCCAGTAGAGCGTCGCATTGTCCGCGTAGTCGGCGAGGATCGCTTCGACGGCGCCCTTGCCGATGGCCTCGAAATGACCCGTCGCCCTGTCCCGCGCGGAAGCGGCGAACGCGTCCGCCGCGAAAGCCGAAACGGACATCAGTCCGACGGCGACGAGAAGTGCGGATTTCTTGAATGCTTTCATTATCTGGCCCTCCAGTGACCGGTTGCGAATGAAAGCATCTACGCCGCGAGATCGAATTTATTCCCTCGCGCTGCGGCTTTTTCCCATCTCCCCGTCACGATTCGTAGAGGGCCCGTACAATCCGGGCGGCTCCGGAGAGTTCCTGCTCGGAGAAACCGCCGGAGAGGCCGAACCCCTTGTGGCCGTCCACCCAATAGACCACGCCGGCCCCGGCATTGCGCCGGTATTGCATCGGAGTCCGACGCGCGCCCGCGAGGTCGTTCCTGACATAGACGACCATGCGGCGCCCCTGCCCGTTTTCGTACATCAGAAGAGCCGCCGGCGCGGCCTCGCCCATCAGCAAACGTCCACCCACGAGGGTGAAACCGATGGTCTCGAGCCGCGGGATCTCGAAGGACATGCCCATCCGGTTCGACAGCCATGCCGAGAGATGGTCGGCATCCGTCCCGCTGACCTCGACCGGATGCCGGACTTCGGGAGCGTAGACCGTATAGGCAGTCGCGGCCCGGTCGGCGATCCGGGCGGCATCACTCGACGGACCTCCCAGATACCCATTGGCAAACCAGCCGGATGCTCCGCCGACCAGAAGGCCCGCAATGGCAGCGGCGGCCGCGAAACGGACGTGGAAACGGGGGCGCCGGGGCGGAACGAGAAAACCGGACTCGATCTCCGTCGCCGGTTCGCCAAGGGCCGGATCCAGAGCTTCGCGCAGCGTCTCGTTGAGCGATCTGTATTCCGCGACCTGTCGCGCCGCGTCCGGATGCTCCGAGAGATAGGCTTCGACCGCCGCCGCGCGTGCGGGCGATAGCCTGTCGTCCGCGTAGGCGTGAAAGTCGTCGGTGGTGATCGGAAGGTCGTCGTCGTGGTTCGTCGGCATGTCACTTCACCTGTCTGATGGCCGGCGTCGCGGCCGCGCGGAAACAGAGTTCGCGCAACCGTTCCCGCCCCCTGTGCAATCTCGACATCAACGTGCCCGTCCGCACACCGAGGATCTGGGCCGCTTCCTCGTAGCTCAGCCCCTCGACGGCGACGAGCATGACCGCCTCGCGCTGATCATCGTTCAGGCTATCGAGAGCAGCCAGAACCTGCCGCACCTCGGCGCGCTGTTCCTGCTCCGCGGCGGAGGACAATTGCACCGTTCCGGCATCGATGGACACCAGATCCGGGCGGACGGCCCGGCTCCGCACCTGATTGACGAAGATGTTGTGCATGATGGTAAACAGCCACGGCCTCAGCCGTCTGTCCTGCTGCCAGAGATGGAACCGGCTCAACGCCCGCTCAAGGCAACTCTGCACCAGATCGTCGGCGCCGTCCCCCCCACGGGTCAGGACGCGCGCGTATCGCCTGAGATGGGGTATCTCCTCCGTCAGCAGGAGACGGGCATCCTTCTGGTGCGTCAACGCGGCGTCCTCCACCAATCTCCGGCCGGTCCGGAGACTGGCTCTGATAAGGGGAATACAGCGCGTCGCGCATTTTATTCCCGCGGCACCGGAAATTTTTTCAGAGCGCGAGAGAGGGGCGCATCGGACGTCCGACGATGCCCTCGATCGCGAGACCGATGGAGAGCGCGTGCGCGTCCATTCCGCGCCGGCACAGCACCTGAAGGCCAACCGGCAGCGCCGAGCCGAACTGCTGGATCGGGATCGAGATGCCGCACATGCCCCAGAGATTACCCGGTTGCGTATTGCGCGAGGCGGCCATGCCGCGCGCGCCGCCTTCCTCGGTCTTCAGCGCCTCCGCCGGCAGCGTTACCATGGGGGTAGTCGGCGCGATCAGCCCATCCAGCGGACGCAGCGCTTCGTCCGCCAGCTTCTTCAGCGTCTCGTGGCGGCGCAGCGCCAGCGCGTAGTCGATCGCGGAGACATCCAGGCCAACCGACGCCCGCGCCGCGGTGACGCTGTCCATGCCGTTGCGGCCCGCCTTGAAACGGTCGACGCCGAGGCTCGCCAGGATCTCGGTGCCCACGATCGGCGGGAAGATCGTTTCCCGCTCCTTCGGGTCCGGCAGGTCGCTCTTGTCGAGTTCGACGATCGTGATCCCGACCTCAACCAGCGCCCGCAGTGCCTTGTCCATGCAGTCTTCGACCTCCGGATCGAGATCCTCGAAGAAGAACTCGCGCAGCAGACCGAGGCGAAGCGTGTCGGGCGAGACCGCTTCCGGAACCTGGATGCCCATAGTCGCCGCATGCACGATGGCCGAGTCCTCCGCCGAACGGCAGAGCGCGCCGACGGTATCGAGGGTCGGCGAGAGCGGAAACACCCCGTCCGTCGGGATCAGGCCGATACTGGTCTTGAGGCCGGACAGGCCACAGAAGGACGCGGGGATCCGGATCGACCCGCCGGTATCGGAGCCGAGCGCGAAGCCGCACAAGCCCGCCGCCGTCGCCACACCCGAGCCGCTGGAGGATCCGCCCGGAATGCGCTTGGTTTCGAGATCCCAGGGATTCCAGGGCATGCCGCGGGCCTCGTTCTGGCCCGTCCCGCCGAGCGCGAACTCGACCGTCTTGGTCTTGCCGAGAATGACGACGCCGGCTTTCTTGAGACGCTGGACGTAGGTGCCCTCGGGGCCGGTGATTTCGGCGGACTCGATGAGCGAGCCGTTGGTCGTCGGCATGCCGTCCACCGCGTAGATATCCTTGACCCCGATCGGCACCCCCATCAGCGGGCCGAGGTCGGTCCCGGCGCGCAGAAGCCCGTCCATCGCCTGCGCGGTCTGCAACGCGGTTTCGGCGGCAACATGCTGAAAGGCACCGAGTTTTCCGTCGAGCGCATCGATGCGCTCAAGACAGGCCAACGTCACCGCCTCGCTGCTGGTTCGCCCCGCGCGCAGGTCGCGCGCAAAGCCCGCGAGCCCACCATTTTCAAACGGATCTTCCGGAATTCTTGCCATCGCCCTCACCCCCTGCCTGCCATATTCCTGACGTGAATGGTCTGCAGATTAGCGTCCCTTGCCGTCAGGACAAAAGCGCGGACATGGCAAGAGAGCCGTCCGTGCGATCCGGGATTCGCCGCCTGCCTCCACTCGAGGCTATCGCTGGCGCTCCCGAGCGGCTATATCCTTGGGAGGTAACGCAAATGGAAAGCCCGGGCGAGCGATGATCACCACTCACTCCGCACTGATTTACGCCATGGTTCTGAGCGCGGCTGCAGACGGCAGCGTCGACGACGAGGAACTGGAGACGATCAGCGAAATCATCAATGTGCTGCCGATCTTCCAGGATTTCGAGATCGGCAATTTCGGCCAGATCGCAGGCTCCTGCATCGACCTGTTGAGCGAGCCGGATGGGCTCGACGCGGCGGTCGACCAGATCAAGCGCACACTGCCGGACCATCTCGGAGCGACCGCCTATGCGCTCGCCTGCGACGTTGTCGCCGCCGACGGCACGGCCACGCAGGAAGAACTGCGGTTCCTTGAGATCCTGCGCCACGAGCTGAATGTCGACCGTCTGACCGCGGCTGCCATCGAGCGCGGTTCGGCCGCGCGCTACGCGAGATCTTAAGCGGAGGGGGCCGCGCCATGTCGGCCCAGAAACCACTCGACGGAAGACGGATCGGTCTGATCGGCCTCGGCCGGCGCGGCCTCGCGGTTGCGCGCAAACTGACCGAAAACGGTGCGCGTCTCCATGTCTGGACCCGGAACACGGCGAAAGCGGTGGGACTGGCGGAGGCGCATCCGCTGATCGAGGTCGAACCCTGCCCCCGGGATGTCGCGCGCTATACCGAGGCGACGCTGGTCGCGGTCAATAGCGACAAGGCGCTCGAACGGGTGATCTTCGACCCGGATGAGGACCGTTACGGGGTTTTGCACGGCACACCTCCGGAAGGGCTGATTGTCGATATCGGCGAAACCGGCCCCAAGATCACACGGACATTCGCGGATAGGGTGCGTCAGAGCGGACGCCTCTGGATCGACGCGCCGATTACCGAGGCGGCTCTCGGCGGCACGCTCTCCGTCGGTGGTCAGGATACGGCCTTCGCCCGGATCTGGCCGGTCCTCCACGTGCTTTCGAAAAAGGTTCTCCATGCAGGCCCGATCGGCTCCGGCCAGGCGATCCGGACTTGCGGGGCCGCGATCCACGGCCAGATGGTACAGGCTCTCGCGGAGGGTCTGGCGCTCGCCGCCGCCTCCGGTGTCGAAGCCGAGGCGTTGCTCGCCGCCCTTGCCGACAGCGCGGTCGGCGGCGCCGTCCTCAACGAGACCGGCCGCAGGATGGCGGACCGCGAATTCCGCGCCGGCCGCACCGTCCGGATGCAGGCGGAACTGACCGCGCAAGCCAAGGACCTCGCCCGCGCCGCGGGCCTCACGCTCGGCGGCCTCGACAGCAATGCCGCGCATTGGGAAACCCTGGTCGACGGGGGGCAGGGCGAACTCGACATTTCCTCGCTGATCCTCGAGATCGCCGAAGCGCCGAAGGACCTGGAATGAGCGCCGTCGGGGCCGTTCTGTTCGATATCGGCAATGTTCTGATCCACTGGGACCCGCGCCATCTCTATCGAAAGATCTTCAGGACGCCGGACGGTGCTCCCGACGAGGCGCGCATGGAGTGGTTCCTCGGCGCGATTTGCACCACCCCGTGGCATATCCGGCACGATCTCGGACGGCCACCGGAGGAACAGATCGCCGACCTGATCCGGCTTCATCCTGAGCACCGGACGGAAATCGAGGCCTTCTATGGCCGTTTCCAGGAGATGATCCCGGGCCCGCTCGACGGTATCGTCGCGGCCAAGCAAAGGATGAGGACAGCCGGGATCCCGGTCTACGGCCTGACCAATTTCGGCGCGGAGACCTTCCGCGAGACGCGCGAACGTTTCGGCTTCCTCAAGGATTTCGACGGCGTGGCGGTCTCCGGCGAGGAAGGCATCATCAAGCCGGATCCACGGATCTTCGAACTTTGCATCTCGCGCTTCGGCCTCGTTCCGGAACGCACGCTCTTCGTCGACGATTCGTCGCGTAACATCGCGGCGGCGGACGAACTCGGCTTTCGGACCCATCACTTCGTCAGCGAGAGCGCGTGCCTCGAAGCCTTCAGGAAATGCGCGCTTATCTAGGGTCTGCCGATTGCGGTGTCCCCCGGAGCGGGTAGACTGCCGCCCATGCAATACGATCCGGCCCTTCTCGCGGCCATCACCGGAACATTTCTGCTCGCAGGGACCGTCAAGGGCGTGATCGGCCTCGGTCTGCCGACCGTCACGCTTGGCCTCATGACCCTGCTGCTCGATCTGCCGAGCGCCATGGCGCTTCTGGTCGTGCCTTCTCTTGCCACCAATATCTGGCAAGCCTCCGTCGGCGGGAACGCGCGGGCCATCCTCGCAAGGATCTGGCCGTTCCTCGCCACCGCGACACTGACGATCTGGATCGGCGCCCAGGCGCTGAGCCGCGTCGATCTCTCCTATCTCTCCGCCCTGCTCGGCCTGCTGCTGGTCGCCTATGCGGCCAGCGGCCTCGCGGGGTTCCGGCTTTCCCTCTCGCCAAGGAGAGCACGCTGGAGCGGCCCGCTGTTCGGAACGGTCAACGGCATCCTGACCGGAATGACCGGATCCTTCATGGTCCCCGGCGTCCTCTATCTGCAGGCGCTGGGCCTCACCCGCGACATGCTGGTGCAGGCAATGGGAATGCTCTTCCTCCTGTCGACCGCGGCCCTCGCCCTCGCGCTCGGGCAGAACGGCCTCGTGAGCGCCGAACTCGGCATGGTCTCGGCATTGGGGCTGGTGCCGGCGCTCCTCGGCATGGTGCTGGGGCAGAAGATCCGCAGCCGTCTTTCCGAGGATCGGTTCAGACGGGTCTTCTATCTCGGAATTTTCGTGCTCGGTCTCTACATCGCCGCGCGCGCGATAGAGCTCTGACCCCGACACATAGCTCAAACGTGGCGGCGCCAGAGTTCCCGGCCGCTCGAGATGAGGGTCTGGTCGAACATCGGGCCCCTGGGCTCGCCGGCCTTCCGGGGCTCAACCTCCTCCTCATACCTGCTGCGGAAGACGTTTATGAAGAGGATCATATCGACCGTCCTGCCGTCCGCCGCGAGAGGAAAGAGGACGCGCCGCACCTTCAGGAAATTCTTGTCCCGAAACTCGAACACACTGTCACTGACGACCGGACTCGTGGCGGTCAAGACGGAGCGGTAAAGATCCAGGAGGAAGGCACCGTAGTCGCCGAGCTTGATTTCCCCGACATCCTTGCCCGTGAAATCCTCACCGAAGATGTTGTTCAGGTGAGTGCCGAGAAGCCGGTAGCGAAACGCCTGTCCGCCTTCGAGCACGTCAATGAGGCCTATATGGGGGAGCAGATCCGGGATCTCCGTCGGATCGATGTCCCGCCGTCCCGGCAATCCACCTGCAGACTTCTTGCTCCGCCAGTAAGCGATCAGCCGTTCGATCCGATCCTCGATCGGAGGAACGATCTCTTCCAGACGCCCTGCAGACGCGTCACCCTCCATATCCAGCGACCAATCCCGAAAGAGAAAGTTCAAGTCACGGAATGCAGCCCGACCACCCTACCAAAATTTTGATCTGACGCAAATTTTTGCCAGAGAACGACAAAAAACCCTCCAGGGAGCTCCCTGGAGGGTTTCTTGGATTTATGCGGAAGGCTGACTTAGAAGCCCATGCCGCCCATGTCCGGCATGCCGCCACCCGGCATGCCGCCGCCGGCACCTTTCGGTTCCGGCTTCTCGGCGACCATCGCTTCCGTGGTGATCAGCAGACCCGCAACGGAGCCGGCGTTCTGCAGCGCGGAACGAACGACCTTGGCCGGGTCGATGATGCCGGCCTTCACCAGATTGGTGAATTTGCCCTTCTGCGCATCGAAGCCCCAGTCGGTGTCCTTGGACTCGAGCATCTTGCCGACGATGACGGAACCATCTTCACCAGCGTTCTCGGCGATCTGACGTGCCGGGACCTGGATGGCCTTGCGCACGATGTTGACACCGATCTTCTGGTCTTCGTTTTCCAGCTTGATCTTGTCGAGAGCCTTGACGGCATAGAGCAGGGCGGTACCGCCGCCCGGAACGATGCCTTCCTCGACCGCGGCGCGGGTCGCGTGCATCGCGTCGTCGACACGATCCTTGCGTTCCTTCACCTCGATCTCGGTGGCGCCGCCGACGCGGATCACCGCGACGCCGCCAGCCAGCTTCGCGAGACGCTCCTGGAGCTTCTCACGGTCGTAGTCGGAGGAGGTTTCCTCGATCTGCGCCCGGATCTGGTTGCAGCGGGCCTCGATGTCCTTCTTCTTGCCGGCGCCGTCGACGACCGTCGTCTCGTCCTTGGAGATCTGGACGCGCTTGGCGGTGCCGAGCATGTCGACGGTAACGTTCTCGAGCTGGATGCCGAGGTCTTCGCTGACGACGGTGCCACCGGTCAGGATGGCAATGTCTTCCAGCATGGCCTTGCGGCGATCGCCGAAGCCCGGAGCCTTGACGGCGGCAACCTTCAGGCCGCCACGCAGCTTGTTGACGACGAGCGTGGCGAGCGCTTCGCCTTCGACGTCCTCAGCAATGATGAGGAGCGGCTTGCCGGACTGCACGACCTGCTCGAGAACCGGCAGCATCGCCTGCAGGTTGGAGAGCTTCTTTTCGTGCAGCAGGATGTACGGGCTTTCCAGCTCGCAGGTCATCTTGTCGGCGTTGGTGACGAAGTACGGGGAGAGATAGCCGCGGTCGAACTGCATGCCCTCGACAACGTCGAGTTCGGTGTGCAGGGACTTGGCTTCCTCGACCGTGATCACGCCCTCGTTGCCGACCTTCTCCATCGCCTTGGCGATCATTTCGCCGATTTCGGCTTCGCCGTTGGCGGAGATGGTGCCGACCTGAGCGACCTCACCGGAGGTGGAGATCTTCTTGGCGCGCTTCTGGATATCGGCAACGACGGCCTCGATGGCGGTGTCGATGCCGCGCTTCAGGTCCATCGGGTTCATGCCGGCGGCGACGGCCTTGGAGCCTTCGCGCACGATGGCCTGAGCCAGAACCGTAGCGGTGGTGGTGCCGTCACCGGCGATGTCGTTCGCCTTGGAGGCGACTTCGCGCACCATCTGTGCGCCCATGTTCTCGAACTTGTCGGACAGTTCGATTTCCTTGGCAACGGTCACGCCGTCCTTGGAGATGCGCGGGGCACCGAAGGACTTGTCGAGAACGACGTTGCGGCCTTTCGGGCCCAGGGTAACCTTGACGGCATCCGCGAGCACATCCACGCCCTTGAGAAGGCGGGCGCGTGCATCGGTGCCGAACTTGACGTCTTTAGCAGCCATGATGGATCAGTCCTTTCTTAGGATTCCAGAACGCCCATGATGTCGGACTCTTTCATGATCAGCAGTTCTTCACCGTTGATCTTGACCTCGGTGCCCGACCATTTGCCGAACAGAACCTTGTCGCCGGCCTTGACGTCGAGCGGCTGGACCTTACCGGTCTCGTCGCGCGCGCCGGAGCCAGCGGCGACAACTTCGCCCTGCATCGGCTTTTCCTTGGCGGAATCGGGAATAATGATGCCCCCGGCTGTCTTCTCCTCGCCTTCAGTGCGACGGACAACAACCCGGTCATGCAATGGCCTGAACTTCATGCCATAACCTCCGAAAAACTCGTCTGAGTGACGTTTTCTAACTGAGCGCTCGCCGTGGCGAACCTAATTATTAGCACTCACCAACGGCGAGTGCTGACGATGTAGGGAAGCGCGAAACCACTGTCAAGGAATAGCCAAGCGAGTCTGGAAAAATTTTCGGACCGAGAAGAGGCGGGACGCGGTCCACACGAGACCGGCAGATGGGGCCGCCGGGGAGGATTTCCAAACGGAATCTTGCGGAATAGCGGTGAGAGACCCCTAGCAGCAATCAAACCGATTTGCTGCTAATCAATTGATTTTATTTAGTTATTGCGAGGCGCCGCTGTTCTACATCAAAATTTCCGCAATCACAATTGATGGAGTTCATGAATGTCGATTGAGCCTGTCGTCCTGTTCGAGCGCCGCGTGACGACCGCGGAAATTCTCTACCGCATGCCGGACTATCCGGATCTGCTGCAAAGCTTCGTCTGGCAGACACACGACGTCGTTCCGAAATTCCCGCGTCTGAGGCGCTTCCTCGATCATTGGCGGCTCAATATCGAAGCGCAGATTCACTCTGTTCAGATCTGCGCCGGCTCCCTGACCGGGACGGCCAACTTCAACGCCGCGGACATCGAATTCCGGCTTCACTGACACCACCCGCGCGGGTGCGGCATTGCATCCATTTGACCTCCGCCGCACCCGACGCCACATTCCGCCGGTCGTTTTGTCCAAACGGAGAGTGGCGTGAACCCGTCCAGCCCGTCCTACAGCCCCGCCCTGCCGGAACACGCCGCAGCCGACCGGTCCGTCGCCTACTGGCTCGCCGGGGTCGCCGTCATGGTGTTTCTGATGATCGTGATCGGCGGCATCACGCGGCTGACCGAGTCCGGCCTATCGATGGCCGAATGGCGCCCCTTCATCGGCTGGATCCCGCCCCTGAGCGAGGCGGAATGGTATCGGGTCTTCTCGCTTTATCAGGACACGCCGGAATTCCAGAAGGTCAATTCCTGGATGACCATCGAGGACTTCAAGCAGATCTTCTTCTGGGAATATCTGCACCGCGTCTGGGGGCGGCTGATCGGAATCGCCTTCGCCGCCCCGTTCCTGATCCTCGCCGTCTTTGGCAAGATCCGCCGCGCGCTCTACCCGCGGCTCGGCCTGCTCTTCCTGCTCGGCGCCCTGCAGGGCGCGATCGGCTGGTGGATGGTGAAGAGCGGCCTGGTCGACAATCCGGCGGTCAGCCAGTACCGGCTCGCGATCCATCTCGGCGTCGCCTTCGCCATTCTCGGCGTGCTGCTCTGGACCGTACTCGGCCTGCTCCGTCTCCCCGGTGAAGGGGACAGGCACCTCAGGCGCCATGCCGTCGCGGTGCTGCATCTGATCGCCCTGACGGTGATCGCGGGCGCCTTCGTCGCCGGGCTCGATGCGGGCCTGATCTACAACACCTTCCCGCTGATGAACGGGCATGTCGTCCCGCCGGACTACGCCTTCGCCGAGCCGTTCTGGATCAACATCTTCGAGAATCCCGCGACGGTGCAATTCAATCACCGCGTCATTGCCATCCTCACCTTTGCCGCGATCGTCTGGCTCCTGGTGCGGGCCATGCGTTCCGAAGACCTTGCGCCCCGCACCCGGCTTGCCGTTCACGCGCTTGCGGGGATGGGTGCGATACAGGTCGCACTCGGGATCTCAACCCTGCTCGCCCAGGTCCCGGTATGGCTCGGCGCGGCGCATCAGGGCGGCGCGGCGCTAACCTTCGCAGCCGCGGTCTGGGTGCTTTTCGAATTGTCGGGTCCGCGCGGCGCCCGCTGAGCGACGCCTCCGCCGGCGGACCTCAGTCCGTGCTCTTCCATTCCGCAAGGAAGCGCCGGAACGCGTCGCGCCCGACCTTCGCGACCATATCGACCTGATCGAAGGACCGCGGTTCGGGCAGGTAGGACAGAACGGCCTCCATGAAACGATCGGCATCCTGCGTTTGCGGAGGCTCGCCGTCGAAGGAGACATAGAGCGGATTGCGCAGGGCCCACTGCCTGCCCGGGCTCCAGAGCCTGCTGCGAACGATCTGCTCCGCAAGATCCCGAACGCTGTTCCGGCTCTTCAGCCGGGCCGGGTAATGACCCGTTTTCGCGCGCTCTTCCTCGTTGTAGTCGAGAACGATGCAGCCGAACCTCTGCGGATCCACCAGAACCTCGCTGTCATCCAGACTGCCGGTCGACATGAGGACGAAATCCACCAGCCCGTTGTCCGTCATCGGCAGACGCGGAAACCAGAAGCCTTTCAACACATCCGCCGTCGCGAAGAACAGCTGCGGCTGCAGATTATCGATCCGAAGCCCGTTTGGCAGACGCGTGAACAGCCGTGACGGATCGGACGGGATGGAATCAAGCGTCGGGCCTGCCGCGTTGAAATAGATCCGCGCGGAACTGTTCCCCGCGAAGACCCGGACCATCTCCTCCGGCGATATGCTGAGAGACCCGTCGGCGGCGATCATGCCGTCGAAAACTGGTTCCGCCGCCTCCCCGGCAACCCAGAGATCGACGGTGAAGGCCGCTTTCAGACCGGCTGTCTCCGCCCGTTCCAAGAGGTAGGCCATCGAGCCGTCGGAGAAGATATAGTCGGCCACGAGACCGATGAAGTCCGCGCCCTCGTCGCGTGCCAGAAACATGGACGCCCAGTGACTGAGGGACAGCGCCTGATAGGAACTTGCCTGGAGACCCGATTGCAGGATCGGGCTCACATTGAGGAAGACCGTCCGGTGCCGGCCGCAAAAACTCCGGAACACCGGATCGGCCTGCAACCGCTTCCAGTCTTCCGGCGTGGTGAAGAAATGGAATACCGTCTCGCCGGTCTCCCAGAGCTTGCGGTTCCGCGCCCCGAACAGCGACGGCAGGCTGTATTTCAGCCACATGTCGACATATTTCGCCCCCCAGACGGGCAACGAAATAATGCGCCGCTTGCTTGAGCTCCAGCTGTGAGGCTGTTCCTTGTAAGCGGTCAGCAGACCGAGAAGCAGCTTCAGCTTCCTGAAATTGAACTGGCTGTCCGGATCGCCGCCGAGCGCCGGATCGAGCAAGTCCGCGAACCGGGCGCAGTCCTCGATTTCTCCCTGGAACAGCAGGAAATACAGGAACAACAGACACCCGATATCGTGCTCCATAGAGGGGTCGCGTCGCTCGAGGCCGTCCCTGACCTCCCGGAAAAAACGCAGCAGCTCGACCTCTGTCGCTCCCAGATCCCCCATCGCAAAGGCCATCTCCGCGAGGAAGAACCGCATCTGCGGAGAGCGCCCTGCCCCGAGCCGGACGCGGCGCAAGGCCTCGACCGCCCGCGCGGCGAATTCGCGTCCCCGACGGTGCCCCGCCAGCAACTGGATCACCAGCATCCAGGCGCGCGGATTTTCCCGGCCGCACATCGCCGCCGCAGTGGCCGCGAAACTGGGGTCCTCGTGCTTCCATTCGGCGTCGACCATCCGCTGCCACAGGATCGGCTCCGCAGGCGCCAGGATCAGTGCCCGTTTCAGCATGGGCGTCGCCTCGCCGCCGCGCCGCCGGCTCCACAAGAGGTCCTGGTAGGCGATCCAGCCCTGCGGATCCCTCGGCTGCAGGATCTTGCTGAACCGCCGGTAAAGCTTCTCGGCGCCGTTGACGTCGTTTGCATTCTGATAAAGTTGAGCCAGCGGCAGCATATCTCCGGAAAGTTCCGGCGACACGACAAGCGACCGCTTCAGATCGCTGCGCGCGGACCCAACATCGCTTTGACCGAACTGGATCTTCGCGCGGATGGAAAATGCCTGGCTGGAGAAATCACCGAGGATGACGTTCCGCCGGGCATGAACGAGAGCATTCGTCGCCGCGCCGCGCGCCGCCAGGAATTTCAGAATCCTGAGCTGCGCACCGCCGGATTGCGGATGCGCCAGGGCGGCTCGGCGCAGAGCGCGATCCGCTACATCGGCCTGCCCCACATTCTCGGCCGCCTCGGCGAGCCGGAACTGCGCCAACTCATCCGCCGGCTTGGCACCTGCCACCGCCTTCAGGATCTGGAAGGCCGATGCATGGTTCCCGCCGGCGAGCAGTACGATACCGGTCAATTCATGGGCGTCGATATTGTTCGGATCGGCGGCGAGAACGTCCTGCAGAAGCCTGGCGGCCGCCGCCAGATCGTTCGCCCGGTAGGCGCGGACGGCCCGCAAGTAGGTTTCACGGAGGGCCTTCCGGGAATCATCCGAAGCGTGAATCGGGGAATTTCCAGCCGTCAAATCCGTGCTCGCCATGCTTGATTATGAATCGAGACATTTGCCACAGCGCAAACGATGCGACAGGATCGAACGGTGATCGTCCGATTGCAACCCACACGTAAGCGACTTCCCACCGGCGATGGCTCTCCCTGTTCGACCTGCGACGGCAGACCGAACCGGACGAGGCCGATCGCAAGACCAGTTGAAGGATTGAGCATGCCAGACCAGAGCGTTGCGACCGCTATCCTGCGGGCGGTAGATGATGGATTCGACGAACAGCTTCAACTGAGCCAGGAACTGGTGCGCTGCCCTTCCACGCGGGGTCAGGAAGCGACTGCGCAGGATCTGATGGCGCGCGCCGCCCGGGACTTCGGCTACGCGGTCGACATGTGGCGGATCGACCCGGACGAAATCTCGAAACATCCGGGTTTCTCGCCGGTCGATGTGTCCTACGAGAACGCCTATACGGTCGTCGCCTCCTGGCGGCCGGAGACCCCGAAGGGCCGCTCGCTGATCCTGAACGGACATGTCGACGTGGTTCCGATCGGCCCGGAGAAGATGTGGACCCGGGCGCCCTTCGGCGGCGAGATCGACGGCGACTGGATGTATGGCCGCGGCGCCGGCGACATGAAGACCGGCACGGTGAGTGCCCTCTATGCCCTCGAAGGATTGAGGCGCGCCGGTTACAGGCCGGCGGCGCCGGTGCATTTCGAGTCCGTGATCGAGGAGGAATGCACCGGCAACGGCGCGCTCTCGACCCTGGTGCGGGGCTACAAGGCGGACGCGGTGCTGATCCCGGAGCCGACCGGGGAGCGCCTGACCTCGGCGCAGGTCGGCGTCGTCTGGATGCGGGTGAAGGTCGCCGGGATCCCGGTGCATGTCGCCCATGCCGGCAGCGGACAGAACGCGATCGAGGCCTGCGTGCCGCTCTGGAACGCACTGCACGAGCTGGAGGAAGAGTTCAACCTGCCGGAAAACAAACACCCGGCCTTCGCCGACAACCCGCACCCGGTCAATGTGGTGATCTCGCAGATCAAGGGCGGTGACTGGACCTCCAGCGTGCCCGCCTGGTGCACCTTCGAGGTGCGCGTCGGCCTCTATCCCGGGGTCGATCCGGCGACGATCCAGAAGCGGCTGACCGAGACGATCGCCACCGCCTCCAGGTCCCATACCTTTCTCGCGAACAACCCGCCCGAAATCGAATGGCAGGGCTTCCTGTCGCCGGGCTACGTATTGCCTGAGGGCACGCCGGGCGAGGCGCTGCTCGACCAATGTCACGAGACGGTGTTCGCCAACCAGGCGGGCCGCCGCGCCTCGACCGCGCTGACCGACTCGCGCTTCCACGGGATCTACAACAAGACCCCGGCCTATGTTTACGGGGCGATCGCGGAGAATGTGCACGGCTTCGACGAGCGGGTGAACCTGCCGTCGGTCCGGCGCGTGACCGCGGCAATGGCGCTTTTCATCGCCGACTGGTGCGGACTGGAGAAGATCTAGCCGGGTCCCGGCCCTCGATATCCGCACAAAAGAAAAACGCCCGCTTGAAGCGGGCGTTCTCATAAGTCTGAAAGACGGGAAAGCCTTAGGCGGCTTTCGCGGCAACGGCCTTCTCGATGCGCCGCTTCAGCGCGCGGGCGTCGACGCCGAGCTGCGCAGTCTTGGCTTTCATCAGGAATTCGTCGAGACCGCCATTATGCTCGATGGAGCGGATCGCATGCGTGGTGAGACGCAGGCGGACCATCTTGCCGAGCGCATCGCTCATCAGCGAGGTCTGCTGCAGGTTCGGAAGAAACCGGCGGCGCGACCTGTTGTTCGCGTGGCTCACATTGTTGCCGGTCTGGACACCCTTACCGGTGATTTCGCAACGACGCGCCATTTCTCTAATCCTCGGTCAACTCGATAGAATTGCTTTTCGCGCAGCCGAGGCCGCACGAGGAAGCAGGGCATATACGCGAGGCCCTTTTTCCCGTCAAGGGGATTCCGGGGATTTTTCGAGCCTTCAGACCTGCTTTTCGAAGCCTCTGACCGCGCGGTCGAAGATCTCCGTCATGGTCGTGCCACCCGTCGTTTCACCAGGCTTGCGGGCGGCCAGCCTCAACTTGTCGAGGCCGGTCCGTCTTTTCGCCTGGATCGACCTGCGTGCGCGGTCGAGCTCCACTACCGACGGCCGGGTTTCTGTCATCTGCTTACGCATGCGATTCCTCCTCCGGTATGGATTGACTACTGCCTATCTCATATCGGGCGGATATGCCGGATTTCAACGCATCGCGCCGATCACGGCCGCAGAGCTATTCGTTCTCGACGAGGAACATCGGCGGCGTCGCCGGTCCCATCCGGACGCTCGGCCCTGCCGCGATCATCTTGCCCTTCACCGGCGAGGAGAGAACGATCGAGGTCGTCGTCTCTCCGTATTTCCGCATCTGGGAGATGACATGCTCGAGATGCACCATCGAGGAGACGATGACCTTGATCATGTAGCTGTCCTGACCAGTCACGTGATGGCACTCGAGGACTTCACTCAGGGTGTGCGCGACCGTCGCGATCTTGTTGTAGTGCTCGCCGGAGGTCTTCAGATGGATGAAGGCCGTGGTCGGGTATCCCAGCTTTTCCGGATTCACGATGGTCCGGTAGCCGTTGATGATCCCGAGATCCTCCATCCGGCGCACACGCTCGGCGACGGCGGGAGACGACAGGCCGACCCGGCGCCCGAGTTCGCTGAAGGAGAGGCGCGCGTCTTCCTGCAACACCCGAAGGAGCTGCCAGCCGACCTTATCCAGTTGACCTTCGCCGTTACTACTCATGGGCTGTCCCCCATAACCGCAATACCCGCGCATGATAGTGTGCCGGACCCGTTCCTGCAAAGCACCTCTGGCAAATGCGGAAGGATAGCGGCATGAACCTGACGTTCAGACGCCTCACGCGCGAAGATTGCGTTGATTATTGCACTACCAGTAGAATTGCGGCACGTTAACCATACAGTTGTGTGCTGGGGTTTTGGGAGCGTTAAGAGTGGCACGCGTTATCGGTAGCGACCGTATCAGAAAGAACGTCACGATCGGCAATCGGCGTACAAGCGTAAGTCTGGAAGCACAGGTTTGGAATGGACTGTCCGATATCTGCAAAAGAGAAGAGATCGGCATAGACGCACTCTGCACGCGCGTCGCGGAGCGCCGCAAGGAATCCAGCATGTCCTCCGCCTTGCGCGTCTTCCTGCTGACCTATTTCAGGCTTGTCGTGGAGAATATCGAGCAGAGCCTCAGCGCCGCCCCGCAAGGCGGCATGGGAGAAGATGTCCAGCCGCCAATCCCCGGTTTTCTCGATACCGCCCTGCAGCGCTTTGCGCTGGAACAGGAACAATATGCCACGAGCGAGCAGGCGCAGGCCGCGCACTAGCTCTCCGAAGGTTCGGGTCGGGACCTACCAGGCGAGCGATCCGGCGAAATAGGCCGGCCGCGCACCGTGCTCCGCGATCAGGGCCGGGAGCTTCTGCACCGGATCTCCGGCGAGTTCCCCCGCGTGGATGCCGCCGCCGAGCAACAGGCTGTCGATGCCGGCCCGGTTGGCGCCGAGAATATCCGTTTCCAGATTGTCCCCGACGACGAGCACCCGCTCCGCAGGGAGTGCGATCCGCTCCAGGCAGTGTGTGAAGATCTCCGGGAACGGCTTGCCGAAATGGCGCACCCGGCCGCCCAGACTTTCATAGCGCTCCGCCATCGCGCCGGCACAGATCTGCCTAACGCCCAGTTGGAACACCGATTTGTCCGGATTGGCACAGACCATCGGCAGACCGCGGCCGGCACCTTCGGCGAGCAACGGCTCGACCTCCTCGATGCGGGAGTCCGGGTTCTCCGGTCCGGCGTTGAGGATCCAGTCCGCCTCGCCGACCTCCGCGACCTCGGTGAAGGCACCAGCCGGAAGCGTGTCCGGAAAGCGCGCCCGCCCGAGCCAGAGCACCCGCTCGCCGAGACTCCGCGCCTCGGCGTCATTCCTGCCGCCCACGATGTCAGCGACCATACCGCCCGAAGTCACGATGTCCGTGAACCAGGAAAGCTCGAAACCGATCCCCGTCAGCCGTTCCGCGACCACCGACGGGACGCGCGGGGAGTTCGAGAGCACCAGCAGTTTCTTCTTCCGCTCCGCCAGCGCCCGAACGGTCGAGAGCGCGTCCGGGAAGGCTTTGCCGCCGTCATAGAGCGTGCCCCAGACATCGAAGATGAAACCGTCATAACGCTCGGCGATTTCGGAAAAGGCGGACAGCGTGGCGGGCATTCAACGGGCTCCCGGTCGGAATACGGTTCAAGATTGAGATGGGGTGGCGTCCGGCGACGCCTTACTTGGCGGGCTGCGTCGTCGGCCGCGGTTCCCCGAAGAGATAGCCCTGACCGTAGTCGATTTTAAGGTCGAGCAGGTCGAGCAGCATGTCCTCGGTCTCGATCTTCTCGACGATGAGATCCATGGCGCAACGATCGAGAGCGCCCTTGAAGCGCCGCATATCGAGCTGCGGATCGTCCCCCCGGGCAAGCTCGTGCAGCATGTGGGCGCCAACCTTGATGTATTT
The DNA here is from genome assembly GCF_014904705.1 of Nisaea sediminum. Lineage (NCBI taxonomy): Bacteria > Pseudomonadati > Pseudomonadota > Alphaproteobacteria > Rhodospirillales > Thalassobaculaceae > Nisaea > Nisaea sediminum. The sequence goes on from NZ_JACZCQ010000006.1 coordinate 47,045, forward strand.
GAAGCCGAGACTCGCCAGATGCGGGAGGTCCACGTCGAGTGAACGGACCTGATCGAGCGAGAAGTGGAAGCCGAGATTCTGCAAGCGCTGCAGGTTGACCTGGGTCTCGTAGCTCGGATTGACGATCGCTTCCTGTTCGAATTCGAAAAAGAGGTTCGGAATCAGCTTCTGGTTGTCCGCGAGGAACTCGATGAAGTCGGTGAAGAAATCGACATCGGTCAGCGAGCCGTTCGAGATGTTGCAGAAGAAGGCGAGATCCGGCTGTCCGCGCACCGCGCGACGGACCAGCTGGATGCAGCGGAACAGCAGCATATTGTCGATCACCGCGACCAGCCCGGCTTCCTCGGCGAGCGGAATATACTGCTCCGGCGTGATGACCCGTCCGCGGTCGTCGACGATGCGCGAGAAGCATTCGTAGAATTGCCGCTTGCGCGACGGCAGCTTCACGATCGGCTGCAGATAGAGGTCGACCCGGTCCTCGCGCAGCGCCTGTTCGACGATGGTCAGAACCTCCGCGTCGTCGATCAGCAGCAGCGGCTCGCCATGGCTTTCGGCCGCCGCCACCGCCGGCAGGCCGATATCGTCCACCTTTTTCGCCGCCGCGGCTTTCGCCTTGGGCTTTTCCGGCGTCTTTGCGGAGAGCTGCCCGAGCAGGCCCTGCAGGACCTTCAATTCGGCCACCACATGGCCGCTGTCCGGCATTTCCTCGATCGCCTCGCGGATTCGGGAGAGCTCCTCTCGCGCGGCGTCCAGGTCCTGCCGCGTGACCGCGAGTTCGTGCGCCAGCACCTCGAGCTGCCGTTCCGAGGAGGCACGCGCCGCGCCGAGCGAAAGGCCGGTCTGCACCAGCCCGCCGACCGTCAGCAGCGCCAGTCCGGCACCCCAGCCGGGGATCGCCAGCACGGGGACTTCGGGCAGCAGAACGGCAAGCGCGATGGCCGGCAGAATGTAGAAGCTTGCGATCAGGACGTTACGCAATGGCGCGGTCCCCTTCCCAGGTTCAGGGCGCGGTCCCGGTTTCCACGCCGACAGCCTCCGCGAGGGAGGAACATCCGTCCCGTTCAAGCAACGTGCCAAGTTCGTCGGCGATGCGTCTGACGAGACCGGGTCCTTTATATATCAAAGCGGTGTAGAGCTGAACGAGGGAGGCACCGGCCTTGATCTTGGCATAGGCCGCCGCGCCCGAATCGACACCGCCGACGCCGATCAGCGGAATCTTTCCGCCAGTCAGGCAATAGGTCTTGCGCAGGATCTCGGTCGAGGGGCCGAACAGCGGCGCGCCGCTCAGGCCGCCCGTCTCGGACCGGTTCGGATTCCTCAGGCTCTCGGGGCGCGCGATCGTCGTATTGGAGACGATCATGCCGTCGATCTCCTCCTCCAGTACTACGCCGACGATGCCTTCGAGCTGCTCATCTCCGAGGTCCGGCGCGATCTTCAGAAGGATGGCGGGCGCGTTCTCCGGCACCACCTCCGCGCGCGCCGTCTTGGCAGCCCTGAGGAGGTCGCGCAGCGGTCCCGGCGCCTGCAGGTCGCGGAGACCCGGCGTGTTCGGGGAGGAGACGTTGATGGTGATGTAATCGGCGAGCGGCGCCATCGCGGCGACACCGGCCGCATAGTCGCTCTCCGGCGTCTCGACGCCCTTGTTGGCACCCACATTGGCGCCGACGATCCCCTCCGCTCTGACACGGCCGGAAAGACGGGCAGCGCCCGATGCCAACCCATTGTTATTGAAGCCGTTGCGGTTGATCACCGCTTCGTCCTCCGGCAGGCGGAACAGGCGCGGGCGCGGATTGCCCGGCTGGGCCTTCGGCGTCATGGTCCCGACCTCGACGAAGGCGGCGCCGAGCCGGAGCGCGCCGGCATAGGCCTCGGCGTCCTTGTCGAACCCGGCGGCAATCCCGACAGGGTGCGCAAAATGCAGGCCGAAAAGGTCCTGCGCCAGACGCGGATCCGGCTTCCAGCTTGTGCCGACCGGCATGAAGCCCGATCCAAGAACCCTAACGGTGAGACGGTGCGCGGTCTCCGGATCGAGACAGCGCAACAGGGGGAGCGCGAGATCGGCGAGCATCGGCGTCTTATTCCGCCTTCATGTCGGGAAACTGGTGGAGACCGTCCGCGCCGAGCGGAAGATCGAACTCGGCGGCGACGGCGGCGACGGGCAGAGGACCGTAGAGATGCGGGAAGAGATCGCCGCCCCGGGCCGGCTCCCATTTGAGCGCGTCCCCGAGCTTGTCGACGTCGACTTCCAGCAGAACGAGACCGGCCTCCCCCGCGCGGTGCTTTGCGGCACTGGCCGCGACCTGCAGCGCGGTCGAGAAATGCAGGAAACCGTCGGCATTATCCTCGCGCGACCCCGCGTAGCTGCCGTCGGCCTTGGCGCGGTCCCAGTCGGCGCGCCGGGAAAGGTGGTAGATCCACCGGAAGGGTGCTGTGTCTGTCATGGCCGGGAGAGTAGCCGCCGCCCCGCGCGATCTCAAATTGTTCCGCTCGCAAGTGTGACAATTGCGACATTGGCATCCGTGGAGCCTGCGGGCTAAGCTTGCCCGAAATCCGGGGCGCGTCCGCAGACCCCCGAGTAATCTAATGCAAAAGTTTGGAGCAATGCGATGAAATCGCTGACCTATCTCGACGGAGAATGGCACGAAGGCAATCCGGCCGTGCTCGGTCCGGCCACCCTGGCGACCTGGCTGGGTGCAGTCATTTTCGACGGCGCACGGGCTTTCGAAGGCGTCGCGCCGGACCTCGACCTGCATTGCCAGCGCGCCTGCGCCTCGGCCGAGAAGATGGGGATGAAGTCCCCGATCTCCGCGGCCGAGCTCGAGAAGCTCGCGATCGAGGGGATCAAGAAGTTCCCGAGCGACGTCGCGCTCTATATCAAGCCGGTCATGTGGGCGGAGGACGGGTGGATCTATCCGAATCCGGAAACCACCCGCTTCATGCTGCATATCTTCGAGTCGCCGCTGCCGGAGCCGAAAGGTTTCTCCGCGCACGTCTCCTCGCACCGCCGTCCGGCGCCCGACCAGGCGCCGACCGACGCCAAGGCCGCCTGCCTCTATCCGAATGCGGGCCGCGCGCTCCGCGAGGCGAACCTGGCCGGTTTCGACAATGCGGTCATGCTGGACCCGATCGGCAATGTCGCCGAGTTCGCCACGGCGAACATCTTCATGGCCAAGGACGGCGTGGTGAAGACCCCGACGCCGAACGGCACCTTCCTCAACGGCATCACCCGCCAGCGTGTGATCAAGCTGCTCCGTGCCGAGGGCGTGACCGTCGAGGAAGCGACCGTGACGCCGGCGGACCTGCGTGCCGCGGACGAGATCTGGTCGACCGGCAACCACGCCAAGGTGATGCCGGTGACCCGCTTCGAGGAGCGCGAGATGCAGCCGGGCCCGATGGCGACCAAGGCCCGCGAACTCTACTGGGCCTACGCCAAGACCGGCGCCTCCTTCTAGGGCGCCGTCCCCCGTGACCTTCTCCATCGCGGGATACTGTGCCGAGACCGGCCAGATCGGCTGCGCGCTCGCGACCTCCAGCATCGCGGCCGGCGGGCGCGTCGCCTTCGCCCATTGGGGTGTCGGGGTCGTGCTGACCCAAGCGCGGACCGATCCCCGGCTCGGTCCGCAGGGTCTCGCCCTGCTTCGGAGCGGTCACAATGCGGAGGAGACCGTGGCCTCTCTCGTCGCCTCCAGTCCGGACCGCGACTGGCGCCAACTGGCCGTGCTGGACAAGGACGGCAATGGCGCCTTCCACACAGGTCAGCGGGTCTCCGCGCCGGCCGATGCCATCACCGCCAAGCATTGCGTGGCGGCGGGCAACTGGGTGAAGGACGAAACGGTGGTCGCCGCGATGGTCTCGGGGTTCGGCCAGGATCCGTTCCTGCCGCTCGCCGAAAGGCTGCTGCGCGCCATTGAGGACGCGGTCGCCGCCGGCGGCGAGCTCGATCCGCTCCGCTCGGCCGCGCTCGGTGTACATGGCCGCAACGGCTTTGCCATGGTGGACCTGCGGATCGACCGCTCGGAAGAGCCGGTCGCCGATCTCAGGGAAGCCTGGAAGGAATGGGAGCCGATCATGCCCGGCTATATCGAGCGTGCCCTCTCGCCGGCGACTGCGCCGGCAACGGAAGACCTCGAAGGGCACTCGAAAAATTAAGGCCCCGGCTCAGTCCTGCGGGCGGAACTTCTCGATCAGGGTGCCGACACCCGCGGCGTCGCTGAAGATATCGAGCTTCTCTACCTCGACCTTGACCGCGTTGACGCGCCGGTCGTCGAACGCAAGATCGGCGATCCGTTCCGCGAAACCCTCGACCAGCAGGACGTGGCCGGCCTCGGCGATCATCCGGATGCGGCCGATGAAGGTCTCGTAACAGAACACCCGGCTGTAATGGTTGCCGATCCCCTCTTCGGGGTAATCGAGAGTCAGGTCGACGCAGATCTTCACCCGCTGCGGCTTCGCCTTTTCGAACTCGTGCACACCGATGAACATGTTGAGCACGAGATCGCGGATCCTGACCGTGTAGCTCGGCTGGCGCTGCCGTTGCGCCGCGCTCTCGCGCACGACGTCGAGCGGCGTCACATTATCGCCGATCCGTTCTCTGGCCACGGGGACTCTCCCTTCCTCTCGAGCGGCTCCGAGCCCCATGGGTAACGCATCCGGCCGCGTCGGAACATCCGAAAAGCGTCATTTTGCCGTCGATCGCGGCCGGTTGCTCTCTGCGGGAACGACAGCTCAGGTCTTGATCTTGAAGAAATCGACCGGCTTCATCAGGCAGTTCTGCTGCTCGACCAGGCCGCCCAGCTCGGCACTTTTCTTCGTGTATTCGAGCCAGTCCGGGTCGGCCCACATGGCCGCACGCTTGGCTTCGCGATCACCCGCACTCTCGTAGACCCAGATATGGATGTAGGTGTTCGGGTTGCCGGTCTCCGTCACCATGTAGGCAAGCGGCTGGCCCAGATGCTTGGTCTGCGGCGCCTTGCCGTATTTCTCGTAGATCTCGAGATGTTTCTTGATGGTGCCGGGCCGGCAGGTATAGGTGCGCACGTCGAGCAGCATGATTTCTCCTCCCATTGGAATACTGATGGAGGCAGCATAGGCGGAGGGCGAAGCCCTCTCCAGCGCCGAACGAGAAAGAGATTACTGGCCGAAGCCGCGGCAGTCCGGCCCGCTCCGGGAGATCAGTCGAGGCGGCGAACCCGTCCTTCAACACCGATCTTGACGCCACCCTTGGCCTGAATGAAATCGATCACCTGGTTCGCCATCAACCGGGCGGAGCTGGCATCGACGACCGGTTCGCCGTTCTCGAGGGATGTGTATCCGTCACCGCCACGCGCGACGAAATCGTTCACAGCGACGACATAGACCTTACCGAGATCAAGCGGCAATCCACCGACTTTGACGTCGGAGACCCGCGATCCGGCCGGTTTGTTTCCGCTATAGGCAAAGCTGATCCCCGACACATGCGGGAACCGGCCCGCGGCCTCCTCGACTTTGGAGACCCCATTCTCGAGCGCCGCCTTCAGGTCCGATCCCTTCAGGCGCATCGTCACCGTCTTGTTGCCGAAGGGCAGTTCCGTGAGGACGTCCTTGCGGGTCAGCACGCGGCCTTCGACATAGGTCGTATCGCCCCGGATCCCGCCGCCGTTGGTCAGCGCGGCGTCCGCCCTCGTCGCCGCCCGCATCGCGTCGGCGACGAGATTGCCGAAGGCGTTCTCCCCGCTGCGCACCGAGGACCGCCTGGTATCGAGCGCAACCTCGGTCGGACCGATGTCGACAGCGAGTTCCTTGTCGAGTTCCGCCATGTATCCGGCGACCCGCTGCGCGATTTCCGGGTCCTCCTCGACATCGAGCGTGTTGACCATGGAGAAACTCGGCTGCCAGACCAGTTGCGGCCCGCCCCGGCCTTCGACCCGGTCGATCACGATGTCCATGATGCCGACGAAATTGCCCTGGCTGCCGGACTTCAGGATCGCCTGCTTGCCGTCGTAGAGGATCAGCACCAGGTGATCGTGACCGCCGAGCACGATGTCAATGCCGGCAACCTGGCGCAGAGTCTCGAGATCCTCCTGATAGACCGCGTGGGTCAGCGCAACCACCAGATCCGCCCCCTGTCCGCGGAGCGCTTCTGTCGTCTCCTTTGCCGTCTCTGCGAGTGGCGTAAAGGCAACGTCCGGACCGGAACTCGACAGGCTCGGTGTGTCTGTGGTCGTCAGCCCGAGCAGGCCGATCCTGTATTCCCCCGCCTCGATCAGAAGCGAACGGTCGGCACCCGGAAATCCGGGCTTGCCCTTGTAGGAGATGTTGCTGCCGAGGACCGGGTATTTCGCCTCCTTCAGCCGGTCGATCAGGACCTCTGGCCCGAAGTCGAATTCATGGTTGCCGAGGACCGCCGCGTTGAAGCCGATGGCGTTGGCGAGCGCCACCATGTGCGCGCCCTTGTCGAACCCGGAGAGGAGCGAGGGCGAGATCATGTCGCCACCGAAGGTCAGCAGAACCTGCCCGCCTTCGGCTTCGACCCGATCCCGTTCGTAGCGGGCGATGCTGGCGATTTTCGCCGCCCCGCCGGCCCGATCCTTCGGATCGAGACGGTCCCAGTCGTTTACATGAACGATGGAGAGCCGGAGCGGCTCCGCAAATACCGAGAATCCCGCGAGAGACGCGAAGGTCGCAAGGAGCAAAGCGGGTAAAACCGTGCGGAGCAGCACACGCATGAAATCTCTCCGAATAGATAACGGCCAAGCCTAGCCGCTTTTTCGGTAAATTTCACCTAATCCCGTATGAAAGAACGATTCTTCCGCTTATCCGGCGCGACGCATGCCGGAACGGCGGGCCTTCGGCGTGTCCTCGTCAAAGAGGTTGGTCAGCTGATCCATCATCGTACCGCCGAGCTGTTCCGCATCCACGATCGTCACCGCACGGCGATAGTAGCGGGTCACGTCGTGGCCGATGCCGATCGCGATCAGCTCCACCGGGGACCGGGTCTCGATATACTGGATCACCTCGCGCAGATGGCGCTCGAGATAGTTCCCCGGATTGACCGACAGCGTTGAATCGTCGACCGGCGCACCGTCGGAGATCACCATCAGGATGCGGCGTTCTTCCGGCCGGGCCAGCAGGCGCTGATGCGCCCAGAGCAGGGCCTCGCCGTCGATATTCTCTTTCAGGATGCCTTCGCGCAGCATCAGGCCGAGCGACTTGCGGGCATGGCGCCACGGCGCGTCGGCGGACTTGTAGATGATGTGGCGGAGATCGTTAAGACGGCCCGGATTGACCGGCTTGCCGCCCTGGATCCAGTTCTCGCGCGACATCCCGCCCTTCCAGGCGCGCGTGGTGAAGCCGAGCACCTCGACCTTCACGCCGCAGCGCTCGAGCGTCCGCGCGAGGATGTCCGCGCTCATCGCGGCGATCGAGATCGGCCGGCCGCGCATGGAACCTGAATTGTCGATCAGCAGCGTGACCACGGTATCGCGGAAGTCGGTGTCCTTCTCCATCTTGTAGGAGAGCGGGCTTTCCGGCATGACCACGACGCGGGCGAGCCGCGCGGCATCGAGGATGCCTTCCTCGAGGTCGAAGTTCCAGGACCGGTTCTGCTTCGCCAGCAGCTTGCGCTGCATCCGGTTGGCGAGCTTTCCGATCATGCCCTGGAGGTGACTGAGCTGCTGGTCCAGAAGGGCACGGAGCCGCGCCAGTTCCTCGGCATCGCAGAGCTCTTCGGCCAGGACGACCTCGTCATATTCGGTCGTGAAGGCGTGATAGGCCTTCTGCATGCGGTTGGCGTCGTCGGCGTTGTGCATCGGCGGCGGCGTACCCGGATTGGCCGGCTGATCGTCACCCTCGCCGGGCTCGAAATCGCCGTCCTCGCTGTCCTCGCCCTCGCCGGCCTCGTCGCCCGCTTCCATGTCGGACGGAACCATCTCGGAGGAGGTGCTGTCCTCGGCGGTGCCGCGGGTCCCGCTGTCGTTCAGCTCCTCACCTTCGCCGCCATCGTCCTCGGCCTCCGAATCCGACTCGGATTCCTCCGTCATGCCCTCTTCCCCGATCTCCAGATCGAGATCGCTGATCAGCTGACGGGAAAGTTTCGCGTAGGCTTCCTGGTCGTCGATGTGCCGGGAAAGCTCGGTCAGCGTCTCGCCGATCTTCGAGGTGACCCAGGGCCGCCAAAGATCGACCGCACCGCGCGCGCATTCCGGAGGCGCCTCGCCGGTGATCGCCTCGCGCGCCATCAGTCGGACCACTTCCGACAATGCCACGTCTTCCTTCTCGGTGACGTTGGCAAGGCCCTGCTTCTCGTAGCGCTGCTCCATCGCGGCTTCGAGGTTCCGGGCAACGCCGGACATCCGCATCGAGCCGAGCGCCTCGACCCGCGCCTGTTCGGCCGCGTCGAAGATCTCCAGCGCGGCCTGCCCCGTCGGCTGCCGCCGGGCATGGGTCGCGGCATCGTGGTAGCGGAGTTTCAGAGCAAGACCGTCAGCCTCGCCCCGGACCCGGGCGACATCCTCGGCCTTGAGGCCGCGCGGCGGCGAGGGCAGACGCACGCGGTCGCCGGAAGCGCTCGCCGTGTCCGCCCCATAGGTGACCTCCAGCTCCTTCTCGTGCGCCATCGCACGCACGCAGGAAGCTGTCGCACGCTTGAAATCCTCAAGCCGGTCGTCGTCCGCCGATGATGCCATGTCAGGTCTTCCGAGCCGTACGGCCTGTTATTCCGCCGCGCGAATGCTGGTTTCCGGCAGGTCGTCGCCGAAACAACGCTGGTAGAACTCGGACACCGTGCTCCGCTCGACCTCGTCGCACTTGTTGAGGAAGGTCAGGCGGAAAGCGGTCGCGACATCGCCGAAGATATTCGCGTTCTCGGCCCAGGTGATGACGGTACGCGGCGACATGACGGTCGAGATATCGCCCGACATGAAACCGGCCCGCGTCAGATCCGCCAGAGACACCATGTTGGCGACGGTCTCGCGGCCTTCCGGCGTGTCGTAGCTCGGCAGCTTGGCGAGAATGATGTCGACCTCGCGATCGTGCGGCAGATAGTTCAGCGTGGTGACGATGCTCCAGCGGTCCATCTGACCCTGGTTGATCTGCTGCGTGCCGTGATAGAGGCCGGTCGTGTCGCCGAGACCGACCGTGTTGGCGGTCGCGAAGAGGCGGAAATACTTGTTCGGGTGGATCACCTTGTTGGTGTCCAGCAGGGTCATCTTGCCGTCCGTCTCCAGCACGCGCTGGATCACGAACATCACGTCCGCGCGGCCGGCATCGTATTCGTCGAACACGAGCGCGACACAATTCTGCAGCGCCCAGGGCAGGATGCCTTCGCGGAACTCGGTGACCTGCTTGCCGTCGCGCAGGACAATGGCGTCCTTGCCGATCAGGTCGATACGGCTGATGTGGCTGTCGAGGTTGACGCGCACGCAGGGCCAGTTCAGGCGGGCCGCGACCTGTTCGATATGGGTCGACTTGCCGGTGCCGTGATAGCCCTGGATCATGACCCGCCGATTGTGGGCGAAGCCTGCGAGAATGGCGAGCGTCGTCTGCTTGTCGAAGAGATAGGTCGGGTCCAGCGTCGGAACGTAGTCGCTCGCCTCGCTGAACGCCGGAACCATCATGTCGACATCGATGCCAAAGGTCTCGCGGACCGACACTTCCGTGTCCGGCGCTTCGATATGGTGCGCGGGCTTGCGCTCGTAAACATGTGCTGCCGCCATGGCCTTCATTCCCAAGTGATGTGGGTGACTCTCCGGCGCCGGAACGTCGTCAGCGAGGTTCCCACGCGTTCAAGATAGAAACTTCTTCAAAGTCGTATAGGCCTCGTTGATGATTTTCAACCGTTCTTCGGCCTGCTTGTCGCCGCCATTCGCATCCGGATGATGCTTTTTTACGAGCTGCTTATACCGGGCCTTCAGCTCCACTTCCGAAACCGGCGGCTCCAACCCCATGATTGCGAAAGCTTTTCCTTCCGCCGTCTCGGCTCCAGGACGGGTCGGACCGGCACCGGAGGCTGCCCCCATTTCCTCGTCACCATTGAGCGCGCCGAACGGGTCTCTGTAATCCCCGGCAACAAACTTGCGATAAGCCGCCGCGGCACCGAGCGGCCAGGTCGGCCGGTCCCAGGTGGTTGAGCGGCGGATCGCCTGTTCGAGTTCTTCAGGCGATACGCCTTCGTAATAGTTCCATTGCTTATTATATGAGCGCACGTGATCGAGGCAGAACCAATAATAGTCCTCCAGACGGTCGCGCGCCTTCGGTGCCCGGTGCTCTCCCCGCTCGCGGCAGCCGGGCGCATCGCACCGGCGGAATCCGGATTCGGCAGCGTAGCTGTCGATTTTCAGGGAATCGCTTTGCGCCTTCCGCATACCGTGGTTTCCAAATTAGCTCTGGCCCCGCATTTGCAGGTCGTTCGAAACTGGGGGTTATCGCCCCGCACAAAATCCGGAAAGGCCGCGCGAGCGGCCAAAGGAGTTAAATTAATGTCCGTGACCGAGACGATCAAAGTGAAATTAACCGCAGCCCTCGCTCCAGCGCATCTCGAGGTGGTTGATGACTCCCACCGTCATCGCGGACATGGCGGTTGGCGCGAGGGTGGAGAGACCCATTTCAATGTCGAAATCGTCTCCGACGCCTTCGCGGGAAAGTCGCGTATCGAGCGGCAGAGGATGGTCCATGAAATCCTCGCGGCCGAACTGGCCGATCGCGTGCATGCCTTGTCGATCAAGGCCAAGTCACCGGCCGAGTAACCGGAGTGAGACCCAAGCGATGCAATCAAAAAGGGATTTCTTATGACTGAATCGTTTTTTAGTTGCGTAAAAATTACATACGCTGATACATCGGAGCACGTGCTCCAGAACGGCAGTACGGTCTGAATATGCGGGTATCGGTTTGTCAACGCTCATAAGCAAGAATGTTCTGGTCGACGGACGCCGCACCAGCATGCGGCTCGAGCCGGCGATGTGGGACGCCCTCGGCCAGATCGCCGCGCGCGAAAATCTTACCGTTCATCAGATCTGCGGGATCGTGAACCGGCACCGGATGAACACGTCGCTCACCTCCGCGATCCGCGTCTTCATACTGGGTTACTTTCGGATCCTTGCGGATAACCTGGAACGAAGGCCTGCGGTCGGCTCCGAGGAATCGATCATCCATATGGTGTTCCGCCAGACGGAAGAGTTCCGGAACTCGCCGCAACTTGGGCGTTACGCCGGCTCCTTGTAGTAATCCGGCCAGATCTCCTTCACCACCGGGCTGCTTTCTCCGAACGCGTGACAGGAATTGAGCAGCGGCGGGGTGCCTTCTCGTTCCGGCTCCTTCTCGCCGCGCTCCCGCCGGAGACGAGCCCGCTCGCCGTAGAGCGTCTGATAGGCCGTCGTCGCCATCGGCCAGAGCAGTTCGACGAGATGGGTGCAGCCTTCCGCACCGCCGAGCGACGACAGCACCTTCTTGCGCCAGCCGGGACCGATGCGCACGCCTTTAAGGCGCTGGAAGTTGCCCGTTATGGCCGGACAGATCTCGAACGGCCCGTTATCCGTCACCGCCTCGACCGCGTGAATTGTGAGATCGTCGTCGACCGTCAAGCGGATCGACATGTCGTGGATCGGCTCGCCCGGCTGAATCCCGCCCCGGAACTTGTTCGGAACCTCGTATGTCTTCACGTCCGTGATGCGGCCCTCGATATCGAGCAGGCCGTCATCCCGCCGGAAGCCCTCGCAGGTGACACGGCGCGTGTGGACTTTCCGGCGCGGCGCCGGATCTGACAAGGGCATGGAACTCTCCGGAGTGATATTGCTTTGCAGCAAAAATCAGTCCGGGCCGCGCGGAAGTCAATTCCCTCGGCACCGCCGGTTTACGGCAGGCCGGCCATTCCGGATCCCGAAATGAAGGCCTCGCGCTCCAGGACGGCTTCCTCCAGGTCCTCGCGGACGGCCGCGTAGATGTCCCGGATCGATACCATGCCGATGATTTTTCCATCCTCCTCCACGGGAAGATGCCGGAACTTGCCTTGCTGCATTCGCTGCAAGGCGTCCATCACCGACGCCTTGGGTCCGATGGTTTCGGGATTCGCCGTCATAATCGCCGAAATCTTCGTCTCCGCCGCCGGCAGTTCCTGGGCGACGAGCCGTCCCGCGATGTCGCGTTCCGAAAGAATGCCGACCAGTTCCTCGCCCTCGAGAATAAGCAGCGCGCCGATCTTGCGGCTGGTCATCAGTTTGGCGGCGGCAAGAACCGTATCGCTTGGACTGAGCGACGAGAGATCCTGCTTATCGACCACGTCGGGTACGATGTGTCTGGACATGGCATTCTCCCCGATAGGTTATTTCTATCAGGATATACCAAATCAGGACGCGTCTGGTAGCTGCCTCGTTTCGGCGGCTTCCTTTCCCGCCTCGACGCGCGTCTCCGGCGATATCCTGAGCAGGGTGATCTGGTTCCGGTGTCGGCGCAGGATCTTGAAGCGGAATCCGTGGAACACGAACTCCTGGGAGACGTTCGGAATGGTCCTGGCCTCGTGCAGTACCAGTCCGGCGATGGTCGAGGCCTCCTCGTCGGGCAGGTTCCAGTCGAATTCCCGGTTGAGGTCCCGCAGCGTCACGGTGCCGTCGATCACGTAGGAACCGTCCGGCTGGGGACGCACGCCCGCGACCGCCACATCGTGCTCGTCGCTGATGTCCCCGACGATCTCCTCAATGATGTCTTCCAGGGTCACGATCCCCTGGAACGCGCCGTATTCGTCGATCACCAGGGCAAAATGCTCGCGCCGGGCCCGGAAGGCCTGCAACTGGTCGAGCAGAGTGGTGGTCGAGGGGATGAACCACGGGTCGGCAGCGATGTCCCTGATATCGAGCTTCTCGAGTTCCTCGGCGCTCAGTCCCTTGACGGCACGCAGAACCGCCTTGGCGTGCAGCACGCCGACGATTTCCTCATGGTCCCCCTTGAAGAGAGGCAGGCGGGTATAGGGGCTCTTCATGATCTGCGAGATCAGGTTGTCCAGGGTGTCGTCCGCATCCAGCATCTCCACCCGGCGACGGTGGGTCATGATTTCCTCGACCCAGACCTCGCTCAGATCGAGAATGGAGCGCAGCATGGCGCGCTCCTCGCGGACCTCCTCCTCGTCGACCTCGACCCGATGACCGTGCAGCTCGATCAGCCCGCGAAGCTCCTCCTCCTGCTCGGAGTGACCGAACTCCTCGGAGATCTTGACCCCGAACAGCGCGAGGATGCCGCGGACGATCCACCGGACCGCCTTTGCGATCGGACTAAGGATAAAGACGATGACATTGACCAGCGGGGCCACCACGAGCGCCACGCGGTCCGAATTGTTCAGCGCGTAGGTCTTCGGCAGGACCTCGGCAAAGATCACGACGATCACGGTCATCACCAGCGTCGCGTAGGCGACTCCGGTCTCCCCGAAGAAATGCAGGAAGATCGTGGTCGCGAGCACCGAGCTCAGAATATTGGTGATGTTGTTGCCGATCAGGATCGCCCCGATCATGGTCTCGCTGTGTTCGCGCAGCGCGAGCACGCGATGTGCGCGCTTCTCGCCCTTGCGATCGAGCTGGTGCATCCGGGCATAGGAGGCACCGGTCAAAGCGGTCTCCGAGCCGGAGAAAAAGGCCGAGAACACGATCAGCAGCAAGATACTGCCAATGGTCAGCAGCAATTCGGCGTCCATTATCCGCTATTTCTCCCTGACTCTAGGCGCCGGCCGCTGCCGACAGGTCTTCTTCAAGCATGCCCTGGACCGCGTCGGGCGCGACATCGTCGCTGGTGAAAGCCTCGCCGATCCCGCGGGCCAGCACGAAACGGATGGTTCCGTCCCGCGCTTTTTTGTCCCTGCGCATGGAGGCCAGCAGATCCCCGGCCTTCCATTTTTCCGCTCCCGGAATGTCGCGGACCCGCGCCATCAGTCCCATGCCGGCCAGATGGCTGCGCGCGCGCTCCGTGTCCTGACCCGGACAGAGGCCGAGACGGCGCGACAGCTCCAGCGCCTGGACCATGCCGATGGAAACCGCCTCGCCATGCAGCAACGAGCCGTCATAGCCCGCCGCCGCTTCCAGCGCATGCCCGAAGGTATGGCCGAAATTCAGCAGTTCCCGCAGCCCCGCCTCGTGTTCGTCTGCAGCCACAACGGCCGCTTTCGCCTTGCAGCTCTCGACCACCGCCGTGATCCGCGCCGCCTCGTCGCCCGCGATGAGCGCGGCACCGTGCTGCTCAAGCCATTCGAAGAAAGCCACGTCGCGGATCAGTCCGTACTTCACCACCTCGGCATAGCCGGCGAGGATCTCACGCTTCGGCAGCGTCGCGAGCGCGCCGGTGTCGGCGAGCACCAGGCGCGGCTGATGGAAGGCGCCGACCAGATTCTTGCCCTGAGCCGTGTTGATCCCGGTCTTGCCGCCGACCGAACTGTCGACCTGCGCCAGCAGGGTCGTCGGAATCTGGATGAAATCGAGTCCCCGCAGGACCGACGCGGCGCAAAATCCGGCAAGGTCACCGACCACCCCGCCACCGAGGGCCACGACCCCGGTACGCCGGTCGACGCCGCTCTCGAGCATCTTCGTCACCACATGCTCGTAGCTTTCGAAGCTCTTCGACCCTTCGCCCGGCGGCACGGCGATCGTGGTGGAGGATATGCCAGCGGCTTTCAGCGACGCGATCAGCGGCTCCAGCCAGAAGCCCGAAACCGAGGAATCGGTGACGATGAAAACCTTCTTTCCACGCAGGACCGCGCCGATCTCCGCTCCCGCATTCTCGATCAGATGCGGTCCGACCCGGATATCGTAGCTGCGCTCTCCGAGGGCTACGGGGACCGTCTGGATGGTTGTCATTTCAATGTCCTGTCCTATCGAGAGCGGCGGTCGCGGTTCTCATTCCGCGGGAACGGTGTCGGTCACGCCGTCGAGATAATCCGCCAATACCTCGCACGCCCGCTCGACGGTGGCTTCGATCGGCCCGCGGCGGGACTCCACTTCGAGGTCTGCCAGCGCATAGACCGGGTAGCGTTCTTCCATCAGCTTCCTCAGTACCTCACGCGGATTATTCTTCGCGAGAAGGGGCCGGCCCTGCCGCCGGCTCACACGCTCGTAAAGGACGTCGAGATCGGCTTTCAGCCAGACCGAGACCGCGTGTGCCGCGATCGCGGCCCGCGTGTCTTCGGCCATGAAGGCCCCGCCGCCGGTCGCAAGCACCACGGGCGGTCCGTCCAGAATGCGCTGGATCACCCGTCGCTCGCCGCGCCGGAATTCCTCCTCGCCGAATCGCTCGAAGAATTCGGGAATGGTGCAGCCTGCGGCGCGTTCGATCTCCTGATCGGCGTCGATGAAAGGCATCTGCAGCTTTTGCGCAAGCCGGCGGCCGACGCTGCTCTTGCCGGCGCCCATGAGGCCGACCAGAACGATGCTTTTCGTCATTTGTTCCGGGGAATGCGCCAGATCGGAGTGAATCACCATGGGAAGCAGGCCGCGGCACCGGATGGCAAGCAAAGGTCGCTTGTCTGATACATCCGGTACCTCTCTTTACCTCTCCCTCGTTGAACTCGCTCCATGCGGCCGGTATGCTGCCGCAAACGCGTCATAATCCGCCGGTAGCATAACTTTCCGTATATGGCGTTGCAAACGCCTTGGGTCAGGTGCGTGCATGCCGGCAGGACCGGGGGCGCGCGAAACAGTAATTCCATGGGTCCACGGCATGAAATTGACGCTCTGGGTTGTGGTCGTCATAGCATTGTTCTTCGGCGGCGGCTTCGCGTTTCTCTCCACTTGGGATATCCCGGCACCGACCAGCCAGATCGAACAGGTTCTCCCGAATGAACAATTCCCCCGCTGATCGCCCGGCGCGGGGAACGCGGGCGGCGCTCGCCGCCGCGGCGCTGCTTCTCGGTCTTTCCTTCAACGCCCCGGAAAGCTTGGCGCAAGGCGCGCCGAAACCGCTCTTGCCCGCGCTCGGTGCGCCGAAACCCTTGCTGGTCCAGCCACAGCCGGCCGCACCGGCCGAGGGCACGCCCGAGCAACCGTTTCCGGCCACCGGAAGCGCTCCCGCCACGGACGAGGACCCGCTGAAGGAAGGCATCGCCGTCGACACTCTGGACGCGGTTTCCGTCGAGACTGTCGGCACCATCGGCCCGGACGAGAACGCGCTCCCCGCAAGCATGTGGGAAGGTACCCCGCGTTCGGCGATCAAACGCATGCTGACGCTGGTCGGCGCGCCGCCGGCGAATGCGACGGTGCGGAACCTGCTTGAGCGCGTGCTTCTGAGCCCGGCCGCGGTTCCGGAAGCGGAAGACCCGGCCGACCACGGATCAATCGTCAACGCCCGGATCGACGCCCTCGAGCGGATCGGCGCCTGGGATCACTATGTCCGCCTCCTCAACGTCGCGCCCGCCGCCGGTCCGGAAGGCACCGACACCGTGCTGCCGCCGGCCCTCCGCGCGCGTCTGATGGCCGATGCCGGCTTTCTCACCGGCGATACCGATACCGGCTGCGCCATCGCCCGCGACGCGATGCTCTCGGTGCCGGAGGACCGCTACTGGCAGAAAGCGGGCACCTTCTGCCTCGCACTGGCGGACGAATGGGAGAGCGTCGAGTTCAATCTCCGCCTGATGCTGGAACTCGGCGAAGAGGACAAACGCTTCTTTGAGCTGATGCGCGCCGTCAGCGGCACCGCCTCGACCTTGCCGCAGATGCCGGAAGCTGCCCAGCTGCGCCCGCTCGACATCGCGATGATGCGAGTCTCGGGCATAGCCCCGGCGATGCCCGACACGGAAGCCGTCCCAGCGGCTCTGATTCCGGTGCTGATCAAGTTCCAGGCGATCAGCTTCGAGGATCGCCTCCGTCTTGCCGAGCGCGGCGAACGGCTGGGTCTGGTCGCGCGGAAGGATTTGATCTCGCTCTACGAGCTGGTGGAGATCGCCCCCTCGCAGATGGCCAACGCGCTGAGCGTCGCCGCCGCGGACCCTAGCGCCAACGGCCGCGCCCTGCTCTATCGTGCAACCGCGAGCCAGACCCTGCCGCTGTCTCGGGCCCAGGCGATCCAGGAAGCCCTGAAGCTCGCCCGGCGCGATGGCCTCTACGCGCAGACCGCACGGCTCTACGCGCCGCTGATCAACGAGATCCCGACGACCTCACCGCACTCCTGGTTCGCCGCGGACGCGGCGGGAGCGTATATCGCGGCCGGCATGACCGAGGCTGCGGATCCCTGGCTCGCGCTTGCCGAACGGGAAGCACGGCTCGGTGAAGAGCAGGCAACGGCCTGGCGCGAAGCCGTCATCATGGCCCGTCTCGCGGCGGGAGAACGCGTGCCGCTGGACAACGGGTTCCTGAAAAGCTGGTGGGACGGATTGCGCGGCGCCGCTGGCGAGCAGGCCCCGGCCCGTGCGGCTCTGCTGTTCGGGCTTCTGGAGGCGACCGGCGCGGAGACGCCGGGCACCGTCTGGCGCGGACTGGTCGACCGGGCCCTGCCCCTCGCCTACAAATCGCCCCCGCCGGCGCTCGAATGGGCCCGGCGGGCCGCCGCGGCCGGGGGGCAGCTCGGTGAAGGCGCCTTGCTCACCGTCCTCTCTCTCTCCGGCGCGGAGCTGACCGAATTCGATCCCGCCCATCTGACGAGCTGCGTCCGCACGCTTTCGCAACTCGGGCTCGAACAGGATGCCTACCGCCTCGCGCTCGACATTTACCTCGCGTCGGCGCCCTCGGCTCCGGCAGCTCCGGCGAACGAGTAGCGCATGGGCCGGGACGCCGGATCGGTCGAACGGTTTCTTGAAATGCTGCTCGCCGAGCGCGGCGCCTCGGCCAACACGATCGAGGCCTATCGCCGCGATCTGACCGACTTCGCCGCGACCCTCAAGGCCCGTAAGCGGACCCTGACAGATGCCGGGAGCGATGATATCCGGGCGTACCTGGCCGGACTCGAGTCGGCGGGCATGGCGCCGCGGACCGCAGCCCGGCGGCTCTCGGCGATCCGGCAGTTCTATCGCTTCCTCTTCAGCGAAGGTGACCGGACGGACGATCCCTCGACCGTGATCGACAGCCCGCGCCAAGGCAGGCCGCTGCCAAAGATCCTGAGTGAAGGCGATGTCGATCTTCTGCTCGCCGCTGCCAGAGGCCGCGGCGGTCCCGACGGGATCCGCCTGACCTGCCTGCTGGAAATTCTCTATGCGAGCGGGCTCCGGGTCTCCGAGCTCGTCTCCCTGCCGCTCGCTTCGGTCGCCCGCGACCCGCGCGTGCTGATCGTCCGGGGCAAGGGCGGCAAGGAGCGCATGGTGCCGCTGACCGAGGCCGCGCGCGAGGCGATCGCCGCCTTCAAGGAGGTGCGCGCCAGCTATCTGCCGGAAGGCGCGACCTCGCCGTTTCTGTTCCCATCGCGCGGCAGCGAGGGTCATCTGACCCGGCGGCGCATGGGGCAGCTTCTGAAGGAACTCGCCGCCGAATGCGGCCTGCGCCCTGCCTCGGTCTCGCCGCACGTGCTACGCCATGCCTTCGCCACCCATCTACTCGACCATGGCGCGGATCTCCGCAGCGTCCAGCAGATGCTCGGACACGCGGATATCTCGACGACGCAGATCTACACGCACGTCCTGGCAGAACGCCTGAAATCGCTGGTTACCGAACATCATCCGCTGGCGAAAGCCTCGGCAAAAAGCTGACGCGGAAGCGTAATCCAGCCGTTGTAACCCGCCGCCCGGACGTTTATGGTGCGGCGCTCCCAAACACAGTGATTCGACGGATATGCGCGTCTTTCTGGACTTCGAAAAGCCGATCGCCGACCTTGAGGGCAAGATCGAAGAACTGCGGCACCTCTCCTCCGAGGGCGATATCAATATCGCCGAAGAGGTCGGCAAGCTGCAAAGCAAGGTCGAGCGGCAGCTCAAGCAGTCCTATCAGAAGTTGACCCCGTGGCAGAAAGTGCAGGTCGCCCGGCATCCGGACCGGCCGCATTTCAAGCAGGTTCTCTCGCATCTGGTCGAGGATTTCACCCCGCTCGCGGGCGACCGTGCCTTCGGCGAGGATCAGGCCATCATCGGCGGCATCGGCCGCTTCCGGGGTTTCTCCGCCGTCATCATCGGCAACGAGAAGGGCGGCACCACCGAGGAGCGGATCCGGCATAATTTCGGCATGGCGAAGCCCGAGGGCTACCGCAAGGCGCGCCGGCTGATGGAAATGGCCGAACGCTTCAACCTCCCGGTTCTCACCTTCGTCGACACCGCCGGTGCCTATCCCGGCATTGGCGCCGAGGAACGCGGCCAGGCGGAAGCCATCGCCAAGTCGATCGAAGCCTGCCTCTCTCTTCAGGTACCCGTAATCGCCTCGATCGTGGGCGAAGGCGGCTCCGGCGGCGCGGTCGCACTGGCGGCGGCGAACCGGGTACTGATGTTCGAACACGCGATCTATTCGGTGATCTCGCCGGAAGGCTGTGCCTCGATCCTCTGGCGCAGCGGCGAACATACGAAGGATGCCGCGGAAGCGCTGAAGCTGACGGCGCAGGACCTGAAGAAGCTCGGCGTGATCGACGAGATCGTGCCGGAGCCGCTCGGCGCCGCACACCGGGACGCCGAAACGGCCCTCACGGCCCTCGGCGACGCGGTCGAGGCCTCGCTCCGGAAACTGGTCGGGACCGACGGTGGCAGGCTGAAGGCCGACCGGCGGCGCAAGTTCCTCGAGATCGGCAAGAAGGGTCTCGCCTGAGGCCCTTCGCCGCGCCGCAGCAAAGTTACGTGACGCTTGCTCCCGTTTCGCGCTAGGTGATTGCGGACCCGCTCCGGCACCGGACGACCGGACAGGATCCAGGGGACCGCAGAATGCTCGGCTATCGCACCCTTCTCATCGCGCTCCTGCTCGCGGCCCTCGCGGGCGGTGCTTACTGGTACACGCACCGCGAGGACGGCCCGCCGGACGGTTTTGCCCGCGGCAACGGGCGGCTTGAGGCCGAGCGGGTCGATATCGCCAGCAAGTTCTCCGGCCGGATCAGCGAGGTTCTGGTCTCCGAGGGTGCGCATATCGAGGCGGGGACCGTCGTCGCCCGGCTGGATGCGACCGAAATCACCGCGCAGCTGCGCGAAGCCGAAGCCGCCGTCATCCAGGCCGAGGAGGCCCTGAACGAAGCCCTCGCATTGCAGAGCCAGCGCAAAAGCGAACTTTCTCTCGCCGATCTGGAGATGAAGCGCGCCGAGGCTCTCGGCGCGAAGGGTTTCGCCAGTGGCGAGACGCTGGATCGGCGGCGGACCGAGCGCGCCACGGCGATGGCCGCGCTTACCTCCGCCGAAGCGGGGATCGCACGCGCCAAAGCAGCAATCGAGGCCCGCAAGGCAACGGTCGCACGCATCCGCGCCGACCTGCAGGAATATGAGATCTCCGCGCCGGTTTCCGGCCGCGTGCAGTACCGTCTCGCCGAACCGGGAGAGATCGTCGGCGCCGGCGGCAAGATCGTCACCATGCTCGATTTGACCCGCGTCTACATGACGATCTATCTGCCGACACGCGATGCCGGCCGGATCGCCTATGGCGCCGAGGCGCGGCTGATCTTCGATGCCGCGCCCGAATACGTGATCCCGGCGCGGGTCACCTTCGTCGCTTCCGAAGCGCAGTTCACCCCGCGCTATGTCGAAACGGAGAGCGAGCGCGACAAGCTGATGTTCCGGATCAAGGTCTCGATCCCGCCGGAGATCCTCGACGGCTACGAGCGCATCGTGAAGGCCGGCCTGCCCGGCATCGCCATCGTCCGGACGGCGGCGGAGCTGCCCTGGCCGGAGGAATTCGCGATCAATCTGCCGGCGCGCAATGGCTGACGGCGGCACGCCGATCCGTCTCGCCGGCGTCGGCCATCGCTATGGCCGGACCGCCGCCCTCCGCGACATCACGCTGGAAATTGCCCCTGGCAGCGCGATCGCGGTGATCGGCCCCGACGGTGTCGGCAAGTCCACTCTTCTGGCCCTGATCTCCGGCACCAAGAAGATCCAGAGCGGGAGCGTGGAGGTGCTCGGCGGCGACCTCCGGCAGAGCGGCCACCGGCGCCGGGTCTGCGGCCGCATCGCTTACATGCCGCAGGGTCTCGGCAAGAACCTCTATCCGACATTGTCCGTCGCCGAGAACCTCGACTTCTTCGCCCGGCTATACGGTCAGGACGAAGGCGAACGGCAGCGCCGTGCGGATGAACTGCTCCGGGCAACCGGTCTCGCGCCCTTCCGTGATCGCCCGGCGGAGAAGCTGTCCGGCGGCATGAAGCAGAAACTGGCGCTCTGCTGCGCCCTGGTGCACGACCCGGACCTGCTGATCCTCGACGAGCCGACCACCGGCGTCGATCCGCTCTCCCGCCGCCAGTTCTGGGAGCTGATCGACCGCATCCGGGCCCGGCGGCCCTGGATGACCGTGATCACCGCCACCGCCTACATGTCCGAGGCCGAGCATTTCGACCGCCTGATCGCGATGAACGACGGGGCGATCCTGGCCGACGGCACGGCGGAGGACCTGAAACGCCAGACCGGGACCGACAACCTCGAGGATGCCTTCCTCGCCCTGCTTCCCGAAGGCCGCGACAAGACCCGCTTCACGCCGCGACCGAAACCCGAGCGCGGAGCCGCGGAGGCGGATATCGCCGCGATCGAGGCCCATGGCCTGGTGATGCGGTTCGGCGATTTCACCGCGGTCGATGCCGTCGACTTCCGCATCGAACAGGGCGAGATCTTCGGATTTCTCGGCTCGAACGGATGCGGCAAGACCACGACGATGAAGATGCTGACCGGCCTCCTCACCCCGACCGAAGGCGAGGCCCGCATCTTCGGTGAACGGATGAATGGTGGCGGGATGGAGATGCGCCGCCGCGTCGGCTATATGTCCCAGTCCTTCTCACTCTATTCCGAACTCACGGTCGGACAGAACCTCGACCTGCATGCGGGCCTGTTCCGTGTCGAGGGCGCCGCCAAGCGCGACCGTATCCGCGAGCTCGCGGACCGCTTTGAACTCGCGAACGTTATGGACATGCGGCCGGACGCGCTGCCGCTCGGCATCCGTCAGCGTCTGCAGCTTGCAGTGGCGGTGCTGCACCGGCCGGAAATGCTGATCCTGGACGAGCCGACCAGCGGCGTCGATCCAGTCGCCCGAGACGAATTCTGGAACCTGCTGACGGAGCTCTCGCGGGACGAAGGTGTCACGATCTTCATCTCCACCCACTTCATGAACGAGGCCGAGCGCTGCGACCGGATCTCGCTGATGCATGCGGGCAAGGTGCTGGCCATGGGCGAACCGAAAGCGCTCGTCGCCGACTCAGGCTGCGAGACCCTTGAGGAGACCTTCATCCGCCTTCTCGAAGCGGAGACGGAGGACGGACCCGAGGCCGCGACCGACAGTACCCCGGTACTCGACGGCAAAGCCGCCCCGATCGGCGCCCCGGCCTGGTTCTCCGCGGCACGACTCTGGGCCGTTGCCCGGCGCGAGAGTTTCGAGCTGGTACGCGACCCGATCCGTCTCGCCTTCGCCCTGTTCGGCCCCCTCATTCTCATGCTCGCTATGGGATACGGCATCACGTTCGACGTCGAGGACATGCGCTATGCCGCGTTCGACCAGGACCGCAGCCGGGAAAGCCGGGCGCTGCTGCGCCAGTTCGAAGGCTCGCGCTATTTCTCCGCCGCGCCGGAACTATCAAGCATGGCATCGCTCGAGGAACGGATGCAGCGGGGAGAGATCGGCCTCGCGCTGGTGATCCCGCCCGGTTTCGGACGCGATCTCGCCGCCGGACACCGCCCGGAGCTGTCGGCCTGGCTCGACGGCGCCATGACCAGCCGCGCCGAGACGACGCGCGGCTATGTCGAGGGCGCGTTCCAGTCCTTCCTCGCGGAACTGGCAAGAGAGGACGGCACGGCGGAAAGCAGTCCCGCGCTCGCCACGATCGAGACCCGCTTCCGCTACAACCAGGGCTTCACCTCCCTCGAGGCGATCCCGCCGGGCATCCTGATGATGCTCATGATCATGATCCCATCGATGCTGACGGCGCTGGGCGTGGTGCGTGAAAAGGAACTCGGTTCGATCACCAACCTGCATGCGGCTCCGGCGACCCGCTTCGAGTTCCTGGCCGGCAAGCAGCTGCCCTATGTGGCGGTGGCGCTGATCAGCTTCCTCACCATGCTGGCGATGATGATCCTGCTGTTCGGCCTCACTCCGAAAGCGAGCCTGCCGATGCTTTTCCTCGGCGCCGTGCTCTACGCGATCGCGACGACCGGGTTCGGCCTGCTGGTCTCGACCGTCGTGACCTCGCAGGTCGCGGCAATCTTCGCCACCGCGATCATCGTGCTGATCCCGACCATCAACTTCTCGGGCATGCTGCATCCGGTCGCCACGCTCGACACGACCGGACGCACCATCGGCCGCTCGTTCCCCGGCGCCTATTTCCAGGAGATCAGCGCGGGCGTCTTCAACAAGGGCCTGAGCGCCGCCGATCTGCTTCCAAACCTCGGCGCGCTCGCTCTCTTCTGTCTCGTCTACTGGGCGCTCTCCTCGGCCGCCCTGCCGAAACAGGCAAGGTAGCGACCATGCGCGCCCTGCTCATCATCCTCCGGCTCGGGATCAAGGAGATCTACAGCCTCGCCCGCGACCCGGTCCTGATGGGGCTGATCGTCTACACCTTCAGCATCAGCGTCTACACAGTCGCGGACGGGGTGGAGACGGAGCTTCGCGACGCCGCGGTCGCCATCGTCGACGAGGACGATTCCGCGCTCTCCCACCGGCTGCGCGGCGCTTTCCTGCCGCCCTATTTCAAACCGCCTGCGATCATCGGCATCAACGAGGTCGACCGGGCGCTCGACAAGGGGCTCTACACCTTCGTGGTCGACATCCCGGCGGACCTGGAGGCCGACATCCAGCGCGGGCGGGAGCCGGTCATCCAGCTCAGCGTCGATGCGACGGCGATGTCCATCGCGGGCAACGGCGCCGGATATATTTCGGAAATCCTGACAAACGAGATAGCCAAATTCGTGAGCCGGGCGGAACCGGACACGGAGCCTCCGGCGCTCCTCAAGGTCCGGGTGAAATACAATCCCAACCTGGAGGCCGTGCGCTTCAACGCGGTGATGGAGGTGATCAACAACATCGTCGTCATGGCCATCATCCTGACCGGAGCCGCGGTGATCAGGGAGCGCGAGCACGGCACCATCGAACATCTGCTGGTGATGCCGGTCAGCGCCGTCGAGATCATGATCTCGAAGATCTGGGCGAACGGCCTGGTGATCCTCGCGGCGGTCCTGCTCTCGCTCGAATTCGTGGTCCGGCGCGGGCTCGGCGTGCCGCTTTACGGCTCGATCGAGCTGTTCGCAGCCGGGGCCTGCATCTTCCTCTTCTGCGTCACTGCGCTCGGCATCATGCTGGCGACCTTCACCCATTCGATGCCGCAATTCGCTTTGCTCTGCATCCCGGTCTTCGTCGTGATCAACCTGCTCTCCGGCGGACATACGCCGCTCGAGAGCATGCCGGAGATCCTGCAGACGGTGATGCAGGTCTCCCCGTCGACGCACTTCATCCGCTTCTCGCAGGCGGTGATCTACCGCGACGCGACGCTCGGGATCGTCTGGCCGGAGCTCGCGATCATGCTCTTGATCGGCTGCGTGTTTTTCGCGTTCGCTTTCGTTCGGTTCCGAGCCTCGATGGCGGCGCGCTAGAACGGGCGGGGATTACTCCCCGGCCTCGCGCATGGCGGCGCTGTAGAGGTTCGGCCCAGCAAACTCGCGGTCATGGGTCAGAGACGGCACCTTGCCGCGCGCCTCGTCCACCAGGGCGAGATCTATCTCGGCGGTGATCACGCCCGGCTCCTCGCCGGCATCCGCCAGCACCTCGCCCCACGGGGCGACAATGACCGAATGGCCGTAAGTCTGGCGGCCGCCCGCATGGGTGCCGCACTGCGCGGCGGAGATCACAAAACAACCGTTCTCTATCGCCCGGGCGCGCTGCAACACATGCCAGTGCGCCTCGCCCGTCACCTTGGTGAAAGCGGCCGGCGCGAACAGCACCTTGGCGCCCGCCTTGGCGAGTGAACGATAGAGATAGGGGAAGCGGATGTCGTAGCAGATCGTCAGCCCGAAGGTGCCCCACGGCGTCTCCGCCAGCACACCTTCCTCGCCGGGCTTGTAGGACGCCGACTCCCGGTAGGTCTGACCGTCGCCGACCTGCACGTCGAACATGTGGATCTTGGTGTAACGCGCCGCGATCGAGCCGTCCGGCGCGATCAGGAAGCTGCGGTTCGCCAGCCGCTCGTCGTCCGTCAGCTTGACCGAGAGGGAGCCTGCATGGAGCCAGATGCCGAGCTCGGCGGCAAGGCCGCGGAAGGCGGTGAGCACCTCGTGCTCCTCCTCCACCTTGGCCTTGGCGCGGGCGGCCGGCTTGTCCGGCTCGAACATGCCGACGATTTCCGGCGTGGTGATGAAATCGGCGCCCCGCGCCTTCGCCTCGCGGATCATCGGCGAGACCTCGGCGATGTTCACGGCCGGGTCCGGCTTCGAATTGGTCTGCACGCAGGCAACGGTGAATTTGCTCATCTGACGGATCCCCGGTCGGCGTTTCAGGAGGCTTGTGCGGCCAGCATTTCGTCGAGCTTACCACTTGCCTCAAGCGCCGCCAAATCATCCGAGCCGCCGATGCCGACGCCGTCGATGAAGATCTGCGGCACGGTGTAGCGTCCGTCGGCGCGCTCTTCCATCGCCGCCCGCTTCGAGCTGCTCATGGTGACGTCGATCTCGGTGTAGGCGACGCTTTTGCTGTCGAGCAGCTTCTTTGCTCGCACGCAGAAGGGGCAGAACATGGTTGTGTAGATTTCGACCTCGGCCATGGAGGCAACTCTCCCTCGATGCTGTATTGCCCATAGATGGTGCGCGACCGCCGCAAATCCAGCATGGCGCCGGAGCGGATGCAAGCCCCCGACTAGAGCACGCGCGCGAGTGTGAGCAGATCGATCTGCGCTGCCCCCGCCTTGCGGCAGGCCCGGATGCAGGCCTCCGCCGTCGCGCCGGAGGTCCAGACATCGTCGACCAGAAGCAGATGCCGTCCTTTCAGGCGCTCCCGGCGGTCGGCCCTCACCTGGAAAGCGCCCCGGACATTATCGCGCCGCGCGGTCTTTCCGAGACCTCCCTGGCTGGGGGTCCGGCGCGCGCGCTCCAGCGAGAGCGGGTCCCACGAAAGTCCGGTCGCCCGTGCCAGATCAGAGGCGATCAGAGCCGACTGGTTGAAGCGCCGCCGCACCCGCCGCCAGAGATGCAACGGCACGGGCAGGATCAGCGGCTCAGAGGCAAACAGCTCCTCCCCCGACTGCACCATCCAGCGGGCGAACAGCCTTGTCAGGCTCTCGTCGCCGCCATGCTTAAAGCGGAGGATCATCTCCCGACTGGCATCGTCATAGGCGAGCGCCGCCCGCGCGCGGCCGTAAAGCGGCGGTTCTGCGATGCAGGTGCCGCAGAGCGCATCACCGCCGATATCGAATTCGAACGGACGGCCGCAACAAGCGCACCAGGGCGGGCCGAGAAAAGTCAGGGCCGTCCAGCAGGATGCGCAGAGCGCGTCGTCCGCCACCACCAGCGCGCCGCATTTCTTGCAGCGCGGCGGCAGGACGAGATCGAACAGCCGTCGTCCGCTCTCAAGGGCGAATGTTCCGAGTCCGCCGATCACGCCGCCGCCGCGCCTCCTCCGGTCAGGCCAGGTTCCAAGCCCCTGGCCCCGGGACAATGGAACGGATTGGCGCTTTTCCCGGAACCGCGCGATGGCCTATACCAGCGCCATGATGGATCAGATGCTCGTCTTCGATCGCAAGCAGGTCCGGCGCAACCGTGACCGTGCCGCCCCGGGCTATGCCGCGCACGATTTCCTGAAGCGGGAAATCCGGGAGCGCGTCCTCGACCGGATGGGCGACATCCAGCGGCGGTTTCCGCGCCTGCTCGATCTCGGCAGCCACGGCGGATTGCCGCGGCGGGAGCTGGACCCGAAACTCGGCGTCGAGTGGATCGTCAGCCTCGATCCGTCAGAACGTTTCGCCGGGACCGCGGCATCCACCGGGCCGTCCGTCGCCGCCGAGGAAGAGCTGCTGCCCTTCGCGCCTGCAAGCTTCGACGCCATCGTCAGCACGCTCTCGCTGCATTGGGTGAACGATCTGCCGGGCGCCCTCGTGCAGGCGCGACAATGCCTGAAGCCGGACGGCCTCTTTCTCGGCGCCATGCTCGGCGGGGAGACCCTGCACGAACTCCGGGCGGCGCTCACCGCAGCCGAGACCGAAGTCCTCGGCGGCGCCGGACCGCGCGTCTCCCCCTTCGCCGAGCTGCAGGACGCCGCGGGTCTGATGCAGCGGGCGGGATTCGCCCTGCCCGTCGTCGACAGCGACCTGCTGACAGTTACCTACGAGAATGTCTTCCTGCTGATGCACGAACTCCGCGGCATGGGCGAGGGCAATGCCATCGCTGCCCGGCGCAAGGGCATGACGCCGAAATCCGTCTTCCTGCGCGCGGCGGAGATCTATCACGACCGCCACGCGGGTCCGGACGGCCGCATTCCCGCGAGCTTCCAGATCCTCTACCTGACCGGCTGGGCGCCGCACGCCTCGCAGCAGAAACCGCTCCGGCCGGGGAGCGCGGCACACAGGCTTGCAGACGCGCTCGGAGCCACGGAATTGCCGGCGGGCGATCCCGCCGCCCCCGGACGCAAACCGCACTAGAAGCCGATTTCGGTTCCCGGCAGCGCAACCCGGCGCGAGATCAGCCCCTCCGGACCGCTGATGGTGCAGTCGAGATCACGGATCCGGCCATCCTCGAGACCGTAGGCCCAACCATGCAGCTGGAGGGACTTGCCGGTCTTCCAGGTCGTCTGCACGATCGGGGTCCGCCCCAGGGTCTGCACCTGCGAGCGGACATTCAGCTCGCAGAGTTTCTTGTGCCGCGCCTCGGGGTCGGTAAGTTCGTCGAGTTCGTGCCCGTAACGTTCGGCGACATCGCGGATCGGCTGCAGCCAGTGGTCGACGATACCGTGCTCCTCGCCGTCGACAGCGGCATGCACACCGCCGCAGCCATAATGGCCGCAGACGATCACATGCTTCACGCCGAGAACCTCGATGGCGAATTCGAGCACCGACAGCATGTTCAGGTCGCCCGGATGGACCAGATTCGCGACATTGCGATGCACGAAGACCTCACCCGGCTCGAGCCCGGTGATCACGTTCGCCGGCACCCGGCTGTCGGAGCAGCCGATCCAGAGAAACTCCGGTGACTGCAGTCCCGACAGCTTGTCGAAATAGGCGGGATCCTCGCGCAACTTGCCTTCCGCCCACGCCACATTGTGCTGCAGAAGACTCGATAGATCGCGCATCGTTTACCCTCCAATCCGTTCGGCTCCGGATCGGATGGGTATAGGAGCTTACCGCATAAACCGAAAGAAAAAGCGCCGCCTAGCGGGCCAGTCCAGCTTTCGTCAGAAACTCAGCCGCCTCGAAGATACGGCTGTGGTCGCGGATCTCGATGATCAGCCGCGGGTTCGAGCTCAAGGCCGAAAGCGCGCGGAACACCGATGGCCAGCGCACCGTTCCCTCGCCAGGCACCCAGTGGCGGTCGGCATACCCGTCCGCATCCTGCAGATGCACGTGCTCCAGCATGTTTCCGGCGGCAACGACATAGTAATCGACCGGCGGCGCACCGGTGGATCCATGCGCATAATGCGCGTGACCGGTGTCGATCGAGACCCGTACCCGCTCGCTGGCGAAGGACTCGGCAAGGCGGACGCGCCAGCGCGGATCGATATCCTCGATATTCTCGATCACCAAAGTCACGCCGACCTGCTCGGCGCGCGCCACCACGTCGTCGAGCGTGGCATGCACTTGCGAAAAGGCGTCTTCCAGATAGCCCGGCCTGTTGTCGAAATTATTGTAGTCCCAGGTCGTGAAGGGACTGTGCACCACCATCTGCGTGGCGCCGATCTCCTCGCAGGCATCGAGCGCCTGCATCATCCGCTTGCGGACGACCTGCCGCACGTCGGGGTCCACAGAGGCAATGCTGAAGCCCCAGAACGGGCCGTGGATACCGAGCCGCCCCTTATGCCCGTCGAGCTGTTTTCTGATCTCTGTCGCAAGCGGTTTCGAGTCGCCGTTCAGCACGTCCGCCTTGAAGAAATCCTGGAGCTCGAGATCACGCCGCCCCTCGATCAGCCAATCCCGATAGGTCTCCAGCATGCGGGCAGGCATGGCCGCTCCCAGCGTGGGCAAAGGCGTGGTTGATGTGGTCGTCATCGGCGGAACTCCGGTTGCAGGTCAGTCGGGAAATCGATGGACCCGAGTGTGCCGCCAGCGGCTTTTCCGGAACAAAGAAATTTTCGAGAAACTGTTCCGGACAGGCTAGTCCTTGTATTGGTCCCGAACGGCCGTGATCTCGCTCAGCTTCTCCATGAACAACTGGATCCCGCGCGGATCGAAGTGACGGCCGCTTTCCTGCTGCATGTGCTCGACGATCCGGTCCATCGGCCAGGCTTTCTTGTAGACACGGTCGCTGCCCAGCGCATCGAAGACATCCGCGATCGCGGTGAGGCGCCCGAAGATATGGATCTCCTCGCCGGCCGTGCCGTGCGGATAACCCGTGCCGTCCCACTTCTCGTGATGCTCGAGCGCGATGATCGCCGCCGCCCTCAGGATCTTCCGGTTCGATCCGGCAAGCATGTTGTAGCCGAGCCGGGCATGGGATTTCATCACCTCCCATTCCTCCGGATCGAGCTTGCCCGGCTTGTTGAGGATCGCATCGGGAATGCCGATTTTTCCGATATCGTGCAGCGGCGACGCCAGCTTCACCAGCTCCACCTCCTCTGCGTCAAGCCCATAGGCCTCGGCGAGGATCCGGCTGATTTCGGCCACTCTTTTCACATGATTGCCGGTTTCTTGGGACCGGGTTTCCACCGCTTCGCCAAGCATGTAGACAATCTCGCGCTGGGTAGAGGCGACATCCTCGTGCAATTGCGCGTTCTCGAAAGCGATCGCGACATTCTGGATGAACATTTCCAGCAGATGACGGTCGACGGGATCGATCGCTCCGATGCCGGACATGTAAGTCAGGTTCGTCGCCCCGTTCCGGTCCTTGAAATAGCCGACAAAATCGCCGCCCTCGAAGGAACTCGCCTCTGCGGCGACCGCCTTGTCGAGGCGCGCAACCACCGGAGCCGGCAGGACCTCGCGGGCATCGTCGCTGCTCAGATCGTTGAAAATACCGGTTCCCGCAAGAATCCGGAGTTTCTCGCCCGCAAGAGTGGCCGAGAGCCCACCCCGGGCCGCACCGTCCTGCAGGTAGACCGCACTCGGGTCGAAATGCAGCAGCGCCGTGAGCTGCTCAAGCGTGCCTTTGGCGAACCTGTTCATGGATCTGAGTTCGAAGATGTTCGCCGAAGCCTTGATCACCTGTTCCAGACCGTGGCGGTTCTGCTCGATGGTCACGATATCGCGGTAGGACCGAAGCGAGCTGCAGAGCAAGGTATAGAGCTTGGTTGCCGTAAGGTCCGTCTTTTCCTTGTAATCGTTGATATCGTAGTCGGCGATGACTTGCCGTTCCGGCGCCTGTCCCGGCTGCCCGGTCCGGAGCACGATGCGCGACTGCCAGTTCTTCAGCTCCTCGCGGATATAGCGGGCGACGTCCAGACCGGCATGCTCGCTCTCCATCACCACATCCAGGATGATGAGGGCGGCATCGAGATGATCCGCCAGAACCTCGCACGCCTCCGCGCCCGAATAGCAGCTGATGAAACTGAGGCCTCGGCCGGCGAACTCGAAGTCTGCCAGGGTCAGCTTGGTGACATCGTGAATTCCCGGATCGTCGTCGACGATCACGACCTTCCATTTGGGCTTCGGAGCGCCGTCGCGCGAAGGCTCGATCTGACCTTCGTCCTCTTCCGCGAACATCAGCTCATCATTCTCACTCATTTTCCGTCTCCGGGGTCAGCGGGATCGTTATGTCAAAGCGCGTTCCCTCCCCGTGATTGCTGAAACAGCGAATTGTTCCGGAAAGCTGGGTCGTTACCAGATTGTACACGATATGCATGCCGAGACCGCTGCCGCCGGAGCCGCGTTTGGTCGTGAAAAACGGTTCGAATATGCGGGTCCGGGTGTCGGCGTCCATTCCGGCCCCGTCGTCCTCGAAGGTGATTTTCACCTGTTTGTCCAATGTCACGGTGCGGATCAGAATGCTTCCGCTCCTGTCCTGGCCAAACCCGTGTGACAGCGCGTTGACGACGAGGTTGGAGAGTATCTGCGCGAACGCGCCGGGATAGCTGTTGATGGAAACATCGGCATCCATTTCCAACTGCAGCTCGACTTTCGGATAATGCTTGAGCTGCGGCATCAGGCTGTCGACGGTTTCCCGGACATAGGCATCGATATTAAAGCTCCGGCGCAGTTCGCTGGACTGATCCACGGCAACCTGCTTGAAGCTGCGTATCAGCTGCGCCGCGCGGTTCAGGTTACTCTCGATGATCCGTGTCCCCTCATCCGCGGCCGAAAGATAATTATCGAACTGCGAGCGTTTCACCTCGTTGCGGGCGAACGCCTCCCTGATTTTCACCGTCTCCTCGCGGACATGGCTGGCGGCCGTCACCGCCGTCCCGACGGGCGTGTTGATCTCGTGCGCGACGCCCGCGACGAGCCCTCCGAGAGACGCCATCTTCTCCGAATGGACAAGTTCGTCCTGCGCGAGCTCGAGGTCCCACAACGCCTGCCGCAGGCGCTCCTCGCCTTCTTTCTGCTCCGTAACGTCGACCGCGATCGTCACCACGCTCCCGTCGCCGATTTCATGCCGGCGCACACCGAAGACTTTCCCGGAGATGGAGCTGTATTCGTAAATCCCGGAACTTGGATTGCGCAGGGCATGAAACGCACGCTGATATTTCCGCTCGATATCTCCGACGCCGAAGTCGCCGCGCTCCGCCATGTAGCGCAGCACATCGCCGTAGAATTTGCCGGGTTCGAGCATTCCATCGGGGACATCGAGGATTTCACGAAGCTCCTCGTTAAGCAGAACGATGTTCTGATCCTTGTCGGTCAACACGATGCCCGCCGGCGCATTGTCGATGGTGGAACGGAGCTGCGCCTCCTTGCGTGACAACTCCGCCTCGATCGCCTTTCGGTTGGAAATGTCGAGATGCCAGACGATGGCGACCTCCTTACCGGCAAAGACAATCGGGCGGGAATAGTGAAGGCACCACCAAGTCGTTCCATCGTGGCGTCTGCGCAGCAGTTCCAGATCCGAAACCGGGTTTCTCGCGAAATCTATGCTGCGGACGTATTCAAGAGCTTCCGGATCGGCGAAGGTTTCCGCCGCCCCCCATTCCGCAAGCGGCATGCCCGGAGGAATACCAAACATTCTGGCCATTGCCTCGTTCGCGTAGAGCCGGCTTTCGACATCCGATTCGACGATCGTGATTCCGACAGGGCTGAGATCCAGCAACTGCTTGAGGTTGCGCTCGCTTTCCTTCAGACGCTCGGCAGTCTGCCTGAGCGCCAGTTCGGCGGCACTCCGCTCGCTGATATCGCGCACGATCGCGCAGAAGAACTTCTGGCCGGGTACATTCACCTCGTTAACGGACAG
The DNA here is from genome assembly GCF_014904705.1 of Nisaea sediminum. Classification (NCBI taxonomy): domain Bacteria; kingdom Pseudomonadati; phylum Pseudomonadota; class Alphaproteobacteria; order Rhodospirillales; family Thalassobaculaceae; genus Nisaea; species Nisaea sediminum. The sequence continues at coordinate 79,581 of NZ_JACZCQ010000006.1, forward strand.
TTCGATCGGAAAGACTTCTCCGTCCGCGCGCTGCGCCGACAGTTCCGAGGTGCCCCCCAGAATCCGGCTCTTCCCGGTCAGGAGATAGTTGCTGATGAAACGCTGGTGTTCCGTGGCGACACTGCGTTCCATCAGGACGGCGACAGGCTCTCCCACGAGCGCATCCGGTTCATAACCGAACATCGTCCGTACCGCCCTGTTCGCGGAGATGATTTTGCCGTCTATATCAACCGTTATGATCGCTTCGGCCGCGCCGTCGACGATATTGCGATGCACCGCCTCGCTCAGTTCAAGCTCGGCCTGTACCGCTTTGCGCTTGGCGATCTCAGCCTCGAGCTCGGCTGTCCGGATGGCAACGAGTTCTTCCTGATGCGAACCGAGTGCCTGGATTTCGGCCAATTGCTCCACGCGTTCGGTGACATCCCTCAGGGTGCCGAAGATTGCGGTCTTTTTTCCGCCTTCGAAAACCGGTCCCTCGCGGGCCTCCACCCAGCGGGCGGTTCCATCGGCAATCACGATGCGGCACTCGATCGCGTTCTCGTCGTCAGTCTTCCATACGCGCCGGAACCATTCGTCCACCACAGCACGATCGTCCGGATGGACGATTTTTATGAACTCGGCCCATTTGGGTACGGTGTCGGATTGGCTGAGGCCGAGGATGCGATAGGCTTCTTCCGACCAGACGATCTCGTCGGTTTCGAGAATCCAGTACCAGGATCCGATCTGCCCGATCCTCTCCGCGTGGCGCTGGGCGATCTGATCCGGCAGACTCTTGCGGACACCGGTTCCGTCCGGCGGAGGTGTCATTCGGCCCTGGGTGGATCCAAAAAAGACAAAGAAAGGTGCGGCAACACCGGCGGAAACGGCAGCGATCCAAGCCTCGTCCCGCGGCAGACCCACGAAAACAGCTGCCTGGTCCGGCGTAAACCAGAGAAAACAGAGAAGGCTCAAGCAAAGAGTGGCGGCCGCACCGGCGAGCCCCACACCCAATCTGCGCCAGTTTCTCACGCACGCCGCGCGCTGCATCCGATCTCTAATCCCCGAACGGCACCGAAACCGGACGCTAACGGTCCGGTCGTTAAGAAGCCGTAAAAGATCGGCAGGCAACGGCGACGAATGCGTTGAAGACATTCGTTTCTGCAAGGCTCCGCGAACAATCTGTCCGACGGCACCAGATTATCCTCCGTGCCGAACAATCTTCCGGGCTGCACCGCTCTCCTTCCGCAGCGGATATTGTGCTTTGCGCCGGCCACACTCAGAGTGTCCCGATCAACCGAATGGCCATAAAATGAATTTGGGGGCAGGGATGGGTATGTTTGATCTGAGCGGCCGGGTCGCCGCGGTGACCGGCGGCAACGGCGGTATCGGGCTGGCGATGGCGGAAGGTCTGGCCGCATCCGGCGCCAGCATTCTTGTCATCGGACGGAACGCGGAAAAAAACCGGAACGCTGAAGAGACACTGAGGAAGCATGGGGTGGAGGCCGCCTCGGTGGCCGCCGACGTCACCAGCGAGGAAGATTGCGCGGCGGCCATGGCGGCCGCAAAGGAGCGATTCGGCCGTCTCGACATCCTGGTGAACAATGCGGGCACCAATATCCGCAACGTGCCACACAAGCTCTCCCTCGCGGACTGGCAGACGGTGATCTCCACCAACCTCACCAGTGCCTTCATCTGCAGCAACGCCGCCTATCCGCTGCTCTCGGCCGAGGGCGGCAAAATCATCAATATCGGCTCCATGCTCTCGATCTTCGGGTCGAGCTACGGGGCGGCCTATGCCGCCAGCAAGGGCGGCATCGTACAGCTCACCAAGTCACAGGCGATCGCCTGGGCGCCGGACAATATCCAGGCGAACGCGATCCTGCCCGGATGGATCAATACCGACCTGACCCGGCAGGCACGCATTGACGTCGACGGGCTGCATGAACGTATCGAAAGCCGCACGCCGGCGGGCCGCTGGGGCAACCCCGATGATCTTTCCGGCATCGCCGCCTTCCTCGCGAGCCCTGCTTCCGACTTCGTCACCGGCACGGCCATCCCGGTCGATGGCGGCTTCTCCGTGAATATCTGACCCATTCTCCGAATCCCGAGGAACTGAAATGACAGCCAATATTGACGAGGTCCTGAACTGGCTCGACGGCCAGCGCGAGGCGATGACCGACCTGCTGGAAGAGCTGGTGAACACCGAGTCCGGCTCCTACAACAAGGCCGGTGTCGATGCGGTCGGAGCGAAGATCGAGGCGCATCTGAACGCCGCCGGAATCAAGACCGAGCGCGTCGGTGCCGATGATTTCGGCGATTGCATCCGGGCGGAGATCTCGGCCGCGCCGGGCGGCGCAAACCGGCACATCGTGCTGATGGGTCATCGCGACACCGTCTTCCCGGACGGCACCGTCGCCGACCGCCCCTTCACCCGCGACGGCGACATCGCCTACGGGCCTGGCGTCGCCGACATGAAGTCCGGCCTGGTGATGAACACCTTCATCATCGAGGCCTTCCACAAGTTCGGCGGCGCGCCCTTCCCGCTGGTCGCGCTCTATACCGGCGACGAGGAGATCGGTTCGCCCTCCGGCCGCCCGGTGATCGAGTCGACCGCGCGCGGCGCGCGGGCGGTGTTCAATGCCGAGCCCGGCCGCGAGACCGGCAACGTCGTGACCGGGCGCAAGGGCGCGTCCTTCTTCAAGTTCGAGATCACGGGCATCGCCGCCCATTCCGGCGGCCAGCCCGAACGCGGCGTCAGCGCGATCGAGGAGATGGCGCGCAAGATCCAGGCCCTGCACGCGCTGACGAATTTCGAGACCGGGGTCACGGTGAATGTCGGCCTGATCTCCGGCGGCAGTTCGGTCAATACCGTCGCCCCGCACTGCACGGCCGAGGTCGATGTCCGCTTCAAAACCATGGAGCAGCGCGAGCAGGTCTGGAAGGACATCCAGGCGATCCTCGACACCACGCACCTGAAGGGCACCGAGACCCGCGTCGTCCAGGAACGCGGCTTCCTGCCGCTGACCATGTCCGGAGACAGCCAGGATATCTTCAAGCTCTATGTCGACGGCGCGGCCGAACTCGGCATGAAAATCGACGGGGAATATTCCGGCGGCAGCGCGGACAGCGGCTTCACCGCGCAGGTCGGGACCCCGACGCTCTGCTCCACCGGGCCCGTCGGCGGCGGCGCGCACAGCATCAAGGAATATTGCCGCCTCGACACCATGGTCCCCCGGGCGAAGGCCGTCGCCCTGGCGATTTCCCGGCTCAACGCCTGACAGTACCGAACCAAACCCGGCGCGGGTTCGTCTGGACTTTCCCGGCCGCACACCGCATTTCTCTATAAGGGTTTGGCTTATCGGGGGAGATTCCTGTCATGGCGCACGTTCTGGTTCTCTTCGCGCATCCGAGAACCGATCGTTCCGTCGCCAATACCGCTCTGGTTGCGGCGGCGCGAGCCATGGAAGGCATCGAACTCGTCGACCTCTACGGCGAATATCCCGATTTCGACATCGATATCGACCGGGAGCAAGAGCGGCTGGTCGCGGCGGACAGCATTGTCCTGCAGCATCCGGTGTACTGGTACTCCTGCCCGGCCCTGCTGAAGGAATGGCAGGATCTGGTGCTCGAATACGACTTCGCCTACGGCTCCGAGGGTACCGCGCTGGTCGACAAGCCGCTGCTGCAGATTGCGACCTGCGGCACGGCCCGGGAGGCCTACCGCAAGAAAGGCAAATACGAGAACGAGCTGCGCACCCTGTTTTCTCCCTTCGAGCAGACGGCGAAATTCTGCGGCATGCGCTATCTCGCTCCCTTCGGGGTCTTTTCCGCCGAGGATGCGGCTGCAGAGGGACGGCTCGACGCCATCGTCGCCGATTACCGGCGCCTTCTCGGCGCCCTCAGGGACGGCACGCTCGACCTGGAGAAAGCCGAAGCCGCCGTGCTCCTGAATGACGCTCTGGACGAGGCAATCGCCTCGGAAGCGGCGGCCGAATAATGGGTTTTTTCCAGGACGCCTTCATCTATCTCCTCGCCGCAGTCGTCGCCGTGACAGCCTCGCACCGGCTCGGCCTCGGCTCGGTGCTCGGCTATCTCTTCGCCGGCATCGCGATCGGACCGGTACTCGGCTATGTGGGCGGCTCGGAAACGGAGTCGGTGAAGCATTTCGCCGAGTTCGGCGTGGTCATCATGCTGTTCCTGATCGGCCTCGAGCTCGAGCCTCAGATGATCTGGCGGATGCGCTGGCAGCTTCTCGGGCTCGGCGGACTCCAGGTGCTGCTGACGACGGCGGCGCTCACCGCCGCGGTGATGGCGATCGGGTTCTCGTGGCAGGCCGCGCTCGTCATCGGCATGACGCTCGCCCTCTCCTCGACCGCCATCGTCCTCCAGACGCTCAACGAGAAAGGCTGGATGCGATCGAGAGGCGGGCAATCCTCCTTCTCGGTCCTGCTCTTCCAGGACATCGCCGTCATTCCGATGCTGGCCATCCTGCCGCTGCTCGCGGTAGGGGCGCCTGTCCCGGTCGACGGAGCCGCCGCACCCGGCGCGCACGGGAACATGCTCGACGGTTTCCCCGGCTGGTTCCAGACGCTCGTCATCGTCGCCACCATCGCCGCGATCATTCTCGCGGGACGGTTCCTCGTCAGGCCGGCCTTCCGTCTCATCGCCGCCGCCCGGATGCGCGAGCTCTTCACCGCCGCCGCCCTACTGATCGTGGTCTCGACTGCGCTGCTGATGGATCTGGTCGGGGTCTCCGCCGCGCTCGGCGCCTTTCTCGCCGGCGTGGTGCTCTCGACCAGCGAATACCGCCACGCGATCGAGAGCGACATCGACCCGTTCAAGGGCCTGTTGCTCGGCCTCTTCTTCATCTCGGTCGGCGCCGGGATCGATTTCGGCCTGCTGTTCTCCGAATTCCTCCTGATCATCGGCATCGCGCTCGGGATCATTCTCGTCAAGGCGCTGGTGCTCCTCGCGCTTGCCGGCATTTTCCGCCTGCCGTGGCAGGACACCTGGATGTTCGGGCTCGGCCTCGCCCAGTCCGGCGAATTCGCCTTCGTGCTGTTCGGCTTTGCCGGCTCCAGTGGCGCGCTTGCGGGAAGTCTCGTCGAGATCCTGATCCTCGCGGTTTCCTTCACCATGCTGCTGACACCGCTGCTCTTCATCCTGTTCGAGCGCTATGTCGTGCCAAGGACCGTCAGCTCCGTCTCGCGCCCGGCGGACGAGATCCCGGAACCGGGCACCGTGGTCATCGCCGGCGTCGGCCGTGTCGGCCAGATCATCGCCCGCCTCATGATGGCGGAGGGTTACAAGATCGTGGTGCTCGACCACGACCCCAACCTCGTCGACCGAATGCGGCAGACCGGCGTCCACAGCTATTACGGCGACGCGACCCGGCCGGACCTGCTCGAAGCCGCCGGCCTTGCCGAAGCGCAGGTCTTCGTCGCCGCGCTCGACGACCAGGACCAGCAGACCGCCATGGTCCGGCATGTGGCGGAGCATTATCCGAAATGCCGCATCGTCGCCCGTGCCTACGACCGTCACCACCTCTACGAACTGGAAAAAGCCGGCGCGCATGCGATCGAGCGCGAAGCCTTCGAGGGTGCTCTCTCGCTCGGCAAGCGCACTTTGCGGGAACTCGGCCTGCACCCGTTCCGCGCGGAGCAGAAGGTCCGCGCCTTCCGCCGCCACGACATGCAAACGGTCGACGTGCTCCGGGACTACTGGACCGGCGGCATGGGGAAGAAATACCTGAACGCGGTGCGCGAGCGGCTCGACGAACTGATGCAGGTCATGCGCTCGGACAGGATCGCGGGCCGGAACATGCCGGACCGGGAATGGACCCCGCCGCCGGCAGAGGACTCCGAACGTTGAAACGGCATTTCGTTCCCTCCTGAGACTTTTCAGCTTGCTCGAAATAAAATAGAACCAATCTGGTCTCTATTAATTCCACCCACTCAGAGGACATTACCCGTGGAAGCCATCGACCTTCTGCTGACCCGCCGTTCCGTCGTCGTCAAGGACATGGTCGGGCCGGGCCCCGACGCGGCGGAACTGGAGAAAATCCTGACCGCCGGGATCCGGGTCCCGGATCACGGCAAGATCGGCCCGTGGCGCATCCAGGTGCTGCACGATAAGGGTCAGGCGGCGCTCGGCGAGGTCTTCGCTAGCCGCTTCGCGGAGATCTGGGGCGAGGACGCGACCGAGAATATGATCGCCTTCGAGCGCGCCCGCCCGAGCCGTGCGCCGGTTCTCCTCGTGGTGACCGCCGACCTGCATCCGGACCACAAGGTGCCGCTGATCGAGCAGCAGATGTCCGGCGGCGCGGTCTGCATGAACCTGCTGAACGCAGCCCATGCGCTCGGCTATGTCGCCCAGTGGCTGACCGAGTGGCCGGCCTTCGACGCGGGCGTGAAACAGGCTCTCGGCCATACGCCAGAGACCGACATCATCGGCTTCATCTATATCGGCAGCGCCGCCGCGGCACCGCAGGAGCGCGTCCGGCCCGACCTCGCGACCGTGGTCTCCGAATGGACCGGGGCGTGAGCGATCTCAATATCCGCAAAGCTGAAGCAGCGGACATCCCGCGCATCGCCGAGATCTACCGGGATGCGCGGCTGCTGGCCTATGGCGGCATCGTCCCCGACGCGGACGTAATCGCCAGCGCCGCCCCCGACCGGCCGAAATGGCAGGAACTGCTCACCGACCCGGCGGTCTCCTTCTTCGTCGCCGAACACGGCGGCCGCATCGTCGCCATGGCCATCATGGAGGGAAGGAAGCTCGAATCCCTGCATGTCGATCCGGCGGCACATGGCGGCGGCATCGGCCGCAGCTTCCTCGCCTTCTGCCGCCGGCACGCCGGACCGGGAATGGAGCTGTACTGCCTCGCCGGAAACGACCGCGCGATCGGGTTCTACCGCAAGGCCGGGATGCGTCAGGCGGAAGATGTCGACCAGGTCATCTTCGGCAACGTCTATCCCGCCCACCGCTTCGTCTACGAGGACTGATCCGCCGGTTTCAGCGTCCGGCGAAGGGCCGCGATATGGCCGCAGCCGATCCCGCAGCAACCGCCGATGAGCGTCGCGCCCAGCGCCTTCCAGCGCCGCGCCCATGCGGCATAGGCGGCAGGATCGAGGTCGTGGCGGATCTCGTCGACGCCGTCATTCGCCGGTATCTCGTCGGCGGGCTTCGCGAAGGCGTTGGCATAGACACCGATCCGGACACCTTCCGGTACCGCGGCAACGGCCACCTTCACCGCAGCCTCCATCACTTCGGGCGCACTGCAGTTGAACAGCACTGCCTCGGCACCTGACGCAACGGCGGCCTCGACCGCCGCGCGGACTGGCTCGCCGGAGCGCAGCGTCGGGATCTGCGAATCCGCATGGCCGTCCTCCAGCGTATAGGACACCCATAACGGCTTCGGTGCCGCCGAGGTTGCCTTTGCGGCAGCCTTCATCTCCTCGATGCTGCTCGTCGTCTCGATCAGCCAGAGATCGACATGGCGCGCGAGGCCGGAGACGATCTTGCCGAGTAGCGCAGGCGCGTGGGCCGGATCGAAATCCTGCGGCAGGTAGGAACCAAAGACCGGCGGAATCGAGCCCGCGACGCGGGTTCCCGTCTTCCGATCCGCGGCCGACCGCGCCAACCGCCCCGACAATTCGATCAGCCGGCCCCCTTCGGCGGCGAACCGCTCCTCCCCGATATGAAAGGGCACGACCGCGTAATTGTTGGTCGTGATCACCTCGGCGCCGGCATCGATGAATTCGGCGTGGACGCGTTCGACGATCTCAGGCGTCTCGATCAGGGCGAGCGCCGACCATTCGGGCTGGCGGAACGGCGCGCCGAGCCGCTCTAGCTCGCGCGACATGCCGCCGTCGAGAATGACGATATCCTCCTGCATCATGGGGGCCCTCGCCTGCTGTCATATCCGGGTAGTCGGCCTTTCCGTCGCAGTTGCGCGCGGCACGGCACCCATCCCGATAAGCCTATTGCCCGGGACCCGCAAGATGCTTACCACTCGACCTAACGAAGCTGATCTCCCGGGAGGAAAAATGACCAAATTCGGAAAGCTGCTCTGCTCCGGCCTGCTCGCCGCCGCGATCGTGTCGCCGGCCTTTTTCGCGCCGGAGGCAACGGCCGAAACCCGCGTGACCTACAAGTCCGCGAAATCGACCTCGTCCTACTATCAGATGGCGGTGCAGGTCGCCGAAGCGGTCAAGAAGGCGACCGGCGGCAACATGGTGCTGACCGTCGAGGAAAGCCAGGGTTCGGTGCAGAACGTCAAGGAAGCGGCACGCCGCCCGGGCAACTACGTCTTCACCACCCCGCCGGCGCTGGTCAAGCTGGCCACCGGCAACCAGAAGATGTTCGAGGGTGACGGCGACTATTCCGGCATCCGCGCGCTCTTCCCAATCCCGTCGCTGACCATGCATTTCGTCGTCCGCGCCGACAGCGGCGTCGAGAGCTTCGAAGGCCTCGACGGCAAGAGCTTCATCATCGGCAAGGGCAGCTTCGGCGCCAAGGAAGCGGCCGCGAACTTCGAGCAGTTCGGCCTGACCGGCAAGGTCCAGCTGGTCGACGCGGAACTCAACTCCGCCGTCCCCGCCCTGAAAAACCGCCAGGTCGACGGCTTCGCCACCGCCGGTTCCTATCCGGCCCCGAACGTGATCGAGGCCGCCGCCGGCACCGAGGTGCGCCTGCTCTCGATGACGGACGATCAGGTCAAGATGACCAAGCGCACCAAGCTGGTGATCCCGGCCGGGACCTATCCGGGCGTCGATTACGACGTGACCACCACCTCGCTGCCGGTGGTCGCCTACAGCACCACCAACATGAGCGACGATGACGCCTACACCCTGACCAAGGCCTTCTGGGAAGCCAAGGCGGACATGGCCAACAGCGCCAAGTGGTGGAACGGCGTCAAGCCGGAGATGCTCGCCAACGTAATCGGCAAGCTGCATCCGGGCGCGGCGCGCTACTACGCCGAAGCCGGAATCGCGGTTCCCGACGCGATCAAATAACATTCTGGCGGAAGGCGCTCCGGCGCCTTCCGCCGATCTTCCCACCCGACCGGGTCCCCGCAAATGTCCATGCCCGCAGACGACCGGAGCGCCGCGCCGCGCATCGCGACCGCCGTCGTCACCCTACTCGCCTTCCTCTCGGTCGGCTTTCACGTCACCCTGATCTTCACCGGACTGCTGCCGAACCTCGTCGTCCGGCCGCTGCACCTTGCGCTCGCGCTGCCCTGGGTTTTCGTGATCGGCGCGCGCGGCAGCCTGTTCGAGCGCGCCACCGGATGGCTCTGCGCCGGAGCCGGCATCGCGATCTGCCTCTATATCGCGCTCCATGCGGACGCGCTCGGCGACCAGTACGGCTATACCGAGGGCTGGATACAGCGGCTCGGCGGCATCCTGATCCTCCTGATGGTGCTCGAGATGGCCCGCCGCGCGGTCAAGCTCGCGCTCCCGTCGCTGGCGGTGATCGCCCTGCTCTACGGCCTCTTCGGTCAGCATCTGCCGGGAGAGTTCGGCCATCCGGGCCTGCCCTTCGACAGCCTGCTCGGGACCCTGACCATCGCCGAAGGCGGGCTCTGGGGCCCGCTCACCGGCGTCTCGGTCAACGTCGTCGCCGTCTTCATCGTGCTCGGAGCCGTGGTTGGCGCGGGCCATGGAGGCACCGGCTTCATGAATGTGGCGACGCGGCTCGCAGGGCGCCTCAAGGGCGGGGCGGCCAAGGTCTCCGTGCTCGCCTCGGCCCTCTTCGGCTCGATCAGCGGCTCGGCCTCGGCCAACGTCGCCTCGACCGGCGCCTTCACCATCCCGACCATGAAGCGGCTCGGCTATCCCCGCTCGCTCGCCGCCGCGGTCGAAGCGGTCGCCTCCTCCGGCGGGCAGATCATGCCGCCGCTGATGGGCGCCGGCGCCTTCGTCATGGTCGAGCTGCTCTCGACCACCTACGACGTCATCGTCGCCGCCGCGATCCTGCCGGCCCTCCTCTTCTTCCTCGCCGTCTGGTTCGGCATCGATTGGTTCGCCGCGCGCAACGGCCTACGGCCGATGGACGAGACCGAAATCCCGGACCGCCGCGCCGTGCTGACCACGCTGCCCTTCTTCGCCATTCCGTTCGGCGCGCTGCTGATCGTGCTCTTCGGCACCGGCTACACGCCGCAATATGCGGCCGGCATCGCGATCTTCACCGCCGCCGCCATGCTGCCGCTGAACACCGACGGTTTCGCCGGGCTCCGCGTCACCTGGGAGCGCGTCACCACCGCCAGCATCGACGCCGCCCGGCAGATCGCCATGATCGCCTCAATCATCCTCTGCGCCGGGATCATCATCGGCGTGCTGAACATGACCGGGCTCGGCGTGAAGGTGACCTCGGCGATCCTCTCCTTCTCCGGCGGCCAGCTCTGGGCGGCGCTGCTTCTGACCGCGCTCGCCTGCCTGATCCTCGGCATGGAGGTGCCGACGACGGCGGCCTATGTTATCTGCATCTCGGTCGCGGGTCCGGCCCTGCAGGAACTCGGGCTGCCGCCGCTGACGGCGCATCTCTTCGTCTTCTGGTACGCCCTGCTCTCGACCATCACGCCGCCGGTCTGCGGCACGGTCTTCATCGCCGCAGGGATGGCGGACGCGCCCTGGCTGCAGGTCGCCGGCCATTCCATGCGGCTCGGGATCGGGCTCTATATCGTCCCGCTCGGCATTGTCGCGAACCCGGCGCTGATCGCGCTGACCGAAACGCCGGTTTTCGCCCTCGGCGCCTTCCTCAAGCTCGGCGTCGGTCTCGCGCTGATGAGCTGGGGGCTCGTAAACATCAAAGCCGGCCTGCGCGCCCTCGCCGCCTTCGCCGCAGGTGTGGCGGTGGTCTTCGCCTTCGGTATCTGATCTAGTCTCCTCCCGTCCAAGCAAACGGAGCCTCTCCCATGTCCTCGATCGTCGTGAAATCCGCCATCTACGGCGACATGTTCGGCACCGCCGACATGCGCGGCCTCTTCGCCGACAGCACCATCCTCGGCCTCTATCTCGACGTCGAGACCGCCCTGGCGCGGGCACAGGCGAAACTCGGGCTGATCCCCGAGAACGCGGCGAAGGCGATCACCGAGGCCGCCGACGTCGACAGGATCGACATGGAGCGGCTCTCCGCCCGCACCCAGATCGTCGGCTACCCGATCCTGCCGCTCGTCGAACAGCTTTCGAACTGGGCACCGGACGGGCTCGGGCAATATTGCCACTGGGGCGCGACGACGCAGGACATCATGGACACGGCCGACGTGCTGCAGGTCCGCGCCGGGCTCGATATCGTCGAGGAATATCTGGAGCGGATCGCGGCCGCGCTGGCGAAACTCGCAGAGGCGCATGCGGAAACCCCGATGGCGGGGCGCACCCATCTGCAGCATGCCCTCCCCGTCAGCTTCGGCTTCAAGGCGGCAACCTGGCTTTCCGCCATCGACCGGCACCTGCAGCGGCTGAAGGAACTGCGTCCCCGGGTCGAGGTGGTGCAGTTCTCCGGCGCCGCCGGGACGCTGGCCTCGCTCTCCGGCAACGGACTCGCGACCCAGGCGGCGCTGGCGGAGGAGCTCGGCCTCGGTGTGCCGGACATCACCTGGCACACGATCCGCGACGGGCTCGCCGAAGTCACCGGCTTCCTCGCGCTCGTCACCGGGACCATCGGCAAGATCGGCTACGACATCATGCTGATGATGCAGACGGAAACGGGCGAAGTGCTGGAGCCCTTCGTCGCCGGACGCGGCGCCTCCTCGACCATGCCGCAGAAACGCAACCCGATCTCCTCGGAGATGATGCTCGCCTCCTCCAAGATCGTGCGCGAGCAGCACAGCGCCATGCTCGACGCCATGGTGCAGGACCACGAGCGAGCCACCGGCCAATGGCACGTCGAATGGCACGCCCTGCCGACCGCCTTCATCGTCGCCTCCGGCGGGCTCGCCGCCGCGGCGGAAGTGCTGGAGGGCCTGGAAGTGCGCCCGGACGCCATGCGCAAGGTGCTCGACACCACCAGGGGCCTGATCGTCGCAGAAGCGGTGATGATGGGCCTCGCCCCCCATATCGGCCGCCAGGTCGCCCATGACGTGGTCTACGATTGCTGCCGCAAGGCGCTCGCCGGAGAGGCGACGTTCCTCGACGCGCTGATGGAGGAAAAGGCGATTTCCGACACGCTCGACCGGGGAACGGTCGAGGCGCTGACGAAGCCGGAGAACTATCTCGGCGAGGCGCCGGAAATGGTGCGCCGCCTACTGCTGAAACGGCGCGGCTGAGGCTCAGGCATTCTCGAACAGGTTCCGGCCTGTCCGGTCAGAGCCGCGCATCAGGAACACCTTCTGCTTCGACTGGTCGCGGACCTTCTGGGCCTCGGCCTTCTGTTTCGCGAGATCGCGGTCAAAGAGGCTCGTCGTCGGCATGAAGCGCATGGTCATGCCGCGGCGCGGCTTGTCCGAATGGTTCGCCTCGGAGCCGTGCAGCAGATAGACGTCGTGCAGCGAGATCTGCCCGGGTTCCAGCACGAGATCGACCGCTTCCGCCTCGTCGTAGGTCGAGGGATCGAGTTCCTGGTTCAACGTCACGTCCGTCGCGTCGGTCCGGTTGTGCGCCTTCAGCCGCTGGTCCTTGTGCGAGCCGCGGATGAATTTCAGGCAGCCGTTCTCCGGCGTCGCCGCATCCACCGCGAGCCAGACCGTGCAGGTCGCGAGCGGACGGATCGGCCAGTATTCGCCGTCCTGGTGCCAGGGCGTGCGCTTGCCGCCATGCGCCGGCTTGGCGAAGAAGCTCATGTTCCAGAGCGCGATGTCAGGGCCGATCACCTGCGCGATCATGTCGAGAATTTCCGGATCCTCGGCGAACTCCCGGAAGCTCGGCTCGTAGTCGAGCAGGGCGTTGCAGTAATCCTTGAATTCGGGATGGCGCTCCAGCAGGGCAGCATGGAGCTGCTTGATCCGCTCCAGCTTGTCCGGCGAGAGACGGAAATCCGGGATGACATAGCCATCCTCGTGGTAGCGGGCGACCTGGTCTTTGGTCAGCATGGCATCCTCCCCTGATACCTTTTTCCACGAGCTTAGCGCCTACCGCCATGCTTGTCCCGGCGCGCGGAATGATGGAGAGTCTGCGGGATTCGAGTGGGGGAACTGACAATGACGATTGATCGTGGCGAAGCGCTCCGGACGCGCCTTGCGGCCTTGAAGGTGGTGCCGGTGATCCGGACGCCAACCTCGGATCTCGCGATCCGCGCCTGCGAATGGCTGCTGGACGCGGGTATGCAGACGCTGGAATTGACCTTCACCACGCCCGATGCGCACCGCGTCATCGAGACCTTCGCCCGCACCGCACCGGACGCGCTGATCGGCGCCGGCACGGTGCGCACGGCGGAGCAGGCGAAAGCGGCGGCCGATGCCGGTGCCGCTTTCCTGGTTTCGCCCGGTGCCGCCGCCGGAGTTGCCGAAGCCGCCAGGGCATTCGGTATCCCGTATCTGCCCGGAGCCGCCACGCCGAGCGAGGTCGAGGCCCGCTGGGCCGAGGGCGCGACTTTGGTGAAGATCTTCCCAGCCCGCGAATGCGGCGGACCCGGTTTCCTGAAGGCGGTGAAGTCGGTCTATCCGGAGATCCCGCTGATGCCGACCGGCGGCGTCTCTCCCGAAACCGCGAAATCCTATCTCGAGGCCGGCGCGCTCTGCCTCGGCATGGGCGGTGAGCTGGTTTCGGTCGCGGCCCTGAAGGCGAACGACCCGGCGCCGATCCGCGATGCCGTCGCCCGCGCCTTCGCCGCGGTCGCCTCATGAGCGCTTATCCCGACCTGCTCTGCCTCGGCGAGCCGCTGCTGGAATTCAACCAGCAGCGGGATGGACGCTATCTCGCGGGCCATGGCGGCGACACCTCGAACGCCGCCATCGCGGCGGCCCGGCAGGGCGCCTCGGTCGGCTACCTCACCCGCATCGGACGCGATCCCTTCGGCGAGAGCTTCCGGGAGCTCTGGGAGACAGAGGGCGTCGACATGCGCGGCGTCGAGGCGGCGGAGGACGGGCATACCGGGATCTATTTCGTCACCCACGGTCCCGACGGGCACCAGTTCAGCTATTTCCGTGCCGGCTCCGCCGCAAGCCGGATGACACCGGATTTCCTCCCGCGCGAGATGATCGGCGCCGCGAAGATCCTGCACATGTCCGGGATCAGCCAGGCGATCTCCGCGAGCGCCGCCGACACCGTCTTCGCAGCCATCGCGCTGGCGAAGGAGGCCGGCGTGAAAGTCTCCTTCGACCCCAATCTGCGCCTGAAGCTCTGGCCGCTGGACCGCGCCCGCGCGGTGATACATGCAGCAATGGCCGAGGCGCACATCGCCCTGCCGGGGCTCGACGACGCCGTCGCACTGACCGGCAAGGAGAAACCGGACGAGATCGCGGATTTCTATCTCGAACTCGGCGCCGGCATCGTCGCGCTGACTCTCGGGGCGGAAGGGTGCCTTGTGGCAACGGCAGACGGACGACAGCGGATCCCGGGACGTCCGGTCGCGGCAAGGGACGCGACCGGCGCGGGCGACACCTTCGACGGCAGCTTTCTCGCGGAGTACCTGCGCACCGGCGATCCGTTCCGTGCGGCGCTCTATGCCAATGCGGCGGCGGCGCTCGCGACCCAGGGTTACGGCGCGGTCGAGCCGATGCCGAGACGCGAAAAAGTCGAGACCCTGCTCGACCAAAGCTGAAATTTGTATAGACGATTAGGTCTACACGGCGCCGGTCCGCTTCCGTTACAATCAGATCCGATCAGTCCCGCTTTGCGGTTGTTGATCAGCACGCATTACGGATCATGGACATGCAAGGCGACAGCACAGCGCCCGAAGCGCCTCTCGGACGGATGCTGCTTCTCGGCGGCCCGCGTCACCCGTCCGTTCTCCCGCCGATCCAGCTCTTTCTGGTGACGATCGCGCTCGCCTGCACTGCGGCATTGATCGGTTACGTGAACGGAACGCCGGAGGACGCCGTCCTCACCGGCGCCGTCGCCCTGCTCGGCGGATACATGGCGGCCAATGTCGGCGCGAACGACGTGGCGAACTCCGTCGGCCCGCTGGTCGGCGCCCGCGCGCTGCCACTCGGCGCCGCCCTGCTGCTTGCGGCAGGCGCAGAGATCGCCGGCGCGCTCCTCGCCGGCGACCATATCGTCGGACGGATCGCCTTCCGCATCGTCGATCCGGACATGGTGCGCGACCCGACCGGCTTCGTCTTCGGCATGGCGGCGGCACTCGCCGGCGCCGCGCTCTGGGTTAATGCCGCGAACCTGCTGCACGCTCCGATCTCCACCACCCATGCCATCATCGGCGGCATCGTCGGAGTCGGTCTCTTCGCCCTCGGCGTGCATGCGATCAACTGGGGCGAGATTGTCGCCATCACGCTCGGCTGGTTCGTCTCCCCCGTGGCGAGCGGCCTCGTCGCCATCGTCATTCTCGCCTTCATCAAGCGCGAAATGCTCAGCGTGCAGGACAAGGTCCGCGCGGCACGGACCTGGATCCCGATCCTGGTCGCGGCCATGTCGGCCCTCTTCACACTCTTCCTGATCAACAAGGGGCTGGGCAATCTCTGGCAGCCGACGAAGCCGGTGCTGGTCACGACGGTGCTGGCCGCCTCGATCGCGACTCTCGCGCTCGCCGGCCCCTACATCCGCCGCACGTCGATGGGCCTTGCGAACCGTCCGCAGACCGTGCGCAAGCTGTTCCGCGTACCGCTGATCGCAGCCGCCGCCTTTCTCGCCTTCGCCCACGGCGCCAACGACATCGCGAATATCGCGGGGCCAATGACCGCGATCCTGCATGTCCAGGCGACCTCCGACCTCGCGATCGCCCCCGGTATTCCCCTCTGGATCTTCCTGGTCGGCGCGCTCGGCCTCGCCTTCGGCCTGCTGCTCTTCGGCAGCCCGATGGTCCGGATCGTCGCGATGCGGATCACCAAGATCAACCCGGTGCGTGCCTATTCCGTCGCCATGGCGACCGCAGCGACGGTGACGATGGCGTCGTGGATCGACCTGCCAGTCAGCACCACGCAGATCGCCGTCGGCGCGATCTTCGGGATCGGCATCTACCGAGAATTCCGGGCCCGGAAGGATGCCGAGAAAGCCGTCCTGCAGGAGGGCGCCAAGCTGAAGCGCCGCCGGCTGCTGATCCGGCGCGGCGACGTTGCCCGCATCCTCATTGCCTGGGCGGTCACCTTCCCGGCAGCCGCGCTGATATCCGGCGCGCTCTTCGCCCTGGTTTCCTTCCTGCTCGATCTCTGACCTGCACGAAGTGCGGGCCTCGCCTAAATTTTCATTTAGTTGACAAAGTCAAATAAATAGATGACGGTGGCAATCAAATGGAGGATTGCCATGCCTGATGCGACGGATGACCTGCTGCCCCAGATCGATGCCGTCCGGGCCTTCAACCGATTCTACACGCGGCAGATCGGCCTGCTGAACGAAGGGCTGTTGAAAAGCGATTATTCTCTCTCCGAGATGCGGGTGATCTACGAGCTGGCGCACCGCGACGAGGTAACTGCGACGGAACTCGCCCGCGATCTCGGGCTCGACAATGGCTACCTCAGCCGGATGCTGAAGAAGTTCGAGAAGCGCGGCCTGATCCGGCGGCGACCTTCCGACAACGATGCCCGTCAGAGCATCCTCTCCATGACGGACGAGGGCCACACCGTCTTCCGTCCCTTCGAGCAGGCCTCACGCGACGAGATCCGCGCCCTGATCGAACCGCTGCCGACGAGCGAGCGCACGGCTCTGCTGAAATCCATGACCCGCATCCAGGCGACACTCGGCGGCCTCTCCCCGACTGATGCGCCCTTCATCCTGCGCGACCCGCGGCCGGGCGACATGGGTCAGGTGATCCGGCGCCAGGCCGAGATCTACAGCCAGGAATACGGCTGGGACATCACCTTCGAGGCCCTGGTGGCGCGCATCGCCGCCGATTTCATCGAGAAGTACGACCCGGCGAAGGAGCGCTGCTGGATCGCCGAGCGGAACGGCGAGGTCGTCGGCAGCGTATTCGTCGTGCGCCAGGACGAAGAGGTAGCGAAGCTGCGCATGCTCTTCGTCGAGGCCTCCGCGCGCGGCCTCGGGATCGGCCGCAAGCTGGTCGAGGAATGCATCCTCTTCGCCCGCGCCAAGGGCTACAGGACGCTGACGCTCTGGACCAACGACATCCTCGTCTCCGCCCGCCGCATCTACCAGGCCGCCGGCTTCAAGCTGGTCGAGGAGGAGCGCCACCACTCCTTCGGCAAGGATCTGGTCGGCCAGAACTGGGATCTGAAGCTCTGAGTACCGACCGTTCCGGGTGGGCCCTCGCCGCCGCGGCGGTGACGGGGGTGCAGGTGGGTGCCGCCATGGTGGCGACCCGCTACGTCGCGGGCGAGGTCGGCCCCGCCTCGCTCGCCTGCATGCGCTACGCGCTCGCCGTGCTCTGCCTCGTCCCGTTCCTGATCGCCTCCGGCCGCCCGCGGATCGCGCCACGGGATGCCCTGGCCGTGGCCCTGCTCGGCATCGTCCAGTTCGGCCTGCTCATCGCGCTGCTCAATTTCGGCCTCCGCCACATGTCGGCGACGCGGGCGGCGCTGCTCTTCGCGACCTTCCCCCTGCTCACCATGCTGGTCGCCGCCGCGCTCGGCCGCGAAAGCCTGACCAGACGGAAGTCGGCCGGCGTGCTGCTGGCCCTCGCCGGTGTCGGGATCGCGCTCGGCGAGGCGATCTTCTCGCCCGCCGGCGAGGAAGAATGGATCGGTGCTCTTGCGGTGCTCGGCTCGGCGCTCTGCGGCGCGGTCTGCTCCGTCCTCTACCGCCCCTATCTCGGGCGATGCCCGACCCTCTGGGTCGGCGCCATCGCCATGTCCGCCTCGGTCCTCTTCCTGGCTCCGCTTTCCTGGCCGGAGGGACTTTTCAGCGCGCCACCCGTGCTCGACGGGCTCGGCTGGGCATCGGTGCTTTTCATCGGGCTCTCCAGCGGCGCCGGCTATCTGCTCTGGCTCGGCGCCCTCAAACATGCCTCGCCGACGAAGGTGACGGTCTTCCTCTCGCTCAGTCCGGTGACGGCCGCAGTTCTTGGCGTCCTGCTGCTCGGCGAGCCGCTCACGCCCGCCACCGCGCTCGGCACGGCGACGGTCGTTCTCGGGCTCATCGTCGCCACAAGGTGATGCCCGGATATTGAGCACTGCAGCATGAGCCTGACCAAAAATGCGGCGCCGCGGGAAATTCGCATTGCCCGCCACACGCATTGAAAGTGTTTGATTCCAGACAATTACCTTAAGGCGACCATCTGGCACGGCCCGTGCAGCATGGAGATTGTGCAGCGCGTCTAGGGTTCCGGCCGCAATCGCGGCGCTGGTCCGAGAGACGCACTCCGGCGAGGTGACAGGGCCGGAGACACGGCGGGGCAAAATCCCGGGAGATCACTGCACAGGTTTGCCGAGCGCAAATCTCTCCCGGTTATGTGCTCGGCGGCCCAGGCGACAGCGGCTCCTTGGGGGAGCCTTTGACCAATCGCTTTGAAAGGAGCCGTCACATGTTTCGCCATTCGTTTCTGAAGATGCTTTCCGCCGCCTTCGCCGTTTCGGTCCTGCTGACAGCGCCGGGCGCCGAGGCCGCGCCGAAGAAGGAGTTCAAGGTCTGCTGGTCGATCTATGTCGGCTGGATGCCCTGGGGCGAGATCCAGAATTCCGGTCTGATGAAGAAATGGGCCGACAAATACGGCATCTCCGTCGATATCGTGCAGATCAACGACTATATCGAGTCGATCAACCAGTACACGGCGGGCGAGTTCGACGGCTGCACCATGACCAACATGGACGCGCTCTCGATCCCGTCGGGCGGCGGTGTCGACACCACCGCACTGATCGTCGGCGACTATTCCAACGGCAATGACGGCATCGTGCTGAAGGGCAAGAAAGAGCTCGCCGACATCAAGGGCCAGACCGTCAACCTGGTCGAGCTCTCCGTCTCCCATTACCTGCTGGTGCGGGCGCTCGACAGCATCGGCCTCGCGGAGAGGGACCTCACCGTCGTCAATACCTCCGACGCCGACATGATCGCCGCCTACGGCACGCCGGACGTTTCCGCCGTCGTCACCTGGAACCCGCTGCTCTCCGAGATCGCCGGCATGCCGGAAAGCACCAAGGTGTTCGACAGCAGCCAGACCCCGGGCGAGATCATCGACATCATGATGGTCAATACCGAGGTCCTGAAGGACAACCCGGACTTCGGCAAGGCGCTGGTGGGCGCCTGGTACGAGATGATGTCCATCATGTCGAAGAGCGATTCCGCCGGCGTGGACATGCGGACCGCGATGGCCAAGGCCTCCGGGACCGATCTCGCGGGCTATGACGACCAGCTCGCCTCCACCGCGATGTTCTTCTCCCCCGCGGAGGCCGTCGCCTTCACCGAGGCCCCTGCGCTGATCACGACCATGGACTTCGTGCGCAAGTTCCTGTTCGAGAAGGGCATCCTCGGAGAGGGCGCGACCAGTGTCGATTTCGTCGGGATCGCATTCCCCGGGGGCAAGACCCTCGGTGACACGGGCAACATCAAGCTCCGCTTCGATCCATCCTATATGGCGATGGCCGCCGCCGGGAAGCTCTAGGCCGCCCCGGGTCGCCCTGCCATGCGCCTGATCAACCAGAAGGTCTCGCGGCCGGCCGGCTTCCTGCTGGCCGCCCTGCCCTTCGTGGCGATCCTCATTCTCTATGTCTCGGCGAGCGAGGTGCGGCTGGCGGAAAATCCGCAGGACAAGCTGCTGCCCTCTCTCGCCAGCATGGGCGATGCCTTCTGGCGCATGGCGGCGGAGCCCGACCGCCGGTCCGGCGATTTGCTGCTCTGGAAGGACACGGCGGCGAGCCTCTCGAGGCTTGGCGTCGGGATCGGGATCTCGGCCCTGCTCGCCCTCCTGCTCGGCGTGCCGATCGGGCTGATCCCGAATGTGCGCGCCCTGCTCTCCTCCTTCATCGCCACCTTCTCCCTCATCCCGCCGATCACCGTGCTGCCGATCCTTTTCATCGCCGCCGGGCTGGGGGAGGTCTCGAAGGTGGCCCTGATCATCATCGGCACCGCGCCGGTGATGATCAGGGCCATCGCGCTCGCCGTCGCCGAACTGCCGGCCGAGCTGCTGGTGAAGGCCCAGACTCTCGGCGCCTCGACATGGCAGATCATCCTGCGCGTGGTGCTGCCGCAGATCTGGCCGAAGCTCTTCACCGCGATCCGGCTTGGTCTGGTGCCGGCCTGGATCTTCCTGATCTCCGCCGAAGCCATCGCCTCGACCGAGGGGCTCGGCTACCGGATCTTCCTCGTCCGGCGCTATCTCGCGATGGACGTGATCCTGCCCTATGTCGCCTGGATCACGCTGATCGCCTTCCTCCTCGACCGGGCCCTGCTGAAGAGCTCGAAGCGACTGTTCCGCTGGGCCCATCTTTCCGGGGAATCCTTCTGATGCTGGCGGTGCGGGGGCTCGAGAAAGATTACGGCGACCTGCCGGTGCTCGAGCGCGTCAATCTCGAGGTCGAGGAGGGCGCCTTCTGCGCCATCGTCGGCGCCTCGGGCTGCGGGAAGTCCACTTTCCTGCGCCTGCTGCTCGGCCAGGAAGCGCCGAGCCGCGGCGAGATCCTGCTCGACGGCGAGGCGCTGCCGCCGGAACCGACGCCGGAGCGCGGCATCGTCTTCCAGCGCTACTCCGTCTTCCCGCACCTGACCGCACGGGAAAACCTGCTCCTCGCCCACGATTTCGAGGCCAGCCCGGTTCTGGCGCGGGCCGTCGGCGAGCGGCGCATAGCGGCCGAACGCATGGCCGACGGATTGCTGGAGCGCACCGGCCTCGCCCCCGCCCGCGACCGCTACCCGGCGCAGCTCTCGGGCGGCATGCAGCAGCGCCTCGCGATCGCCCAGGCCCTGATGAAACGGCCCCGCCTGCTCCTGCTCGACGAGCCCTTCGGCGCCCTCGATCCCGGCGTCCGCGTCGAGATGCACGAGCTGCTGCTCGAGCTCTGGCGCGAACACGGCATGACGATCTTCATGGTGACCCACGACCTATCCGAAGCCTTCAAGCTCGGCACAAGGGTGCTGGCCTTCGACAAGGTCCGGATCGACCCGCAATTCCCCAACGCCTACGGCGCCACGATCACCTACGACCTGGCCGCCGACGGTTCCGCCTTTCCCGACAACCTGCCAAAGGAAGACCCCGATGCTGACATCCAGTAACGGACGCAGATGCGCACGCCGTGCCGGTGCCTCCGATCCCGTACGGAACGACCGGCGCTTTCACCACCCGGATTTCAACAAGCGCGAGATGCAGGGCTGGAAGGCCCTGGTAGCCGAAGCCGAACTCTCGGCAGACGGCTGGCGCCAGGAGCAGAAATGGGCGCTGGAGATGGGTCTACCCGGCTCGGACAGTCTGACCGACAAGTCGATTCCGACCTTCGCCCGCGGTGAGTTGCCCCATTTCGCCGGCATCAACACCTTCCTGAAGGCCCCCTACGTAGAGAATGTCCGCGACGTGGCGAAATACGACGCGGCCGTCGTCGGCATTCCCTTCGATTCCGGGACCACCTACAGGCCGGGAACCCGCTTCGGACCGCAGGGCATCCGGCGGATCTCGGCGCTCTACACGCCCTACAACTACGAGATGGGCGTCGATCTTCGCGAGCAGATGACGCTCTGTGACGCGGGCGACGTCTTCACCATCCCGGCGAACCTGGAGAAGAGCTTCGACCAGATCACAAGGGGCGTCTCGCACATCTTCTCCTCCGGTGCCCTGCCGATCATGCTCGGCGGCGACCATTCGATCGGCTTTCCGTGCGTCCGCGGCATCGCGCAATGCACCTCCAAGCGGATCGGCATCATCCATTTCGACCGCCATATCGACATCCAGGAAAAGGATCTCGACGAGCGCATGCACACCACGCCCTGGTACTGGGCGACCGAGATGGACAACGTGCCGGCGACCAACCTGGTGCAGCTCGGCATCGGCGGCTGGCAGGTGCCGCGCCCCGGCGTCAAGCAGGCCTTCAAGAAGAACACCAACGTGTTGACCATCAACGATATCGAGCAGCTCGGCCTGGAGCGCACGGCGGAGATCGCACTGGAGCTCGCCTGGAAGGACGCGGACGCAGTCTATCTCTCCTTCGATATCGACAGCGTGGATTGCGGCTTCGTTCCTGGCACCGGCTGGCCGGAGCCCGGCGGTTTCCTCCCCCGCGAGGCCCTGAAGCTGCTCGGCCTGATCGCGGCGGAGGGCATCTGCGGCCTTGAAGTCGTCGAAGTCAGCCCGCCCTACGACACCTCCGACATCACCGCGCTGCTCGGCTGCCGGGTCGCGGTCGAGGCGATGGGCTCGCTCGTCGCGCACGGCAAGATGGGCGCCCACAAGGCGATCATCGACAAGCCGGTCTCGTTCTGAGGAGGACGCCATGCACAAGCATCCGCACAGCCATCACCATCATCCTCACGACCATCCCCACGATCACAACCATTCGCATGATCCTGACCACCAGCACGGGCACGGGCACAACAGCCCGCCGCAGGGCGCGTCCCAGTGGCAAACACCGCACCTGCCCCACGGCGCCCACGATCACGGACATGGCGAGGCGATCAGCGACGAGCAGAAGGATCTCGATCTGGTCGAGAAGGCCTTCGCCGAGGGCTTCGGCGCGGCCAGCGATCCGACCAGTTTCCTCCGTCTCGCCAACGTTCCCTTCACCGGGAAGCGGGCGGACGGAACACGCCTGCACCTGCTCCGCGTCGAGCAGCACCAGGGCACGGATATCGGCACGGTGACGCCGCATCTCGGCGGCGATAGCTTCCGCTACGCTCCGCTTCCGGCGCGCATGACCTCGCGGCGGGACCGCCTCGATTTCGTCTATCTTGCCGGCGACCGGATCGTGACGTTGACACTGACGGAAGCCAAGGCACTGGAAGCGGACGACACGGACGCTGCCGGCGGGCACTGAACGGCCGCACCGCAGGGTCGCTTGTACCGGGCGGCGTTTCTGGGAATCATGGGACACGGCAAGTTCGCCGCGCGTCCCGGAGTTCACAGTCCATGCCGCCCAAAGTCCTTCTGATCGGTCACCTCTACCACCCCGATGGAGAGTCGCATCTGGCGTCGCGGAGCGAGCTTACGGTGCTGCCCGCGCCGGATCGCCGCGCACTCCTCGAAGCGGCACGGTCCGCGCAGGCGATCAGTCCGCGCTACCCGAACCTTGCCGACGCCGAAGTGATCGAGGCGGCGGAGGACCTGGTCATCATCCACACGTCCGGGCGCGGCACCGATGCGGTCGATGTCGAGGCGGCGACCGCGCGCGGCGTCATCGTCTGCAACAATCCGGGCTTCGGCAAGGTGCCGGTTTCGGAACACGCGCTCTTCATGCTGCTCGGCCTCTCCCGGCACGGACGCGAGCACGACGCGATGATGCGCGCGGGGCGCGGCTGGCAGGAGCGGCTGCAGAAACACAACACGATCCGCGATCTGCAGGACGGCGTTCTGGGGATCGTCGGCCTTGGACAGATCGGGACCGAGATGGCACGTAAATGCGCCGCCGCCTTCAACATGACGGTGCTGGCCTACGACCCCTATGTGTCCGAGGAGCATGCCGCCGGCGTCGGCGCGAAACTCTGCCCGACACTCGAAGAGGTCCTGTCGCGCGCGGACTATGTGTCGGTCCATGCCGAGCTCAACGACGAGACCCGGCACATGTTCAACGAGACGACAATCCGGCAGATGCAGCCGCATGCCTGTCTGGTCAACACCGCGCGCGGCAAGATCGTCTCCCAGGACGCGCTCCTGAAGGCGCTGACCGAGGGCTGGATCCGCGCCGCCGCGCTGGATGTCTACGAGGTCGAACCGGTCGGCCCGGACAATCCGCTGCTGTCGCTGGACAATCTTCTGCTCTCGCCGCATGTCGGCGGGCTGACGCAGAGCTTCATGTCCGGCAGCGCGATGGCCGTGGCGACGAAGATGCTGCAGGCGCTTTCCGGAGAACGTCCGGAAGACATCGTCAACCCGGCGGCCTGGGAGCCGGCGAAACAGCGCGCCATGAGATTGCTCTCGGGCGGCTGACGCTCTACTCGGCCGGCTGCTCCTCGGCCTCGGCGATGTCCGGGATGTGCTTCGCCTCGGACATTTCCCTCTCCAGCTTGCCGGCCGCATCCGCCCGGGCGGAGGAAAGCCGTGCCAGAACGACATAGAGCACCGGCGTCAGATAGAGCGTGAAGACCGCCGCCAGGCCCAGACCGCCGAACACGACCCAGCCGATCGCGCTCCGCGCCTCCGCACCGGGACCGGAGCTGAGGATCAGCGGCAGGCCGCCGAGAACGGTGGAGACCATGGTCATGGCGATCGGACGCAGGCGAACCAGCGCGGCACGCTCGGCCGCCTGCCGGACGGAGAAACCGCGATCGCGCAGCTGGTCGGCGAACTCGACCATGAGGATGCCGTTCTTCGCCATCAGCCCGATCATCATGACGAGACCGATCTGGCTGTAGATATTCACCGAGGTCCCGGTCAGCAGCAGGGCATAGATCGCCGCGGCGATCCCGAACGGCACGGTCAGCACGACGATGGCGGCGCTGGTCACGCTCTCGAACTGGGCGACGAGCACGAGGAAGACCACGATGATCGCGATGCCGTAGGTGATCGCGACCTCGTGCGACGTCTCCTCGAGCGCCTCGGCCTCGCCAAGCAGGATCAGGCTGACATCGCCGGGCAGGATCTCGTCCGCGAGCGCCTCGACCGCCCGCACGGCATCGCCGAGCGGCATGCCGGGCTTCAGGTCCGCGTCGATCTCCACCGCACGGCGCTGGACGTGGCGATCGAGCTCTGCGGCGACGCCCTCTTCCTTCAGGGTGACGAGGCTGGAGATCGGGATCAGCTTTCCCCGGTCCGTGCGCACATAGAGATTGATCAAATCGGTCGGATCGTTGATCGCTCCGCCGATCGCCTCGAGCCGGATCGGAATGGTCTCGTCGCGGACGTTGAGATCGGCGACTTCGAGCCCGTCGATATTGACCTGCAACACGTCGGCCAGATCGTCGAGATCGACCCCAAGGTCTGAAGCCCGCCGACGGTCGATCTTGACCGAGAGCTGCGGCTGGGTCGGCTGGTAGGAGATCCGGACATCGGACAGGTTCGGCAGCCGGTCCTCGATCGCCCGCGCCAGCTTTTGCGCCACTTCGAAGAGGCGCAGATAATCGTTGCCGACCAGTGCGACCTCGAGGCCGCCGCCGGCGGAACGCAGGTTCAGGCTGTTCGGACTATAGACCCGCATCCGCATGCCGGGGATCTGGTTCAGCTTGCGCCGGATCTCCGACATGATCTCCTGCTGCGAGCGCGACCGCGCCTCCCAGGACGCGAGCGGGGCCGAGATATAGACCCGGTTCAGGTCCCAGCGTCCGACGACGGTATAGACCGATGTGATCTCGCCGCTGTCGACATAGGGCTGCAGGACCGCCTCCATGAGGTCGGCCTGCTTGTTGCTGTATTCGAGACCGACGCCGTCCGGACCGGTTCCCAAGATGTAGATCCGGCCTCGGTCTTCGGAGGGCAGAAGCTCCTGATCGAGCGCCTTGAAGGTAACCCAGGCACCAGCTGCCACCGCGAGCGACACCGCGATGACGATGACCGGAACCGACAGTGTCGCCCTCAGCGTCGCCCCGTAGACCCGCGCCAGCATGTCTCCGATCCGCCCCATGAAGGTGCGCAGCCCGATCCGGTCCTCGCCGGCAGCCGCGAGCCGGGCCGAGAGCGCGGGCACCAGCGTGAGCGCGACGAAAGAGGAGATCAGCACCGCGATGGCCAGCACGAAACCGAATTCGCGGAACAGCCGCCCCGCCGTGCTCGGCAGGAAGGAGATCGGCACGAAGACGGAAATCAGGGTCGCCGTGGTCGCGACGACGGCGAAAAACACCTGACGGGTGCCGAGCACCGCGGCTGCCCTTCCGCCAAGGCCTTGGGCGCGCCGGCGCTGGATGTTTTCAAGCACGACGATGCTGTCGTCGACGATCAGGCCGGTCGCCAGAACGAGGGCGAGCAGGGTCAGGATGTTGATCGAGAAGCCGAAGGCCCAGATCGCCGCGACGGAGCCGATCAGAGCGACCGGAATGGCGATGCAGGGCACAAGCGTCGCCGCCGGCGAGCCGAGAAAGACCCAGAGCGTGACGATGACGATGAGCACCGCCAGCAGCAGGGTAAAGAGAACCTCTGAAACCGATCCCTCGATGAAGAGCGCATCGTCGGAGGTGACCATCACCTCAAGATTGTCGAAACGCTTGTTCAGGGTGGCGACCGCCTTGTGCACGGCCTTCGAGATCTCGATCGTGTTGGACTGCGCCTGCCGCACGATGCCGAGACCGATGGTTTCCTCGCCGTTGACCCGGACGAGGCTTTCCGGATCCTCCGGCCCGAAAAAGACCTGCGCCACGTCGCCGACGCGGACGGCGCCCCGGATGATGATATCCTCGACCTCCTTCGCCGATTCCACCGTCGCGTTGGCACGGACCAGCAATTCCTGGTCGAGCGATGCGAAACTGCCGGCCGGAATGTCGAAGGGCGCGTTCTTCAGCGCCGCGATGACGTCGGCGATCGAAAGCGCGAAGGCGCTCAGCCGCATCGGGTCGAGCACGACGCGCAGCAGACGCGACCGTTCGCCGTAAAGGTTCACGTCAGCCACGCCGTCGATCGAGATCAGTTCCGGGATCACGTCATTCTCGACGATCCGGGTCAGATCGTCATCCGTGAGCCCATGGCCGGAAACCGCAAGCTGCATGATCGGGCTCGCGTCGGCGTCGGCCTTGATCACCGTCAGCTGTTCGACATTCTCCGGCAGTTCCCGCTGCACCCGGCTGACCGCCTCGCGCACGTCCGAGGCCGCGACGTCGAGATCGGCGGAGGGACTGAATTCGGCATGCAGTCGGAAATTGTTCTCCTCGCTGGAGGAACGGATGCGCTGCACCCCGTTGACGCGCGCGACCGCGCCCTCGACGAGGCTTGTCACCTCGCTGTCCATGGTCTCCGGCGAGGCGCCGTCGAGAATGCCGCGCACCGAAACGATCGGCCGGTCCACATTCGGCAGTTCGCGGACCTCGACCGCCAGAATGGCGGCGACGCCGGCGAGCGCGATCAGCAGGTTGAGAACCAGCGCCAGCCACGGGCGCCGGACGCTGAGAGACGGAAGGTCGTTCTCGGAACCGCCGCTGCCCGGAATCATGACGTGGTCGCGTCTTTCCGCGCCTTCACCGGAGCCCGGTCCGGACCGCCGTCGGGAAGAATCTCGACCTTCGTGCCCTGACGCATCCGGTGCAGCCCCTGGGTGACCACCTTGTCGCCGTCGGCGAAATTGGCATCGACCAGAACCGTCGCCCCCTGCCGCTGTACGATCGAGACAGGCTGACGCCGGGCGACCCCGTCGGACACGGCCCAGACGAAGGAACCGTCCCCGCCCCACTGGATCGCCACTTCGGGAATGCTGGCGCGGGTCTGCCCCTCGACATCCAGCGTCACCCGGAAACTCATGCCGGGACGGAGACTGTCGTCCAAATTGGGAATGCGGGCACGAACCACGAAAGTCCGCGTCTCTTCGTCGATCCGACTTCCGATATCATAGATCTCGCCGCCCTCGATCGGCGCGGTATCGCCGGTCCAGAGCGCGAGCTTGACCGGGTCTCCGACATTGATCCTGCCGAGCAACCCCTCGGGAACCTCGAAGCGGACCAGCAGGCTCGAGCGGTCGTCGAGCACGGCGATTTCCGTATCGGTGTCGACCCGGTCGCCGATCTCGACATCCGTCATGCCGATCCGGCCCGAGAAGGGCGCGAGCAGAACGCGGTCCTGAAGCGCGATCTGGGCCTGCTCCAGATCGATCTTGGCCGCATCGAGCGCGGTGAGCGCATCGTCCAGCGCGGCCTGGGTCGAGGCGCCGCTGCCGCGCAGCTTGCCGAGACGTTCGGCAACCCTCTGTGCCGCCTCGAGCCGGACCCGCGCCAGATCGACCGCCAGCCGCTCGCTCTTCCGTTCAAGCTCAAGCAGAACCTGCCCCTTGGAAACCTCGGCATCGGTCTTGAGCGCGGTCGCGGTGACGCGTCCGTCGGCAGCCGTGTGCAGGCGCGCAGACTGATAGGCGCGGGCCGTCCCCACCGCCTCGGTCCGCAGCCGTTCCTTCACGAAATCCACATCCGCCACAACGACCGCGGCGGACTGCTCCCGCCCCTTGCCGCGCGCCTCTCCCGCCTCGTTCTTCAGGCCGAGATACGGACCGAGATAGGTCCAGCCTCCGACCAGAAGACCGGCAGCCAAGACCACCACAAACAACTGACGCCAGACACTCATCGGCACGGCCCCGCACAAACTTCCGCAAAGACTGGAAACGTTCGAGAGAGTGTAATCCGTCGCCGTCCAAAGTCTATCGGACGAAAAATTAATCGTGGAAAACCTGCCGGGCCTCGGACCCCGCCCGGTTTCTATTCCGGACGCGGCTGGATCGGCGGCTGGACATCGTCCGGGATCGGACAGCGGTAGGGTGTCTTCGCGGTCTTCGCCGCATGATCCGCCTTGGCCGCCGCCATGAGCTCCTCGTCGCGCAGCAGGTCGACGGCGGTGCCCGCCATGACCTTCGCCGCATAGATCATGCCCTTGTGCGCCGCAGGCGCCATGCCCTGGGCCGTCATCTGCCAGGAATGGCCCGGCGTGCCGATCGCCTGGGTCGCGACCCGCGCCTCGATTGTCGGCACCACCCAGCTGACGTCGGAGACATCGGTCGAGCCCGGCATCGAGACGCCCTTGACGTCGAGCGGGACGATGAAGTCGCAAAGCGGGGTGTCCTCTCGCGCCTCGACCCCGGCCTTGCGGTATTCGTTGGCAATGTCCTGTTCGGTGAGGGTCGCCTGGATCTCGGCCGCGTATTTCCGGTCCTCGGCATCGAACGGCACCGGGCCCAGGCGCTGCATGTTCTCGTAGAGCGCCTTTTCGAGCGGCGAATTGGCAAGCATGTTGGAGACCGCGCTGACGATCTTCCAGGTCATCTTGGTCTCGGTCATCAGCGCCGCGCCCTCGGCGACCTTCTTCACGCGCTCGACCAGTTCCTGCATGCCCGCGAGATCGCGCGCCCGCACGGCATGACGCACCTTGGCGAAGCCCTGCACCACGTTCGGCGCGACCCCGCCGCCATCGAGCATGGCGTAGTGGATGCGGGCGTCGGAGGGCATGTGCTCACGCATGTAATTGACGCCGATATTCATCAGCTCCACCGCGTCGAGGGCGCTGCGGCCGAGATGGGGGGCGCTCGAGGCATGGCTGGAGCGGCCGTGGAAAGAGAAATCGATCCGTGTGTTGGCGAGCGAGTTGGCGAGCCCGACGCGGGTCACGCCGGCCGGATGCCAGGTCACCGCCGCGTCCACGTCGTCGAAAGCGCCGGCACGGACCATGAAGCCCTTCGCCGCCCCGCCCTCTTCCGCCGGGCAGCCGTAATAGCGCACGCGGCCGGGGGTGCCGGTCTTCTCCAGCCAGTCCTTGAGACCCGCGGCGGCGAGCAGCGCGGCGGAGCCGAGCAGGTTGTGACCGCAGCCATGGCCGTGGCCGCCGGCCTCGACCTCTTTCGGTTCGGCGATATTGGCGACCTGGCTGAGGCCGGGAAGCGCGTCGTACTCGCCGAGCACGGCGATCACCGGCCCGCCCTCGCCGGCCTCGCCCATGACCGCCGTCGGAATGCCGCCGACATTCTCCGTCACGCGGAAGCCGTACTGCTCCAGCATCTTCCGGTGCTCCTCGGCGGAGCGGTATTCGGTATAGGCGATCTCGGGCATGCCCCAGATCCGGTCCGACAGGCCGATGAAATCCTCGCGATGCTCGTCGACAAGATCCCAGATCAGTTCGGCATTCGACATGGCGTTCTCTCTCCTGGACGCATTTTTTGACCGGCGCGGAACAGGCGGGAAAACGGAGCCGCGCGGAGTGAATAGGAAGGGTGGAAACGATGCGCCCGGTGAAATTGGCGGTCAAGCGCAACAGGCCCGTCCGGGCCGGGAAGAGCGTCTTTCCGGGCACGCGCCAATCCGATATGTTCTTATTTTGTTCTATACGCTAGACTGCATTTCCTGAGAGCTGGAGGCCGCAGAAATGCAAACACGTGAAGAGAAATTCGACCGCTTCAAGGCGCTGCATGAACGGGATGGCGCGTTCGTCATGCCGAACCCGTGGGACGCGGGATCCGCGCGCCTGCTCGCCCATTGCGGCTTCGAGGCGCTGGCGACGACCAGCGCGGGTTATGCCTTCTCGGTCGGCAAGCGCGATTCCTTCGCCGGCCTCACGCGCGAGGAGCTGCTGGAGAACGCGCGAATGATCGTCGATGCGACCGGGCTCCCGGTCTCGGCGGATCTCGAGGACGGTTTCGGGTCTGCTCCGGAAACCTGCGCCGAAACCATCCGGCTGGCCTGCGAGGCCGGTCTTGTTGGCGGCTCCATCGAGGACGCGACCGGAGACAGCGAGGCACCGATTTTCGAGACCGCGGAGGCCGCCGATCGTGTGCGTGCGGCGGCCGAAGCCGCGGCAGGGCGGTCATTCCTTCTCACGGCCAGAGCCGAGAATTTCCTTTGGGGACGGCCTGATCTCGCAGACACGATCAAGCGCCTTCAGGCATTTTCCGAGGCCGGGGCGGACGTGCTCTACGCGCCCGGCCTGCCGGGTCTGGAAGCCATCCGGACGGTCTGCCGCGAGGTCGACAAGCCGGTGAATGTGGTCATGGGGCTGCAGGGCGCGACCTACACGGTCTCGGAGCTTTCGGACGCAGGTGTCCGGCGCATCAGCGTCGGCGGCTCTTTCGCCCGAGCGGCACTCGGCGCATTGCGGCGGGCTGCGGAAGAGGTGCTGCGGAACGGGACCTTCACATACGCCGCCGATGCAATTCCGGACCGGGAAATCAGTCAGCTCATGTCAGCGGAAAAGCGCTGACGCTACCCTCAACAACGCGGCCCGTCAGATCTGCGGCATAGTCTCGGAGAGCAGGCCGCCCAGCCTCACCGGCTCCGCCGCCGTCGCGAGGCCGGTCGCGTCGTCGCTGACGATCAGGACGCCGGAGACGGACGCCGGACCTTCGGCGGGCTCCAGACGCGGCCGGGCGGTCTTCGAGAGAAAGCGCTCCACCGGGGCTTCCTTCTTCATGCCGATCACGCCGTCATAGGCGCCGCACATGCCGGCATCGGTCATGTAGGCGGTGCCGCCGGGCAGCACCATGTGATCCGCGGTCGGAACATGGGTGTGGGTGCCGACGACCGCGCTCGCCCGTCCGTCGAGAAAATGCCCGAGTGCCAGTTTCTCCGACGTCGCCTCGCCATGCATGTCGATGAAGATGAAATCCGCGCCGTAGCCGAGCGGGCATTCCTCGACGATCTTCTCCGCGGCGAGGAAGGGGCACTCGGCGCTGTCCATGAAGAGGCGCAGGGCGATGTTGGCCACGAGCACGTGGCGACCGTCCTGCGTCGGATAGAGACCGCTGCCCTTGCCGTTGGTCTCCGGCGGGTAGTTCGCAGGGCGCAGCAGGCGCGGCTCGGCGTCGAAATAGGTGAGGATCTCGCGCTTGTCGAAGGCATGATTGCCTGTGGTGACGACATCAGCGCCGGCATCGAACAAAGCCTCGGCGATTTCCGGCGTGATGCCGAAGCCGCCGGCGGAATTCTCGCCGTTGACGATGACGAAATCGACGGCAAGCCGTTCGCGCAGTTCCGGAAGCCGGTCCTGCACCGCCTCGCGTCCGACACGGCCGACGACGTCTCCAAGAAAAAGTACGCGCACGGTTCAGCCCTTTCCGAAATGAGTGGCGCCGGCCTCGGTCAGCAGGGCGTCAAGCCGCTGGTCGGTTGCTTCGCGCGGGACCGCGGCGACGCGCTGCGCTTCATAGGCAAGGCCGATCGCGCGGACGGCACCCGCCGCGCGGAGTTTCTCCAGTGTCCGGTCGTAGAATCCGCCACCATAGCCGAGACGGTAGCCCGCATCGTCGAAAGCCAGCATCGGGACGAGCAGGGTGCCCGGCTCGAGTTCGGGGGCGCCGACATCGGGCACCAGACCGCCCAAGCCGTGTTTGACCAGAGACGCCCCCGGCCCCCAAAGCCTGAAAGCAAGCGGTGCCGCATTCTGCACCGCGACCGGCAGCACGATCCGGTGTCCCCGCGCATGCAGAGCGAGCATCAGAGGCCGCGGATCGATCTCGGAGCGGAACGGCCAGTAGGCGGCGACGACGGACGCCGGAGAAAGCTCGAAATTTTCGAGGAAACTGTCACGAACGAGATTGCCGGCGCGCTCCGAAAGCTCGGCATGCGCCCGCTGCCGGCGCTCCTCGATCATCTTTCGCAGGGCGACCTTCTCGGCGGCCATGCGGTCAGTCGATGTCCTGGAGTTCGAGGCGGGATCCGGCAAGGGCCGTCTTTCGTCTGGAAAAAAATCTGAACGGCGCCGCCACGACCGTTGGCCGTAATAATCCTCTGTGGCCTGCAAAGCAGGTGGGCGCCGCATACCGGAACCACGGTCCCGGCAGAGACAGCTCCCGAAGGATCGTTTATAGCCCCAGGGATTGTGAGGCCTGACGCATCGCGCAGCTACCGTCCGGGGACATATCTAGGCGCGTTCAAGCTGGTCTGCAATGCTCTCGATTCGTCCGGCCATCGCATTCAGCGCGGCGGCGATCTTCTCCTCGCTCTCGCCGACCGGGCTCGTCCCGTTCTCCGCCGCCATCTCCGCCTCGATCTCGCGCAGATCGACAAGCTCGTCCGCGATCAGCAGCGAGGCCATAACGAGGAGACGCGTGTCGCCGATCTGGCCGATCTGCTCGACCAGGTCTTTCACGTGCGAATCAACCATCGCCGCAAGGCTGGCGATCCGGCTCTCCTGCCCGTCCTCGCAGGCGATGCGGTAGTTCTTGCCGTTGATGGTAATCTCGACCTGGGCCACCGCCTTATCCTTCCAGCACGAATTTCAGGCGGCCGATGGTCTTGTCCAGCTTCTCGCTGACCTCATCGGTGACCTTGGAGAGTTCGGCATATTCCTTCTTGGCCGCGTCGAGTTCCGCCTGCAATTCGGCAGAGCGCGAGCTGAGTTC
The DNA here is from genome assembly GCF_014904705.1 of Nisaea sediminum. NCBI lineage: Bacteria > Pseudomonadati > Pseudomonadota > Alphaproteobacteria > Rhodospirillales > Thalassobaculaceae > Nisaea > Nisaea sediminum. The sequence continues at coordinate 112,642 of NZ_JACZCQ010000006.1, forward strand.
GAGGGCCTTGTGCGCGGCACCGTCGAGCCGTTCGATTGCGGCTTCGAGGCGTGCGGCGGCGGAATCGAGTCGGGACATCCGGTCCTGTCCTTAACAACGCTTGATTTTCGGGCATCCCGCGCCCGGCGGCGGAAGCATACAAACTGCAATATCAAGGCGTCAACGCGCGGCCTTGGGGGACCACGTCATCCCCCCCGAACTCCGGAGTTGACTGTACGGGGGCAGGACGGCATTTTCACCCCGCCTTTTCCGGGGCAGAGACCACCTTGTGCGCCCGCCCCGTTCATCAGATGCGGCCTCCCGTCCGGACCGTCCGGGGAAGGGCGCCGCCGAACACGATTGATGCCCATGAACACGACATCTCCTGTTGCAAGCGACGGTTCGGGAAGCGCCGTTTCGCACGACATGCTCGCGAACGCGATCCGCGCGCTCTCGATGGACGCGGTGGAGAAGGCCAAGTCCGGCCATCCCGGCATGCCGATGGGCATGGCCGATGTCGCCACCGTGCTGTTCTCGGAATTCCTGAACTACGATCCGAAGGCACCGGACTGGGCGGACCGCGACCGCTTCATCCTCTCCGCCGGCCACGGCTCGATGCTGATCTACTCGCTGCTGCATCTGACCGGCTACGACGATGTCACGCTGGACGAGATCAAGAATTTCCGCCAGCTCGGCTCGAAGACCCCGGGCCACCCGGAATACGGCCACACCGCCGGGATCGAGACCACCACCGGCCCGCTCGGACAGGGCTTCGCCAATGGCGTCGGCATGGCGCTCGCCGAGCGCATGACCAATGCCCGCTTCGGCGACGATCTGGTCGATCACTACACCTACGTGATCGCCGGCGACGGCTGCCTGATGGAAGGCATCAGCCACGAGGCCGCCTCCATGGCGGGCCATCTGAAGCTCGGCAAGCTGATCGTGCTGTTCGACGATAACGGCATCTCGATCGACGGTTCGACCGATCTTTCGGTCTCCGACGACCAGCTGATGCGTTTCGAGGCCTATGGCTGGGACACCAGCCGGGTCGACGGCCACGATGCCGAGGCGATTTCCGCCGCCATCGAGGCCGCTCGGTCCGACGATCGCCCGTCCCTGATCGCCTGCCGCACCAAGATCGGTTTCGGCGCGCCGACGAAGGAAGGCAAATCCTCCTCCCACGGCGCCCCGCTCGGCGCGGACGAGATTGCCGGCGCCCGCGAGAATCTCGGCTGGAGCGCAGGCCCGTTCGAGATCCCGGCCGAAGTTCTGGACGCCTGGCGTGCCATCGGCGCCGACCGTGCCGGCGCGCATGTCGCCTGGACCGCGCGCTATGACGGCGCCGACGCGGCGACCCGCAAGGCCTTCGACGCGGCGATGTCCGGCAAGCTTCCGGCCGGCGCCGAAAAGGCGATCAAGGAGCTGATCGCCAAGCACGGCGCGGAGAAGCCGAAGCTCGCCACCCGCGTGGCCTCGCAGAAGGCGCTCGAGGCATTGCAGCCGGAGATCCCGGAACTGGTCGGCGGCTCGGCCGACCTCACCGGCTCGAACAACACCAAGGTCGGCGGCCAGGACGCGGTCCGGGCCGGCGACTACAGCGGCCACTACATCTATTACGGCGTGCGCGAGCATGCGATGGCCGCCGCGATGAACGGCATGGCGCTGCATGGCGGTCTGATCCCCTACGGCGGCACCTTCCTCGTCTTCACCGACTATTGCCGCCCGTCGATCCGCCTCTCGGCCCTGATGGGGCTCCGCGTCATCTACGTCATGACGCACGATTCCATCGGTCTCGGCGAGGACGGCCCGACGCACCAGCCGGTCGAGCATGTCGCCGCCCTGCGCGCGATCCCGAACCTCAATGTGTTCCGCCCGGCGGATGCCATCGAGACCGCGGAATGCTGGCTCGCGGCACTTCAGGACGAGCATCGCCCGTCAATTCTCGCACTGACCCGCCAGGGTCTGCCGACGGTGCGGGACGGCGACAGTTCCGAGAACCTTTCCGCCAAGGGCGGCTATGTGCTTGCCGACGCCTCCGGCGAGCGCAAGGTGACGATCCTCGCCACCGGCTCCGAGGTCGAGATCGCGCTCGCCGCGAAGGCCGCGCTCGACGCCGACGGCATCGCCACCGCGGTCGTCTCCATGCCGTCCATCGAGCGCTTCACCGCTCAGGATGCAGCCTACCGCAAGCAGGTGCTCGGCTCGGGCAGCGTCATGGTCGCTGTCGAGGCCGGGATCCGGCAGAGCTGGGACGGGCTGATCGGGCTCGACGGCATCTTCGTCGGCATGAACTCATTCGGCGCGTCCGCGCCTTACGACGACCTCTACAAGCATTTCGGCATCACCAGCGATGCCATTGTGGCCGAGGTCAAGAAGCGTCTGGGATAATCCCACCATCGCCGCCCCCCGCCGGGGCGGCGTTTTTGTACGAGCGTGAAAGTCAGGAGGAAATCTGATGAGCGTTAATGTTGCCATCAACGGGTTCGGGCGGATCGGCCGTCTGGTTCTGAGGGCACTCGCCGAGAGCGGCCGCGACGATATCAAGGTCGTCGCCATCAACGATCTTGGACCGGTCGCGACGAACGCACATCTGCTGAAATGGGACAGCAATCACGGCCGCTTCCCGTTCGACGTCAAGGTCGACGGTGACACAATCGATTACGGCAAGGGCCCGATCAAGGTGACCGCCGAACGCGATCCGGCGAACCTGCCGCACAAGGCGCTGGGCGTCGACATCGTGCTCGAATGCACCGGCATCTTCACCAAGAAGGAAGACGCGGCGAAGCACATCACGGCCGGCGCCAAGCGCGTCATCATCTCCGCTCCGGGCACCGGCGTGGACCTCACCGTCGTCTACGGCGTGAACCACGACCAGATCACCGCAGAGCATACCGTGATCTCGAACGCCTCCTGCACCACGAACTGCCTCGCCCCGGTCGCCTACGTGCTGAACGAGGCCATCGGCATCGAGCGCGGCTACATGACCACGATCCATGCCTATACCGGCGACCAGCCGACGCTGGACACCATGCATAAGGATCTCTACCGGGCCCGCGCCGCGGCCTCCTCGATGATCCCGACCACCACCGGCGCGGCCAAGGCCGTCGGCCTCGTGCTGCCGGAACTGGCCGGCAAGCTGGACGGCACCTCGGTGCGCGTCCCGATGGCCAATGTCAGCCTGATCGACCTGAAGTTCGTGCCGAAGCGCGAGACCACCGTCGAGGAAGTCAACGCCGCCATCGTCAAGGCCGCCAACGGAAAGCTGAAGGGCATCCTCGGCGTCAATGACGAGCCGCTGGTCTCGATCGACTTCAACCACAACCAGAACAGCTCCACCTTCGATTTGCTCCAGACCCAGGTGGTCGAGGGCAAGCTGGTCCGCGTGATGAGCTGGTACGACAACGAATGGGGCTTCTCCAACCGCATGCTGGACACCACCGCAGCGGTCGCGGCGACGCTTTGAGAATCAGAAGGGAAGGACAACGGCGATGAAAATCACCCAGCGCGTCAAGCGTATCCTCGACGGTTATGAGAGCGACTGCCCGGGCACCAAGGCGAACCTCGCCCGCATCCTGATGCAGGGCAAGCTCGGCGGCACCGGCAAGCTCGTGATCCTGCCGGTCGACCAGGGCTTCGAGCACGGTCCGGCCCGCAGCTTCGCGCCGAATCCGGACGCCTACGATCCGCACTACCACTTCAAGCTGGCGATCGATGCCGGGCTCTCGGCCTATGCCGCTCCGCTCGGCATGATCGAGGCCGGCGCCGACACCTTCGCGGGCCAAATCCCGACGATCCTGAAGGTGAACAGCTCGAACAGCCTCGCCCGCGACAAGGACGGCCCGAGCCAGGCGCTGACCGGTTCGGTGCAGGAAGCGGTCCGGCTCGGCTGCTCCGCCATCGGCTTCACGATCTATCCGGGCTCGGACAACGCCTTCGAGATGATGGGGCAGATCCGCGAGATGACCGAGGAAGCCAAGGCCTACGGCCTCGCGGTCGTGGTCTGGTCCTATCCGCGCGGCGGCGACCTCACCAAGAAGGGCGAGACCGCGGTGGATATCTGCGCCTATGCCGCCCACATGGCCGCGCTGCTCGGCGCCCACATCATCAAGGTGAAGCCGCCGACCGAGCATCTCGAGCTCGAGGCCGCGAAGAAGTCCTACGAGGCCAACAAGATCGCCATCGGCACTCTCGCCGAGCGCATCGAGCATGTCGTGAAGTCCTGTTTCAACGGCCGCCGCATCGTCGTCTTCTCCGGCGGCGAGGCGAAGGATCTCGACGGTCTCTACAACGAGATCCGGGGCCTGCGCGACGGCGGAGCCAACGGCTCCATCATCGGCCGCAACACCTTCCAGCGTCCGCGCGAGGAGGCCATGGCGATGCTCAACACCATCATCGACATCTACAAGGGCAAGGCGTAAACCTGACGCCTTGATCCTGCGTTTCGCGGCGCCCGCCTGACGCGGGCGCCGTTTTCGTCTGAAGAGCCGGAACATGCCCGATCCAAGCTGCGAGCTTTACCTGATCACCCCGCCGAAGATCGATATCGATGCCTTCGCCGGGGATCTTGCATCCGCGCTCGACGCGGGCCCGGTCGCCTGCCTGCAGCTCCGCCTGAAGGATGTCTCCGACGACGAGATCAAGCGTGCCGCGGAGACCCTGCTGCCCGTGTGCCACGCGCGCGGCGTGCCGCTGCTGATGAACGACCGCCCTGACCTCGCGCTGCTGACGGGGTGCGACGGCGCCCATGTCGGCCAGAACGACACGCCCTACGACGAGGCGCGCCGCATCCTCGGCGACGAGGCGATGATCGGCGTCACCTGCCACAACTCGATCCATCTCGCGATGGAAGCGGCCGAGGCCGGCGCCGACTACGTCGCCTTCGGCGCCTTCTACCCGACCGAGACCAAGGAAATCATCCACCACGCCGAGATCGAGACACTGGAGACCTGGGCGTCCTTCTCGACCGTGCCCTGCGTCGCCATCGGCGGGATCAACCTGGAGAACGCGAAACCGCTGATCGAGGCGGGGGCGGATTTCATCTGCGTGATCACCGCGGTCTGGAAACATCCGGCCGGGCCGGCGGCGGCGGTGAAGGCGTTCAACGCGTTGTTCGAAGCGGCGGCCTAGGCCCCGCGAAGCTCAAGAAACGACCCGCCAGACCAGCCCGTGCCACTGCGCACCATGAGCTATCTCCTGAACGAAATCACGCTTCGGACAACGGACCATCCCGAGTTTCTTCATCACAGACTGGGAGCGCAGATTTTCCGCGCTCGTATAGGCCAGAATATCGGCCAACCCCAGAGTATCGACCGCGTGATCGAGCGAGGCCCTGGCGCTCTCGGTCGCGTAGCCGTTTCCCCATGCGGACCTGACGAACCGCCAGCCAATCTCAAAATGTTCGCCCAGGGGATGGCCGGGAGACATGCGCGGCATAACGCCCGCATAGCCGAGGAAAGCACCGTCGCGATCCTCCACGGCCCATCGCGCCACACCGTATTCGCGGAAAGCCTCCCTGTAGCGGTCGAGTTTCCGGCGGCTCTCACACATGTCGATCGGTCCGCCGAGATCGGCCATGACCTGCGCATCGGCGTGCATCTCGGCGAAGGCATCCAGGTGGCGGTCCTGCCACGCGACCAGTTTCAAGCGCTCGGTCTCGATCATCTCACTTCAGCCGCACAGTGGAAGCGCGGGAGGTTTCGTCATCGGGCTCGACCGACGATCGCCATTAGGACGATTCCGGACGCCTTGCCTGCCGGCGCGCGAGCTGATCCGAAAGCTGTGCATGCATCTGGCGATAGCCCTTCGCGGTTTCCGACGCGCTGCCGGCGGTGACACCTGCAAGAAGCCCGTATGCCCTGACCGACCGGGCGAGATCGGCGTCGTAGAGCGGGATCTCAGCCACTTTCCGCGCGAGGGCCGCCGCCAGTTCCGGATCCCGGGAAAGCTCGCTCTCCGCCAGGTCGAGCATGATCCCGGCAATCGGATACCAATCGCCTGCTCTCGCGGTTTCCGCCTCCGAGAGGATTTCACGAGCCACCGCCGAGGCCCCGGCCGCATCCGCCCTCAACAAAGCGATCGATGCGCGGATTGCCAAACGGCTGCCATTCGACAGATCGGCACGGGCGGTTTTCTGCGTGAGATCGAGCACATCGAGCGCTCCGGAGATGTCACCCGAAGCCGCAAGAGCTTCCGAATAACCGCGCAAGAGCTCCGTCCCGGCCGGACTGAGCGTGTAGTCGATGGGGATGTCCGATCCGATATGTTCGGGTTTGAACGGCCGGGGCACATTGTCGAGCGCGAGTTCACTGGACTTGAGAGCCGCCGCGGTCCGGCCGGATTTCATTTGAAGACGGGCCCAGAAGGCGTGAGCGTCGGCGAAATAGCGGTTCTTGATAATGACGTTCTTGACGTTCTTTTCCCGCTTGGTTTTCTCGACATCCTCTGTGCGCCAGCGCTCGGCCGCAACGGAAAGCGCCTCGCCCATTCCGGCCGCCGCAGACGTGTAGCCGAGGCGGTGGAGATTCGCCGCAAACTCCAGGACCGTCCTGGCCCGCATGCTCTCCTCGCCGGCAAGCGCCGTCCAGAAAGCCGAGAAATTCCGGACAACATCGTCGGTCAGGGCGTGCCGGTCGCTCAGGGCCAAAACAGTGACCTTGAGAGTCTCGATCCCGGCATGCCGCTCAAAATACCTTTTCTGGCTGGGGAGGATCAGACGGCCGGCATCCGAGAGTGCCGCCAGCGCGTCGTCATAACGGCCTTGCCGCCCCAGCAACTCGGCGCGAGCCGTAAGCACGTCCGCTTCGAGAGCCTGATCCTTTTTCCTCCGGGCGACAGCACCCGCTTCATCGATCCAGAGTCCGGCGGCAACGAGATCTTGGTGCATCAGGAATTCGGCGTATTCGAGACGCGTTGTCACCGCATAGCTATGGATATTCGGTGCCTTGCCATAAGCTTCGGCGGCCATCCGGTAGAATTCGCGGGCCTCGTCCGGAGAGTCCTTGAGCTTCAGCCTGCCAAGAGAGTGCAGGGCCTTGCCTTCCCCGGCGTGATGCGCACTGGCTCTCGACTTACGCAGCGCGGCACGTGCCTCACCTTCCGCCTCTGCCAGGCGGCCAAGTTTTACGAATTCATTGGCCAGATCAATGTGGACATGCACGAGGTTGTCGATGTCCTGGGCGGTTTCGGCAATGGTCATCGCCTCATCCAGCTTCTTGATCCCCGCAGGGGTATCGCCCTTGCGGAAATCCTCCATGGCCATGACGCGCAAGATAATGACCTGCTGATCCGGCTGCGCCTGGCTGAAGGGAATACGCCCGCCCGTGCTCACGCATCCAGCAAGGGTAACCATCGCGAGCGCGCAGAGAATCATTTTGAAGAAATGCATAAAGACCCCAAAAAAAACACTGTCAGAAATTTCCTGGAAGCATTCATCGGATAATATGCGCCGCCTCATGAAGCAATCGATGAATGTTAGAAGCGCCACCTCAACCGGTTGCGATAGTCTGCATCGATTTGGGGTGAGGTCAGCGACACAGCGCAAGCCGGGCGTGCCGGACAGCGAGGAACTGCTATGTGCGCAGGACATCCTGCCCCCAATAGACTCCGCCCGCGCAACCTGATAAAAGCGCGCCGCACCCGATATTGCGTACGTTCGCGCGCCTTCCGCGCGACGTCGGCCACTTCGATCGCTCGACGGACAAAGACATGAAAATCAACGGCAACGCCATCCGCATCGGAAACGTCATCGAACATAAGGACCGCCTCTGGGTCGCCGTGAAGACCCAGGCCGTGAAACCCGGCAAGGGCGGCGCCTTCAACCAGGTGGAACTGAAGGATATCCGCTCCGGCACCAAGCTGAACGAGCGCTTCCGCGCCGACGAGCAGGTGGAGCGCGTGCGGCTCGAGCAGCGCCCGGCGCAGTTCCTCTTCGCCGAGGAAAATCTGCTGACCTTCATGGACAACGAGACCTACGAGCAGACCCAGATCTCCGCCGACCTGATCGGCGAGAACGCGGTCTTCCTGCAGGACGGCATGGAAGTGCAGATCGAAAGCTACGAGGGCGAGCCGCTCTCTGTGCAGCTGCCGGAAACCGTGGTTCTGGAAATCGTCGAGGCCGACGCGGTGGTGAAGGGTCAGACCGCCTCCTCCTCCTACAAGCCGGCCGTGCTCGAGAACGGCGTGAAAATCCTCGTGCCGCCGCATGTCGAGTCCGGCACCCGCGTCGTGGTGCGGACCGAAGACAGCACCTATGTCGAGCGCGCCAAGGACTGATTGAAGACGCCGGCCTCCGGGCCGGCTTCTGCCAAGCCTCAAATCGAACTGGAGAAACCATGGCGACCCGCTCGCCCGCGATCAACGTTATGGTGAAAGCCGCCATGAAAGCGGCCCGGCAGCTGCTGCACGACTTCAACGAGGTCGAACAGCTCCAGGTCTCGAAGAAGGGGCCGGCGGATTTCGTGTCGACCGCCGACACCGCGGCCGAGAACACCATCACGAGCGAGCTGAAACGCGCGCGGCCGGAATACGGCTTCCTGCTCGAGGAAGGCAACGCGGTCGAGAGCAGGGATCCGCAGGGCCGGCGCTGGATCATCGACCCGCTCGACGGCACCACCAACTTCCTGCACGGCATCCCCCATTTCGCGATCTCGATCGGGCTGGAGGAGGACGGCGAGATCGTCTCCGGGATCGTCTACGAGCCGACCCGGGACGAGATGTTCTGGGCGGAAAAAGGCAAGGGCGCTTATCTGAACGACCGCCGTCTGCGCGTCTCGGCCCGCCGCAACTTGGAAGACAGCGTGTTCGCGACCGGTATCCCCACCCTGCGCGGCAACGATCACGGCACCTACCTGAAACATCTCGAGGCGGTGATGACCCGCTGCTCGTCCGTGCGCCGGTTCGGCGCCGCCGCGCTGGATCTCGCCTATGTCGCCGCCGGCCGCTACGACGGCTACTGGGAGCGCGGTCTGAGCGCCTGGGATATCGCGGCGGGCATGCTTCTCGTGAAGGAAGCCGGCGGGTACTGCACCGACTACAAGAACCGGGACAAGTGCATCGAGACCGGTGAAGTCGTTGCCGCGAACGATTATGTCCACGGCAAACTCCTGAAAACGCTCCGGGACGCGACGAAGGCCTAAGAGTTCTTTCGCCGCCCTTAGGCTGTTGTCGCCAAAAGCCGTGATGGGATAAGGTCTTTCAGAGACTGATTCTCCCATTGAGGACGCGCAGCATGGCCGCATCACGATATCCGGGCCGACGCCCCGCCCTATTCCTTCTCGCAGGCCTGCTCGCCGTGCCGGCCAGTGCCGCGCTCGGCCAGGAAACCGTCTATATCGGCGGCACGGGCGAGCAGGTCGAAATCAATCTCGATGTGCTCGAGGCGCTCGGCACCCCGCCGAACGTCGCCGGTCTGCTGCGCGCCGACATCCGGCGCGGCCAGGTTCAGGACGGCATGCCTCTGCCGCTTCCGGGCGAAGTCCGGCATTCCGTGACCCGGGGCGCCCCGATGCCGCCGCCGAGCCGCCCGCCGCAAATGACGCGGCGCCTGACCGCCGCACAACCCGCGACCGCCATCGCCCCCGTGGCGCCGAGACCGCCTGCAGCTGCTCTGCCGACCGCGCGGCGCATCGCTCCTCAACCGTCGGCCCCGACCCGGACAGCGGCCGTTCCGGCCCCCGCCCGCGTCACCGCCCCGGTCCCGAGCGCGCCGAAAGTAGCCGCGACACCGGCGCCGACCGTTGCCGCACCGGCCAAGGTCGCCATCCCGGCTCCGACCCCGTCGGCGCCGCAGACAGGCACCCGGACGGCCACGACGATTCCGGCGATCAAGGTCCCTGCCCCGCCCGCGGCGACCTCCACTCGAACGGCAGCGATCGCACCGCCGCCTCCACCGCCTGCCGTCAACGCAGAAGCGCCGAAGGCCGCACCGGCCGCCAAGGCTCCCGAGCCGGCGCGGCAGGTCGCCTCGGCTCCGGCCGCTCCGAAGGCACCCGCGCCCGCCGCGTCGGCGAACAGTGCCGCCATCAGCGTTGTCTTCGAGGCGGACAGCAAGACCCTGCCGGGCAACGCCTCCGGCACACTCGGCACGATCGCCGCGAAGATGAAAGCGAACGGCGAGCTCCGGGTCGAGCTCAAGGCCTATGCGACCTCCGGCGACCGTTCGGAGGCGAAGGCGCGCCGCCTTTCGCTCTCCCGCGCGCTTGAGGTGCGGTCCTTCCTGATCCGCGAGGGCATTGCCAGCACGCGCATGGATGTGCGGGCGCTCGGCGACAGGGCGCCCGGAGCGCCGGGCGACCGGGTCGATCTGACCTTGGTCGAACGCTGACGGAGATCAAGCGCCGACCGGCGCGGGAAGCGGACCGAATATCGCCGCATTTCCCGTCCATACATCCGGACTCGAAACCGGAGCACAATGTCCAGGGCCGCCCCGCGCGGCCCGAGTTCAGGGGATCGATCAGGTGACCAGACCAACGCGTTTTCTCGTCCGCATGGCGATATTTCTGCTGCTCGTCGTGGCCGTCGCGGTGCTGCTCTTCGCCCCCCTGTTCGACGCCTTCATGGCCAACGCGGCGCTGAACGGGATGATCCTCGCGACGCTCGCCATCGGCATTCTCTACATCGTCCGCCAGGTCGTCTCGCTCGGCCCCGAGGTTTCCTGGATCGAATCCTACCGGACATCGCAGCCCGGCCTCTCGATGCAGCAGGCGCCGACCCTGCTCGCTCCGGTCGCGACCATGCTCGGCGAACGGCGGGACGAACGGGTCAGCCTCTCGGCCATGTCCTTGCGCTCGCTGCTCGACTCGATCGATGCGCGGCTTGCCGAGAGCCGGGACATCTCGCGCTATGTCATCGGCCTGCTGATCTTCCTCGGCCTGCTCGGCACCTTCTGGGGACTGCTGCAGACCGTCGGGGCGGTCGGCGACGTGATCAGCAGCCTCAGCGTCGGGAGCGGCGATCTCGGCACCGTCTTCGACGACCTGAAGACCGGCCTCGAGAGCCCGCTCGCCGGCATGGCGACGGCGTTCAGCTCCTCGCTCTTCGGCCTCGCCGGCTCGCTCATCCTCGGTTTCATGGAGCTGCAGCTCGGCCAGGCGCAGAACCGTTTCTACAACGATCTCGAGGAATGGCTCTCCGGCCTGACCCGGCTCAGCTCCGGCGGCGGCGTGCTGGCGGACGGCGAGCATTCCGCGAGCGCCTACCAGACCGCGCTCTGGGAGCAGACCGCCGACAGTCTCGACAAGCTGCAGCGGGTCATCCTCCGGAGCGAGGACGACCGGCGGCAGGCCAACGCCAACCTGATGGCGCTCAACGAGAAGCTCGGGACCCTGGTCGACCAGATGCGCGCCGAGCAGGACCTGATGGTGAAGCTCGGCGAGGCCCAGCTCGAGATCCGCCCGGTGCTGGCAAAGATCGCCGAGGGCCAGACCGGCGGCCGGGACGAACTGATGCGCACCCATCTCCGCAATATCGAGGCCTATGTCGCGCGCCTCGTGGAGGAGGCTTCGGAAGGCCGCAACCGCACCGTGGAGGAAATCCGCCAGGAGATCCGGCTCGTCGCGCGGACCATCGCGGCGCTCGCAGAGGAAGAACGCTAGGGGAGCGCGGCCATGTCCGCCCGCAGCCGCGCCGCGAGGCGCGACACCAATATCTGGCCTGGCTTCGTCGACGCGCTCGCCACGCTTCTGATGGTGATCATCTTCGTCCTGATGGTCTTCATCGTCTCGCAATTCTATCTGACGCAGGCGCTTTCCGGGCGCGACGAGGCGCTGAAGAACCTGCAGGCCGAGATCGCCCAGCTTTCCGACCTGCTCAATCTCGAGCGCGAGACCAATGCAGAGCTGCGCCTCAACGTCGCCCAGCTCTCCACCGAGCTGCAGGCCTCCATCGCCCGCCGCGATGCGCTGAGCCAGCAGGTCACCCAGCTGATCTCCCAGCGCGACCAGCTTGAGGACAGGCTTGCCGAATCGGTGCGCGACCGTTCGAACATGCAGCAGCGCCTTTCCGAGGCGGAGAACAGCCGGGCCGGCCTTGACCAGCGCCTCTCCGAGGTGCTGAGCGAGCGCGACGCCCTGCTTTCCAAGCTGCGCTCCGTCGAGAACGAGATGGCCGTGGCGAAGGCCGAGCGGGACGAGGTGAGCGCCGGGCTGGAAGACGCCTTCAAGGTGATCGCCGCCGACCGCGAGACGATCAAGACCCAGCTCGCGGAACTGGAAAGCCTGCGCCGGGACCTGCTCGCCCTGAAGGACGCCCGCGAGCGGCTCGAGGGCGAGGTCGCCGAACTGGCGGCGCTGAAGCAGACGCTCGAGAGCGATCTCGGCGAGACCAAGGACCAGCTCCAGGCCGCGAAGATGACGGCGGAGGAGCGACAAGCCCGGATCGAGGAACTGCGGGCCGAGATGAGCGCGCTCCGCGACCGGTCGAAAGAACTGACGGCCCAGCTTTCGAGCAGCGAGGAGCGTACGATCCTGCAGCAGCAGGAAATCGAGGCGCGCGACATCCGGCTCGCCGAGCTGACCGCCGATTTCAACGAGACCGCCACCGCGCTCGGCGCAGAGAAGGAGATTTCAGCCAAGGCGCAGGAGGAACTCGCGCTGCTGAACCGGCAGATGCGGGCGCTGCGCGAACAGCTTCTCGCGCTGCAGGAGGCGATGGACGCGCTTGAAGCGGTGAACAAGGACCAGAAGGTCGAGATCGTCGATCTCGGCGCCAAGCTGAACCGCGCGCTCGCCACCAAGGTGCAGGAGCTGGCGAAGTTCCGCTCGGAGTTCTTCGGCCGCCTGCGCGAGGTCCTGAGCGGCCGCGAGGGCATCCGCATCGTCGGCGACCGCTTCGTCTTCCAGTCAGAAGTGCTGTTCGACAGCGGTTCCGACCAGATCGGCCCGCAGGGCGAGATCCAGCTCCGCCAGTTCGCCGACCAGCTGAAGGACATCGCCTCGAAGATCCCGAAGGAGATCGACTGGATCCTGCAAGTCGAGGGCCACACCGACCCGGTGCCGATCTTCAACGAGCGCTTCAAGAACAACTGGGACCTCTCCGCCGCCCGCGCGATCTCGGTCGTGCAGACCCTGATCGCGGAAGGCATCCCGGCGAGCCGCCTCTCCGCCACCGGCTACGGCGAGTTCCAGCCGATCGACGAGCGCAAGGACGAGATCGGCAACCGCCGCAACCGCCGCATCGAGATGAAGCTGACGCAGCGGTAGATTTCTCTTGGGCGTCATCCCGGCCGGAGAGCCGGGACCTTTCGGCGCCGCGCTCTTCGCATGCAGTGGATCCCGATTTGCATCGGGATGACGAAATTCGGGGTTTCCACCGCTCTTTGCCGTCATCCCGACGGAAGTCGGGATCCACTATTTCCGCGTCGACTACCCTTCAGAAAAGATCTCCGCAAAGGTCCCTCCATTCCAGATTGACCGTCTCGACCAGTTCGATCTTCCAGGCTCGGCGCCAAGCCTTGAGTTGACGTTCTCTTTGTATGGCGTCGCCCATACGGTCATGAAGCTCAAAATAGACCAGCCGTTTGACGCCGTATCTCGCTGTGAAGCCGGGGATGTGTCCGGACTGGTGTTGCGCAACCCGCCTCGGCAGGTCCGACGTCACACCGATGTAAAGCGTTCCCCGAGGCATATTCGCGAGGATGTAGACGGCAGGCTCCATATGCCGGTCATGGGATGGAGAGAGCTGCTATATCACGGCAAATCGGCAACAGTGGATCCCGACTTGCGTCGGGATGACGGTGAAAGGTGGCGGCGAGGTAATTCCTCTTCGTCGTCTCTATGCGAATCGGGATCCACTGTGCGAACCAGGAGGAGCGATCCCTACTCCGCCGAAATCGCCAGCCCCGCCGCCGCGCTGTCGGCGAACTGCAGGTCCGCGAGGTGGCGGTAGAGCGGGCTCGTTTCCAGCAGCTCGGCATGCTTGCCCTCGGCCACCAGGCGCCCCTCTTCCAGCACCAGGATACGGTCGGCTTTCAGCACGGTCGCGAGGCGGTGGGCGATCACGAGCGTGGTGCGGCCCGGCATGATCGCCTCCAGCGCCTTCTGCACCGCCCGCTCGCTCTCGGCGTCGAGCGCGCTGGTCGCCTCGTCGAGCAGCAGGATGGCGGGATCGCGGAGGATGGCGCGGGCGATGGCGATGCGCTGGCGCTGACCGCCGGAAAGGCGGACGCCCTTCTCGCCGAGATGGGTGGCGTAACCCTCCGGCAGGGCCTCGATGAAGCTCTTCGCGTTCGCCGCCTCCGCCGCGGCACGGACCTCCTCGTCCGTCGCGTCCGGACGGCCGTAGCGGATGTTCTCCATCGCATTGTCGGAGAAGATCACCGGCTCCTGCGGAACCAGGCCGATCAGCGCGCGGAAGGCGGCCGGATCGGCGTCGCGCAGATCGACACCGTCGACCGTCACCTTGCCGGACTGAGGGTCGTAGAAGCGCAGCAGAAGCTGGAAGATGGTTGACTTGCCGGCCCCGGACGGGCCGACGATGGCGACCCGTTCGCCCGGCGAGACCTTCGCGCTGAAGCCGCTGAGGGAGGGAATGTCGGGACGCGCCGGATAGCGGAACTCGACCGCCTCGAAAGCGACGACGCCCTTGGCCGGGCTCGGCAGCGCGACGGGCTTTGATGGTGCGGAGACCTCGCTCTCGGCCTTCAGCAGGTCCATCAGCCGCTCCATCGCGCCCGCGGCCCGCTGCAGGTCGCCGATCACCTCGGAGAGCGCCCCGGTCGAGCCGGCGACGACGGCGGCGTAGAAGACGAAGGCTGAGAGCTCGCCGCCACTGATCCGGCCTGACAGCACGTCCCGTCCACCGACCCAGAGAATGACCGCGACGGAGCCGAAGACCAGCGTGATGACGATCGCCGTCAGCGCCGCACGGGCGCGGATGCGGCGCAGCGAGGTGAAGAGCGCGTCCTCGACCCGGGCGCCGAAATTGCTCCGGTCGACCGGCTCGTGCGCGAAGGCCTGGACGGCGCGGATGCCGTAGAGCGTCTCCTCGGCATAGGAGCCGAGATCGGCCACCCGGTCCTGGGTCTCGCGGGACAGCTTCCGGACCTTGCGGCCGAAGACGATGATCGGCACCACCACGATGGGCACGACGAGGAACACATAGCCGGTCAGCTTGGCGCTGGTGACCAGCAGCATGACCATGGCGCCGAGGAAGAGCAGCGTGTTGCGCAGCGCGATCGAGACGGAGGAGCCGACCACGGTCTGCACCAGCGTGGTGTCGGTGGCGATGCGGGAGAGCAGCTCGCCCGTGCGCATGGTCTCGAAATAGCCGGGGCTGAGCGAGATCACGTGGTTGAACACGGCCTTGCGGATATCCGCCACCACTCGCTCGCCGATCCAGGAGACGAGATAGAATCGGGCATAGCTCGCCCCCGCCAGCAGGATGACGACACCGAGCAGCACGATCACCGCCTGGTCGAGCAGGTCCGGGTCGCCGGCCGAGAAGCCGTTATCGACCAGATGGCGCAAGCCATTGCCCATGGCGAGCACCGTCACCGCCGCGACCACCAGCGCGACCATTGCGCCCGCGATCTGCAGCTTGTAGGGCCGCACGAACGGCATCAGGGCCTTCAGGGGGCCGAGATCGCGCCGACTGTTCTGTTCACTCATACCGGATTCCCGCAAAAACAGGCCCCTTCGCACTTGCGCTCCGGCCCTGTCTCCTTTATATCGTCGCGCTCTTGATCAGGATTTATACCCGCGCCCATGAACGCTCGGGGGCAGGAGTACGAGAAATGAAGGCTGATATCCATCCCGATTATCACGAAATCACTGTCGTGATGACCGACGGCACCGAATACAAGACCCAGTCGACCTGGGGCAAAGAGGGTGACGTGCTGCGGCTCGAAATCGATCCGAAGACCCATCCGGCCTGGACCGGTCAGCACCGGATCGTCGACAGTGGCGGCCAGGTGGCGCGCTTCAACAAGCGCTTCGCCAACCTCGGCATCTAATACCGGGTTTCCCGCGGGCTCCGGCCCGGTGGAGACGAGAACGGGCGTCCTTCGGGGCGCCCGTTTTTGTTTGCGCATTTCCCTCTTGAATCCGTTTTCCCGCCTCCCAATTTTTCAGTCAGGCGCCGTTGCCATCCTTCGGGGCGGGGCCTTTGAACACGCCACCCGGCCGCAAAAGGCGGGTGACAGAATGACGACCATGTTGCTTTGAAAGGATATGGACACGATGCGTACGATCGATTTTTCCCCGATGTTCCGTAATTCCGTCGGTTTCGACCGGATGGCCCAGCTTGCCGACGCGGCGCTGCGCAGTCCGGCGGCCAGCAATGCGCCCGCCTACCCGCCCTACAATATCGAGAAGGTCAGCGAGGACGATTACCGCATCACCATGGCGGTTGCCGGTTTCGCCGAGAAGGATATCGAGGTCACGGTGAACCAGAACTCGCTGATCGTCACCGGCAAGGTGGAGAAGAGCGAGGAGAGCGAAGGCCGCCAGTTCCTGCATCGCGGCATCGCCGAGCGCGCCTTCGAGCGCCGCTTCGAGCTCGCCGACTTCATCAAGGTGACCGGCGCGGATCTGGAGAACGGCCTGCTCCATATCTCCCTCGTCCGCGAGATCCCGGAAGAGGCGAAGCCGCGCAAGATCGAAGTCCGATCCGGCGTTCCCGCGATCGAGGGCAAGAAGGCCGCGTAACGCCTGAGCAGCTCTAAACTCCAAACGACTGACGCCCGGGCCGCACGGCCCGGGCGTTTTGCTTCATGCCTATCGGTTAGAACAAAAAAGGTCGTCATTCCCGCGTACGCGGGGACCTAGGGATCGTAGAGCTCAGCCGGTCTTCCCTGGGTCCCCACTTGCGTGAGGATGACGACTGTTTTCAGGTTTAGGAAGTGGCGATCTATCCTGCGGAAGCGATCGCCAGCGCATCCTCGCAGCGGGAGATCCAGGCGGTGAGGTTCGGACGGGTGGCGAGATCGAACCCGCCTTCCCCGGCGAGCCGCGTATAGGCCAGCAACGAGATATCCGCGATGGTCAGGCGCGTGCCGACCAGGAAGGACTTCCCGGCAAGCCGGCGTTCCATGTGATCGAGCGCCGCCTCGGCCCTGGTCACGCGCCAGCCGTCGCGCTTTTCCGCAGGCTTGCCCTCATAGACCATCTGGAAACGGCAGACCGCGACATAGGGCTCGTGGCTGTACTGTTCCCAGAACAGCCACTCAAGCACCTTTGCGCGCTGGAACGCGTCGGCCGGCAGCAGCGAGCTGCCTTCCGCCAGATAGACCAGAACGGCGTTCGACTGGGCGAGCGTGCGCCCGCCGCCGAAATCCACCGCCGGGACCTGCCCCGCCGCGTTGACTGCGAGAAATTCCGGCGTCCGGCTTTCGCCCTTCATGATGTCGACATCGACGAAGCGATAGTCGAGATCCAGAAGATCGGCCGCATAGACGATCTTCAGGCAGTTCCCGGAGCGCCGGTCCCCGTAGAGCGTGAAGGCCCCGTCGCTCAAGCACGCTTCTCCCGGCTCGAATAGCTGAGCGGCTGCTGCAGGCGGGCCACCATTTCCTTCGGCACGACCTGCCAGAAAGTGCCGACCTCCTGGCTCCAGTTGATCAGCAGGCGCTCCGCGAAGCGGGACTGGGTCTGCTCTACATGCTCCTGCACCAGACGCTTCAGGGCCGCTTCCCAGTAATCGGTCTCGATGCGCTGCCAGAGCACCGTCTCGGGGTTCACGTTCCGCTCGAAGCTGCCGTCGCTGTCATAGACGAAGGCCATACCCCCGGTCATGCCGGCGCCGAAATTCTCGCCGACCGGGCCGAGCAGGACGGCGGTGCCGCCGGTCATGTATTCGCAGCCGTTCGAGCCGCAGCCCTCGACCACCGCCTCGGCGCCGGAGTTGCGGACCGCGAAGCGTTCGCCTGCCTGACCGGCCGCGAAGAGCTGGCCCGCGGTCGCGCCGTAGAGCACCGTGTTGCCGACGATGGTGTTCTCGTTCGACGGGAACTGCGCTGCCGTCATCTGGCGGATGACGATGGTGCCGCCGGAGAGACCCTTGCCGACATAGTCGTTGGCATCGCCGAACACTTCCAGTTTCAGGCCCTGCACCGCGAAGGCGCCGAGCGACTGGCCGGCGGAACCGCGCAGGCGGACCGTGATATGCCCCGGCTGCAGCCCGGTCATGCCGTACTTCCGGGTGATCCGGGAGCTCAGCTTGGTGCCGATGGCGCGCAGCGTGTTGGCGATATTGTAGGTCAGCTGCATTTTCTCGCCGCCTTCGAGCGCCGGCTGCGCATCCTTGATCATCTGCGCGTCCAGCGTCTCCGGCACCTCGTTGCGGCCCTCGACCGCGTTCATCACCGGCAGCCCGCCGCTATCGGCGCGCACCAGGATCGGGTTGAGGTCGAGATCGTCGAGCGAGGGATCGCCGCGGCTGACCTGATGCAGCAGGTCGGTCCGGCCGATCACTTCCTCAAGGCTCCGCACACCGAGTTCCGCCAGGATCTCGCGCACTTCCTCTGCGATGAAGGAGAACAGGTTCACCACCTTTTCCGGCGTTCCGTCGAACTTGGCGCGCAGGCTCTGGTCCTGGGTGCAGACCCCGACCGGGCAGGTGTTGCTGTGGCACTGACGTACCATGATGCAGCCCATCGCCACCAGCGAGGCGGTGCCGATGCCGAACTCCTCGGCGCCGAGAATGGCCGCGATGACCACGTCCCGGCCGGTCCGGAAGCCGCCGTCGACGCGGAGCGCCACCTTGTGCCGGAGCCGGTTCAGGGTCAGCACCTGATGCACCTCGGAGAGGCCCATCTCCCAGGGAATGCCGGCATATTTGATGCTGGTCTGCGGGCTGGCGCCGGTACCGCCGCCATGGCCGGAGATCAGGATCGTGTCCGCCTTCGCCTTGGCGACGCCGGCGGCGATCGTGCCGATGCCCGACGAGGCCACGAGCTTCACGCAGACCCGGGCCTCCGGGTTGATCTGCTTCAGGTCGTAGATCAGCTGGGCCAGATCCTCGATCGAGTAGATATCGTGGTGCGGCGGCGGCGAGATCAGGGTCACGCCCTCGGTCGAGTGCCGGAGCTTGGCGATCATGGCGTTGACCTTGATCCCCGGAAGCTGCCCGCCCTCGCCCGGCTTCGCGCCCTGGGCGACCTTGATCTCGATCTCGCGGCAGTTGTTCAGGTATTCCGCCGTCACGCCGAAGCGGCCGGACGCAACCTGCTTGATGGCCGAGCTCGGATTGTCGCCGTTCGCCCGCGGCTTGAACCGCGCCGGATCCTCCCCGCCCTCGCCGCTGTCGGACTTCGCGCCGATGCGGTTCATGGCGATGGAGAGGGTCTCGTGCGCCTCGGGGCTGAGCGCGCCAAGGGAGATACCCGGCGCCACCAGGCGCTTGCGGATCTCGGTGATGGAGGAAACGTCCTCCAGCGCCACTTCCTCGCCCGTCGGCTTGAAGCCGAGCAGGTCGCGGAGGTTGATCGGCTTCTGGGCGTAAATCTCCGCCGCGTACTTCTTGTAGAGGTGATAGCTGTCGGTCGCGACCGCGTGCTGCAGGGTGTGCATCATCGGACCGTCGAACGCGTGCCGCTCGCCCTGGCGGCGGAAGCGGTAGAGGCCGCCGACCGGGAGGGTGACGACGGTGTCGTCAAAGGCCTTGCGGTGCTGCTCCAGCGCCTTCTTCTGGATACCGCCGAGACCGAGCCCGGAGATCCGCGAGGACATGCCCGGGAAGAAGCGCGCGACGAGGGAGCGGGAGAGGCCCACCGACTCGAAGTTGTAGCCGCCGCGATAGGACGAGAGCACGGAGATGCCCATCTTGGACATCACCTTGAGGATGCCGTCCTGGATCGCCTTGCGATAGGAGGCGACGCACGCGTCCAGCGTCTTGTCGCCGAACAGGCCGCGGGCATGGCGGTCGGCGATCGCTTCCTGCGCCAGGTAGGCGTTGACCGTGGTCGCGCCGACGCCGATCAGGACGCAGAAATAATGCACGTCGAGGCATTCGCCGGTACGGACGTTGACCGAGGTGAAGGTCCGGAGCTGCTGGCGCACGAGATAGGAATGCACCGCACCGGTCGCGAGGATCATCGGGATCGCCGCGCGCTTCGCCGAAATCTCCTTGTCGGAGAGGATGACGTGGGTGCAGCCGCCGCGGACCGCGTCCTCGGCCTCGCGCTGGATCCGGCTGATCGCCTCCGCGAGGGCGGACTCGCCACCGTCGACGTCGAAGGTGCAGTCGATCTCCTCAGCCGTATCGCCCATATAGTCGCGCATCGCCTGGAACTCGGCGTTCGAGAGCACGGGGGACTCGAGCAGCAGGTGTTCGCACTGCTCCTCGGTTTCCTCGAGGATGTTGCCGAGGTTGCCGAGGCGGGTGCGCAGGGTCATCACCCGGCGCTCGCGCAGGCTGTCGATCGGCGGGTTGGTGACCTGGCTGAAATTCTGCCGGAAGAAATGGTGCAGGCCGCGATATTTCTCCGACAGCACCGCGAGCGGCGTGTCGTCGCCCATCGAGCCGATGGCTTCCTTGCCGCCCTCGGCCATGGGCTGCAGGATCAGCTCCATATCCTCCAGCGACCAGCCGGACACCACCTGGCGGCGGCGCAGGTCATCACGCTCCAGTCCGGCCTTTTCCTCGTGGTGGCTCTTGATCAGACCGTCAATCTTGACGCTCTTCTTGATCCACTTGCCGAACGGCTTGGACTTCGCCAGATGCTCCTTCAGTTCGGTATCGTGGTAGAGCTTGCCGTTGATCAGGTCGACGGCGATCATCTCGCCCGGATCGAGCCGGCCCTTCTCGATGATGTTCTTGTCCTTGATGCGGACCATGCCGGTCTCGGAGCCGGCGATCAGCAGGCCGTTGGTGGTGACGCTGTAGCGCATCGGGCGCAGGCCGTTGCGGTCCATGCCGCCGAGCACCCAGTGCCCGCCATAGGCGGCGATCGCCGCCGGACCGTCCCACGGCTCCATGACCGCGTTGCAATAGGAATAAAGGTCGCGCAGTTCCTGGCTCAGGCTGCCGCCGTCGGCGACCGCTTCCGGGATCATCATGGTCTTGACCATCGGCAGGGCGCGGCCGGCGCGGACCATGAGCTCGAACACCGCGTCCAGCGCGGCGCTGTCGGAGCTGCCGTCCTGGATCACCGGCTTGATGTCCTCGATCTCGTCGCCGAACCGGTCCGCGGCCATCCGCGTCTCGTGGCTGCGCATCCAGTTCCAGCAACCCTTCAGCGTGTTGATCTCGCCGTTATGGGCCAGCACCCGGAACGGCTGCGCCGCGCGCCAGGCTGGGAAGGTGTTGGTCGAGTAGCGCTGGTGATAGATCGCGAAGTTGGAGATGAACCGCTCGTCCAGCAGGTCCGGGAAGAACGCCGTCACCTGCTCGGCAAGGAACATGCCCTTGTAGATGATGGAGCGGCAGGACAGCGAGCAGATATAGAAGTCGGTGATGTTTTCCGCCAGTGCCGCGCGCTCGATCCGGCGGCGGATCAGGTAGAGATCGCGCTCGAACAGGATCTCGTCCGCCCCGGGCTCGCCGGAGACCATGATCTGCTCGATTTCCGGACGGGTCGCGTTCGCCTTCTCGCCGATTACCTCGACATTCACCGGCACCTGGCGCCAGCCGAAGATCTTGTAGCCGCGCGAGAGGATCTCCTCCTCGACGATGCAGCGGCAGCGCTCCTGCGCCGCGAGGTCGGTACGCGGCAGGAACACCATGCCGACCGCGATCAGGCCGTCATTCACCGGCTGGCCGGCGCGCTCGACATGTTCGCGGAAGAAGTCCTGCGGAATCTGCAGATGGATGCCCGCGCCATCGCCGGTCTTGCCGTCGGCATCGACCGCGCCGCGGTGCCAGATCGCCTGCAGCGCCTGAATGCCGGCCTCGACGACATCGCGCCGCGGCGTGCCGTCGATCGAGGCGACGAAGCCAACGCCGCAATTCTCGTGCTCGTCCGCCGGGTTGTAGGCATGCGCCTCGGTCAGCCGGGAGAGGTTGGCCTGATACTCGGCAACGAAACGTTCGCCGTCATTCATCGGAAGGCTCTTGTCCTGCGTCATGTCGGTCATCCCCGGCTTCAGGAGGCGAGATCGAGCGCGGCCGTGGCCTTCCGCTCGATAAAGGCGTGGATCTGGTCGGCAACGTCGCGGCCGTCGCGCACCGCCCAGACGACGAGCGAGGCGCCGCGGACGATGTCGCCGGCGGCGAAGACGCCGTCGATGCTGGTCATCATGGTGGTGAAGTCGACCGAGAGCGTGCCCCAGCGGGAGACCTTGAGGTCCTTCTCACCGAACATCTCCGGCAGGTCCTCCGGATCGAAACCGAGCGCCAGGATCGCCATGTCGGCCGGGATCGTGAAGCTGCTGTCCTCGACCACCTGCGGTGCCTGCCGTCCGGTCGCGTCCGGCACGCCGAGATGGATGCGGTGGCAGCGCACGCCGTCGATCACCCCGTCGCCGGTGAAGGCCTCGGGGGCGGCCAGCCAGATGAACTCGACGCCCTCTTCCTCGGCGTTCTGCACCTCGCGCTGCGAGCCCGGCATGTTCGCCTTGTCGCGGCGATAGACGCATTTCACCGACTTCGCGCCCTGGCGGATCGCGGTCCGCACGCAGTCCATCGCGGTATCGCCGCCGCCGATCACGACGACGTCCTTGTCCTTGGCGTCGAGGCTGCCGTCCTCGAAGGCGGGAACCTTGTCGCCGAGCCCGACGCGGTTGGAGGCGGTCAGATAGTCGAGCGCCGCGTTGACGTTGCCGAGGCCGATGCCCGGGCACTTCATGTCGCGCGCCTTGTAGACGCCGGTCGCGATCAGCACCGCATCGTGCTTCTCGCGGAGCTCGGCAACGGTGACGTCATTGCCGACATCGACGCCGGTATGGAAAGTGATGCCGCTCTCCTCCAAAACCTTCGAGCGGCGCTGCACGACGTCCTTCTCCAGCTTGAAGTTCGGAATGCCGTAGATCATCAGGCCGCCGATGCGGTCGTAACGGTCGTAGACATGCACCTGGTAGCCGCGCTTGCGGAGCTGTTCCGCCGCCGCGAGGCCGCCCGGGCCGCCGCCGATGATGCCGACGCTTTCCTTGCGCTCCTGCACCGGCTTGACCGGCTTGACCCAGCCGTTCTCGAAGGCGGTCTCGGTGATGTACTTCTCGACGGAGCCGATGGTGACCGAGTCGAAACCCTTCTCGATCACGCAATTGCCCTCGCAGAGACGGTCCTGCGGGCAGATACGGCCACAGATTTCCGGGAAATTGTTGGTCGCGCTGGAGATCTCGTAAGCCTCCTCCAGGCGTCCCTCGGCCGTCAGCATGAGCCAGTCGGGAATGTTGTTGGAGAGCGGACAATGCACCTGGCAATAGGGCACACCGCACTGCGAGCACCGCCCGGCCTGCTCCTGAGCCTGTTCGGTCGCGAACTCGCTGTAGATCTCGCCAAAGTCCTGGCGCCGCTCCTCCGCCTTGCGTTTCGCGGGCATCCGCTTCGCAGTATGGACGAATTTCAGCATGCGATCGGTGGTCATTCCACTCTCTCCCTCGGCCTCTCTGGACCTGTTCCGCTTCGGGTTTCGTCGCCGCCCGGCTTCTCGTTATGACGGCACTTTACCTCATCGGGGAGCGCTTATCTACGGAAAGGAAGCGAAAAGGTCAATAGTTAGGACTAATTTTTTATCGAGACCCAGTTCACATTGCGCCGCACAACAGTCCGCACGATGCGAGATGAATAAATAGTCTCATATCGGACCTTTAACGCTTATTCTTTCCCCGCACCGCCGATGTTATAGTCCCGACGGCCATGTCGGGGAGGTCGGGGGGCTCCCGCCGCGGCCCCCAGACAGATTCCCGCCGACAAGATCTGACCGGAGTCCAAGCGTGCCGATCCTCCATCTGGCCATCCTCGCTCTCGTGCAGGGGATCACCGAATTCCTGCCGATTTCCTCAAGCGGGCACCTTGTTCTCGTGCCCTATGTCATGAACTGGACGGATCAGGGGCTGATGCTCGACGTGGCGGTTCATGTCGGCACCCTGCTCGCGGTCATGCTCTACGCCTGGCGCGAGATCGTCATGATGCTCGGCGGACTCTGGCGCCTCCTGCGCGGCCGGATCGACCAGGGCACTCGGCTGATGCTGCAGGTCATTCTCGGCTCGATCCCCGTGGTGGTCGCCGGCTACGTGATCGCCAAATATGCGGGCGGCATGCTCCGCAGCGTCGAGATCATCGGCTGGACAACGCTCGGGTTCGGCATCCTTCTCGGCCTAGCCGACCGGGCGGGCATGACAGTCCGCCGGCTCGAACATATGGGCTATGCCAGCGCGCTCGCCATCGGGTTCGCCCAGGTGCTCGCGCTCATCCCGGGCACCAGCCGTTCCGGCATCACCATGACCATGGCGCGCTTTCTCGGCTTCGAGCGGGCAGATGCAGCGCGCTTCTCGCTGCTGCTCGCGATCCCGGCCATCGCCGGCGCGGGGACGCTTTCGGGTATCGAGCTCTGGCAGAGCGGCGACGTCCAGCTTACCCGCGACGCCTTCACCGCGGCCGGCCTCGCCTTCGTCTCGGCGCTGGTCGCGATCGTACTGATGATGGCCTGGTTGCGCCGTGCCGGTTTCATGCCTTTCGTCGTCTACCGCATTCTGCTCGGCGGAGTTCTGCTCTATCTGGTTTATGCCGCCTGACGGACGGCTCTCGTGCCGGATCGGCCATCGACTGAGAGCATTCGGGTTCTTAAAGTTCCGCCACCTATCATGTGTAATTCCGAAGGAGAGGCCGCATGCGGTTCGCATCATTCACCCTGAACGGCAAGGCGACCTGGGGTCTGGCAAGCGAAAAGGGGCTGCACCCGGTGACGGCCGATCTCGCCGCGCGGTTTCCGACCCTGAGGTCGGCGATCGCCGCCGACGCCCTTGCGGAAGTGGGTAACGCACTCGCGGGCACCTCGGCCGCGGTCTCGATCGACGATGCGGATTACCTTCCCCTCATTCCCGATCCCGACAAGATCCTTTGCATCGGCCTCAATTACGAAGCGCACCGGATCGAGGGCGGCTGGCCCGTGGTCGAGCATCCGACCATCTTCCTCCGCCTGCCCAACTCGCAGATCGGCCACAACCAGCCGATGATCCGTCCAAAAGTCTCCGAAACGCTGGATTTCGAGGCCGAGCTCGCGGTCGTGATCGGCAAGGGCGGACGCTACATTTCCGAAGCGGACGCGATGGCCCATGTCGCCGGATATGCCTGTTACAACGAGGGCAGCGTCCGCGAATGGCAGCGCCACACCCAGCAGTTCACGCCGGGCAAGAACTTCCTCGGCACCGGCGCCTTCGGCCCCTGCCTCGTCACGCCGGACGAGATCGACAATCTCGGCGAGCTGGTCATGGAAGCCCGCCTCAACGGCGAGGTCGTGCAGCACACCAAGTTCGACGATCTGATCTTCCCGATCCCGCGCCTGATCAACTACATCAGCACCTTCACCGAGCTGGTTCCGGGCGACGTGATCGTCACCGGCACGCCGGGCGGCGTCGGCGGACGGCGCCAGCCGCCGCTCTGGATGAAGCCGGGCGACGAAATCGTCGTCGAGATCGACAAGATCGGCAAGCTCGTCAACCCGGTGGTCGCGGAGAGCTGAGCCTTGGCCACCGTCATCCCCTTCGACCGGACCTTCGATCCGCCCTATGGCGTGGTCGAACGGCTCGGTCCGGGGCTGCGGCGGATCGTGGCGCGCAATCCCGGCCCCTTCACCTTCCGGGGCACGGCGACCTTCATCGTCGGCGAAGGCGATGTCGCGGTGATCGATCCGGGACCGGATCTTGCCGGTCACATCCCGGCGCTGCTGGACGGCCTAGGGAATGAGAAGGTCAGCCACATCCTGGTGACGCACACCCATCTCGACCATTCCCCGGCCGCCGCGGAACTGAAGGCGAGGACCGGAGCGCCAACCTACGGCTATGGTCCGCATGGCAGCGGTCCGGGCGGAATCGAGACCGGGGGAGATCCGGATTTCATCCCGGACGTGCGGATCGGTCACGGTGACGCGATTGAGGGTAAGGACTGGCGCCTGGAAGCGCTCCACACGCCCGGCCATACCTCGAACCATCTCGCTTTCGCCTGGCCGGAGCGCTCGATCCTGTTTCCGGGCGACCTGGTGATGGGCTGGTCGACCAGCGTGATCTCCCCTCCGGACGGGCACATGGGGGATTACCTGGAGAGCCTGCGGAAAGTGCTGGGGCGGGACGAAGAGACCTACTGGCCGACCCATGGCGGTCCCATCCGCGATCCGAAGCCCTTCGTCGAGGCATTCATCGCCCACCGGAGGGACCGCGAGGAGGAAATCCTCGCCTGCCTCCGGGACGGGATCGAGACGATTTCGGACATGGTGCCGGTGATCTATGCAGACGTGCCGCCGGCGGTACACGGCGCGGCCGCGCGCTCTCTCCTGGCAGCGCTGATCTATCTGGTCGAAACGGGGCAGGTGCAGACCGACGGGCTCCCCGACGAAGAAAGCGCTTATTTCTTATAAGAACTTTTGGCCCCCTGCCGCCTCAGGAATGCTAGAATTCACAAAATATGCGTGCCGATCATTCGCGCATGCTTCCTCTTTTAGGAGTTCGATTTGCCGAAGGCAGAAGGCCCGGCTGACATCGACGATCGCGATGTTGATCGTCACCAGAAAATTCTGGAAGACGTATACGCGGCAGAATGCGCGCGTGATTTCGACCGGGCCGAAGCGGTTCTGAGCACGGCCATACGGCAACAAACCAGCGCGGGACATGTCGCTCATTATCTTGGTGAGCTGGCGCTGATCACGCTTGCGCAGGGACGATATGACCAGGCACTTGAGCTGGTCCAGAACCTGCGGAGCGGCTCGCCCGACCTGATACACGGCTTCCCACTTCTCCATCGCAACCTGGAAGCCTGCCGCGAAATTGCCGCCTTTCTGCGCAGTGGCGAAATGATCGCCGAGGTCCCATTTCGCGGACACAAGCTCAATTTCCTCGTCTCAGGGCAGAATAGCGAAATCGAGCATTTTCATGTTCGGGGATTGCTTTACGAGACCGAGGAAGTTGACCTGATCCTTCGTTTCCTGAGAGACGGCGACACCCTGCTAGACATCGGCGCCAACGTGGGAAATCACGCTATCGCCTGTGCGGCGGCAGTACCAGGCGCGAGAATTCACGCTTTCGAACCGGTCCAGAAATGTTGCGAATTTCTGCGCCAGAACGTTGCCTTGAACAGCCTGACAAATATAGAGATCTCCGGACTGGGGAGCGCAATCGGCCCGGAAGACGGAGAGGTGCGGATCTTAGAGCGCATCAACCTCGCGAGCAGCAAGTCGACGGAAAATGAGATCGGCACTCTTGTCCCGATGCGCGCGCTTCGCGGCCTTTGGCCGGAACGGGTCGACTTCATAAAGATCGATGTGGAAGGACTTGAGGTCAGCATTCTCGAATCCGTCATTGACCTCGTGCACCGCGACAACACGCGCGTGCTGCTTGAATGCTACAAAGCCACCGTGGAAGCCGATCTGGAAGAGCTCGCCTTCCTGGGCCTCACTCCTTTGGCTCAAGTCGAGCGGCAGGCCGTTGTCAACGTTCTCGTTGCGCCCAAATCAGACTAAGAGGCCGATAGCCTTCCTGTGCGGTCAGCTATAACGGATATACGGCGACTCGGTCCGGTAGCTGAAGAACGGATAGGTCTCGCGCGGCGCGAGATTTTCCTCCGCCCGGCGCTTCACTTCGAGCAGCATGAACTCCGTCACGTCGACGAGCGGCAGCTTGAGGGCTTCGTCCAACGGGAAGAAATCCAGATCGGAGAGTTCGCCGCTGCCGCCGAGCGAGCCGGACATGTGTTCCTCCCAGGCGAAGAAGAAACGGGCATTGAAGCGGAACTTGCGCTTGGACGGCGTGATGGCATGCCCGACATAGCCGAGCTTACCGAGTTCCGGGGCAAGCCCCTTGCCGCCGATCTCGGACCATGAGGGATGGGTCGTCGGACCGAGCTCGCCCTGGCCGGCCAGCAGCAGTCCGGTTTCCTCGAAGGCCTCGCGCACGGCCGCCATCGGGAACCCGCGGGCACGGCTTTCGTCCTTGGAAATGCGTTTGAGATCGTGTGGCTGGAGATCGCTCGCGAAGCCGACCTTGCGGTCCGCGGCATCGACTTTTCCGCCGGGGAAGACATAGACGCCGCCGAAGACGGCTTTCTTGCCGCGCCGCCCCATCAGCACATCCAGCCCGTCACCGTTGCGGCGCAGGACGATCAGGCTCGCGGAATCTTTCGGGCGGACAGGCTTTTGCCCGGGCTCGACCAGTCCGGGCAGGGTATTCGGCGGGGCGCGTCTCATGGTTTCTCAAAGACTTGGCGGAAAATGATCCACCCAGTCTAGGACGGTTGGAGGCAATCCTCCAAGCTTGATCGCGCCCCCTCGGGCAGGCTTACGCCTTAGATGTTGTTCATCGCACCGTAGTAGGCGACGTAGGCGATCAGACCGAGAACGCCGGCGCAGGCGAGAATGGTCTGCGGGATGCTGATACGGTTCATGTCGGTGCTCCTTCCAGGGCATGTAACGACTTTACACTCGTCCATATAGGGGACGAACGGCAGCGCAACATGCACAGATAGTGCAATGCACAATTGCAAGAACGTCATGAGACGCCAAATCAGAGAGCCATTGCTGACGATTCGATACTAATCGCGGAAACCGTGTAGGCCGCCGGACTCATCCAGAACCATGGTCAGACGGCGCGCCGCGGTGCGGGCGAGTGACAGAGTCAGTGATTTCCGGCGTGCCGCGTTGAGCCGCGACTCTGACGCCTCCCGCGCGACCACCGCCTCATACTGGTCGGCCAGGATCAGACCGCAGAGCGGGTCTTCGGGCAGAAGCTCGCGCGGAAAATCCGGTGTCACCGCAAAATAGAAGCGGTCGCAGAAATCCAGATATTCATGCCATTTCCGGTCCGCGAGATAGTCCGCCATATCGGACTTCACCTCAACCACGACGATCCCCCCCGAGGGATCGAGCGCCATGACATCGACCCGCCGTCCCGAGCGCAGCGGCATCTCGGTGACGTGGCTCCAGTTCAGTTCGGTAAAGAGCCGCGAAACGCCGCGGGTCACCTGCTGCGTGATTTCCGGACGCGCCGCCATGGTCCCCCCCTAATCGTCGAGGACCATATTCGTTGCGCCCCGCGTATCGGCACCGGACAGGTCCGCTCCGCGCAGGTCGGCGCCGGCGAAATCGGCGTCGCGCAAGACCGCGCCGCGGAGGTTGCAGTCCCGAAGGTCGGCGCCGGCGAAGACCGCGCCGCTCATCTCCGCCTGATGAAAATCGCCACCGCGCAAGATCGCGCGATCGAATCTCGCCCGGTCGAAATGAGCCGGCCAGCGCTGCGTCTTGGCCCCGACGATCTGTACCGGTCCCGCCTGGACCCCCGTCAGCCGCGCTTCCATGAGGTTGGCGCGCCGCATCGTCACGCCGCGCAAATCGGCGTTCGAAAGATCCGCCGAGCGCATGTCGGCCAGCGCCAGGTCCGCCATCAGCAGGTTGATGCCCGACAGATCGCAACTGGTCAGAACGCTGCATTCCATGTTGGCGGCGGCCAGATTCAGCCGGCTGAGACTCTGCTTGCTGATGTCCCGGCGCGCGAGCGGCGCCCGAACGCCCTGCTTGCCGTTACTTTTGATCCAGAGGTCGTGCTGGATCATGATCTCCCGCATCTCCGGCCCGAGCGCGTCCAGCGCGCGCGGCATCCGCGCCAGGCGGAATTGCGGATCGTCCGGGTTCATGTTCGAGAACACGGCCCCGGCGAGATCGGCGCCGGTCAGATCCGTGCCGCTGAAGATCACGTTGTAGAGGATCGTACCGTGCAGGATCGCGCCGGTCAGCGTGGCCTCGGTCAGGTCCGCGCCTTCGAGATCGGCGCCGGTCAGGTTCGAGTGGCTGAGATCGGCGCGCACGAAGCGGGTATTGCGGAGCTTCGCATCGGTCAGGTCGGTCTGGACGATGAAAGCATTGGACAACCTGGCGCCGCTCATATCGGCCCGGGTCGCGTTGGCCACCGCAAGATCGGCATCGACCGTGTTGTAAGTGACGGCAACGAGATTGCCCCGCGCATCCGGTTTTAGCAGCACGCCGTCCCGCAGATCGGCCTCCTGCATGGTCACGTCGCAGAGATCCGCGCCGCGCATGCAGGCTCCGCGGAGGTCGGAGCGGGAAAGATTGGCGCCCTTCAGGCGTACCTCGCGCATATCGCAGGCGAAAAGATTTGCCGTCTTCAGATTGCAGTTCTCGAGATTGGCATTGCGGAGCGAGGATCCCGAGAGCTCGGCGCCGGCGAGCTCGCGACCGCTCAGATCCTTGAACTTGAGGTCGTAACCCTGAAGATTGGCTCTGGCGCCACCGGTCTGCCCACGCAGAAACATCCCGTGCCGCTCGACGACTTCCTCGAGCTCGGCGAGCGAAATCTGCCTTAGCGGGATATCGTCGGCAGCGGGAGTGCCGAGATCCAGTCTGGCTTCCGACGATGCCCAGGCGACTTCTGCCGGGATGCCGGGGACAGTGTCAGTGTCGTCTTTACGTCCGGACAAGTCCTAGGCCTGCTTCCCAAACTCTGCGCGGGGACGCTTTGTGCACCCCGCCATCGTTTAAGTAGATCGTGTTCCCGCGCCGGAATGCAAAAAAATATTCGGGGGAAGCCGGATTCACATCCAGTCCTGGGCTTGCGGGAAATTGTAGGCAACGAACCTGTAGGTTGACTGCACCGCCTCGCGAATCCCCTTGGACCGGGTTGAAAGATCGATGTTCCAGGTCTCGATGACCTCGTCCCAGATCATGATCTTCTTGTGCAGTTCGTCGCGCATCTCGCGAATGAAGTTGATCTGTTTGTCGTAGCTCTTCAGGACCGTGAGGATCTCGCCGGTCTGCGCGTCGACCTGATCGAAGATGAAGCTGAAATCGCGAATCGGCGGCTCCATGAGGGTCCGCACCCGCTGAACTTCGGCCGTGAACTGACGGTCGCCACGATGCAGGGCGATCACCTGGACGAGTTTGGTCTGGATCGCGCTCGCATAAGTGAACCGGTCGCGAAGCGCCTCGATATAGGCCAGCTCCCGCGCGACGCGGTCGACCAGATCGAGCACTTCCTGCTTGCGTTCCTCGCCCAGCCCCAGCTTCTCGGCGATTTCCGATATGCCCTTCTGAATGCGTTCCTTGGTCTCAGGCTTGGCCAGTTCCGCATGGATCTCGGATTCGTCCGGATTGGCAATCGACGTGCCCGCCACCCACTGGGCGATCTGCACCATCAGGCGGTTCTTCGCCCGCTCCATGTGCTTTTCCTCGATCGACCAGCTTGCAGAGCCGTCCAGAAGCTCCCGGGGGATGGTGTCGCCCGGGCGGATATCCTTGACGTAGTTCAGACCCTTGCGAACGGTGTCGAGAAGCTTGCCGTCCTGGGAATCTTCATCGATGCCGAACTCGGTGCATAGCGAATCAAGCGGGATCGAGGCTTCAAGATCGCCGACGCGCACGCGCAGCGCGGGAGTCCGGTCCTGCCCGGACAGCCGGAAATGCGCGCCGTTCACCTTGAAGATCTTGTGTTCAAAAGCGAAATGCGTCGACGGATCCAGAGTCTCGTCTTTTTCTTGTTCAGCAGCGGTCATTCTCGCTCCACATTCGCAGGTTCGAAAACCTGCCTCCCCAACGTCTCAAGCTTTCTTACTTCAAGAGACTGAATGAATAGCTAACGCCGGCCTGAAATCCGAGGGTACCCCTTCACGCCACTCTTTGTAGAGAAAATTGATTAACGGAAAATTAGGACGGCGGCTTTATAGTGGAGATATGCGGGTGTTCAAGACCCGGGTGCAATGCCCGTGTCCGCTCGCAAGCGTAACTATTGCCGAGGTCGCGTCGTGGGTGATGTAAAGGGAAGAATTTTCTCGGTCGAGCGCCGTGCGCAGCAGCGCAGCGGGTCCGGCGGGGCGACGCCCCCGAAAGCCATTGCTCCCGGCCTCTCCTCCGGCGCCTTCGAGGAAGCGCTGCTGGCGGAAATCTCAAGCCTCAGGACGGAGCTTTCCGAGATTCGCAAGGCTGTTGGAATGACCGGCGTAACGGCGCCGGTGGCCGAGGTTCCGGAAGAAGTCGACGTCAGCGAACATGACATTGACCACGATCTCAGGATCGAGATCGCCCAGATGGTCCGCTCGATCGGCCGCGCGAAGAGCCAGATCGCGGCGATCAAGCATCCGATGTCGGCCGAAGACCAGATGCAGACCGCGTCCCTGCAGCTCGACACGATCGTGCAAACGACCGAGACCGCGACCAACGAGATCATGTCCTCCGTCGATTCCATCGAGGGGACCCTGAAGCAAATTCACGGCTTTACGCTCGACGATCCCGAGGTCCAGCAACTCATCGATCAGGCGTCCAACCAGCTGATCTCCATTATAGAGGCCTGCAGCTTCCAGGACCTCACCGGCCAGCGGATCAACCAGGTGGTCAAGACGCTCCGCTTCATCGAGAGCCGCATCCTCGCGATGATCGATATCTGGGGCGGCCTCGAGGCCTTCAAGGACCTGCCGATCCCGAAAGACGAGAGCGATGAAGGCGTCTCCGAGGAGGAGGATCTGCTGAACGGCCCCGCGCTCGGCAGCGCCGGGCTCAGCCAGGACGATATCGACGCCCTGTTCGACTGATACCACGGCAAGCCCCCCCGGCGGGTCGACTTGCGAAGCGCGCCGCCGGTGACTTGATCCGAGGCGCACGATCACCTACATGAAGTGGGCGCGCGATCAATGAGGATGCGCGTATTGAGTGCCGCATAGGCGGGCTCGAAGATCGTCTCGCTCATGTATGAGGGGTTGGTCCCATGTCACGCATGTCCGTTTTCAACTCTCCGCTCCTGCTCGGATTCGATCATTTCGAACGGGCGCTGGACCGGATCTCGAAAACCACCTCCGACGGTTATCCGCCGTATAACATCGAGCAGACCGGCAAAGACGGCTTGCAGATCACGCTTGCCGTGGCCGGCTTCGCCTCCGAAGACCTCAGCGTTCAGATCGAGGACAATCAGCTGGTGATCCGCGGCCGCCAGAGCGACGACGACGACCGGATCTATCTCCACCGCGGTATCGCCGCGCGCCAGTTCCAGCGGACCTTTGTCCTCGCGGAGGGGATCGAAGTCGTTTCAGCGGATCTCGATAACGGCCTGCTTCACATCGAGCTTCGCAGGCCGTTGCCCGAAGTGAAGGTGCAGACGATCGAGATCAACGGCAGCCGGAAGACCCCAAGGGTCACGTCCGAGAAACTCGATATCGAGCACGCCGACTGATACCGCCGGAAAAACTCTCTCAACCAGACGGACGCATCAGCCGGAAAGGAGATGCGTATGGATACGGATATGCCAGAGCCAATCGATGTGCGCCGCATGAGCGCCAAGGATTTCGCCGCCCTAGGGCTGTTTGACATCGCCTTCGTGAAACCGGTGACGAGCGGCGGAGAGGCGAACTACGAAATTCACACCGCGGACGGACAACTCGTCGCCGACGCGCCGAGTTGGGACGCGGCCGTTTCGCTGATCCGGGAAAACGAGATGGAGGCTGCCCGGATTCACTGAAACGGGCAGCTGCTCCGCAGGCTGGAATGCCGTCGGCGCGGCAGGGGAATCAGGCCGCGTTGCTGGCCGTTGCCTCTGTCAGCAGCGCATAGATCGCGTCGACGCTGTCGGCGCCGCGGATCTTGTCGCAGTTCCCCTTGTCACGCAGCAGACGCGAGACACGGGCAAGCGCCTTCAGATGGTCCGCTCCGGCGGATTCGGGTGCAAGCAGCAGGAAAATGATATCGACCGGCTTGTCGTCGATCGCGTCGAACTCGACGGCCCTGTCGGCACGCGCGAAAATACCGTACAGCCGGTCGAGTTCAGGCAGTTTGCCATGCGGAATCGCAATGCCTTCGCCCATTCCGGTCGTACCGAGACGCTCCCGCTCCAGCAACACGTCGAAGATCTCTCTTTGCCCGAGACCGGTCACGTCGGCGGCACGGCGGGAAAGCTCCTGCAGCGCCTGTTTCTTCGACGTGACTTTCAGATGAGGAATGACGCCCTCGGGAATTAGGATTTCCGCGATTTCCATCGTGTCTACCCTGCTCTCGCTTCAAATAGGCACCGTGCGGGCCATCTCTGTCAAGCGAGCAGCCCATTCACGATGCCGGTCCCGTTGCGGCCGGCTCAGCCTTGAGCCAGGCCCTTTGGATCGATCCAACCGATGTTCCCGTCGCCGCGGCGGTAGATCACATTCAGTTCACCATGCGACCGGTTCCGGAACATCACCACCGGAAGGTCGCCCAACTCGAGACGCATGACGGCCTCCTCCACCGAGAGATCCTCGATGTTGGTGGTCATCTCCGCGACGACCACGGCCTGCCACTCTTCCTCCGGGGAAGGCTGGGCTTCGGCGTGATCGGCCGCGAGCACGTACTGCTGGGCAGCAATATTCACGCCACCGTTGCCGCGATGATGGTCGCGAACCCGGCGCTTGAACCGGCGCAGGCGCTTGTCGATATGCTCGCCGGCCTTGTCGGCGGACTTGTAGGCATCGCCGTCGCTGCCCTGGCCACGGACGAACATGTCACGTCCGACATGAACCGCGATGTCAGTGCGAAAATCATTGCCCTCTTTGGAGACCGTCACGGTCCCCTCGAGCGGATCGCCAAAGTACTTCTCGGAAATATCCGTCACGAGTCGCTCGACATGCTCCTTGAGCGCGTCGCTGATCTGGACCTGCTTACCGTTGATTGCTAGCTGCATGCTTCTTTCGCGGTCGATGACATTTGGCCATTCGGCGTCGGGACCCGGCTTTGAACCATCCGGAGAAAGTCTGCCCGCAACGTCGCCTTGGCGACGAAGGCGCGGAACTTATGCGCGCCACTTGGGAGAGTCAAGCGCTGCGGTTACGAGTTTTCTAAGTACCCGGCATAAAGGTCAAATTCCCATCGATTTTTCGCGTCTCCTCTGAACGGACGACGGAATTCTCATCGCTTCGCGGTATTTCGCGATGGTCCGCCGTGCAATATCGACGCCCTCGCCCCGGAGGATTTCAACGATGCGATCGTCCGACAGCACCTTGTTCGGCGGTTCCTCGTCGATCAGCTTCTTGATCTTGAACCGGACCGCCTCGGCGGAGAGGGCGTCACCACCCGCCGATGATGCGATGGCACTCGTGAAGAAGTATTTAAGCTCGTAAATACCGCGCGGCGTCGCCATGAACTTGTTCGAGGTGACGCGGCTGACCGTGCTTTCGTGCATCTCGATCGCCTCGGCGATATCGCGCAGCACGAGCGGGCGCAGATACTGGATACCATGCTGGAAAAACGCGTCCTGCTGGCGGACGATCTCGCCCGAGACCTTGAGGATCGTCGTCGCGCGCTGATGCAGCGAGCGGACCAGCCAGTTGGCCGACTGGTGACATTCGCTGAGATATTCCCGGTCCGCCTTGTTCTTCGGGGTCCGGCTGATCTGCGAGAGATAGGCGTTGTTCACCAGCACACGCGGCAAGGTGTCCGGATTGAGTTCGACCACCCAGCTGCCGTCCGGCGCGGCGCGTACGAGGACGTCCGGCACAACCGGTTCGCTGTTGTCGGGCTCGAAGGTGAGTCCCGGCTTCGGGTTCAGCGACCGGATCTCCTCCACCATCTCGGTAAGGTCCTCGGCATCCACGCCGCAGACCTTCAGCAGCGCCGGCATGTCGCGCTTCGCGAGCAGCGGCAGATTGTCGAGCAGGGCCTGGATCGCCGGATCGAGCCGGTTTCGGTCCTTCAGTTGCAGGGCAAGGCATTCGGAGAGACTGCGGGCGAAGATCCCCGGCGGGTCGAGAGCCTGGAGCTTGCCCAGGACCGTCTCCACGGCCTCGAGTTCCGCCCCGAGCCGGTCGGCAACCTCTTCCAGGTCGCCGGTCAGGTATCCGGCATCGTCCAGCTGGTCGAGCAGGTCCGCGGCGATGATCCGCTCGTCGGGCCGGCTAATATCGAGGGTGATCTGTTCCAGAAGATGCTCGCGCAGCGTCTTCAGCCCGCCGACGCTCTCCTCGATGCCCGGAAGGTCGTCGCCGCCGCGGCCGGAACCGGAACCCGCAGCCGCCTCCCAGCTTCCGAGAGTGGGCGTGACGGACGGATCGGTTTCCTCGACGCCCGCACTGCCCCAATTGTTCTCGTAATCGGAATCGCCCGGATCCTCGCCGCCGGCGGGGAGCGATTCGGACGTCGTCCGGTCGACGATATCGGGGCCGTCCGGCGCATCGTCCCAACCGCTGTCGCCCGCCCCCTCCGGCGCGGCGCCCTCTCCCTCGACGGCCTTGTCATAGGCGGCGAGATTGTCCGCCTCGAGCGCCTCCAGGGTAGCTGGCCCGTCGCCGTCGTCCCGCTCCAGCAGCGGATTCTGCTCGAGTTCGGCCTCGACGAATTCCGTCAGCTCAAGATTATTGAACTGCAGCAGCTTGATCGCCTGCTGCAGCTGCGGCGTCATTACCAGGTTCTGGGACTGTCTGAGGTCCAGTCTGGCCGAAAGCGCCAAGGCCGGTCTCCCTAGAGCCTGAAGCGGTCGCCGAGATAAACCCGCCGCACATCGGTATTGGCGACGATCTCGTCCGGCGCACCGTCCATGAGAACCATGCCGTCATGCAGGATGAAGGCTCGGTCGACGATATCGAGCGTCTCGCGAACATTATGGTCCGTGATCAGCACGCCGATGCCGCGGTCCTTCAGATGCGAGATCAGATCGCGGATTTCCCCGACCGCGATCGGATCGATCCCCGCAAGCGGTTCGTCGAGCAGAATGAAGGCAGGATGCGAGGCCAGCGCCCGGGCGATCTCGACCCGGCGCCGCTCGCCGCCCGAAAGCGCGATGGAGGGCGTGCGGCGCAGATGACTTATGGAGAATTCCGCCAGCAGGTCCTCCAGCAGCGCGTCGCGCCGCGCCGGATTGTCCTCGACCACCTCCAGCACCGCGCGGATGTTCTGCTCGACCGTCAGGCCGCGGAAGATCGACGCCTCCTGCGGCAGGTAGCCGATCCCGAGGCGGGCCCGGCGGTACATCGGCAATTCCGTGATGTCCGCCCCGTCCAGATGGATCGAGCCGTAATCGGCCGAGATCAGTCCGGTGATGACATAGAAGCAGGTCGTCTTGCCGGCGCCGTTGGGGCCGAGCAGACCGACGGCCTCGCCGCGCTGGACCGAGATGCTGACGTCGCGCAGAACCGGCCGCGACTTGTAGCGCTTGCCGAGATTGCGCGCGACCAGCCCGCGATTGCTGGCGACCAGACGCGGCCCTTCCGCGCCTGCTACCGGGGCGCCCGCCGCACCAAGACTAGTATCGCTCATCCCTTAGCCTTTGCCCCGCTTTGCGGTTTGCCGTTTCCGTGCCGGTTCATTTCTTGTCCGACTTCGGATTGAACAATCCTCTGACCCGTTGTTTCGCTCCATCCGGTCCCGACAGCAGCTTGCTGATGCCGGTCTTGAGATTCACTTCGGCGCGCTCGCCGTTCAACTGGTTCTCACCCCGCGTGATCCGCACGTTGCCCTGCAGGATCGCGGTCTCCGAATCGACATTGTAGATGCCTTCATCGCCGCGCGCGACATCCTCGGCCGTGGTGATGACGACATTGCCGACCGCGTCCATCCGGGTGGCGACCAGCTTGCCGGCGCGATCCTCCTCGAAGCGGGCGATCAGGGTATCGGCGCGGATCGTCCGGTCGTCCTTCTTCGCCACCGCGTTCCCGCGGGCCACGGCGATCTTGCGCTGCTCCCAGTATTCAAGGCTGTCCCGGGCGGTGATCGTCTCGGTTCCGGTCTCGAGCCGGGGCGGCGCTTGCTTGCCGAGCAGCACCGCGACCGCTTCGTCCAGATCGTAGACGGCGCGTTCGCCATAGCCGGTCTGCTTGTCGGAGGAAATCACGACCTTCCCGACCGCTTCCAGCCGGTAGATGTCGGTCGCCCCGTTGGCCTCTCGGTAAAGAGCCGTCAGAGTGTCCGCCCGCACCGTCACGCCGCCACGCTCCGCCCTCGCGTTTCCGCGCGCCACATACATGCGCTGGTCGCGGATCCATTCGATACCGTCATCGGCTTCGACCGTCACCGGACCTTCGTCTCCGGCCTGCCCCGGAACGCTCTGGGCCCGCGTCTCCGGAATCGCCATCGTCCAGCAGAGGGCCGCGATCAGAATGGCCCAACCGCAAACGGTCCGACGGCCGGGTCGGTCTATACGCATCACTTCGCTCTCCGGGTCTCGAGCCCACCGAGCTGAGCCGGATAAAGCACCACCTTGCTTTTGCCAACGAAAACGATGCGCTCGCCCCGGTCATAGATCCGGAAACCCTCGCCGGTCGCGATGCCGCTCTGGCCGTGGGCGCTGACCGGATCGTCGCTGGTCGCCATACCCTCGTCGAGCAGGACGCGAGCGCTTTCCGAGGTCACCGTGTAGCCGCGATCGTGAAACACCGTGACGCCGCCGCTGAGGTCGATCGTCTTCTGTTTCCTGTCATAGATGCCGGCCGCGGCGGAAAGCGCGAGCCATTCCTCCTCGTTGACCGCAAGGTCGGCCTGCGGCGCGACGAGATCGAGACGGTCCGACTCATGGCTGTCCTGGCTCGCGCGCTGCGCGGTGATCTCATAGGGACGCTGGGCGTCGTCCACCCCGACATAGCGCGGCTGGTCCATGCTCAACCCGTCGGTCGCAACGGCAAGCAGGTTCTTCGCCTTGTCTCCGAGACGGAACTTGGTGTGATCCGGGATAAGCTGCGGCCAGCTCACGATCAGAGCGACAATGGCAAGCGCGAGGGCCGGCAGGATCAGCTTCATCAGCACGACCATGCGGCTGGCGCGGAAATGCGCCGCCTCGCGCCTGCGGGGAGCCTCCGGCAGGAACCGGCGTCCGCCGAAATCACCTCCGATGTTTGACGCTGTCTGTTCGGACATCCGTTCCTCTTAAGGTCCGCCATCAACGCGGAATCACGAAACAGACCGCTTCGATCCGGAGCGGGCCTCGTTCTGCGAACCAAATCTGGCCCGACAATTGCTTGTCATCTTGTCCGGAGTATGGCGAAGGAGCGCCAAAGGGTCAATAAATCCCGATATTTCCGGCCTTAATGGGCAAAAATATCCTGGTCGCCATAGCCGATCAGATCGAGCGATGCCCTGACGGGCAGATAGGCGAAGCTCGCCGCGGCATAGCCGTCGCGGCCCTCGCGCACGAGCCGCCGGTCCAGCTCTTCCTTCAGGCGGTGCAGGTAGAGCACATCGGATGCCGCGTAATGCATCTGCTCCTCGGTCAGCGTCTCGGCGCCCCAATCCGAGGATTGCTGCTGCTTTGAAAGCTCGACCCCGAGCAATTCACGGCACAGATCCTTCAGACCATGCTTGTCGGTATAGGTGCGTACCAGCTTCGAGGCGATCTTCGTGCAATAGACCGGGGACGTGACCACGCCGAGATAGGCCTGCATGATCGCCACATCGAAGCGGGCGAAGTGGAACAGCTTCAGCACTTTCGGATCGGTCAGCAGCCGGACGAGGTTCGGCGCGTTGTGAATTCCCTTGGCAAACTGCACGAGATGCGCGGTTCCGTCGCCGGAAGAGAGCTGCACCACGCAAAGCCGGTCGCGCTCGGGGCGCAACCCCATGGTCTCGCTGTCAATCGCGACCACCGGTCCGAGATCGAGTCCGTCGGGCAGATCGCCCTTGTGCAAGGTAATGGTCATCTGAGCCTCCTGCCCCGTCTGCTCTGGCAGCCGGACGGCCGCACCTCGTCGCCGACCCGTCGCGAATTCGCAAGGGCGGACAAACACTTCCGGTCTCTTTTAAAGGAGGTTGGTGCCCAGGAGAAGACTCGAACTTCCACGGCCTTGCGGCCACTGGCACCTGAAGCCAGCGCGTCTACCAATTCCGCCACCTGGGCACAGCGGGCAGCACCAGTCCGCCGCTGAGGCCGCCGTAAATGCCAGCACGCGACGCGTCTGTCAAAGGCTTTTTGCGGCCGCGCGAAGTTCATATGCGCTCCCGTGCCGCCGCCCGGGATTTTTGATCGCCGCGGCCGCGCCGCTATATTATAAGCGCCCGTGAGGCAAAGGACTGCGCCCCCGGTTTTCTGGGCCCGGAAAGGCGCGCTGGGGAAGGACGATATCCATGTTCCAAGGCAAGCAGATCACCATTTTCGGAGGCTCCGGCTTCATCGGCCGGAACATCGTGCGCGAGCTGGCGCAGAAAGGTGCCCGTATCCGGGTGGCGTGCCGGGATGTGGAAGCCGCGAAGTTTCTCAAGGTCCAGGGCGTCGTCGGCCAGGTGACCCCGGTCCATATCGATGTCACCGAGGGCTTGAGCGCGATCGCGCCCGCCGTCGAAGGCGCCGACATGGTGATCAATCTCTGCGGTATCCTTTACGAGAGCGGCCGCAACCGCTTCGACGCGGTGCAGGGCACGGCGCCCGGACTCATCGCGGGCGCGGCGGCGAAAGCGGGTGCCTCGAGACTCCTGCACGTGTCGGCGATCGGCGCCGACGCCGGTTCGGCCTCGCGCTATGCCCGCAGCAAGGCCGCCGGCGAGGACGCGGTGCGTGGCGCTTTTCCTGCCGCGACCATCCTGCGCCCGAGCATCGTGTTCGGACCCGACGACGATTTCTTCAACCGTTTCGGCGCGATGGCGGAGAGCTTCCCGTTCCTGCCGCTGATCGGCGGCGGCACCACCAGGTTCCAGCCGGTCTATGTCGACGATGTCGCCAATGCCGCCCTCAAGGCCCTCGCTTCGGACGAAGCGGCGGGCAAGACCTATGAACTCGGTGGCCCGAAGATCTATACCTTCAAGGAGCTGATGGAACTTGTCGTGGCGCAAACCGGACGGGCGCGCCGGCTGGTAGATATCCCGTTCTGGGCCGCCTCGATCGAGGCGGCGTTCCTGGAGTGGCTGCCGACGCCGCCGCTCACCCGCGATCAGGTCATCCTGCTGAAGAGCGACAATGTGGTCTCCGAAGGCGCGTTGACCCTGGCGGATCTCGGCGTCACGCCGACGGCCTGCGAAGCGATCCTGCCGACCTATCTCGACCGCTTCCGCACCGGCGGCCGCTACAACCGCTTCCGCGCGGCCTAGATCGACAAGCCATCAGGCGGCAGCAGTCTGAGGCTCTCGGGCAGATACTGTTCGATTTGAGGAACGAAACGACGTGCCTCGATCGGCTTCGTGATATAGCCGTCAAATCCCGAGTTTTCCACGCGCTCCGCGACACCGTCCGCGACCAGGGCGGTGACTGCGACGAGCGGCAAGTCCCTCAGGGATTCGTCCCGACGGATGGCCTCGGCGACGCCGAAACCGTCAAGCCCGTCCATCTGCAGATCGCAAAGGACCATGTCCGGCCGTTTTTGACGAATCGCCTCTAGCCCGGTCAGCCCGTCGGGCGCTCCGTCGACCTTGTGCCCGAACGCCTCAAGAAGGGCTCTGAGCAACTCCAGGTTCGCCGGAAGATCCTCGATAACCAGAATTTGCGCCGACATTTTCCGCTCCTTTCTGGTGCAGAGAGAAAGTGAAAACGCTTCCCTTTCCGGGCTCTGACACAAAGGTGATTCTTCCGCCGAGACGCCCGGCCAACTGCTGGCTTATGAACAACCCGAGCCCCGTTCCCTCGCGTTCCCGGTTCGAGCGATAGAACATCTCGAAAAGGTGCGCCTGGGCCCCCTGCGGAATGCCGATGCCCGTATCTTTCACCATGAACTCGATCTTCGGGCCCTGATGCGACTCCTCCCGTCGCACAGAAACCGTGACACCGCCTTTGTCCGTATATTTCACCGCGTTGCCGACCAGATTGATCAGGATCTGGGTCAGGATACGACGATTGGTCCGCAGGACCGGCGCACTCTCCATGTGCTGGAGAGTGAGAGACAGGCCCTTCGCCGCCGCCTCGGGCTCGATCATCTTGCAGACGGAAGACGCAACCTCGCCACAGTCCAGCCGCTCGAGATTCGCGCTGTCGGTTCCGAAATCCGGATTCTGCAGGGAGAGGAGTTGATTGATCAATGCAAGGAGATGGGCCGCACTTTCCTCGACGGTCGAGAGCTGGGTCCGCTGCTTCTCGTTGATCGGTCCGGCCAACTCCATGAGAAGCGCGGTGGTAAACCCGCAGATCGCATTCAGGGGCGTCCTCAATTCGTGCGACAGACTGAACAGGAACCGGTTCATGTTCGCCAGCTTTTCCAGCTCGACTTCCCGGGCCCTGGCCTTGCGTTCGCGCTCTAGACGATCCGTCACGTCACGGATCGCGCTCGATATGAGGATGCCGTTCGAGGACGGTATGGGACTCAGGCTGATCTCGACGGGAAACTGTTCTCCCGAACGGCGTACGCCCTTGAGTTCCAGATTTGCAGCCATGTCGCGTGCACGCGGCGCCCGGAGATATCCTTCGCGAAACGCGATATGCCGCTT
This sequence comes from Nisaea sediminum, assembly GCF_014904705.1. Taxonomy (NCBI): domain Bacteria; kingdom Pseudomonadati; phylum Pseudomonadota; class Alphaproteobacteria; order Rhodospirillales; family Thalassobaculaceae; genus Nisaea; species Nisaea sediminum. Next base: position 154,988 of record NZ_JACZCQ010000006.1, read on the forward strand.
GCGGTGCGCGTTCGGCATGAGCATCTCGACCGGCTGGCCCATGAGTTCGGCCCGCGTATATCCGAAAAGCTCTTCCATCCTGGCGTTGGCGAGAACGATCCGGCCTTCGGAATCCACGATCAGCATCGCATCGGGGACCGACTCGAGAAACAGCTCCAGGTTTTCCGACAACGGCGGCATGCGAAGACTATCTCCACCCTTGCGGTATCGGTGACAACCGCGCCAACACGACCTTGTTCACCACGAGTGTAGACAGTCATTTTGACTGAAATCAATTTTTTATGGTTGCAAAGGCCAAACTTCCGCCAATCGGAAGCTGTGGCGGGTCTGCAGGACATCCCGGGACGCGGTTCTCAAGGGTTAGATTGGGGCCCTAAAATGGACAAAGCTCGCATGGTCCCCTGCCGGTTTCGATGATGGTGCCAAGGATCATCGAGTTGAAGATCAAAAAAAAATCGATCCATGAGTCACCCGCTGGATTCGGGCCCCTCAACACTCCCGACACACCGCCGCCCCAAAGCGAGAATTTGCTTTTCCACGATCAGATTTACGCTCTCTATTTCAACAGGTTAAAAAAATAAAAAGCACCCTCAAATGCTAATTACTCAAATCTTTTCAATATTTTTATATCAAAAAATCAAAAATTACGTCACTGTAAACAAGATTTTTTGCGTGAAATTGGTAAAAAATACTGAACATGAACTCGGATTATTTTGACTTTTATCCGGCATTAAAAGCGCCTTGTGCGGTTTTGACTATCATGGATCAGAAAAATACTTCGCCGCCGCGCGTAGGCGGCACCAGGCAACGACCCGCACATCAATAGCGGCCTGTCTGAATTCGAACCCGCGGCCAACGTGTCGCCAAACGGAGCAAGACTGTCATGGCTTTACCTGAATGGATCAAACCCGCTCTCCTCGGCTGCGGATTTGGAGCGATCGCGATCACGATCATCGGCTTCACCTGGGGGGGCTGGGTCACCGGCAGCAAAGCGGAGGTAATCGCTTCCGAGCGTGCACGCGCCGAAGTGGTGCAGGCTCTCGTCCCGGTCTGCGTTGCCCGGTCCGTGGCAGATCCGAATGCGGCCAGCACGATGGCCGCACTGAAGGAAGCGGCGACCTACCGGCGCGACGATGTCGTAATGGACGCCGGCTGGGCCACGATGCCCGGAGAAGACAATCCCTCGCGGCCGCTCGCCCTGGCTTGCATCGACAAGATCATGGGAACGACCTGAAGCAGGTCCCCGCAGCGGGCTTCTTCCCAAAGATCGATGTAGCGACGCTGAGATCATCCGCATAACGCCGAGACGACAGACGGCCGTGTGGAACAACTGGGAAAAACATCCAGAAATGGACGAAGCCCGCAGGTTTCCCTGCGGGCTTCGATGGTGGAGCCAAGGAGGATCGAACTCCTGACCTCTACAATGCCATTGTAGCGCTCTCCCAGCTGAGCTATGGCCCCTTAACGCTCCCGACCGGTTGGGTTCCGGCGCGGTGGGCCGCCTATGTAGCGACCCCAGCGCCGCGGATCAAGAGCTTTTTGTCATCTTTACGATGCCGCTCCCGGCTTAACGATCATCCTCGTCGTCAGCGTCTCCGATCACGCCGACATCGTCGTCGTCATCCAGATCGGACGCATCCTCGAGCAGCGCGTCGTCATCGTCGCTGTCGTCGTCATCCGTGTCGAGATCTGGGATCAGCTCATCGTCGTCGTCGCTGTCGTCGTCAGCGTCGTCGTCGTCATCGTCGTCGTCTTCGAGGACATCATCATCGGACTCGAGCTCGTCGAGTTCGTCTTCCTCGTCCTCGATCTCGTTGTCCGCGTCCTCGGCTTCCTTCGGCTTTTTCTTCTTTTCGTCCGCCAGAGGCACAGCCCGAGCGCGCCGGCTCTTCAGCACAGCTTCCGGATCAAATTCGGTCTCGCACTTCGGACAAACGATTGGAGACTTCATCAGGTCGTAGAAGCGCGTGCCACAAGATTGGCAGGTACGCTTGATGCCCCATTCCGGCTTTGCCACGTCATTCCTCCGAGAACAGCTCACTTCGGATCGCAATCCAACTCGGCGCCGAATAGCGATCATATTTCCGTCTGTCAAAGCGAAAATGCGTATCGCGGAAGCCGGTTTCCGGCGGGCGCCGCGGATTTCCTCCAGACAGTGTGCAAGCCTCTGTGATAGAGAGCCTGCGGTCAACGCGAATTCGCCCTTCAGAGAAGGCCCATGACGTCCCTTAGCGCATCCAAGAGCACCGCCCTGACCGGCACCCTGAAAGTGCCCGGCGACAAGTCGATTTCCCATCGCTCCCTGATCCTTGGCGGCCTCGCGGTCGGACGCACGACGGTTTCCGGCCTGCTGGAGGGCGAGGACGTGCTCGCGACCGCCGCCGCCATGCGCGCGCTCGGCGCCACGGTGAAACGGCACGAGGACGCGACTTGGGAAATCCACGGACGCGGCATCGGCACGCTCGACGAGCCCGACGACGTGCTCGATCTCGGCAATTCCGGCACCGCGGCACGGCTGCTGATGGGGCTCGTGGCCGGACACCCGATCTCGGCCATCTTCACCGGCGACGCCTCCCTGCGCCGCCGTCCCATGGGCCGGGTGATCACGCCGCTGAGCCGGATCGGCGCCGCCTTCCACGGCCGCGCCGGAGGGAAGTTGCCGCTTTGCGTCGAAGGCGCGCGCGATCCGCTGCCGATCCGCTATACGCTGCCTGTCGCGTCCGCCCAGGTGAAGTCCGCGATCCTGCTCGCCGGCCTCAACACGCCGGGCGAGACCACGGTGATCGAACCGGAAAAGACCCGCGATCACACCGAGACCATGTTCCGGCATTTCGGCGCCGAGGTCCGCGTCGAGGACGTGCCCGAGGGCCGCGTCATCACCCTCACCGGCCAGCCCGAATTCCATGGCCGCGACATCGTCGTCCCCTCCGATCCCTCCTCTGCCGCCTTTCCCGCGGTTGCCGCCCTGATCACGCCGGGCTCCGATATCACCCTGCCCGCGGTCGGCCTCAACCCGCTGCGTTTCGGTGTCTTCGAGACGCTGCTCGAGATGGGTGCCGATATCGAGATCACCAACCGGCGCATCGAGGCGGGCGAACCGGTCGGAGATATCAGGGTGCGCCATAGCGAACTGAAGGGCATCGAAGTGCCGGCCGAACGCGCGCCGAGCATGATCGACGAATATCCGATCCTTTCCGTCGCCGCCGCCTTCGCCGAGGGCGCGACCGTCATGCGCGGTGTCGGCGAACTCCGGGTCAAGGAAAGCGATCGTCTCGGCGCCATGGCACGCGGCCTCACCAAGGCCGGCGTCCGGGTCGAGGAGGGCGAGGACACGCTCGCCGTCACCGGTTCCTCGAACGGCGTCGCCGGAAACGCGCTGATCGAGGCCGATCTCGACCACCGCATCGCGATGTCGTTCCTGGTCCTCGGCATGGGCGCGGAAAACCCGGTCGCGATCGACGATGCCCGCACCATCGACACCAGCTTCCCCGGCTTCGCAGATCTGATGCGCGGCGCCGGCGCGAAGATCCAGGACAGGGCGTAACCCATGATCATCGCCATCGACGGGCCCGCTGCGGCGGGCAAGGGAACCCTCGCGCGCCGTCTCGCCGACGAGCTCGGTTTCGCCTATCTCGATACCGGTTCGCTCTACCGCGCGGTCGGCGTGATGGTGCTGCGCGCGGGCGGCGATCCCGAAGACAAGGCCGCCGCGGCCGCCGCGGCACGCAATCTCGACCGGAGCATTCTCGGCAGCCCCGATCTCCGGACCGGCGAGGCCGGTGCGGCCGCCTCGAAAGTGGCCGCCGTCCCGCAAGTCCGCGCCGCGCTGAAGGACTTCCAGCGCAGTTTCGCGACCAATCCGCCGGGCGGCGCGAAAGGCTCGATCCTGGACGGGCGGGACATCGGAACCGTCATCTGCCCGGACGCCGATCGCAAGCTCTTCGTCACTGCATCCGTCGAAGCCCGGGCCGAGCGGCGATTCAAAGAGTTGCAGGAGCGGGGCGAGGCCGCTATATATGCGCGCGTTTTGCAGGACATGCGGGAACGCGATGCCCGTGACGCCGGCCGGAGCGACGCTCCGATGGTGCAGGCGGACGACGCGGTTCTGATCGACACATCGTCGATGACCCCGGATGAGGCCTTCGCGGCCGCCCTCGAGGTGATCAAAGGCACGGACTGATCGCCGCGTCCTGGAAAACGAACTGAGAGATGCCGGTCATCAGGTCCGCTGACCGGCTTTGCAACCCAACGGTGGCTGACAGGCTCAGCCGCGTTCCAACCCACGGACCGGGTGGAACGGCCCCGCGGAGCGGGGTGCAGATACTCAATTTGCACAGCCACCAAGACACTGCTGCCGGTGAACCGCGGTTCTCCGGCAAGACCCTTTGAGGAGCTTACATGGCTAATTCAGCCGCTGCGGTTCAGGAACCGGATTTTTCTGAGAATTTTGCTGCCCTGCTCGACGAGTCGTTCGGCGACGTCACGAGCATCGAAGGCAGCGTTGTCAAGGGCACGGTCGTCTCGATCGAAGGCGACAGCGCCCTGATCGACGTCGGCCTCAAGTCCGAAGGCCGTGTGGCGCTGAAGGAATTCGGCGGCCCCGGCCAGAAGGCCGACCTGAAGCCCGGCGACATTGTCGAAGTGTATGTCGAGCGCATGGAAGACCGTAACGGCGAAGCCATGCTGAGCCGCGAGAAGGCCCGCCGCGAGGAAGCCTGGGCGGTTCTCGAAGGCGCCTTCGAGAAGGCCGAACGCGTCACCGGCACCATCTTCGGCCGGGTCAAGGGCGGCTTCACCGTCGACCTGTCCGGCGCCGTGGCCTTCCTGCCGGGCAGCCAGGTCGACATCCGTCCGGTGCGCGACATCGGCCCGCTCCTGGGCACGCCGCAGCCGTTCCAGATCCTGAAAATGGACCGCCGCCGGGGCAACATCGTCGTTTCCCGCCGCGCCGTTCTTGAAGAGTCCCGCGCCGAAGCCCGTTCCGAGCTGGTCGCGAACCTCCAGGAAGGCCAGGTCCTGCAGGGTGTGGTCAAGAACATCACCGACTACGGCGCGTTCGTGGATCTCGGCGGTGTCGACGGCCTGCTGCACGTCACCGACATCGCGTGGCGCCGCATCAACCACCCGAGCGAAGCGCTGCAGATCGGCTCCACCGTCAAGGTGCAGGTCATCCGCTTCAACCCGGAAACCCAGCGCATCTCCCTCGGCATGAAGCAGCTTGAGGCGGATCCGTGGGAAGGCGTCGAGCTGAAGTATCCGGTCGGCACCAAGTTCACCGGCCGCGTCACGAACATCACCGACTACGGTGCGTTCGTCGAGCTGGAGCCGGGCATCGAAGGTCTGGTCCACGTCTCCGAAATGAGCTGGACCAAGAAGAACGTGCATCCGGGCAAGATCGTCTCCACCAGCCAGGAAGTCGAGGTCATGGTCCTCGACGTCGATCCGAGCAAGCGGCGTATCTCCCTTGGCCTCAAGCAGTGCATGGCCAATCCGTGGGACGATTTCGTCACCAGCTACCCGGTCGGCACCGAGATCGAAGGCGAGGTCAAGAACATCACCGAATTCGGTCTGTTCGTCGGCCTTTCCGGCGAGATCGACGGCATGGTGCACCTCTCCGACCTCTCCTGGGAGCAGTCGGGCGAAGAGGCCATCAAGGAGTTCAAGAAGGGCGACATGGTCAAGGCGAAGGTCCTTGACGTCGATACCGAGAAGGAGCGCATCTCCCTCGGCATCAAGCAGCTCTCCGAGGATCCGTTCGAGTCCGGTGCGTCCGACCTGCGCAAGGGTGCGGTTGTCACCTGCACGGTCACCACGCTCACCGACAACGGCCTCGAGGTCTCCGTCGGCGACGGCCTGAACGGCTTCATCCGCAAGTCCGATCTTTCCCGCGACCGTTCCGAGCAGCGCCCGGACCGTTTCGCCGTGGGCGAGAAGGTCGATGCCAAGATCACCCAGATCGACAACAAGACGCGCAAGCTGACCCTGTCGATCAAGGCCCGCGAAATCGAGGAAGAGAAGAAGGCCATGGCCGACTACGGTTCCTCCGACAGCGGCGCCAGCCTGGGCGACATCCTCGGCGCGGCCCTGAAGCAGAAAGAAGAAGAGAACCAGGGCTGAGGCTGACGCCTTACCCGACCGTCTCGCGAGCAGCGGCGCCGCCCCCCATCGGGCGGCGCCGTTCTCATTTCAGGGCGCCTATGACGCACTTCCAATTTGGTGAAGTGCGTTTTTATTATGCAATAGAGAGACTTAAACTTGACGAGAGGCGTCAAAATTCGGTTTTATTGTCGCCGTGACCTAACCGGCTACCGATTGGACGGGCCGACGGGTTGATTGGGGGGAGCGTGGCAAACATGACCAAATCAGAGTTGATCATGCGTCTTGCCGAGGCGAACCCCCACCTCTATCAGCGCGATGTGGAGCGGATTGTCTCCGCCATCTTCGACGAAATCTCCGACGCCCTCGCGCGCGGAGACCGGGTCGAGCTGCGCGGATTCGGCGCGTTCTCCGTGAAGAAGCGCGATGCCCGCGTGGGCCGCAACCCGCGTACCGGTGACTCCGTCCCGGTGCAGGAGAAATTCGTTCCCTTCTTCAAGACCGGCAAGCAGCTGCGCGACCGGATCAACGAAGGCTAGACGCCTGAAGGCGTTCCATCTCTCTTCCAAAGCTCCATGGACCGTCATACCGGCAAAGGCCGGTACCCAGGGAACTGGCCGCAACCCTTCGATCTTCTGGGGCCCGGCCTTCGCCGGGGTGACAATGCGGAAAATCAATCACATCGGGCATTTCGATTTTCCGCACGGCGCACTAGATTAGGAGCGCTAGCAAAACGGAAACGCCATGGCCCGCAGATCATTCATCGCTAAGACCTTCGGCATGCTGATCGGATTGCCGGTCGCAGTCGTGATCGTTCTTTTCGCCGTCTCGAACCGGCACGCTGTCGAGGTCGGCTTCTGGCCGCTGCCGATCACGGTCGAGGTTCCGGCCTATATTCTCGGCCTCTGCACCATGCTGTTCGGATTCGTCCTCGGCACCGTCGCTGCCTGGTTCAGTGGCGGCAGCTCCCGGCGCCGGGCCCGCATGGCGGAAGGCAAGGCGCGGCGCCTCGAACATGATCTCGAGGACCGCAAGCACGAGGTCGAGGACCTGCGCAAGGCCCTGCCGGCTCCGAACACACGGTAGAAACATGCTCGTCAAGATCTGCGGCCTGAAGACGCCGGCCACCGTCGAGGCGGCGGCGGCGGCGGGCGCCACCCATCTCGGTTTCAATTTCTTCGCGCCCTCTCCGCGTTCCGTGACGCCGGAGCAGGCGAAGGAGCTGGCGCGCCATGTTCCCAAGGGCGTGAAGACCGTCGCCCTCGTGGTCGATGCCGACGACGCGCTACTCGACGCGATCTGGGAAAACCTCCGTCCGGACATCTTCCAGCTGCATGGCAAGGAAACCCCGGACCGGGTCCGCGAAATCAAGGCGCGCTTCGGCGCTGCGGTCATGAAGGTGCTGCGTGTCGCCGAGTCGGAGGACGCGCGGGCGGCCGAAGCCTATGATGGCGTGGCGGACTTCATCCTGTTCGACGCCAAACCGCCGAAGGACAAGGACAAGCTGCCCGGCGGCAACGGGCTCACCTTCGACTGGCGCGCGCTCAAGGCCTATCGCGGCAACACGCCCTGGATGCTCGCGGGCGGCCTCGACGCGGAGAATGTCGCCGAGGCGATCCGGGTGACCGGTACCGCGGCCGTCGACACCGCCTCCGGCGCCGAGGATGCGCCGGGCGTCAAGAACCCGGAAAAGATCGCGAGATTCGTCGCTGCGGCACTCCACGCAGGGTGACAATTTTTGCCCGCCCGGAGCCTTGCTTTGGCCGGGCGCCCCGCGCATTATGCCGCCTTTCGCAAGCCTCCCCGCAAGATGAGGAAGTCTGACCATGGCCAGCGCCACGCCAGCCCCGAACTCGTTCCGAAGCGGACCCGACGAAGACGGGCATTTCGGAATCTTCGGCGGCCGTTATGTCGCCGAAACCCTGATGCCGCTGATTCTCGAAGTCGAGAAAGCCTATCTCACGGCCAAGGGCGACCCGGACTTCTGGGCGGAGATGGAATATTACCGCAAGCACTATATCGGCCGCCCGAGCGCGCTCTATTTCGCGCCCCGGCTGACGGAGCACTTCGGCGGCGCCAAGCTCTACTTCAAGCGTGACGAGCTGAACCATACCGGCGCACACAAGATCAACAACGTGATGGGCCAGGCCCTGCTCGCCAAGCGCATGGGCAAGACCAAGATCATTGCCGAGACCGGCGCCGGCCAGCACGGCGTCGCGACCGCCACCGCCTGCGCGCTTTTCGGCATGGAGTGCGAGGTCTTCATGGGCGCCGAGGACGTGAAGCGGCAGAAGCCGAACGTCGACCGTATGCGCCTGCTCGGCGCCAAGGTCGTCCCGGTCACCTCCGGCTCCTCGACCCTGAAAGACGCCATGAACGAGGCCCTGCGCTACTGGGTCTCCAAGGCGGAGACGCATTTCTACATCATCGGCACGGCCGCCGGCCCGCACCCGTACCCGGCCATGGTGCGCGACTTCCAGTGCATTATTGGCGAGGAGGTGCGCTGGCAGCTCGAGGAAGCCGAGGGCAAGCTGCCCGACGCGCTGGTCGCCTGCATCGGCGGCGGCTCCAACGCCATCGGCCTGTTCCATCCCTTCCTCGACGATCCGAGCGTCCAGATCTTCGGCGTCGAGGCGGCCGGGCACGGCATTCCGAGCGGCGAGCACGCGGCCTCGCTGACGGGCGGCGCGCCGGGCGTGCTGCATGGCAACCGAACCTACCTGCTGCAGGACGACGACGGGCAGATCACCGAGGCACACTCGATCTCGGCCGGTCTCGACTATCCGGGTATCGGTCCGGAGCATTCATGGCTGCACGAGAGCGGCCGGGTGAACTATGTCAGCGCCACCGACACCGAAGCCCTTGAAGCCTTCGCCCTTTGCTCGAAGCTTGAGGGGATCATCCCGGCGCTCGAGCCGAGCCATGCGCTGGCCTACGTCTCGACGATGATCGGCGACATGGACAAGGACAAGATCGTGGTCATGAACCTCTGCGGCCGCGGCGACAAGGATCTGGATGCGGTGATTCCGCGGCTCGAAAAGATGGGCAAACTCTGATGGACTATACCGCTTCGCGCCTCGACAAGTGCTTCGCCGCCCTGAAGGCTGAGAACCGGCCCGGCCTCGGTATCTTCGTGACCGCCGGCGACCCGGACCAGGAGACTTCGCTCGCGATCCTGAAGGCCCTGCCCGGCGCCGGCGCCGACATGATCGAGTTCGGCATGCCGTTCTCCGACCCGATGGCCGACGGCCCGTCGATCCAGGCCTCGAGCCAGCGCGCGCTCAAGGCCGGCGCCTCGCTCGCCAAGACCATCGATCTGGTGCGCAAGTTCCGCGAAGGGGACCAGAGCACGCCGGTCGTGCTCATGGGCTACTACAACCCGATCTATATCTACGGGGTGGAGCGCTTCCTGACCGATGCCATTTCCGCCGGCGCGGACGGGCTGATCGTGGTCGACCTGCCGCCTGAAGAGGATGACGAGCTCTGCGTCCCGGCGGTGAAACGCGGCCTGCCCTTCGTCCGGCTGGCAACGCCGACCACCGACGATGCCCGCCTGCCGAAGGTGCTGACCAATACCAGCGGCTTCATCTATTATGTCTCCATCACCGGGATCACCGGCACCGCGGACGTGCCGATCGACATGGTCCGCGCGGCGATCAGCCGGCTGCGGAACCACACCGACCTGCCGATCGGCGTCGGTTTCGGGATCAAGACCCGCGACCACGCGGCGGCGATCGGCTCCGTCGCCGATGCCTGCATCGTCGGCACGGCGGTGGTGAATGCCCTCGCCGGCTCGCTCGACGGGAACGACAAGGCCGGACCGGATACCGTCAAGGCCGTGACCGATCTGGTATCGGAGCTTGCCAAGGGCGTGCGCGAGGCGCGCGGCTGAGATTTGAACCCGCGGATTGCGGAGTGAGATGAGATGAACTGGATCACCAACTCTGTCCTGCCGAAGATCAAGGCGCTCGTGCAGCCGCACGACGTGCCGGAAAATCTCTGGATAAAGTGCGGCGGCTGCGGAGAGATGATTTTCCACCGCAATCTCGAGGAGAATCAGCAGGTCTGCCCGAACTGCGAGCACCACATGCGTCTCGGCGCGGAAAAGCGTCTGGAGATGCTGTTCGACGGCGAGAAGCACGACCGGATCGAACTGCCGAAACCGGTGCTCGACCCGCTGAAATTCCGCGACCGCAAGCGCTACACCGACCGGCTGAAGGAAGCCCAGTCGAAGACCGACGCCGAGGATGCGATCATCGTTGCCCACGGCAAGATGGGCGGCGCGCCGGTCGTGCTCGCGCTGTTCCGCTTCGATTTCATGGGCGGCTCCATGGGCATCGCGGTCGGCGACGCGCTGGTCCGTGCGGCCGAACTCGCCAAGGCGCAGAAGGCCCCGCTTGTGGTCTTTCCGGCCTCGGGCGGTGCCCGCATGCAGGAAGGCATCCTCTCGCTGATGCAGATGCCGCGCACGGTGATCGCGCGCGAGATCGTCAAGGAAGCGGGCCTGCCCTTCGTCGTCGTGCTGACCGACCCGACCACGGGCGGCGTCACCGCCTCCTTCGCCATGCTGGGCGACATCCATATCGCCGAGCCGGGCGCCATCATCGGCTTCGCCGGCCAGCGGGTGATCCAGGAGACCATCCGCGAGCAGCTGCCGGACGGCTTCCAGCGCTCGGAATACCTGCTCGAGCACGGCATGGTCGACATGGTCGTGCATCGCAAGGATCTCCGGAACACCCTGATCCGGGTCTTCGCCATGATCCGCTCCCCTCTGCCGGAGGCGGAGGTGGTGAAGCTGCCGAAAACAAAGGCGACATCTGCCGAAAGCGTGGACGAGGACGAGGAGAGCTGAGGCTCGTCCGCCGGAGGATCCCGAGATTTCCGCATCCAAGCCTTCGCCGCAGCCGATCCTGGAGAGGCTGCAGCGCCTGCACCCGAAACTGATCGATCTGACGCTCGACCGGCTCGAGCGCCTGCTTGAAAAGCTCGGCCAACCGGAACGCAAGCTGCCGCCGGTGATCCACGTCGCCGGCACCAACGGCAAGGGCTCGACGATCGCCATGCTGCGCGGCATCTACGAGGCCGCGGGGCGCAGGGTCCATGCCGACACCTCACCGCACCTTGTGCGCTACAACGAGCGTTTCTACATCGCGGGCCACGAGATCGACGATGCGGCGCTGGTCGGCATCCTCGAGGAATGCGAACGCGAGAACGGAGGCGTGCCGATCACCCTCTTCGAGATCACCACGGCGGCGGCCTTTCTCGCCTTCTCCCGCACCCCGGCCGACGTGCTGCTGCTGGAGGTCGGGCTCGGCGGACGGTTCGACGCGACCAACGTCGTCGAGAAACCCGCCGTCTCCGTGATCACGCCGGTCTCCATGGACCATATGAGCTTCCTCGGCGACACGATCGAGAAGATCGCCTTCGAGAAGGCCGGGATCCTGAAGCCGGGCGTTCCGGCAGTGATCGGCCCGCAGGATCCGGCGGCGCTCGCCGTGATCGAGGCGCGGGCGTCGGAGGTCGGCGCACCGCTCCACCGGCACGGCCGGGAATGGACCATCGCGGAGGGCGGCGACGGCATGCTCTTCAGCACCGGCGGCACCACCCGGCGCTATCCGAAACCGGGCCTGCTCGGCGCGCACCAGATAACCAACGCCGGACAGGCGCTGATGGCGGCCGATCTCGCGGAAAAGCTGGTCCCGACGACGGAGGGCGCGCGCGCAAAGGGCATCGCCGAGGCGCGCTGGCCCGCCCGCATGCAGCACCTGGAAACAGGCGCGCTGACCGAGTATCTCGCACCCGGATCGACGCTCTGGGTCGATGGCGGACACAATGAAAGCGCCGGGGCGGCGGTCGCATCCATCCTCGACGGCTGGGCGAAGGAAAAGGGCGCATTACCCGTGCATATGCTCTTCAGCTCGCTCAACACGCGCGATCCGGCGGCCTTCCTGAAGCATCTGAAGGGCCGGGCGAAACGGCTCTACGTCATGCCCATCCCGGGCGAACCTAACACCCTGACCGAGGACGAGCTGATGGACGGCGCCAAGCGCGCCGCCATGCCGGCCGTCCCGGTCCGGACCGTGAAGCAGGCACTCCGCGACAGCCAGAAGAAGGGCACGCCCGTGCGCTTCCTGATCTGCGGCTCGCTCTACCTCGCCGGGCACGCGCTCGGCCTCAATTCCGGCGGCTGATTTCTCGGCGCCACTCAATAACCGTCATACCGGCGAAGGCCGGTACCCAGGGATCGAGTTCACAGTCCCGTGTTCCCTTGGGCCCCGGCCTGCGCCGGGGTGACGTTCATTCATCAGTTGGGGAGCACACACATGGATCTCGGTCTCAAGGGCAAGAACATCATCGTCACCGGCGGCACCCGCGGCATCGGCCTCGCGATCGCAGAGGCCTGCGCCGCCGAAGGCGCGGCCATCTCGGTCTGCAGCCGCACCGAAACCAGCGTCGCTTCGGCGGCGGAGAAGCTTGCGACATACGGTGGTACGGTCCATACCGCGATTTGCGACGTCGCCGATGCCGACGCGCTGAAGGCCTATATCGAAGCGGCGGCGGACGCGCTCGGCGGGATCGACGGGCTGGTGAACAATCCCTCCGGCTTCGGCGCGACCGACGACGAGGACGGCTGGAAGAAGAGCGTCGACGTGGACCTGATGGGCGTCGTCCGCGCCACCTGGGCGGCCTACCCGTACCTGACGAAGAGCCAGGGCGCGATCCTGACGATCTCCTCGGTCTCCGGCATCGGCGCAACCACCAATCTGCCGTACGGCGCGGTGAAGGCCGCAGTGATCCAGCTGACTCAGAGTCACGCCAAGAAATTTGCCGCCGACGGGGTGCGGGTGAACTGCATCGCCCCAGGCTCGATCCTGTTTCCCGGCGGCAGCTGGGAGCGGCGCGAGACGGAGAATCCGGACCTCTACAACAGCACCCTCGCCCGTATCCCCTTCGGCCGCTTCGGCAAGCCGGAGGAGATCGGCACCGTCGCAGCCTTTCTGCTCTCGCCCGCCGCGAGCTGGGTCACCGGCCAAACCGTCGCGGTCGACGGCGCGCAGAACCTTTAGTCCGCGGCCAGACGGCCAACCGCCCCGTGATCCCGTTGAAAAACGGGATCCACTGCCCCAACCAGGTGGCAGACAGTGGATCCCGACGTGCGTCGGGATGACGAAAGCCAAGGAAGTGGAAAAAGCGATGCCTGAAGCCGTCAATCTCGCTGAGAAACTCTCCAAATTCAGCGAACACTGGTCGCCGAAGACCGTCTCGAAATTCAACGGTCACGACATCATGGTCGTGAAGGTGAAGGGCGAGTTCAACTGGCATCATCACGACGACACGGACGATTTCTTCATGGTCCTCGAGGGCCGCATCCGCATCGAGACAGAGAACGGCGATGTAGAGCTCGGCCCGGGCGAGCTCTACGTCATCCCGAAAGGCATCGAGCACCGCCCGGTCGCCGAGGAAGAGGCACATCTGATGCTGATCGAGAAGTCCGGCACGCCGAACACCGGCGACGAGGCGACGGCGGCGAAGATCACCGAGATCTGAGCCTCTTTCCGCGTACCATCAATCGTCATCCCGGCCGCAGAGCCGGGACCTTGCCGAACGTGGAGCCAGGCTCTTCGAAAGGTCCCGGATCGGGTCCGGGATGACGAACTTGGGGTGGTGATTGGAGGCTAGTACACCACCACGCTGCGGATGCTCTTGCCCTGATGCATCAGGTCGAAGCCCTTGTTGATGTCCTCGAGCGGCATGGTGTGGGTGATCAGGCTGTCGATGTCGATCTTGCCGTCCATGTACCAGTCGACGATCTTCGGCACGTCCGTGCGGCCCCTCGCGCCGCCGAAGGCGGTGCCGCGCCAGGAGCGGCCGGTGACGAGCTGGAACGGGCGGGTGGAAATCTCCTGCCCGGCGCCGGCGACACCGATGATGATGCTCTCGCCCCAGCCCTTGTGGGCGCATTCCAGCGCCTGGCGCATGGTGTTGACGTTGCCGATGCACTCGAAGCTGTAATCGGCGCCGCCCTTGGTCAGGTCCACCAGATAAGGCACCAGGTCGCCCTCGACCTCCTTCGGATTGACGAAGTGGGTCATGCCGAACTTCTCGGCGATTTCCTTGCGCGCCGGGTTGAGGTCGACGCCGACGATCATGTTGGCGCCGACCATGCGGGCGCCCTGGATCACGTTGAGGCCGATGCCGCCGAGGCCGAAGACGACGACGTTGGAGCCGGGCTCCACCTTGGCCGTGTTCACCACCGCGCCGACGCCCGTGGTCACGCCGCAGCCGATGTAGCAGATCTTGTCGAACGGGGCGTCCTCGCGCACCTTCGCCAGCGCGATCTCCGGCATCACCGTGTGGTTGGCGAAGGTCGAGCAACCCATGTAGTGGAAAATCTTCTCGCCGTTGATCGAGAACCGGCTGGTGCCGTCCGGCATCAGGCCGGCGCCCTGGGTGGTGCGGATCTTCTGGCAGAGATTGGTCTTCGGATTGAGGCAGTATTCGCACTCCCGGCATTCCGGGGTGTAGAGCGGGATCACGTGGTCGCCCTTCTTCAGGCTGGTTACACCCGGTCCCACGTCGACCACCACGCCCGCGCCCTCGTGGCCGAGGATCGCCGGGAAGATGCCTTCCGGATCGTCGCCCGAGCGGGTGAATTCGTCGGTGTGGCAGATCCCAGTCGCCTTGATCTCGACCAGCACCTCGCCCGCGCGCGGCCCGTCCAGGGTGACGGTCTCGATCTGCAGCGGCTTGCCGGCCTCGAATGCGACGGCGGCTCTCGTTTCCATGGCGTCCTCCCTAGCGTGCCCGGATTGGAATGGGAGGCTAACAGTCTTTCATCGCCCGCCTTTTTGCAATGCGCGTCTCGGAACGTTTCGGAAGCGGCATTGCCCCCGCCAGGAGCGAACGCCACCGCAATCCGGAAGAAGGGTTGCCGCCACAACTGACTCGCGCAAAGCTTCGAGTTCTTGGCGCTCCGGGGGACATGCCGATGGACCTGCTCGCGATCTATTCGCCGATCATTCTGATAAATCTTCTCGCCTGGATCAGTCCCGGCCCCAACATGATCGCCGTCATGAGTTCGGCCATGGCTCGCGGCCGCCGCAGCGGCCTCCTGACCGGACTGGGCCTCTCTACCGGCGCGACGGTCTGGAGCATCCTCGCGGTCCTCGGTGTCTCCGCGCTGTTCGAGCTGTTTCCGGATGCGGTCGTCCTGCTCCGCCTCGCCGGCGCCGGGTATCTTCTCTGGCTCGGCCTCAAGGCCCTCCGAAGCGCGGCATATGGCGGCACCGGGGACATCAGCGCCGACGTTTCCGGCCAGAGCGGCAAGCGCGCCTATTTGACAGGACTTCTGGTCAGCCTCACGAATCCGAAAGCGGCGCTTTTCTTCGGCTCCATCCTGACCGCTTTCGTGCCCGCAAATGCCGGCACATGGCTCCTTGCCTCGATCGTCCTGCTCTGCGCGGCGCTCGCAATCCTGTGCCACAGCATTACAGCAACTGTTTTCTCGACGGCGCCGATGATACGCCTGTTCGCCCGGGCGCGACGGCGGATCAACGTTGCCTTCGGCATTGTCTTTGCCGGCCTCGGCGCCGGCATCGCCTACGACACGCTAAGGAGGCTCTAGTCACATCATGACCGACAAGGTTGTCATCACCGGCGGCGCGTCTGGTATCGGATTCGCCATTGCCGAGAAACTGCTCGCCGAAGGCGGCACGGTCTGTCTGCTCGACCTGAACGAGGAAAACCTCGGACAGGCGAAGGAGAAGCTCGGCGGCGAACGGGTCACGACCGGCGTGGTCGACGTCCGCGAAGAGGCCATGCTCGACAAGCGGATCCGCGACGGCGCCAAGGGCATGGGCGGGCTCACCGGCTGCGTCGCCAGCGCCGGGATCGGGCATCGCAGGACCATCCTCGACGGCGATGCGGAGGATTTCGCGCGGATCATCGCGATCAACCTGACCGGGGTCTATGCGACCCTGCGCTCGGCGGCGAAAGTCATGATCGATCAGGGCACCGGCGGCGCCCTCGTCTCGCTCGCCAGCGCGACCGGGGTCCGGGGCTGCGCCGAACGGGCGGCCTACGGGGCCTCGAAGGCCGGCGTGATCAACCTGACCGAGGTCGCCGCGCTCGAATTCGCCAAGCACGGGATCCGGGTCAACGCGCTTTGCCCGGCACCGATCAACACACCGCTGATCGCGGGCGTGCAGGACGCCAATGTCCGCGCCGAGTGGATGCAGGGCATTCCGATGAACCGCTATGGCGAGCCGGCGGAGGTCGCCGAACTCGCCGCCTTCCTCTTGAGCGACAAGGCCTCCTACATCACCGGGCAGGCAGTGAATATCGACGGCGGCTGGTCGGCGGCGGGCGTGCAGACCGCGGCAACAAGGATCACGGGAGGAGCGACAGGATGACCGGAACCCAGGACATCAGGATCGGCAGCTTCCGGGTCCGCACCGTCACCGCGCCCCTGCCGCAACCACACAAGACCGCCTCCGGCACCCTGCACGCGGCGCCGCTGGTGCTGCTCGATATCGGTACCGACGCCGGCGTGGTCGGCTCGGCCTATCTCTTCCCCTATGCCGCCCATTTCCTCCGCCCGCTCGCCTTGCTGGTCGCCGAGCTCGAGGACCTGGTGAAGGGCCAGCCACTGATGCCGCGGGACATCTGGCAGATGTTCCGGACCAAAAGCCGGCTCGCCGGCTGGCCCGGTCTGATGGCGTCGGCGGTCGGCGGCATCGACATGGCGCTCTGGGACGCGCTGGCGAAGGCGCACGAGCTGCCGCTCGCCGCCCTGCTCGGCACCGCGCCGCGCCCGATATGGGTCTATGACAGCCTCGGCCAGATGGGGCCGGAGGAGACCGCGCGCGACATCGAGCGCTCGCTGAAAGACGGCTTCCGCGCCTTCAAGGTGAAGTCCGGCGCACCGGACCCGCGCGAGGACGTTGCGGTCGCCCGGGCGATCAAGTCCGTCGCGGGCGAGGATGCCTGGGTGGCGATGGATTTCAACCAGGCCTTCACAGCCGACGAGGCGGTGAAGCGGATGCACCTGCTCGATCACGAGGGCCTCGCCTGGATCGAGGAGCCGGTCGCCTGGGACGACGTCACCGGCCATGCCAGCGTACGCGCCTCGATCGCGACACCGGTGCAGAGCGGGGAGAACTGGTACGGCGCCCGCGACATGGCGCGGATGCTGGAGGCTGGCGCGCTCGATCACGCGATGCCGGACGCGATGCGGATCGGCGGCGTCACCGGCTGGATGGAGGTCGCGGGGCTCGCCGCCGCGCACAATATCCCGGTTTCGAGCCACCTCTTCCCGGACCATTCCGTGCACCTGCTGGCGACGACGCCGACCGGCCATATCCTCGAATGGTTCGATCTCGCGGGTACCCTTCTCGCCGAGCGGCCGAAGATCGAGGACGGCATGGTGCTGCCGCCCGACCTGCCCGGCGCCGGAATCATCTGGAACGAGAAGGCGATCGACGAGTTCGCCGCCTGAGCGATCAGCCGATCGACATCAGGCTCGCATTGCCGCCGGCGGCTGCCGTGTTGATGCTGACGGACTGCTCCTCGACCAGCCAGTCGAGGCAGTAATCCTCACGGCCCGCCGCAAGCCCGGCCGGCGAGACGCCCTGTACGCCGACCAGCGGGCCGTCGCGTTCG
Source organism: Nisaea sediminum (assembly GCF_014904705.1). Taxonomy (NCBI): domain Bacteria; kingdom Pseudomonadati; phylum Pseudomonadota; class Alphaproteobacteria; order Rhodospirillales; family Thalassobaculaceae; genus Nisaea; species Nisaea sediminum. The sequence goes on from NZ_JACZCQ010000006.1 coordinate 172,745, forward strand.
GCGGCCTTTTTTTGGATGCCGATCAGCGCGTCCGCATCGCCCTCGAAGAGCACGGCGGCGATGTCCGGCTCTGTCGCCCAGTCCTTCGTCAGCGTCACCCGCTCGCGGAGATCCTTCGGCAGGTCAGATACCAGCCCGGAAGCGGCCGCATTTTCCTGCAGGACCGCTTGATTGCCGGCGGCGAGGATCGCCGAGACCTGGCGCAGCAACCCGGCCTCGCCCGGGGCGATGGCCGCGATCCGGCCTTTCGGATGGATGAGATAGCGGTTCCGTTCCCCCACCGGTCCCGGCAGGTCAAGATCGGTGCCGAGGGGCGAGCGGGCGATATAGGCGACGGCCGTTTCCGCCTCCTTGGACCGGCCGCTCTCGCGCAGCCAGGTTTCGAACTGATGCGCCGGCTGCGGGCCGACCTCGGGCGCGCTCTCGCGCAGCGCGGAGGCGAAGGGCCGCCGCGCGAGCAGGCGGTTCAGATAGAGCGGTCCGCCCGCCTTTGGGCCGGTGCCTGAAAGCCCGCGCCCCCCGAACGGCTGCACGCCAACAATGGCGCCGATGATATTACGGTTCACATAGACATTGCCGACCGCGATCCGGCGCGCGACCCGATCGATCGTCTCGTCGATCCGCGAATGCACCCCGAAGGTGAGGCCGTAACCGGTCGCGTTGATCGCATCGACGAGCTGGTCGAGACGGCTGCGCTTGAAACGGATGACATGCAGCACCGGCCCGAAGACCTCGCGCTCCAGAGCGGAGATATCGCCGATCTCGATCAGCGTCGGGGGGACGAAAGTGCCGTGCCGGGTCTCCGGCGGCAGGGGAAGAGACTCGACCGCATTGCCGCACTCGCGCATGGCGTCGATATGCGCCTGGATGTTGCTCCGCGCCTCGCCGGTGATGACCGGACCGACATCTGTCCAGAGCCGGTCCGGATTGCCGACCGCGAGCTCGCGCAGCGCGCCCTTCAGCATGGTCAGCATGCGGTCGGCGACGTCCTCCTGCAGGCAGAGCACGCGGAGCGCCGAGCAGCGCTGCCCCGCGCTGTCGAAGGCGGACATGATGACGTCGGCGACCACCTGCTCCGGCAGGGCCGAGCTGTCGACGATGAGCGCGTTCTGGCCGCCGGTCTCAGCGATCAGCGGGATCTGCGTGCCGTCCGGCGCGAGACGCCCGGCAAGCCCCGCCTGGATCAGCCGCGCGACCTCGGTCGAGCCGGTGAACATGACGCCGCGCACGCGAGCATCCGCGACCAGCGCCGCGCCGACATCGCCCGCGCCGGGAAGAAGCTGGAGGACGTCCATCGGGATCCCCGCCTCATGCAGCAGACGCACCGCCTCGCCGGCGATCAGCGGGGTTTCCTCGGCCGGCTTGGCCAGTACCGGGTTGCCCGCGGCAAGCGCCGCCGAGACCTGGCCGGTGAAGATCGCGAGCGGGAAGTTCCATGGGCTGATGCAGACCACCGGGCCGAGCGGGCGGTGGGTGTCCATGTCGAACTTCGTTTCCACCTCGGTCGCGTAGTAGCGCAGGAAATCCACCGCCTCGCGCACCTCGGCGATGGCGTTCGCCATGGTCTTGCCGGCCTCGCGGACGCAGATCCCCATCAGCACCGGCATCCGCGCTTCCATCAGGTCGGCGGCGCGCAGCAGCAGGGCGGCGCGCTCCGCCGGTTCGGTCGCGGCCCAGACCGGCGCCGCCGCCTCGGCGGTCTCGAAGGCTTTCGCGATGGTCTCCGGATCGGCGTCCCTGACCGTACCGACGAGATCGCGCCGGTCGGACGGGTTGCGCACCTCGCGCACCGGCCCCGACGGCGTGGCATCGGGCACGGCCGGCGCCGTCACCCAGAGACTCTCGGCGCTGGAGAGCAGGGCTGCGGAAAGCGAGCCGAGACGCTGCTCGTTGGAGAGGTCGAGGCCCTCCGCATTCGGCCGCACGTCACTATAGAGCTTGCGCGGCACGAGGATCTGCGGATGCGGTGCGCCGACCGGCTCGACCGCCTGCGCGGCCGCGACCGGATCGGCAATCAAGTCGTCGACCGAGAAGGCCGGGTCGGCGATGCGGTTGACGAAGGAGGTGTTGGCGCCGTTCTCCAGCAGCCGGCGGACCAGATAGGCGAGCAGGGTCTCGTGGCTGCCGACCGGAGCATAGACCCGGCAGGGCCGGTTCAGCTTGTCCTTGCCGACGACCTCCTCATAGAGCGGCTCGCCCATGCCATGCAGGCACTGGAACTCGTACTGCCCGGCATAATAGTTCGGCCCCGCCATCTGCATGATCGCGGCGAGGCTCTGCGCATTGTGGGTGGCGAATTGCGGATAGACCGCGTCCGGCGCCGCCAGCAGTTTCTTGGCGCAGGCGAGGTAGGAGACGTCGGTATGGATCTTCCGGGTGAAGACCGGGAAATCCTCCAGCCCGTCGACCTGGGCGCGCTTGATCTCGCTGTCCCAGTAGGCGCCCTTCACGAGGCGGATCATCAGCCGGTGCCGGCTGCGACGGGCGAGGTCGATCAGGTAGTCGATGACGAAGGGGCAGCGCTTGGAATAGGCCTGCACGACGAAGCCGATGCCGTTCCAGTCGGTAAGCTCCGGGTCGAAACAGAGCGCCTCAAGGAGGTCGAGGGACAGCTCCAGCCGGTCCATCTCCTCGGCATCGATATTGAGGCCGATATCGTAGGAGCGGGCGAGCAGCGCCAACCTCTTCAGGATCGGCAGCAGCTCCTCCATCACCCGGTCGAGCTTCTGGCGCTGGTAGCGCGGATGCAGGGCGGAGAGCTTGATCGAGATCCCCGGCCCCTCGTAGATGCCGCGGTTCTTCGCGGCCTTGCCGATGGCGTGGATCGCCTGCTCGTAATCCTTCAGATAGCGCGCGGCGTCCTCCGCCGTCGTCGCCGCCTCGCCGAGCATGTCGTAGGAATAGCGGAAGCCCTTCTTCTCCATCGACCGGCTGTTGGCGAGCGCCTCGGAGATGGTCTGCCCGGTGACGAACTGCTCGCCCATCATCCGCATGGCGACATCGACGCCGCTGCGGATCAGCGGCTCGCCGCCGCGCCCGATCAGCTTGGTCAGCGCCGCACCCATGCTCTCCTCGCTCTGGGTCGAGGTCAGGCGTCCGGTGACGACGAGCCCCCAGGTTGCCGCATTCACGAAGAGCGAGGGGGAATGGCCGAGATGGGATTTCCAGTCTCCGCCGGAGATCTTGTCGCGGATCAGCGCGTCGCGGGTCTGCCGGTCCGGGATGCGCAGCAGTGCCTCGGCAAGGCACATCAGGGCAACGCCCTCCTGGCTGGAGAGATCGTATTCGTGGATCAGCCCTTCGACCCCGCCGCCGACGCTCTTCTCGCGCAGCGCCTCGACCAGCTTGCGGGCGAGATCGGACGCCGCCTTCAGCTTGGCCGGCGCGAGCGAGGCCTCGGAGATCAGATAGGGCAGGCATTGGGTCTCGGGCTTGCGGTAGGCGGCGGTGATGCGGGCGCGCAGCACGCTCTGGGCCTGTACGCCCTGGGCGAAATCAAGGAAGGGCCGCGGGCCCGGATCGGAGGTCGCCGGGCCGTCCTCGAGGTCGACCCCGGCCTCGGCGGCGAGATAGCCGTCGAGAGGCTCTCCGCGCTCGATCCGCTCGATGGCGCCGAGCAGCGACTGCTTGACGAGCCAGTGCGGCGTGCGGCCGACCTTTTCCGCCGCATCGCGCAGCCGCGCCCGCAATTCCTCGCTGACTTTCACCCCGATGGTCTGCGCCGCCATGGCCGCCTCCGAAAAGCAGAACCCGAATGCGGCGAGGTTACACCATCATCACATCATGGGTGCAACCTCGTTTTTTGAAGGAACAACCGCATCACTCCGCCGGCTCAAGCCGGAGCAACTGCCCGTCGTAGCTGTCGGTCAGGATGTAGAGCAACCCGTCGGGCCCCTGTTTCACCGCCCGGATTCGCTCGCCGAGATCCTCCAGCAACACCTCCTGGCCGGTCACCCGGTCGCCCTCCAGGGTCAGGCGGCGCAGATGCGAACCGGCCAGCGCCCCGACGAAGAGATCGCCGCGCCAGTTCGGGAACCTGTCGCCGTCATAGAAATCCATCCCGCTCGGTGCGATCGACGGCACCCAGTAGACCACCGGCTGCTCCATCCCCGGCGCGGCCGTCTCCTCCGATATCACCGCGCCGCTGTAGTCGATCCCGTAGGTGATGGCGGGCCAGCCGTAGTTCCGGCCGGGACGGAGGATATTCACCTCGTCGCCACCGCGCGGTCCGTGCTCGTGCGCCCAGATCACATCCGTTCCGGGGCGGAGCGCCATGCCCTGGACATTGCGATGCCCGTAGGAATAGATCTCCGGCCGCACGCCCGATTGCCCGACGAAGGGATTGTCCGCCGGCACCGAACCGTCGTCATTGAGCCGGACCACGGTGCCGATATGGTTTTCGGGGTTCTGCGCCTCGCGCATAAAACCGCCGCGGTCCCCCATGCTGACAAAAAGCGTCCCATCCGGTGCAAAGGCGAGACGGGAGCCGAAATGCCGGCCGCCGGATACCTTCGGCAGCTGGCGAAAAATAACCTTAAGTTCTGTAAGCGCATTTCCGGTCAACCGGGCCCGGGCCACTTCGGTCCCCGCACCCCCGGCACCGCGGGCCGCATAGGAGAGGTAGATCAGTCCGTTGGAGGCGAAATCCGGGTGCAGCGCAACGTCCAGCAGACCTCCCTGACCGGAGGCATAGGACTCTGGAACACCAGAGATCTGGCCCGCCCCGGCGCCCGAAGCCTCGAACAGACGAAGCCCGCCTTCGCGCTCCGTCACGAGAATTCGCCGGTCGGGAAGAAAGGCAAGCCCCCAAGGGTGCGCCAGACCGTCCGCAAGCTCGACCACCCGAAAGGCATGACGCTCGGAACGCTGCACGGGCAGGTCTGCCGCCGAAACACAACCTGGAGCAGAATTCAACATGACGACGGCGGCGCAGACCGCTTTCGGCAATGACTTCAAATACATGAATTTCTGCAACATATCCGTCCGTCCGCAAATTGCATACAATTGGTAAATGGCGCGCGGACAGCATTCGGCAAGTCAAAGCCCGGCTGAACACTATGTTAAGACAGATTAATTTTATGCGATTGGTTTTCAATTCGAATTTCAATCAAATATCCAGAATATTATTGTATTATTAACCCACCGCACCGCAGAATAGGGAAAAGGAATGCGGAAACTGATCGTGAAAACGCGATCATGGTAAAAAATCTGGGTGGGAACAGCGCTATGACCGATGCTGCGCAGACTTCAAGACTGGCATTTGCGGGATTGGACAAGAACACTCTTGCGGACATGAAGGCTATCTGGCCGGTTATCGAGGCCGGATTGCCGTCGGTGCTCGATGCATTCTACACCCATGTCTCCGCCGCGCCGGAAACCGCTGCGATCCTCGAAAAGGGTCCCGGCATCGACGCCCTCAAACGGGCCCAGACGGAGCATTGGCGGACCGTTTTCAATGACGGCTTCAGCGCAGAGCATCTGGAGCGCGCCATCAGGATCGGCAAGATCCACGCGAAGATAGGCCTGACCCCGCGCTGGTATATCGGCGCTTACACCTTCACTCAGCCGCTCCTCTTCAAGTTGATCGCAAAGAAATACAAGCGGACCGAAGATGCCCTCCGCTACTGCAACGCCGTCGCGAGGGCCGTCGCGATCGACATGGATCTTGCGCTGGAGGCCTACAGCAGCTCGGAAGAAACGGAAAAACTCAAGGACCAGATCCTCAACATGGCCGATACGCTGGAACGCGAAATCGACCAGACGGTGGAGGAGGTCACGCTGCAGGCGAACCGGGTCGCCGATCTGACCAACGGGCTTGCCGTCGCCGCCAACGAGATGGCTGCCCTGGTCAACGAAGTTCGGCAGGCGACGGACGTGACCGCGAACAACGTCAATTCGGTCGCCGCCGCGACAGAGGAACTCAGCGCGTCGAGCCAGGAGATCGCCTCCCAGGTATCCGAGTCCGCAGCCCTGACGCACCAGGCGACCGCATCCGCGGATGACGCCCGCAGCCAAGTCGCCGCGCTGGAAGAGGCAACGACCAATATCAGCTCGGTGGTCGATCTCATCAACTCGATCGCCGCGCAGACCAAGTTGCTGGCGCTGAACGCGACGATCGAGGCGGCACGCGCGGGCGAAGCCGGCAAGGGCTTCGCGGTCGTCGCATCCGAAGTGAAGTCCCTGGCGCAGCAGACCGAAAACGCCATTCAGGACGTCAGCCAGCACACCGCGAACGTGCAGACGGCGACCCGCTCCTCCGTCGACGCCATCACCGGAATTGCCACCAAGATCGGCGAGGTCAACGGGATCGCTTCCGGCGTCGCCACGGCAGTGGAAGAGCAACAGGCTGCCACCAGCGAAATCGGCCGCTCCTCGAACGAGGCCTCGGAAATGACCGCCCAGGTCGCCGACGCGATCGCGCGTGTCGCCGAGCATGCGGACCGCACCAGCAAGTCCGCGGGCGCGATCGAAACCTTGGCGAAGAATGTCAGCATCAATGTCGGTGACATGAAACGGCGCCTGTCGGTCGTGGTCCGGTCCAGCAATCAGGCGGACCGCCGGACCACAAACCGCGTCCCGACCGTCATCAATGCAACCTTCAAGTTCGGCGATATCGACCAGAAGGGTTTCATCGCCGACCTTTCTCCGCGCGGCGCGCTGCTGCTCTGCGACAAACAGGAAGAGGCGGTTCCCGGTACGGTTGGCCATATCGGCCTCGCCAGCGGCCTGAAGATCCCGGCACGGGTCGTGGCGGCGACCTCGCTCGGCATCCATGTCGGCCTCGAGAGAATGGACCAGACCGCCGCCGGTGCCGTCGCCTCCATGATCGAGCAGGCGATGAGCGAGAACGATACGTTCCGCGAGATCTGCGAGGTCGCGGCCCGCGAGGCGGCGGAGGCCATGAGCAACGCCATCAGCTCCAGGCGGATCTCGCTCGACGACTTGTTCGACACGCACTACGCCATCATGCACGGCACCAACCCGGTGCAGTATTCGACCAAGTTCGTCGACCTGACGGACGAGATCCTGACCCCGATCCAGGAGCGCCATAAAGCCAGGGACGAGCGGATCCGCTTCATCGCCGCGACCGACCGCAACGGCTATATCGGGACCCACAACAAGGTCTATGCGCAGCCCCAGCGCCCGAACGATCCTGTCTGGAACGCCGCCAATTGCCGGAACCGGCGGATCTTCGACGACCGCGCCGGGCTGCTGGCCGCCGGAAACAAGGAGCCCTTCCAGTTGCAGACCTATATCCGCGACATGGGCGGCGGGCAGAAGGTGCTGCTGAAGGAAATCGACTGCCCGATCACGCTGTCAGGCCAGCACTGGGGCAATATGCGCTGCGCCTTCGTGCCGTGATCGGTCGCGAAACCTATTTGGTGTGATAGCCGACATGGCAGTAGATCTGCCGGACGGTGCCCTGATGCTCAAGCTCCGTGAATGTCGGCGCCGATGACCATCGACCCCGCTCTTCAAGGCGAACGACGACCCCGTTGTCGCGGAGGAGTTCCCTGATCGTCGACGGCGCGACGGTCGTCACCCGTCCGCGACGCGGATTCCCGGCAATCGCGATCCCGACAAGCCGGCCCGAAGCATCGAGGGTCGGCCCGCCGCTGATCCCGCCGAGGCTGCCGTCTCCCGGGCCTTCGCGCCTTACTTCCGCCCATTCCAGAGCAAATCGCCCGACGCCCTGAATCGAGCGAGCCCGGATCCGGACACGGCCGAGCAGAGTCGAGACCACCCTCCCCTTTCCGACACCCGGAAAGCCGTAATGGTACCCCTCGTCGCCCACTTTGGGCAGGCTGCCGAGCGTGACGGCCGGCGGCCGGGTTTGTTCGGCACGGACCATCGCGATATCGGCATACGGATATTGCACCCGGTCAGGTTTGACCTTTTCCGACATGTGCCGCCCGTCGATGAAGGCTAGGAGATCGCATCCTTCAACGACATGCCGCGCCGTCAACCAGCGACCGTCGCCGACAGCGAAGGCCGTACCGGTGCTGCTCCGAGGCCGCTGCGTGTAGTCGATCCTGACGGCCCTATCCCAGTCCGACGGGGGCTGCAAAAGCCGCGCCGCGGATGGCGGAACGGCGGGCTTGGGCAGCGGCAGGGCGACGGAAGGCGCAGGTGGCACGCCCGGCGGCGGCGCGACCGGTGACGGTGCGACCGGCTCCGGATCCGGGCGGACCGGGGAAGGGGCGCGCGGCTCGGCTGTTTCCGGCTTCGGGCGGGCAACGGAAGGGGCGGGCGGTTCGGTGGTCGGCCGCTCCCGCGCCACCTCGGGCCGGGGCCGTTCCACGCCGGGAAGAGGCCGGCGCGGCGTCCTCTCCGCATCGCTCCCGCGAAAGTCGGGGCTAAGCAGAAATCCAAGGATGAGCGCCGCCGCCGCACCCAGCAAACCTAGCTTGTCGGGCGGCAGGAAGGGCTTCATTCCTTACCCCGCGATTGCAGCCGCATTCAGGGATGCGACCGACAGCTTCACTGAAACCAGAAGAACCGCCGGACCGATTTCACCCTGTTCGATCCGCTCCGAAAGGTTCTTCACCGCCAGATCGACGAGCCGGAACGCCAGGATCTGAATGATCAGCGTGACCGATCCCCAGATGACAATATCGAGAATGCTCACGCTTCCCGCGAGACAAAAGGCAAGCGGCAGGGCAAGCCCGACGATGGCCCCGGCGAGTGAGAGCGCGGCCGCCACATTGCCCTGCCGGATCAGCGCCATCTCGTCATGGGCCGTGATTCGCACGTAAATCATCGCCCCGACAAACAGCATGGCGACTGCGGCACCGAAATGCGCGGCGAAATAAGGAAATCCCGCCAGCAGACTGCTCAAAACGCCCGACATCACGCCATCCGCTCCATTCGATCACCCCCCTCGGCGCACCACCCTATCGGAATACGACGGAGAGGGCGGACCCACAAGAAAATTGGAGGAAACGGAAGACAACCGCGACGACTTGCCTCTATAATCAATCAAATTGAATCTTTTCCACCATGCGCCCTATCCTTAAAGCAAAACATGGGATATAATTTCATTACTTTTAGATTTCTGACAATTAACTTTCTGAATTGAAAGTGTTTTAGCCGATGGGCCGTTACCTGATCCTGGACGAGAGGGCCGAACGCGAAGCGCGTGTCATGCACCGCTACCGTACGGAGATCGCGTCCTATTGGGCAAAATGGCATCTCGGCGTCGCGCTGATCTCGTCCCTCGGCATGATCTTCATGACCGGCCTGATGGTTGCGCTCTGGAATGCGGCGATTCTCGGCATCGGGCCGACGATCAACGACTGGGGCGACTTTTCCTTCGTGCTGGATCTCCGGCTGTTCAACTGGCGGGTCGATCCGGATTACTACGACCGTCTGGTGACCTATCCGCTGACCCCTGTCACCCTGGACCACATGCCGTGGGCGCATCTCTTCGGCTTCATCACCTTCGGCACCTGCCTGATCACGGCGATGATGAGCATCCTGCATTTCGAGCCGATCATCAGCCACGACCCGAACCGCTATATCCGGATCGAGCCGGTGCGGCTCTCGCCGGCGATCGAGGTCTATTTCGAGAGCGACCGGGGCCGCGACCAGAAATGCGTCATCGACGTGATGTTCACGGCGCCCGGCCCCGCCAGCGCCCAGGTCATCCGCGAAAAATGCAAGGCGATCTCGCTGCATTGCCAGACCGAGCTGCAGCGCCTCGTCGACAATGCCGTCTGGCAGATCAAGGTGCCGCAGCTGCGCCGCAAGCTCGCCCAGATCGCCGTCGAATATGTCCCTCGGGACGCCATCCACGATCTGCAGATCCGCTCGATCAAGATGCATGACGTCATCCGTCCGATGACGATGCAGGTCCCGGTCTCCGAACTGCCGGCCGACGTCGTCCCGGTGCCCGTCGCGGGCACTGAGATTCCGGAAACCGAGCCGGCCTAGAACAGAGCCGTCAGGTCGCTCGCACCGACCCAGAGCAGGCGCGCCGCCAGCAGGGTGAGCACGGTCTTGAAACCGATCGCGAAAACCCGCTCCGGCAGTCTCTCCAGAACTTTCTTTCCGGTCGCGGTGCCGAGGAAGCCCGTCGCGATCATCGCGGCGATCAGGGGCACCCATTCCGTGAAGGCGAACCCGAGGATCCCGAAGGCGACGATCTTCACCCCGTGCTGCATGGTCATGCAGGCGCTGTGGGTCGCGACGGTCGTCATCTTGCCGTAGCGGTCCGGCGGCAGGAAGGCGGCCAGCAGCGGCCCGGTGGCGCCGACGAACATGGTGGCGAAGGTGGTCGCCAGACCGACGGCGGCAAAGCCCGGCGCCGGAACCTTGTGCTTGCCGAGCTTCGGTCCCCAGACCGTGTAGAGGATGAACAGCGCCAGCACCGCCTGCAATGCCGCCTGCGGGACTGCGATGACCAGTTGCGCCGCGATCGCCGCACCGACGACGGCGCCGAGCACGAAGAACCCGAACAGGCGACGCTCCAGATGTTGGCGCATCAGATAGGCGCGGCCGGCATTGGAGCCAAGCTGCACCACCCCATGCACCGGAATGACCGCGAGCGGCGGCAATACGGAGCCGATGGCGACCAGCATCATGACCCCGCCCCCCAGCCCGAAGGCGACGGTGACGGCGGAGGTCACGTAACTGAAAAGAATGAGCGCGACAGCGCCCCAGAGCGGTACGGCTTCGGGTAACAGGACTTCGAGCACGGTCGGTTTTCCAGAATGGGTCTTGCCAGTTGCGGCGGCAGCTTAGCCGATCCTGCGCGCCCCGCCACCATGTCGATGAGGTGACTTGTGCCTTGGCCCGCGCCATATAGATTGGAGATCCAAATGCGGCCATATTGGTGCCGCACTCTACCGGACCGCGGGTGGCTCCGTGCGTGCGGCACCGAATGGAGGCAATGGTGAAGAAACTGGTTCTCGCGATCCTGGCGCTGGTGGTCGTGCTCGGCGTCGTCGTTCTCGTCGGGCCGAGTTTCGTCGACTGGAACAGCTACAAGGCCGAGATCACCAAGGCGGTCGAGGACCAGACCGGCCGCAAGCTCGAAATCGACGGCGACATCGGCTTCCAGGTCCTTCCGGCGCCGCGCCTCTCGGTGGAGAAGCTGCGCCTCGCCAATGCCGAGGGCGGAACCGGCGACACCTTCGTCTCGGTCGGCGCGCTGCAGATCCATGTCGCCCTGGCGCCGCTGCTGAGCGGCAAGATCAAGGTTGCCTCCGTCACCCTGAAGGATCCGGTCATCCGGCTCGAGCAGTTCGCCGACGGCGGCAACAACTGGACGTTCGCGACCGGGACGGAAACGGCGTCCCAGGCGGATGCGGGAACGGCACGTGCCGGCGGCAGCGCTCTCGATTTCACCCTCGACGGTGCCGAAATCGTCAACGGGCAGGTGAGCTTTCTCGATCATGCGAGCGGCAAGGAGCATATCGTCACCGGGCTCGACGCGACGCTCAGCGCGGATAGCCTGGACGGTCCCTTCAAGCTGACGGCCGGCCTCGCCTATCAGGGCCTTCCTCTCTCAATATCCGCCGCCACCGGCCGCATCGATGCCGGGCGGGCGACGGTACTGGAAACCGTGCTCTCCATCGGCGGGAAGGCCGCGGAGGCCTCCTTCGGCGGCACAATCGTGCTCGGTGACAAACCCCGCCTCGCCGGCACGGTATCGGCGTCCGGCGGCGATCTGGCGGGCGCGGTCGACGCGCTCGCGCCGCTCGGTGTTGCCAAGGGTTCGGTTCCCCCGGCCCTCAAGGGACCGTTCAAGCTCGCCGCGAAACTGGAGGGCGATCAGACGCAGATTGCCGCCAGCGACCTGACCCTCTCGGCCGCGGGCCTCACCGCCAAAGGCAAGATCACGGCCGAGCTGGGCGCCCCGCTCGCCGTCGACGCGACGCTCGCGCTTGACCGCTTCTCCCTCGACCAGTTGATCGCCTCGTTCGGAGATGCAACAGCACCGTCTCCCGCTCCGGGGGCGCCCGCGGCACCGGCCGCCGCCGCGACTCCGTTCGCCCTTCCGGAGGGGATCGAAGCCGCCCTGACGCTGTCCGCCGACGCCATGGATTTCCGCGACGGCGTGGTCCGCCAGCCGAGATTGGAAGTCGCTTTGGCGAGCCGGGTCCTCGTGCTGAAAGTGCTGAGCGCGCAGATGCCCGGCGGCTCGGATCTGACGGTATCCGGCACACTCGAAAGCGTCGGCGGAAAGCCGCAATTCGCCGGTCGGGCGGATTTCGTCTCCGACAATCTGCGCGGCGCCCTGACGTGGCTCGGCGCGGAGCTCGACGCCGTCGCCCCCGACCGGCTGCGCAAGGGCAGTCTCGGCGCCGACATCGCCGCGACGCCGGAACAGGTCCAGCTCACCAACTGGATCATGGATCTCGACACCACCCAGATCCGCGGCGGCCTGACCCTGCTGCTGCGCGAGCGACCGGCTTTCGGCCTCGCGCTCAATCTCGGCAAGCTCAATCTCGACGCCTATCTGCCGCCCGAGACCTCCGGGAACGGCTCCGCGGCGGACGGCAGCGCCAAGCCGGCCTCCGCCGGCCCCACCCCGATGCAGCAGGTCGCCGTCGCCCTCAATACCTTCGATGCCAATATCGTGGTCAATTTCGACGAGCTTCTGGTCCGCCAGACCGCGATCCTCAACGGCAAGATCGACGCGACGATCCAGAACGGCGCGCTCAATCTGCGCAAGCTGTCGATCGCCGATCTTGGCGGCGCGCGGGTCAATCTGAGCGGCTCGCTCGCGGGGTCGGTCGCCGATCCCAATACCAGGCTCGACTTCGAGATCGACGCGAAATCCGCCGCCCGCCTCGCGCGGCTCGGTGGCATCGAGCCAAACGAAACCATCCAGCGCGTCGGCGCGGTGAAGCTGGCCGGGAGCATTCTCGGCGATTTCTCCGCCCTGACTGTCGACGCCACGGCAAATGCCATCGGCGGAAGCGCCTCGGTGAAGGGCATCCTCCAGCCGCTGGCCCGGCCGCTCGGCCTCGATCTCGCTCTGAAATTGCAGCATCCGGACGTGAAACGGATGGCGGAGACACTGTCGCCGGGCGCCTTGCCCGCGGACATGTCGCTCGGATCCCTCGCACTCGCCGCCACCCTGGTCAGCGCCCAGAGCGGCGCCCTCGCTGTCGACGCGACAATGGACCTCGACGGCGGGCAACTCGGCGTGAAAGGAACCGTGGACACCAGCGGCGCCATGCCGAAACTTGCGCTCGATACCCGCTATACCCATCCCGACGTGGTCGCCCTGATCCGGAGCTTCGCCCCCGGATACACGCCGGAGAAAAGGGATCTCGGCCCGGTCAAAGTGGAAACCCGGCTCGAAGGAACCACCGAGAACCTCGCCATCAACGGCCTGAAGCTCGGCGCCGGCCCGCTGTCCCTCACCGGCAACGCGACCCTGGCGCTGAAGGAACCTCGCCCGAAACTGACGCTTGCTGCCGAAACCGGTGCCGTCGCCATCGATCCCTGGCTGCCGAAGGGGGCCGCGCGTCCGAGCGGCGGCGTCGCTCCGGCCGTCCCGGTGAAGAGCGGCGCCCGCGCCTGGTCCCGCGAGACGATCGACACCTCCGGCCTGCTGGCCGCGGATGCGGATGTCTCGCTGAAGGCGAAGCAGGTCCAGTACGGCGCCTATCTATTCGACAATCTCGATCTCGCCGCGACGCTGGAGAATGGTGCCCTCACCGTCTCGCGCCTGACCTCCGGCCTCTTTGGCGGCACCGTGGACGGAACCGCGAACCTCCGCCATGCAGCCACGCCGTCGGCGGAGATGACGCTCAAGATCAAGAACGCGGACGTCCGGCAAGCGGCGATGTCGGCCGCCGACGTCGCGCAGGTCACCGGTACGCTCGACTATGAGACGGCGCTGCAGACCAGCGGCCGCAGCGAGTTCGCGCTCGTCTCGGGCCTGCAGGGCTCCGGCAACATGGCGGTCCGCAACGGTACCGTAGAAGGCTTCGACCTGCCCGCCGTCAGCGAACAACTGAAGCAGCTCGACCGCTCCGTCGATTTCCTCGTCCTGGCGCAAAAAGCCATGAGCGGCGGCACAACACCGTTCGAGAGCCTGACCGCCAGCTACAGGATCACCGACGGCGTGCTGCGTTCCGAGGATATCGCCCTGAAATCCAGGGCCGCCGAGGGCCGCGGCACGGCAGTCGTCAACCTCCCGCCACAGGAAATGGACGTGAACACCCAGTTCTGGCTGAGCGAACACCCGAACTCGCCGCCGATCGGCCTGCGCGTGGTCGGGCCGCTCAACAATCCACGCCAGATACTCGACGCCAACAAGCTGCAGGCCTTCGTGCTGCAGCGGGTGATCGAGCGCGGGATCCTACGTCAGTTTAACAAGGGTGGAAGCGGCACCCAGCAGCAGGGATCGGGAACCGCAACCGAACAGCCCTCGGCGGCACCCTCCCAGCCGGTGGAGAAGCTGACCCCCGAGAAAGCCTTGCAGGGCGTGCTGAAGGGCCTACTCGGGAATTGAGCCGGGACCGCCGCGCTGCAGTTCGGTGAGCACGAAGACGCGGAGCGCACTCGAAAGGTTGCCGCTTCGGGTGGAATCGACCTCGGAGACGAGTGCGTTGATCGAGAGTTCCCGCCGCCGCGCGATCTCCTTCAATGCCTCCCAGAAGGCTTCCTCGAGCGAGATCGAGGTCTGGTGCCCGGAGACCGTGACCGTGCGTTTGCGAAGTCGGGTCGGGTCGCCGTCACTCATCGCCCCGTCCGCTCGAAGGTAGCGACGAGTTCGACATGCGGAGTCCAGAGGAACTGATCGATCGGCGTGACCCCGGTAACGTTATAGCCGCCATCGGCCAGCGCCCGCGCATCGCGGGCGAAGGTCGCGGGATTGCAGGAGACATAGACCACGCGCGGCACTGCGGATGCGGCAAGGGCCACGCACTGTTCGCGTGCGCCGGCGCGCGGCGGATCGAGAACCACGGCCTCGAAGCGTTCCAGCTCCTTGCCCGCGAACGGGCGCTGCGTCAGGTCCCGGCGTTCGGTCCGGAGGCGCGTGCCGAGCCCCGCCGCGTCGGCCCCGGAACGGATCGCCGCCAGCAGACTGTCGTCGCCTTCAACCGCGACGCGCTCTGCCGCGTCCTCGAGCGACAGGCATAGCGTGCCGCAGCCGGCATAGAGGTCCAGCACCGTGCGGGCCTCCCCGACACCCTCGCGGACGCAATTCTGGATTGCCGCCTCGCCGTCCCGCGTCGCCTGCAGAAAAGCGCCGGGCGGAGGCGTTACGGGCGTGCCCCCGAAGCGGATTTCCGGCCGCCGGCGTTCCGCCAGCGGCACCGCGTCGGTCAGGGTTTCGTCGCCGGCAAGATAGGAAATCCGGGCGAGGTCGCGGGTTTCGGCGAAGGCGGCCAGGCTCTCGCGGAAACCGAGGCCCGGATGGGCCGGCAGCCGGAGCAGCAGGTCGAGCCCGTTATCGAGCGCATTGACGACGCAATCGACGCCCTCGCCCGGTTTCAGGACCGGCTCGAACAGGGAGCGGAGAGGCTGCAGGAGCGCGAAGATCTCCGGCAGCAGGACCGGACATTCGGAAAGCTCGACGATCCTGTTGCTGGCCCGCTCGTGGAAGCCGGCGATCAGTTTCGCCCCGATCCGACGCAGCACGAAATCCGCGCGCCGCCGGGTTCTCGGTGCGGCCGGATGCAGCTCCGCCACCGGAACATCTCCGAGCCCGACCCGGCGCAGATGCTGGACCACCTGATCCCGCTTCCAGCCGCGATAGGCCGCGTCCGAGAGATGCTGCACGGCGCATCCGCCGCAGGCCATGAAATGGGCGCAGGCGGGATCGATCCGCTCCGGTGACGGCTGGACCAGTTCGATCAGTTCGCAAGCGACGCCCTCGCCCCGGTCAGCGACCGGCCGCACCCGGACCCGTTCTCCCGGCAGCGCGAAGGGCACGAACACGGGCCGCGTCTCCTCGGCATATCCGACCTTGATCTCGGCCTCGGCAAGCCCGTCGCCGCGTCCGCCGAGACGCTCGATCTCGAGCTCCAGAACCGTGCTGTTTGCGGCGAAACGTCGCCGCTGCCCGTCGCGTCCCCGCTTGCTTCTCTGCCGTCCGCGGCCCATAAAGCACCCATCCTTTTCACGCGTGCGCTGCCCGGTCCCTTGTCGGCGGGCGCGCCGCAATGGTGATGACATGGCACGAGCCGATCTGACAACTGCCGAACTGAGGAGCGCGCCCGCCCCGGCCCACCGCCGGCGGCGCTTCCTTGCGGCATGGATCGGGCTTTTCGCTTTCGTCCTGCAGTTCGGCTTTTCGTTCGGCACCGCGGCCAGCCTCGGAAAACCGCTTCCGGGAAGCCTCGCCGCCGACCTTGCGGCGCTTTGCCTCGACGCCACGGACGGCACCGGCGGCGGAACGGAGACGGCCTCGCATCCCTGCGACCATTGCCGGCTCTGCGGCGGCTCTTTCACCTACCTGCCCGAGGCCGAGCAGTCTCCGGAACCGCTTCGCGTTCTTCGGAGCTTCTCCGCCGAGCTGCCGCGATCGGCACCCGCCCGGCGGACCGTATCGTCCGAATTCCCGCGCGCACCACCCCTCTGACGCTCCAGTTCACACAAGCCCGATACCCGCGCGGCCCCGCCGCGCCGCAGAATTGAAAGCCAGAGCAATGAATCTTTCCGTGAATAACATCGCGCGCTTCGCCGCGCTCGTCCTTCTCACCCTGCCGCTGTTCGGCGGCCTCTCGCCCGTCTGCGCCCATGAGTTCAAGGCCGGCGACATCATGATCGACCATCCCTGGGCACGCGCGACCCCGGGCCGGGCGAAGAACGGCGCCGCCTTCATGAAGCTGATGAACATGGGCGGCACGCCGGACCGGCTGATGGACGCCAAAGGCGACGTCGCCGACCGCGTCGAGCTGCACACGCACATCCATGAGAACGGCGTCATGAAGATGCGCCCGAGCGGCCCGATCGAGGTGCCGGCGAACGGCCATGTCATGCTCGAGCCGGGCAGCTATCACGTCATGATGATCGGCCTCAAGGCGCCGCTGGTCGAGGGCGAGAGTTTTCCGGTGACGCTGGTATTCGAGAAAGCCGGCGAGGTCACGGTCGAGATCACGGTCGAGTCCGTCGGCGCCGGCGCGGGCACCGGCATGAAGATGAACCATGGCGCCGGCCATGGCATGAAGAAGAACTAGGCAGATCGAGAGGGGGCGGGTGCCGTCAGGCGGGATCTTCCAGCTTGACCGTGCCCGGCCGGGTCACGATCCAGGCCGCGACCAGCGTCAGCAACGCGCTGGTCGCCGCCGCCATTCGCCAGTCCTCGAGCACGACACCCCACAGAAGACCGAGCGTGACCGCGATCATGGTCACCGCGGCGATCTTGGCGCGCGGCGGAATCACGCCGTATTCGTGCCATTCGCGCAGGCCCTGCCCGAAACGGGGATGGTTGTAGAGCCAGAGATGGAAGCGCTCCGAAGAGCGGGAAAAGGCCCAGAGCGCGATCAGCAGAAAGAGAGTTCCCGGCAGGCCCGGAAGGATGATTCCGGCAATGCCGACCGCCGTGCAGACCACGCCGACGGCGAGCAGCACGTAGCGGAACGGTCCGCAGATGGTTTTAGGCTCTCGGCTCACACGACTCTCCAGATTGCCGAACCATCGTGCCGGCAAGCCGTTAAGATATAGTAAGAGCCAAGGCTCCGGCTAGAGGCGGCGGGCGAACCAGATCACACGGCCGACGATGTTCACCTCTTCCAGGGTCCGCTCGTAATTCTGATAGCGCGGGCTCTCGGAGCGGATCAGCAAACGCGGAGGCTCGCTGTTGGGAATAAGCTCGAGCTGCTTGGCGACCAGTCCGATCCCGTCATGCAGCACGAAAATCCCTGGCGGCGAGGGGGCGGTCCGGCTGAGATCGATCATCACCTTGTCGCCGGATTGCAGCACCGGCTCCATGGAATCGCCGTCGATCGAGATGATCCTGAGATCGCGCGGCGCGGCGCGCAGCTCGTAGCGCAGCCAGCCGGAATCAAAATACCAGTCGGTCCCGCCGGGCTCCTGTTCCAGGTGAGCGCCCCCGCCGGCCGAGGCCGATATCCGGACTTCCGGCACGGCGATCACGCCCGCGCCGCCTCTCTGGTCGGCCAAGGGCGAAGGGGTGAACCGGTTCGGCCGCGACACCGCCGGAAGCGCGTCGCGATCGGCCCTCAGCACGGATTCGTCCACCCCGAGATGGCGGGCCAGCGCATAGCGCACGTCTTCCGGCAGTTTGCGCGGCGTGCCGCGATTGATGAACTGATGCAGATAGGCGTGGTTCTTGCCGCAGGCCAGCGAGGCTTTCTTGAGATCCGTCGGCGGGTCGCGGTGCGCCACCAGCTCGAGGATGCGCTTGCGCTGGGTATCGAGTTTCATGACAGGAGCCTAGGCTTACTCAATCGGAAGTTCAAGAGTTTTTTTCCTATTGCAGACGGAATGCATATGGCATACAACAACCTACGCGTCAGTGAAGTGGGTATTTTTAACCGGGAAAATCCGATCCCGTGACGCAAGAACGTATTTGGCGCGGAACCAATCCACTCTGCAATTTTTTTGACGCCTGCACTGGATGCGCGCGCACGGGATCCTATTGGAGGGAGTCTATGACTGTCACACAGAACGTGCCCGATCCAAAATGGATCAAGGAGTGCCTGAAAGAAGCGGCGGACACGCTGCGCCGACTGCCCCGGGCCTATGCGAAGCCGCGTCTGACGGGTTGGCCGGACGTCGTCCGGAACAGCTTGGCGCATGGATCCGCGCCCGGCCGCACAAGACCCGCCGCCCCCAGTCCGGCGGCGATCGACCGGCTCGACGAGAGTCTCCACTGGATGTTTGCCTGCAGTCCCGAGCAGCGCAAGATCGTCTGGGCGCGCGCCTGCGGCATACCATGGCGAAAACTGGAGGATATCGACGGGCGCAGCCACGTCACCCTGCGCCGGATCGAGGACCAGGGCCTCACGGCCATCCGTGAACGACTTCGAAGCGCGCCGGCCAAACCGGGATTTTTCACGCCTGAATGATCGGTTTTTTCCGATCATTTGTATAATCAACCATATGAAATTGCGGAATATTTCCAGATAGAGCACGAGACTGCATACTAAATTACGAAAATCTATCGGAAAAAACCGCTTTACAAACTTTATAAAATCGGCTAAATACTATCCTACAGTCGGCGCTCTGCGGGACCACTCCCGGGAGCGCTTTTTTTATGGGTGAAAAACATGGCCGAATCCGCGCTCCGATCCCGCAAGAAGCGGCTCTTCCTGAAGGCCCTTTCGGAAACCGGCAATGTCAGCGAAGCGGCCCGCAAGGCACGTATCGCCCGCAGTCACGCCTACCAGATCCGCAGGCAGGATTCCGAATTCGCCGAGGCCTGGGACGACGCCCTCGATACCGCTGTCGACCTGCTCGAGGCGGAAGCCCGCAACCGGGCGGTCGACGGCATCGAGCAGCCCCGTTTCCATCAGGGAAAGATCTGCGGAACGGTCCGCAAATATTCGGACTCGCTCCTGATGTTCCTGCTCCGGGCGCACAGACCCGAAACCTTCAGGGAGGGACGCGATGCCGGAACCGACGATCTCGAACGCAAGCTCGAAGGCGCAAAGCAGCAGCTCGCGGCCCGGCTCGAGGCCGTCGCTCGGCAGTCTGACGGCTCTGGAACGGACCCGGATCCTGAATGAGATCTCCGACGAGGAAGCCGCGATCCTGCTCTATGACTGGCTCTTTTGGGCACGGGAGAAGCAGCTCCCGCCCGCGCCGCCCTGGCGGGTCTGGCTGATCCTTGCCGGTCGCGGTTTCGGCAAGACGCGCACCGGTGCCGAATGGGTCCGCGCCGGCGCCGAGTCGGGCGCGCGCCGACGCATCGCCGTCATCGGCGCCACGGCCGGCGACGTCCGGGACGTGATGATCGAGGGCGAAAGCGGCCTGCTGGCGATCGCCCCGCCCTGGAGGCGGCCGCACTACGAACCGTCGAAGCGCAGACTCACATGGCCGTCCGGCTGCATCGCGACGCTGCTGTCCGCCGACGACCCTGATCAGGTTCGGGGACACCAGTTCGACGCCGCCTGGGCGGACGAGATCGCGGCCTGGCCGCGCCCCGAAGCCTGGGACAATCTGATGATGGCCCTCCGCCTCGGACAGGCGCCGCAATGTGTCGCGACCACGACGCCGCGCCCGAAGGCATGGCTGAAACGCATCATGGACGCTGCGGACACGGTTCTGACCCGAGGCCGCAGCACCGAGAACCGCTTCAACCTCGCGCCCGGCTTCCTGGCCGCGATGGAACAGGCCTATGGCGGCACAAGGCTCGGGCGCCAGGAGCTCGACGGAGAATTCCTCGCCGACATTCCAGGCGCGCTCTGGCAGCGCGACGGGATCGAGCAGGCCCGGATCGCTCCGGCGGACGCGCCCGAGTTCGCCCGCATCGTTGTCGCCATCGACCCGGCCGCGAGCCACCATGCCGCCTCGAACGAGACCGGGATCGTGGTCGCGGCCCGCGCCGGGGAGACCGGATACGTTCTGGAGGATCTGTCGGGACGCCGCGCGCCCGCCGACTGGGCGGCCGTCGCACTCGACGCCTTTCGCCGCCACCGCGCCGACCGCATCGTGGCCGAGGTCAATCAGGGTGGAGACATGGTGGAGCAGATACTGCGCAGCATCGACCCGTCGGCCCCGCTGCGCCTCGTCAGGGCGAGCCGCGGCAAGCAGCTCCGGGCCGAGCCGGTCGCGGCGCTCTACGAACAGGGGCGCGTCAAACATCTCGGCCGCTTCGATGCGCTGGAAGACCAGATGTGCGGCTTTACCGGCGCACGGGAGAGCGGATCCTCGCCCGACCGGCTGGACGCGCTGGTCTGGGCGCTGAGCGACCTTCTTCTGAACCGGAACAGAACCCGCACGGAGCAGTTCCTGATCTGAGCGACAGGAGCCGGCGGTGATCGTCCGGGAACAATGGCCGGGACCAATGGAAGGGGATGAGAGATGAGTGTGATCGCATGCCTCGACGCACCCGTCGGGCCCGGGATTGGCCAGCCGCACGACATCGCTCTTGTCCAGGCTCTGCTCGGACAGATCTGCGATCCGGCTGGCCATGCTTACTGGGCAGGCCCGGTCGACGGTCTCGCTACCGACGAACTGGCCGACGTCATCAGCCGGTTCCAGGAGGATTTCGACCTTCTGGAGGAGTCGCTCGGCGATATCCGCGCCATGATCGATCCGGCCTCGGTGACTTTCCAGTGCCTGCGCGAAGCCGCACCGCCGGCCCTCGCCGGGCTGCGCGCCGTGGCCGGTACCGCCACGCTTTATATCCCACCACGCGGCGGGATGCGGGTGCTCTGCGCGTTGACCGCGAAACTGCGCACGCTGGGCTTCGCCGGCGATATGGCGCTCGGCCGCAACCTGGCCGTTCTGGCCGAGCGGGTGTTCGACCGTCACCGCTTCGTCGTCCGTTTTCCAGCGCCCCAGCGGGATCGCCCGGTGCCGGCGCATCCGGAGCGCGTACGGGTTCATCTGCACGGCCTCAAATGGATGAACACGGATGGCCGTCTCACCTCTTCGGAAGTCGCCGGAGAGTCCATTCCAGGGCCGATCCTGACCCTGATTTCGACGGAGGCCGGCCGTTTCGCCGAACTCGTGCCCGAACAGTTCGAGATCGCCGGCCGTCACGAGCTCTGGCTCCGCCATGACGGCCGATGACGAAGACTGCCCCGATCCCGAAACGCGGAAGGTGAGATGATGAGTGCCGATGTCGCGACCCCGAATGCCGCCTACCGCGAGATGGCCGCCGACTGGGAACTGATTCACGACCTGCTCGGCGGGACCCGGGTGATGCGCCTGCGCGGCGAGAAATGGCTGCCGCGGGAACCCGGCGAGAGCCGCGAGGCCTATGCCATCAGGCTCGGCCGGAGCGTGCTCTTCAACGGATTGCAGCGCACCCTGCAGACCTTGGTCGGCAAGCCGTTCCACCGGCCGGCGAGCCTTGCCGGCGGACCAGCAACGGCAATGACTGCGCTGGCCGGCGATGTCGATCTCGGCGGCCGCAATCTGACGGTCTTTGCCCGCGACGTTCTGCAGGCCGCGCTGACCGACGGCCTGACGCATATTCTCGTCGACCATCCGCGCCTCGGCGACGACGGCGGCGATGCGGCGAGGCCCTATCTCGTCCATGTTCCGGCGCCGGACCTGATCGGCTGGCGCGGGCAGGAGAACGGGGTCGGCAGCCAGCTCACCCGGGTCCGCATCCGGGAGAGCGTCAACGAGCGTTCCGGCGCCTGGGAGGACCGGACCCGGCAGCAGATCAGGGTGTTGTTCCCCGGCCGCTACGAGATCTGGCGCCGCGGCGGCGAGGACGGCGACGGTCCCTGGCGCCGGACGGAGAGCGGCGACAGCAGTCTCGGCTGCATTCCGCTGGTCACCATCTATGCCAGCCGCACCGGCTTCTTGACCGCCCGCCCGCCGCTGATGGATCTCGCCTGGCTCAATCTCGCCCACTGGCAATCGGCGAGCGACCAGCGCCATATCCTGCATGTCGCGCGGGTCCCGATCCTCTTCGGACGCAACCTTACCCTGCCGGAAGACGGTCTCGAACTCGGTCCGAACCGGATCGTGACCGGAGACGGGGATGGCGCCGACCTGCGTTTCGTCGAGCATAGCGGCGCGGCGATCGCGGCCGGTCGGCAGGATCTGATCGATCTGGAGGACCGCATGGCCGTCATGGGGCTCGACCTGATGACACGGCGCAGCGGCGCCGGCGCGACCACCGCCACGGCCCGCGCCATCGATGCCGCCGAGAACAGCACGGCGCTGCTGTCCCTGATCCGCGCCGTGGAGGACGGGTTGACCCTCGCTTTCGGCTATATGGCGGACTGGCTCGATATTCCGCGAGACGAGGCGGGGCGGGTCGAACTGCACCAGAAGGACGCGTCGGACCTGCAGTCGCCGGAGACGATCTGATTTTCCTCGTCTGACGGATTGCGGGCGCAACATTCCGGCGTTACAGCTCTTTACCGATTGATAACTTTGATCGCGTAAGTGTGGGGCGATTCAGAGGAGAGACGCTTTGCCCAGGTTCATGAAAACGCCTTACAGCATCGAGTCCAAGCGCACGGCCAATGCGGTCGTGAAAAAAGGCACGAACGCGAATGCCAACGCTGTCGTCGCCGCTGCCGAGGTGGATCTCTCGGAAGTGATGGAGGCGATCCGCAACCTGGAGCGCAAGATCGACGGGCGTGCGCCGGTCGATCCCGATGCGATCGCCTCCGTGCAGGACAAGAAGATCGAGGAGATCCGGACAGAGATCGCCGACATCGCCGGCCGTATCGCCGCGACCAAGGTCGAGATCGCGGCGCTGCGCCACCCGCTCTCCAACGACGACAAGTTCGAGGCCGCCTCCGCCGAGCTGAGCCAGATCGTGCGCCAGACGGAAAGCGCGACCGAAGGCATCATGTCGAATGCCGAGAAGATTGAGGAAGTCATCGCGGACCTGATGTCGGTGACCAAGGACGAGTACGCGAACTCGCGGCTCGGCGAGATCGCCGACTTCATCACCGCGATCTACGAATCCTGTAACTTCCAGGACCTCACCGGCCAGCGCATCACCAAGGTGATCAAGGTCCTCAACTACATCGAGGAACGCGTCGACGCGATGATGGAAACGTGGGACATCCGCGAATTCCAGACCATGCCGCTGCCGAAAGACATCACCCGCAAGGACGAGGATCTCACGCTCAGCGGGCCAATGCAGGAAGGCGAGGCCATCTCGCAGGACGAAATCGACGCCATGTTCGACTGACCGCCATTCCACATCAACGGATACCGATACGCCCCGCCCAGCGGGGCGTTTTTCGTTTCAGACCTCTTTCACCAGCTGGAGCCAGCCATGCCCCTGCCCGCCGTGACCGAATCCCTTGACGCCGTCCCGGAGGCGGCACGCGCCTTCTACGTTGAAACCGAGGGTGGCGGCTTTCGCCTCGATGCCGAAGGTGTCGAGGATGTGAGCGGCCTCAAGTCCGCGCTCGAGAAGGAGCGCGCCGCGCGCAAGGAGCTGAAGGCCGAACTGGATAGCCGCGGCGAGGCCGGGCCGGACGAGGCCCGTGGCAAGCTGGAAGCGGCGCTGGTCGCGGCCGAGGCGCGAGCCGCGATCCATGCCGAGCACGGCATCGCCGAACTGCTGCTACCGGTGGTGGTGCCGCGTCTGATGCTCACCGAGAGCGAGGCCGGCTATACCGTCGCGGTGCGCGGCGACGACGGCGAGCCGGTTCGAAATGCCGAGGACGGCATACTCCTCACGCCGCGCGCCTTCGTGCAGTCCCTGCAGGCCAGCAAGACCTATGGCCGAGCTTTCGAGATCCCGGCCAAGGGCGGCAGCGGCGCCCCGAGCCTCGGACAGGCGGGCGCGCCGGAAACGGTGATCGCGCTCAACGACCAGAACGCGCTCGACCGCAATATCGCGGCGATCGCCAGCGGCCGGGTGCGGGTTACCGGCTAGAACGCTCTCAAATTCAGAACTGACCCAACCGGCGGCCGGGACGGCCGGCGGCGTTTCGTGCTGCGCGCGGGCCGGGCGGCGCGGACCTCCAATCCCTTCATGCAATTCGAGGAGTTTCCGAAATGGCGAATGCCATGACCGAAATCATGCCGAAGATCCTGGCCCGCGGCCTTCTGGCGCTGCGCGAGCAGGCGATCCTGCCGCGCCTGGTGAATGCGGATTATTCCAACGACGCGGCGCGCAAGGGCGACACGGTCGACGTGCCGCTGCCGAGCGCCATCGCCGCGACCGACGTCACCCCCTCCGCAGCCGCCCCGCAGCCGGGCGACACCACGATCTCCAAGGTGCAGATCCCGCTCGATAACTGGAAGAAGGCGGGCTTCTTCATGACCGACCGCGAGGTGATGGAGATCGACCGCAACGAGAGCTTCGTGCCGATGCAGATGAGCGAGGCGATCCGGGCTCTGGCCAATGCGGTGAACGCCTCCGTGCATGCCGAGTACAAGGGCATCTACGGCCTGGTCGGCACGGCGGGCACCACGCCCTTCGGCGCGGATGTCACAGACGCCACCTCGGCGCGCAAACTGCTGAACAAGCAGCTCGCCCCGCGCGGCGACCGGCGGGCCGTGCTCGACTATGACGCCGAAGCCAATGCCCTCGCGCTCTCCCCCTTCTCCGACGCGGAGAAGGTCGGCTCGGCCTCGGTGAAGATCGAGGGCGAGATCGGCCGCAAATTCGGGATCGACTGGTTCGCCGACGACGGGGTTCTGACCCACAGCGCCGGCAGCGCAAGCGACGACGGCAGCTTCACCATTACCGCGAACGCGGCGAGCGTGGGCGCGGTGAGCGTGGCGCTGAAATCCAACACCGGCAGCCCGGAGCTCAAGGCGGGCGACGTGATCAGCTTCGCCGGACACGGGCAGACCTACGCGGTCCTCTCCGACGCGACGCTCGACGGAACCGGCGTCACGGTCGCGCTCGTCCCGGCGCTGAAATCCAATGTCGCGACCGACGCGGCGGTGACGGTGGTCAAGAGCCACGTCGTCAACATGGCCTTTCACCGCGACGCCTTCGCGCTCGCCATGCGGCCGCTCAGCGCCGGCACCCAGGATCTCTCGCTCGGCAACCAGATCCTCTCGATGACCGACGCGGAGACCGGGATCTCGCTCCGGCTCGAGATCTCGCGCCAGTACAAGCAGACGGTCTGGGAATTCGATGTCCTCTGGGGCGTCAAGCTGGTGCGCCCGGAGCTCGCGGTCCGCATCGCCGGATAGAGCCTTCCTCGCCCGCCTGGCCCGGGCCTCCCTCGCCCCTCTCCGGGAGGTCCGGGCCGCATTTTTCGCATCCGATTTACCGACGAGGCCGCGCCATGTCCGAGCCCGAACCCGACCTGCTGCCGACCGTGACCCTGCAGCACCGCTACGGCGAGCAACGCATTCTGGCGAACCGGGCGGATTACATCCGCGGCAAGGACGGCCGGTTCCGCAACTGGTTGCTCGCGGACGACGATCCCGAACTCCGGCCGCCGCCCTGCCGTGCCATCGCCGAAACAATCCCCGATCCGGCACCGGCACCGGCGCAGGCAAAGCGATTGAACCGCCGGCACCGCCGCGGGAGGCGGAAATGAGCCTTACCGTCGGCGAAGACAGCTATCTCTCGCTCGGCGACGCGGACGCCTATTTCGCGGCGCGCAACGTCGCCGGCTGGTCCGGCGCGCCGAGCGTCGCGCGGGAGGCCGCCCTCCTGCAG
Organism: Nisaea sediminum; assembly: GCF_014904705.1. NCBI lineage: Bacteria > Pseudomonadati > Pseudomonadota > Alphaproteobacteria > Rhodospirillales > Thalassobaculaceae > Nisaea > Nisaea sediminum. The sequence continues at coordinate 198,957 of NZ_JACZCQ010000006.1, forward strand.
GCGAGCGCCTATATCGACGGCAGTTACAGTTTCCGAGGCCGCATCGCCGATCCGGGGCAGGCGCTTTCCTGGCCCCGCACCGGCGCGACTGACCGCGAGGGGCGTCCCCTCTCCGGCATCCCGCGCCGGATCGAACACGCCACCGCCGAGCTCGCGCTGATCGCGCTTGCCGGCGACCTGCTTCCGCCGCTCGAGCGCGGCGGCAAGGTGGCGCGCGAGAAGGTCGGACCGGTCGAGGTCGAGTATCTGCCCGACGCCGGGCCCGGTCGGACCTATCCGCTGATCGACCTGCTGCTGAAGCCGCTGCTGCGCTCGGCCGCGAACCATGAGGTGAAACGCGCATGACGGCAACCGGCTCCACGCTTTCCGGCACCGCGGCGCGGCTGATCGCCCGCTACGGCACGCCGATGACGCTCGGCAAGACAGCCGCCCCGTCCTACGATCCCGCGACCGGCACGGTTACGGGAACGCCATCGGAGCATGAGGTCCCCGGCATTGTCGAAAGCATCGAGGCCGCCTTCGTCGGCGGCTTGGTGCAGAGCGGCGACTTGCTGATCACGCTCTCGGGAGCCGGCCTCGGGGAGGTGCGTCCGGCACCGGGCGACCGGCTGCGCATCGACGGGCGCTGGCACGACATAGTCGACGTCACCACCGTCTCCGCCGGTGCCGCGCCGCTGCTTTTCCGGCTGATCGTGCGCCGCTGATTTCCAGATATCGAACGGAACCTGCCCCATGTCCTTCACCGGCGCCCGGCGCGCGGTCGAAAGCTTCTTCGCGGCCAACTGGACGGAGACGCCGATCGCCTTCGAGAATGTGGTCTTCACGCCGCCCGAGGACGGGTGCTGGGTGAAGCTGATGATCCTGAACGAGCAGTCGGAACAGGCCGCGCTCGGCCGTCCCCAGCTGCGCCGCTACCGCGGCCGGATCCTGGTCTACTGCTTCGCACCCATTGGCGGCGGGGCGCAGGCGGCGACCGCGCTCGCCGATATGGCGGCGTCTCTCTTCGACGGCGCTCTGATCGCGGGCCACGTGCTGCTGCCGCCCGAACTTGCCGAGGACGAGGAGATCGACGGCGCCTACCGGGCGCGGGTCGCGATCCCGTTCTGGCGCGACGAACTCGTCTGATCCCACCCCACTCGCATAACCATTTCTGGCCAAAGGAGACTATCGATGGCGGATTCGAGCCGCACGGAACTCGCCTATGTGAAGGAGCCGCTCTGGGGCACGACCCCGGCGGCGGCCCTCACCCGGCTGCGCTTCACCGGCGAGAGCCTCGGATACACGATCGCGACGACCAGCTCGTCCGAGGTCCGCGCGGACCGCCAGGTCCCGGACCTGATCCAGACCGGCGCCAGCGCCGCCGGATCGGTCAATCTGGAGCTGTCCTACGGCGCCTACGACACGCTGATCGAAAGCGCGCTGTTCTCGGCCTGGAGCACGCCGGTCGCGGTCTCGATTGCCGACGACATCGCGGCGAGCAACGCATCCTCAGCCTTCACCAGTACGAGCACCGATTTCACCGCCGCCGGGATCCAGACCGGCCAGTGGGTGAAGGTCGGCGGCTTCGCGGCGAACAGCGGGGAGAATAACGGCCTCTACCGGGTGACCGGCATCGCCGCGAACAGCCTCTCCGTCTCGCCCGCTCCGGCGAGCGACGAGGGCGCGGCAGGGCTGTCCGTCACGATCGGCGGTTCGATGATCCGCAACGGGGTCTCCGAAACCTCGCTCACCCTCGAGAAGGCCTTCACCGATATCGGCCAGTACATCGCCTTCACCGGGATGGTGGCCGACAGCATGGACCTGCAGATCCAGACAGGGCGCGTGCTCACCGGCAGCTTCGGCTTCATGGGAGCGAAGGCCGCCATCGCCGGCACGACCGTCGGCAGCGGCCCCGCCGTGCCGGCGCTGAGCAACCCGGTGCTGAACGCCGTCAACAATATCGGCCAGGTGATGGAAGGCGGCGCCGCGCTCTCCGGTGTCTTCCTCCAGTCGCTTTCGATCTCGCTCGCCAACGGGCTGCGCGGGATCGGCGCGGTCGGCGCGCTCGGCAATGTCGATATCGGCAGCGGGCGCTGCCAGGTGACGGGCCGGGCCAGCTTCTATTTCGCCGACGGCGCACTCTACGAAAAATACCTGAACGGTACCGCCACCAGTCTCTCCTTCCGGGTCACGGACGCGGACGGCAACGCCTATGTCTTCACGCTGCCGAAGGTGCGGCTCACCCGCGGCTCGATCGCCGCCGGCGGTCCCGACCAGGACGTGATGGCGGACTTCCAGTTCCAGGCGGTGCGCGATCCCGCGAGCGGCGCGACCCTCCAGATCGACCGTCTTGCCGCCTGATTTTCAGGCCCTCTCAGAACAGGAAGAAACACATGGATCTTTGCAGGTTCAAATCCAACCGGACCGCCGAGGACGACGGTGTCTGGGTCGCGCTCGACGGCGGCGAGGCGGGCGGCGGCGCGTCCGTCAAGCTCGCCCGCATCGGCAACCGGCGTTACCGAGAGGCGATGCAGCGGCGCATGAAGCCCTACCGCCGGGCGCTGCGCGCCGGGACGCTGGAGGAGGTGACGGCCGAACGCGTCACCGCCGAGGTTCTGGCCGAGACCGTGCTGCTCGACTGGCGCGATCTCGAACTTGACGGCAAGGCGCTCGCCTATTCGCCGGACCACGCCCGCGAGCTGCTGCTCGACCCGGCATTGCGCGATTTCCGCGACCTCATCGTCGAGATGGCGAGCGACATCGAGCTCTATCGCCAGCAGGAACAGGAGGAGGCGGAAAAAAACTTGCCGCCTTCGTCCGCTGGCACGTCGCCTGGGGCGAGAGCGAAGAGTTCCTGATCGCCCTCGCCGGGCGGGACGGCGCGATCCCGCCCGCGCTGGCGGAGAAGCCGGACCTGTTTCCCGACCTCGAGGAGACCGCCCGCGCCTTCACCCTGCTCGCCCGAGGCCGGCCGCTGATCGTCACCCCCGTCGGAGCGGCGGAGGCGCCGATCCCCCTGACCGAGATCGCGGCCTATTGCGCGCTCTTCGGAGAGCGGGAACCGGAACGTTTCGTCGCCCTGCTTCGCGCCATGGACGAAGCCTATCTCGCCGCCCGCGCCGAACGTCTGTCCACATCTTCCAGCAAGGACTGAACCGCCATGCCGATCCGCCAGCTTCCCTCGGACAGCGCCGCCCCCAGTGTCTACGCGCTGATGGAGGCCCTCGACCTCCTGCCGGAGGTTCTGCAACGGGCGGAGTCCGCGTTCGATAGCCTCGCCGCGAGCGCCGCCGACATGGTCGAGCGGATCGGGGCGGCCGCCATCGGCCTCGACCGGTTTCCGGGCCCGTCCTCCACCGACACGCTCGCCAACCCGGTCCTGCATGAGACCGCGTTCGACCGCCTTCAGACCGAAGCGCTCGCGACCGGCGCCGAACGCATAGGGCAGGAGCAGCGCATCACCGAAGCCCTGCGGGACCAGGCCGAGGCGACCGAAACGCTCGCCCTCGGTCAGGAACGCGCCGCGCGGCGGAGCGGCCTCGCCTGGGAGCGGCTTTCGGACGACATCGTCGGCGATTTCGACACCGCCTTCGCCGACATCGCCGGTACCGGGGCGGACACCTTCTCCGGGCTCTGGAACGAGTTGGCCTATGGACTGACCCAGGCGGTCTCCCGACTCGACTGGGACGGGATCGCCGGCAAGGGCGCCGGGCAGATCGCGTCGATCGCGGGCAGCCTGTTTTCCTCCTTCGGTGGCGGCGGAAGCTCCGGCATCCTCGGCATCGGGACATCCCTGCTCTCCAGCTTCCTGCCGATCGGCGGCGGCGCCGGGTTCGGCGCAGCGGGTTTCGGCGGCAGCCTGACGGGGCTCCTTGGCAGCGCCGGCAGCATCCTTCCCATCGGGGCGATCGCCACCGCCGCCGTGGCGGGCCTCGGCGAACTGTTCAAGGACGAGGACTACCCGTTCGCCAAGGCGGTGATCGGCATCGAGAGCGGCCGGGCAACGGCCGAGAGCTCTCTCGAACTCGACGGCGGCCCGCTCGACGAGATCCTGAACCTGCAGGACCGGGTGATCGAAACCCTCGACGCCATGACCAGCCGGATCGGCGCCGCCTTCTCGGGCAGTGCCGCGAATTTCCTGCAGATCGGCTATGCCAGCGGCCGCAAGTCCTCGCTTCCGACCGGCTATTTCGTCGCCGGTCTCGACAGCAGCGGCGACTTCGCCAGCGGCGCCGATCTGACCGGCATCGAGGACGAGGAAGAACTCATCGCACGGGCCGTCGAGCTGTCGCTCGCAAAGGCCCTTCGCGACAACACCCTGACCGGTCTCTCCGGCGATCCGGAAACCGACACCAGAGCCCGCAAGACCTTTTCCGACGGTCTGACACGGCTGCTCGCAGCGCCGTTCGAGGATCTCGAAAGCTCGCTCCGCCGGATCGACTTCCTCGCCAGCTTCGAGGAGACCGTTGCGCTCTATCGCGACGGCGCCGAGAGCCTCGACGCCTATAACCGGTCGCTCGAGGCGCAGCTATCCGCCCTGGGAGACGACGGGCGCGCCGCAGCCACGGCGGCGTTCGAGCCGATCCGCCTGTTCTTCGAGGACGCGAAGCTGCTCTTCGGTCCCGGCGACGGGCAGCAGACGGCCGACGTCACGCGCCTGACCCAGGCCGGACGCGCGATCCGCGGCATGGTCTCCGACCTGCTGGGCACCCTCTCGCTTTCCGGTCCGGAACCGGCGCTGGAAGGCTTCGCGCTGCTCTACGAGCAGCAGCGCGCCCAGATCGCCGCTCTGGTTCCGAGCCTCGAAGCCCTCAATGCCGAACTCGCGGCCCTCGGGCTCGGGACCATCGACGTGACGGCGGCGATCGACACGGCCAACGAACGGCTCGCCGCCGAGGTGCGCGGGCAGTTCGTCCAGTCCCTCGAGGACGGCCTCTCCCCCGGCCGCGCCGCCGCCCGGCAGGCGCTGGAGGAGCGCGACAGCCTGCTCCGGCAGGCCGAGCAGCTCGGGCTCGGCAACGACCGGAGCGTGCTCGACCGGATTGCCGGGAATCTCTCGCGCAGACTGGACGAGCTCGGCTTCGCGCTCGATGCGAGCGGGAGCCTGGTCGAGACCTTCGCCGAAAGCATCGAGGCCGCGACCGCCGGTCTCGACCGGCAGATCTCGGTGCAAAAGGATACGGTCGACGATTTCGCCCGGCTGGCCGAGAACCTGCGGGCGGCCCGGGACGGTCTCGCCATCGACGGCAGCCTCTCGCCGCATTCCCCGCTGGAGCGGCTGGCACGGGCGCAGACGGCCTTCGCCGCGCTCGCCGCCGCCTCGACGGAGGGCGATCTCGACGCTCGCGCGGAGCTCGCGGCCAGCGCCCGCGACTATCTCGGCGTCGCTCGTGAGGTCCACGCGTCCGGCGAGGCCTATGCGGCAATCTTCGAGGAAGTGGACAGCACGCTCGAGGCCGCCCTCGCCGGCACCGAGACGCAAATCTCGACGGCCGAACGGCAGCTCGACGTGCTGACCCAGATCCGTGACCGGCTGGCCCCCGCCGAAGGGGCCGGCGGTGCGCTGACCTGGCACGAAAGCGGCGGCGGGCAGTATCTCTCCGAGGGCGGTGGACCGGTCGCGGCCGGCTACGATCTCGGCTACCGGCCGGAAATCGCGGTCGCGATCCTGACCGCACTCGACGCCGCCGGACTGCCGCTGCCGAGCGGCTTCGGCGAAGGTCAGCTCGCGCGGCTCCGCCAGGAGAACGCCGCCGTCGACGCCGTGGTCTCGGCCATGGGTTTCGCCGGTGGCGGCATCATGACGGCGGGCGGCCCCGCGAGCGGCGGCATCGCCCTCGAACCGTCGGTCGCGATCTTCGGCGAAGGCAGCCTGCCGGAAGCCTATGTGCCCCTGCCCGACGGCCGAACCATTCCCGTCACTCTCTCGCTTCCGGCGAACGACGCGCCGGACCGGGAAAGCCGCGAGGCGATGCAGCGCCAGCATGCCGACAGCCGCGAGCTGGTGCGGGAGATGAAGCGCCTCAACAGCGAAGTCGCCGCCCTGCGCGACGACAACGAGCGCCTGAGCCGCCTGCTCGGACGCAGCCTGTCGCGGCGAAGCGCCTGAGGAGGGATTGAATGGATGCCTTCGAGAAGCTGATCGCGGACCCGTTCGCGGTCCGGCGATATCTGGCGATCCTCGAGCCGTACGATCCCGCGCTCTCAGCCACGGTTCCGATCTATCTGAGTGATCACGGTTTTGCCACCGAGCCCGAAGACAGTCCCGGGAACAGCTATTTCGACGCGCGACTGCTCTCGGCTCTGAGTTTCGAGCGGCATCTCTACCGCAGCGGCGAACTCGGAGGGAGGTCGGTTCCGGGGTTCGGAACGCTGGACGCCAACAACGCGGATGGCGGCCTCGACCATTGGCGGGATCTCGCCTTCGATGGCCGCCGGGTGCGCCTGTTGCTCGGCGGCAACAAATTCAGGCTCGCGGACTATCGCACCGTGTTCGACGGAACCGCTGAGCGCATCGAGTTCGACGACGACCGGATACGGGTCCATCTGCGTGACCTTCAGGTCCTGTTCGAGCGGCCGCTGCAGGAGAACCTCTATCTCGGCACCGGCGGGACGGAAGGCGACGCCGCGCTCGCGGGACGGGTCAAGCCGCTCTGCTACGGCCGCTGCCTGCATGTACCGGCGATCCTGATCGAAGCGGCGACCCTTACCTATCAGGTCCATGACGGCCCGGTCGACGCAATCGAGGCCGTCTTCGACAGCGGCGTGGCACTCACTTCCGGCACCGCCCCCCCTGCGCCGGCGCAGTATTCGACAAATCTCCCAGCCGGGACATTCCGCCTCGGCAGCGCGCCGGAGGGCCCCGTCACCGCGCATGTCCGCGGCGACGCGAGTTCAGGGGGATATGTCGAGGATGCGGCGAGCCTGATGCTGCGGATCGCTATGCGGGCTCCGGAACTGACCGATATCGACTGGAGCGCCTTTGCGGTTCTGACGATCGCCACGCCGATGGCGACCGGTTTCTTCGCGTCGGAGAAGACGTCCTTGCTCGCCGCGCTCGACGCCATCGCCGAGGCCGCCGGCGCCCATTTCGGCTTCGACCGCAACGGGCGCTTCACGGCCGGACGCCTTTCTGAACCCTCGGCCGAAGCTGAGGAACAGTTCGACGAAAGCGCCATTCTCAGCCTGGAACGGGAGCCTGCCGCACTGCCGCTCTGGCGCCTCAGGCTCGGATACGGACGCTACTGGCGTGCGCTCTCGGAAGGCGAAAGCGCGGCGGGCCTCGATACCGGCACGCGCACCGCACTTGCCGAGACCTATCGCTATGCCGAGGCATCGGACAGCGCCGTCCGCACTCGCCACCGGCTCGCCCGCGATCTGCAGCTGGAAAGCCTGATCGCCTCCGGGACGGACGCGGCAGCCGAGGCCCTCCGGCGCCTCGCTCTTTTTGGCGTGGCGCGCGATCTTTTTCGGGTCCGGGTCAAGACCCGGCCCTACAGCCTCGCGCTCGGAACCACGATCCGGCTCAGCTACCCCCGCCATGGGCTTGCCGAGGGACGGAACCTGGTGCTGGTCGGCCTCTCCGAGGACAGCGCCTTCGACGAAGCGGAACTCATCCTCTGGGGTTAGCGGGACCATGAGCAACATGCTGATCGTGTACCGGAACTATCTCGATGCGGCAGCCCTGACGGGCGAAGACTGGAGCAGCGGCCTGCCACTGGACAATCTCGCCCATCCGCATCCGAGCCGGGTCGCACGGAGCGTCGGCACGGCGAGCGGATGCTGCTGGTTCGAAGCCGATTTCGGCGTGCAGGCCCCAGTCAGCTTCGCTGGCATCCTGAACCACAATCTATCCCAGCGCGGCACCTGGCGGGTCCGGCTGCATAACGGCGACCCGGAGACCCCGGAGCTGGATACCGGGACGGTTCCGATCTGGCCCCGGGTCGTGCCGTTCGGAACCGGTCACTGGGGCGAATTCCAGTGGGGCGGGCATCTCGACACCGAGACCGCCGAAACCTACGGGATCGGCTCCTACGCCATTCTCCCTGCGGCTCGGCGGGTGCGCTACGTCCGCATCGACCTCGACGATCCGGACAATCCGGCTGGCTACCTGCAGGCCGGTCGCGCCTTGCTCGCACCCGCCTGGACTCCCAGCGTGAACCTGCAATACGGCTGGAGCATCGAGCAGGTGGACGAGAGCCGCATAGTGAAGTCGCGCGGCGGACAGGCCTATTTCGAGGCCAAGCCGAAATACCGCCGCCTGCGCTTCCGCATCGAGCATCTCGATATCGACGAGATGCTGGCCAATGCCTACGAACTGGAGCGCCTGAAGGGCACCGGCGGCGACATCCTCGCCATGGTCGACCCCGACGACACGGCGCACCTGCACCGGCGCACGGTCTACGGACGGATCGCCGAGACCACCCCGATCGTGAACGACGTCTTCGAGCGCTATTCCAAGGAATTCGTCATAGAGGAGCTTTACTGATGAGCTGGTCCGCGACCATCGGCGACCGCACCTTCACCGACGCCAATCTCGACGGCAATGCCTATGCCGAGGAGGAGTCCGGCTTCCCGGCCATCGTCCGCGCGATCGCCGAGGAGACGGCGGCATTGAAGGGCGTGGCAGGACTGTCCGCATCGCCCCATGTGCCGGCCACCGGCTCCGTCGCCTTCGCCCTGATGGCGGCGCCGCCGCCAGCCTGGAAGGTGGGCCATGTTCTGCGCGCCTCCAGCGCGGGCGATCCGAGCCATTTCATGGTCGGCGCGATCACGGCGATCTCCGGGTTGGACGTCACCTTGTCTGTCGGCTTCTCGGGTGGCGCAACCAGCCGTGACGACTGGGTGATCACCTACCCGCTCTTCTCCGCCTTCCTCGAGCTGAGCGGCGGCACGATCGCCGGCGGGCTGAAGATCGACGGGCATTCCCTTCTGCTGAACGCGCCGCCCGGCCAGTATCAATATGTCCGCATGATGCGGAACGACCTGCCGTTCCTCGATTTTGGCCTCGACGACACCCCGCTCTCCGACACCGCGGGCGGAAGTCTCATCTTCCTGCACGCATTCGACAACACCGGCACATGGACCGGCCGCCCGATCGAGATCGACCGGGCAAGCGGAGAAATCCGCACGATGGGCGTCGACCTGCAAGGGTATGCCCTGGCACGCGGCAATCTGCGCGGCACGCGCATGAGCGTCGAGGTGCTCGGATCGCTCGGCACCGAGACCGTGTCGATCAATGCGGATCGGTGGAACGCTTTCACCGCCACTCTGGACGGCAACGCGACATTCGATTTCTCAGCCATCGGAACGGGCTTCGAATATACCCGCAAGCTGCGCCTGACCCAGGGGACAGGCGGCGGTTTCGAACCGGTATGGACGCTCGGCGGCAGTGCCGCGGGCGTGAAACGCATCGGCCTGCAGCCGAACTATGCGGGCCAGACGGCCGGCACGGTCACGCGGGTCACCGCCGAGGTCTGGGACAACGAACTGCGTCTCTGGGAAACGGAAGAGAGCTGAGCCATGTGGATCGTTGAAGACGGCACCGGCGGCGCGGCGACCGGCGTCCGCTGGAATCCCTCGGACAGTGCGACGAGCCTCTCCGCCGGCGACCGGATCGCGACGGCGACCAACAACAGCCCGGTTCTGATCGGACGCGGAGTCCGCTCCGTCAGCGGCAAGACAAGCGGTAAATGGTATGTCGAGCTGCGCTCTCTCCGGTTCCGCCCGGAGCGCGCCTTCTGTGGCTTCGATATCGACGGGGACGAAAATCTCTTCACCGCAACCCCGACCGATTTCGTCGGCCCGGCGACCATGGCCTCGACAGCGCCGCTCACCACGACCACCGAGAGCGTCACGGTGGATGCGGGCGGCACCGCAATCGAACTCCTTTCAGGCGATGCAATCGCCATGGCGCTCGATCTCGACGGCGGCAAGCTCTGGATCGGCGCACTCAAACCCTGGGAACACGAGGTTGCCTGGCATGGCGGCGCGGACCCAACGAGCGGAAACGGTGCGCAATTCAGCGGACTCCCGGCTGGAACCTATCATCTGCTTTGCGTGCTTGCCGTGAACGACGAGGCGATCCTTGCGACGGCGGAGATTCCGGAAATAGCCCGCGGGCATCCGCCCAGCGGATTCTCCGTCTGGTAAGCGGCCCCCGTCAGCGCCAGTGATCAAAAACCCAGCCGCGCCCGATCTGATGCGGCTTGGGGACGGTCGGGAAAGTGACCACGCGTGTGCCGGTTTCCGCCAGTCCGGCGGAGTCCAGATCCGGATGCAGCCCGCGATAAAGCCTTATCAGCCCCACAGGGAATGTGTCGATCATCGGCATGCATTCCTCGATCCAGTCCTGGTCGCTAACCAGGCGATCCATCACCGCCGGATCGAAACGATCATGTACCGGACGGGCGAATGCCCGGCTGAACAGCATGACCGAGGAATTGAAGCAGGGCTCCCCCGGATGCTCCAGAATATGGAACCCGAGAGGCATGCCGTCGACGAAATCGAGACTCCCGACGATCACCGTGTCGAGATCGAAATACAGCACGGCATCGTCAGGTATCGCCACGTCGGGATTGAACAAGGCGAGCTTCGCCCACCACCCGTTGGCCTTGAAACCCGAGATATCGATGGCCTGGATGCGTTCGTCGAGACCGCTCGCATCGTCGGTCAGACAAATGAAGCGCCAGTTACCCGGGAGATGCCTGCGGACCATGTTGTAAAGCCGGTTCACGTAGTCCGCCGGATATTTCGTGCCGTGTTTCACGCAGACGACGGACAGTGCGTCGCAATCGACGGCGGCCGCGCCGTGGTGCGTCGCGGGCCGGCCGCCATCGATCAATCGCTCGGCGCGAACCAGAGTCCGATCGAGGAACTTGTCGTGCGCGACGTCGCGGAACCGAGTGCCGAGTTCGACGGCACGTTCCGGTTCTCCCCGGTTCACCAGCAGTCGGGTCATCCGCGCCAGGAGCGATCCGAGGAACGCTTTCTGCGCAGCGTCCGGCGCGGCGCCGAAAATCGGCAGCACGCGTTCCAGCAACGTCTCGCAGGTCGCGAAGGCACCGGCCAGATCGCCCCGCGCATAGTGCGCGCGGGCCAGCGTGGTGAGGACATTGATTTCGAACGGCCTGCCCGCCGCTGCCGCCCGCAGAGCCTGCAGCAAAGGCAATGCATCGCCGTAACGCCCGGTATCGACGAGAAGCGACGCATGCCAGAACGCATATTCGGGATTCTGAGGGAAAGCGGCGGCCAGAACCTTGATATGCCCGAGCGCAGCCTCGTAATCCCGGTCGAGGTGAGACGCTCCGCTGTCGCTCCGGTGTTCCTCGGCCAAGGTGTAATAGGTCACAAGCGATTTGCGCAGCACTTCGGTTTCCGCCGTCATCCCGGCGTTCCGGAGCAGCTCCTCGCCGCGTCGCGCCGCATCGGCGTCTCCGCGCGAGATCAGGGCTGCCAGTTCCGTCATCGTTTTCCACCGTCGCATCTGTAGCTCGCGGCCGGCGGCACCGGCACGCCTGCCCGAGTCCGCCGCACAACATCACAAAGGAGTGGAAAATGCCACGCTCTTGGCCTTTGACCGCCTTGATCCTGCTCTCTGTCGCCGGTGGCTGCGCCGATCCGGAGGCGGCCGCCCGGATCGAGGTCCGCCGGCAGAACGTGCTCGCCGCGCTTCACGCCGCGCGGGATATCTTCTGCGCCTTGCCGCCCGAGGCCCGCCGGCAATTGCGCGCAGCGGGCAAACTCGACCCCGATATCGACAATTGTGCCAGCGCCCCCGAGGAGACCGCACCATGAAACTTGACCGAACCTGGATCCTTAACCGGCTTCGCGAGCGCAGCACCTGGCTCGGCGTGACGGCATGCCTCGCGTCTCTGGGAATTGCCGTTGCACCGGAGCTGCGCGATGCGATCGCCGGTTTCGGGGTTGCCGCCGCCGGCCTTGTCGCAGTCCTCACCGCCGATCACGCAGACTAGGGAGCGGTAGGGTGATGAGCGATGAAGATGCCCGCCAGGTGGTGCGGGCAACCCTGACGGAGCTCGGTCTGGACGTCACCTCGCCCGAACGGGTGATCCAGGCCCAGCACGATTTCGCCTATCTGCGCCACCAGCGCAATCTTTCGGAAAAGATCGGTATCGGCGTACGGCTGATGGTGCTGACAAGCATCATCAGTTCCGGGCTCGCGGTAATCTGGCTCGGTATCCGCCACGCTCTGGCGCTGAAATAGACCGGCCTAGCGCCAGTGTTCCGGAACCCAGCCCTGTTCGATCATGTGGGGTTTCGGGTTGGTCGGAAAGGTCACGATACGTGTGCCGGTTTCCGCGAGGCCGGCCGGATCGAGATCCGGGTGGAGACCCCGGTAAAGCCGGATCGGGCCGTGCGGAAACGTGTCCAGCCCCGGCATGCATTCCTCGATCCAGTCCTGGTCTCCGACCAGGCGCTCGACATCCCGCTTCCTGATCCGCTGATAGACTGGCGCAGCGAAGGCGCGGTCAAACAGCATGACGGAGGAGTTGAAGCAGGGAGAATCCGGATGTTCCAGAATATGGAAGCCCACTTTCAGCCCCTCCAGAAAGCCGAGATCCCCCACCACCACCGTGTCGAGATCGAGGTAGAAGATGGTCGGGTCGGCGACCGGCAGATTCGGGTCGAACAGCGCCAGCTTGGTCCACCATCCGCGGATCTGGATACCCGAAATGTCGATCACGCGGACTTCCGGACGCAGGCCGCGGGGATCGTCGGTGTAGCAGACGAAGCGCCAGTTTCCCGGCAGGTGCCGCCTCACCATGGAAAAGAGGCGATTGACGTAGTCCGGGCCGTATTTCGTCCCGTGCTTCACGCAGGCCACGGTAAGGCGATCGAGTTCGACCGGACGCGCGTCGGAAAGCCGGGATGGCGGCCCGTCACTCAGGAGCGTCTTCGCCCGCTGCAGCGTCCGCCGCATGAACGGATGGTCGATCTCATAGGGATTTTCCTCGACGATCCGCGCCGCCCCTCCATAGTCGCCCTTGTTGATATGGATACGGGACAATCTCGCGAGCAGCGATCCGACCAGTCTTCTCTGCTCGTCGCTCGGCTCGGCGCCAAAGTGTTCGGTCGCCTTGGCGAGGATGCGGCGCAACAGGTCCGCGGCCCGGTCGAACTCCCCCCTATGATACAGCGCGCGCGCGATCGCGCCCTCGACATTGACCGTCAAATCGAACGTACCGCCCGCTTCCCGCAGCTTCTCCAGCAGCGGCATTCCTTCGTCATAGCGCCCGGTTTCGGTCAGCAGGGAGGCGAACCTGAAGGCGAATCCCGGATGATCCGGAGAGGCCTCGTAGAGTGGCCGCATGTGGCGGAGCGCCGCCTCGAAATCGCGTTCCAGGTGACCGACGCCCGCATCCCTGCGCGCGCCTTGCGACCGTGTGTAGTGCTGCACCAGGGCCTTGCGGAGTTCGTTTGCTTCCACATCATGACCAGCGGAGCGGACAAAATTCTCCGCCTGGCGGACGGCATTGGGTTCCCCCTCCAGGACCTTTTCGGCAAGCGACGTCATGCAGCTACCCTATCCAGCCTTTGGCCGAGACGGCTGCAGGCGCTCCAAACTTTCCGGGCGGCAATATGCACCAGCAGACAGTGCCGCCATAGACGGGAGTGCCGAGGACGGAGTTTCGCCGTACTGCAGGATGCTGGAATGCGCGACCTGTCAGGGTTTCAGCAAGGCGCGTTCGGCAAGGTCGACACGTTCCGAGGCGCTGGTGATATGCCCGACCACCACGCCGAACAGGCCTTCCGCCTCGAGCCGGACGGGAACCCAAGGTCCGTCCGCACTCAGCCGCGCGACCCAGAGGCGGGTCCGCGAATTGGACTTGTCCTGACCGAACCACGGTTTTTTGTAGCCGCCGGCGAGCGTCTGGTACTCGACCTCGCAGACATCCGCGGGACCGCTGAAGGCGCTGTAATCGGTCTTCTGCAGCCGGTCGGTCCCAGCGCGCTTCAGCCTGAAATCGGTCCGCGTCCGGCCGTTGAAGACCGGAAGCTCGGCCTCGCAGGGATGGCCGTCGGACTTGAGGGCAAGCGCGACAACCGCCGCATAAGGATCGAGTGTGCCGAGCTGAAGAGCTTCCGGGACCGCATCGCGCTTTTCCGGATCTCGCGGCGGATCCATGGTGATCTCCGGCGCGGCGCCGGTCCGGTTCCTGAGCGAGATCCGCCGCGGCTCGCCATTGAAGGTGCCGTGACTGAGATAGGCTTCGGGCTCGACCCGCCCGTCCGCAATGGCGCCGAGTCCTTCGCTCGTCACGTTGATCGGGAAGAAATATTCGAGGATTCCGGTCGACCGGGCTTCCGTTGTCACCCGGTAATCGTTGGCGCCGTACTCGATCTTCGACTGGAAATCCGCAACGGAAAGACCGCCGAAATAGATCGCGTAGGACAGGTCCAGTTCGCGCGCTTCGGCCTTTCCGGCCAGCAACGCCGCTCCGATCATTCCGGGGATAAGCCACCGCATGGGTCCGTCCTCTCGACGCGAGTGCGTATGGCTTCAGATAAGGGTAAGCGGCGGCGGGTCAAGCGCCGCCGCTTACGATGTGTTTTTAGTAACGGTAGGTATCCGGCTTGAACGGACCTTCCGGCGTGACGCCGATATAGGAGGCCTGGTCCTTGGAAAGCTGCGAGAGCATGGCGCCGACCTTCTTCAGGTGCAGGGCCGCAACCTTCTCGTCCAGCTTCTTCGGCAGCACGTAGACTTGGCGCTCGTACTTGGCGTGATTGTTCCAGAGTTCGATCTGCGCCAGCGTCTGGTTGGTGAAGGAGGCGCTCATGACGAAGCTCGGATGACCGGTGGCGCAGCCGAGGTTCACGAGGCGGCCTTCGGCCAGCAGGATCATCCGCTTGCCGTCCGGGAATTCGATCTCGTCGACCTGCGGCTTCACGTTGTGCCACGGCAGGTTGCGCAGCGGCTGGACCTGGATCTCGTTGTCGAAGTGGCCGATGTTGCAGACGATGGCGCGGTCCTTCATTGCCCGCATATGGTCCATCGTGATGATGTCCTTGTTGCCGGTCGCGGTGACAAAGATGTCGCCCCGCGGCGCGGCCTCTTCCATGGTCACGACCTCGTAGCCTTCCATCGCCGCCTGCAGGGCGCAGATCGGATCGATCTCGGTGACGAGCACGCGGGCGCCGCCGTTGCGCAGGCTCGCGGCCGAGCCCTTGCCGACGTCGCCGTATCCGGCGACCACGGCAACCTTGCCCGACAGCATGACGTCGGTCGCGCGACGGATGCCGTCGACCAGGCTCTCGCGGCAGCCGTAGAGATTGTCGAACTTGGACTTGGTAACACTGTCATTGACGTTGATCGCCGGGACCTTGAGGGTGCCGGCCTTCGCCATCTCGTAGAGCCGGTGCACGCCGGTCGTGGTCTCCTCGGAGACGCCGCGGACGTCTTCCAGAAGCTCCGGATATTCCTCATGCATCATCAGCGTGAGGTCGCCGCCATCGTCCAGCAGCATGTTCGGGGTCCAGCCGTCCGGGCCCTTGATGGTCTGGCGCAGGCACCAGTCATATTCCTCTTCGGTCTCGCCCTTCCAGGCAAAGACCGGGATGCCGGCCGCCGCGATCGCCGCCGCAGCCTGATCCTGGGTCGAGAAGATGTTGCAGGAGCTCCAGCGGATCTCGGCGCCGAGATCGACGAGCGTCTCGATCAGCACCGCGGTCTGGATCGTCATATGCAGGCAGCCGGTGATCCGCGCGCCGGCCAGCGGCTTCTTGCCCTGGTATTCCTCGCGCAGCGCCATCAGGCCCGGCATCTCGGTCTCCGCGATGGCGATTTCGCGGCGGCCCCAATCTGCGAGGGAAATATCGGCGACTTTGTAATCGGTGAACGCGGTATCGGCCATTCGGGCAGCTCCTTGAACAGATTCGCACCGGCCAGCTGCCGGTATCGAGCGATGAGGGCTATATCAGGCCCGCAATGTAGGGGCAACCCGGCAATGGGCAAGTGGGCCGCATTGACAGGCTCTGGCCAGCCGCATTATCTGGCATTCCCGCCGCCTGCCGAAAGCCCGACCAGATGCCCGTACACTCCTCCTATATCGCCGCCATGGGCGGGTCCGAAGCGGACGACGCCTGGGCCGTTCATTCCGAAGCCCGCAGACTTTCGCGCACCGGCGAAAAAGACCTCATCGTGCTTTCCGTAGGAGACCACGACTTCACCACGGACGAGCGCATCGTCGACGCCGCGGTGAAGTCCTTGCAGGCGGGCCATCACCACTACACGCCCAATATCGGGCTCATGCCGTTGCGTGAGAAGATTGCCGCCTTCCACAGCAAACGGATCGGGGAGCCTGTCGGTGTGGAGAATGTGGCCGTGATCCCCGGGGCCCAGTGCGGCGTCTTCACCGCCGGTCTAGCAACGCTCAATCCGGGCGACCACGTGATCGCCTTCGATCCGATGTACGTCACCTATTATGGCGCTCTCATCGCCCGCGGCGCGACGCTGACCCAGGTGCCGCTGCGCCCGGAGAACGATTTCCGACCGGATATGGACGACATCCGCGCAGCGCTGCGCCCCGAAACGCGGGCCATGGTCGTCAATTCCCCGAACAACCCGACCGGCGCCGTCTGGCCCCGAGAAACGATGGAAGCGATCGCCACGCTCTGCCGGGAGCGCGATCTTTGGCTCATCTCGGACGAGGTCTACTGCACCATGACCTACGAGCAGCCGCATTTTTGCCCGCGCCTGATCGACGGCATGAAAGACCGCACCGTCTCGGTCTATTCCTTCTCGAAAAGTTTTGCGATGACCGGATGGCGCCTCGGCTGGGTCGTCGCCGCCCCGGAGACGATCAAGGCCGTGGAGCACGTCATGAGCGCCATGCTGTTCGGCTCACCGCCTTTCGTACAGGAAGCGGCGATGACCGCGCTGGACGAGGCGGAAGACACGGTCGACAATATTAGGAAACTCTACCGCCACCGCCGCGACCGGGTCTGCGACGCGCTCGCCTCCGTTCCGAAAGTGAAGCTGCGGAAACCCGATGCCGGCATGTTCCTGATGCTCGACATCCGCGAGACCGGCATGAACACGATCGATTTCGCCTGGAAACTGCTGGAGGAGCAGAAGGTGTCCCTTCTGCCGGGAGAAGGCTTCGGCAAGATGCTCGCGGGCCATCTCCGCCTCAGCTACGGCGCCTCGGACGAGACGCTCGACGAAGCGGGGCGGCGGCTCTCGGCGTTTATCCAGCGGAATGGCTAGGGCAAAATCTAGCTATTTAGATCACCCGCCTCGCTATCTAACGATTGCAGAAATCGCTTTTAGCGAGCCCCCCGAAGAAATGAGATAGTCGTCGATTTAATGCCATTTTGAGAAAAATATATCCTCGGATTTGCAACTCACATTGCCCAACCGCCACAATATGAGGTGCGTCGGTTTAAGAACGCTACATATCTACGAATTTAAGTTGTCTCGCTAACACGAATTTGCATAGCCTCTATGCATAGTAAGTTCGATCCTCGACACCGTCGAAGAAAATAACATATAACTTAATTAATCAGCGAGTTAACGTTCGTGAATCAATCGGACTGCATCGAGATCTCTAAAGGAGAAAAGCACAGCGTCTGGCTGACTAAGCAAGTGTCAAAAAACCTAGAAAAGGCATCACCTAAAGACAGGGCAAGATGTTTGAAATATATGGGTTTTTTTGCGAATGATGGGCTTGAATATTTGCATCTCGACGACACCAAATTCAAGAAGCAGGGAGACTTTTCAAATGGGAAACCGGATGGAAAGAAAATCCCTGTATTCGCATTTAAAGCCTATCAGCTGCGGATCTATGGAAGTTTTCTCCCCGGCGGAGATTTCGTTGGCACAGAAATTGATACGGGAAAGAAGCAGGACCAAGCAAACAAATCTAAACTAAAAGCCGCGGCAAAAAAATTTGCCGCTCTACTATAAAAGCTCGGGAGTAGGGGAATGTTCGGACCGAAAAATGACGAAGAAAAACTGATCTTCGCGGTGGAGGATTTTAAGGCTGAAATTCAGTATGAAATTTTGCGTGCAATGAACGCCGAAGGCCTGAATCAAAAGACTCTTTCGAAGAAAATGGGGATTTCGGCTGCCCGTGTTTCCCAAATTCTTGACGATGAGGCCAACCTCACGACCGAGAATATCACCAAAGTCTTCTATGCAATGGGATATACGCCTACCTTCTCCGCACTTAAACAAAAAGCTGCCGCAGGGAATGCGCGCACCTCTAGTGAGAGCAAATGGCAATCTGACGTTATTGCTCGGGGCAATGAACCACGCGTCAAAGCGAAATCGGACTGTGATGTTCTTGAAAGGTTGATTGCGACCCTTTCCCAATCTCGAACCAGTCATAAGATGGAAATGATTTCGAACGATAACGCGGCGGCGCGGCGAGAGACTGTGGAGGCCTCCGATGCCGCCTAAGAAAAAAGGCAGCGACAGTTTGGTAGCAGCAAAACCTGATCATATTCAACAATATGATCAGGTCGTCGAGGCCGCACAATTAATTGACGTCAGACTAAATGGATTAACATTCAACGTTGATCCTGATTATTATCAATTTGAAAGAAATAATTTTGATAAAGTAAAATTTAGTTTCGAAGGAGGGTTTAATTTCACACATTTTGACAAAAACAGCGGAACCTTAGTCGGGGAAATAAACTGGAAATGCGTCGCAAAGCACAGGAATAAAAATCTATTAAAAGTCGACGCCACCTACGTGATTGCATATGGAGATATACCACCGGTTTCAGATGATCCGGCGAAAGCTTTCCTTACGAGAGTTGGGAAATTTACATCCTATCCTTATTTTCGCACTGTCGTCTCTCAGTTATCTTGGAATGCTGAAGCAAATATCCCGATATTACCAGTGTTGAAAAAATAAACTTTAAAATCACGGCTCTTAAATCACTGGATAAACCGCTTCTCCATATCCATCGAAGTCGGGGCGTAGAAACCCGCATGGGCCTGACGGCCTGTCTCGACGAAACCCAGGCGCTGGAAGAAGGAAATATTCTGCGAGAGAGCGAGCCGGACGCCGAGCGTGACCCGCACCGCACCCGTCTCACGAGCGTGACGTTCCACAACTTCGATCAGCCGCTTCGCAATCCCCCGCCCACGCGCCTCCGGATCGACGGAGAGCCGGTCTAGATAGACCGCATCCCCCTTCCGCGTCGCGAACACCGCACCGCGGAATTTCCCTACCTCCTCAGCCAGAAATAGCCGGTTTTTCTCCAGCCTCTTCGCAAGACTCTCGACGGTCTCGGAGAGCGCACCGCTTTCCGGCTTCAGAACCCCGCGATACTCCGCGAACGCCCTATGCACCAGAGCGACGATTTCCGCGAGATCGTCCCGCGCCGGGTCGTAGGGACGGATATCCATCATGCCGCCAGACTGGCGCGCAGCCGTTTCGCCAGCTCCGGCATCACCTCGGCGCTCGCGTTGGCGAAGGCGAGGCGCAGGAAGCGCTCCTGCCCCGGCCCGAAGAAGCTGCCCGGCAGGCAGAGGATGTTCTGCTCGTCCGCCAGCTTGCGCGCGACCTGTTTCGCCGTCAGATCCTCGAAGGGATGGCGGACATAAGAGAAATAGGCGCCGGCGGAGACCAGCTCGTAGCCGAGATCGTTCGAGCGGAAAGCCGCCTCCAGCGCCTCCTTGCGGCCTTTCAGCATGGCACGCTTCTCCGCCACCCATGGCCAGACATGGCGAAGGCCGTAAAGCGCCGCGTATTGCGAGATCCGCGGCGTGCAGATCTGGATCGTGTCCATGATCTTGGTCACCGCGTCGATCACCTTCGGGCCCGCGATTACTGATCCCACCCGATAACCGGTCAGGCTGAAGGTCTTCGAGAAGCTGTAGAGCTGGATCAGCGTCTCGCCCCATTTCTCGTCCTGGAACAGATTGTGCGGCGGTCCGTCCTCGTCCTCGAGAAAATCCCGGTAGGTCTCATCCAGGATCAGCGCGATGCCCTTCTCGGCGGCAAGATCGCGGAATTCGGCGATCACCTCCGGCGGGTAAACCGCTCCGGTCGGGTTGTTCGGGCTGACCAGCACGATGGCTTTCGTCTTATCCGTCAGCATCTCGCGCGCCTGCTCCGGGTCGGGCACCCCGGCGCGGTCGAAGCGGAACGGCAGGTGGATCGGGTCGATCCCCTGCATCTCAAGCCACATCTGGTGATTGAAGTAATAGGGCACCGGGAGCATCACCGCGTCGCCCGCCCGCGCGACGGCGAGAACCGCCATGCAGAAGGCCTGGTTGCAGCCGGCCGAAATCAGCACATGCTCCGGCCCGAGGCTACCGCCGTAGCGCCGGCCGACATGCGCCGCGAGGTCTTGGCGCAGTTCCAACAACCCCCGAATGACCGAATATTGCGCGGTCTCGAAATGCGCCGCGCGCTCGGCGACATGGTCGGTCAGCTCCTTTGCCGGAGGATAGCTCGGCACGGCCTGCGAGAGGTCAAGCAGCGGCTTCTCCGCCGGGAATGTCCGGCCGGCGATCCAGGTCTGGGATTCGGCGATCGGCGGCTCGATCGCATCGAGCACGTCCGCGTTCAAGGCAAAAGTCATCTGGGGCACACCCGAAGGAGCGGGAAAGAAAAGCCGAGACTAGAGACTGTCGTTGAAATCGTCCAGCAGCGCGGAGATCCGCCCCTCATCGCCCTGGTCCATGATCGCCAGCGCCCGCCGCGTTGCCGCGCCGGTATCGATCGCGCGGATCCTCTGTTTCACCCGCGGGATGCTGTGCGAGGTCATGGAGAACTCGCGGACGCCGAGCCCCACCAGCAGCGGCGCATAGCGCGGATCGCCCGCGATCTCGCCGCATATGCTGACCGGGATCCCGGCCCGGTGCCCCGCCTGGACGGTGAACTGGATCAGCCTCAGAACCGCCGGGTGCAGAGGGTTATAGAGCCCCGCCACAGCCTCGTCACTGCGGTCTATGGCAAGTGCGTAGCTGGTCAGATCGTTCGTCCCTATGGCGAAGTAATCGACCTCGCGCGCGAGCCCGTCCGCCATCAGCGCCGCCCCCGGAACCTCGATCATGGCCCCGAGCGGTGGGACCGGATCCGCGATGCGGACACCCTTGCGCGTCAGGCGGCGGACCACCTTGGTGAGGATCTTCCGCGCCTGCCGGATCTGTTCGGCAGAGGAAATCAGCGGCAGGAGCAGGCGCACCGGCCCATGCGCGCCGGCGCGCAGGATCGCTGCGAGCTGGGTCTCGAACAGCTTGGTCTCTGCGAGAGAAAGTCGGATGCCACGCAGCCCCAATGCCGGATTCGGCGAGACTCCGATCCGGCCGCCGAGCGCTGTCGAAATCTTGTCGCCGCCGACATCGAGCGTCCGGATGGTCACCGGGCGTCCCTCAAGCCCCTCCACGATCCCGCGAAGCACCGCATATTGCTCGTCCTCGTCGGGCAAGCTGTCCCGGTTCATGAACAGGAACTCGGTGCGCAGCAGCCCAACCCCCTCCGCGCCGGCGGTCAGAGCCGGCTCGACATCGCGCGGCATTTCCAGATTGGCCTGCAGGGTGATGATCTCCCCGTCGCGGCTTTCCGCCGGCAGGGAACGCAAACGGGCGAGCTGCCTTTCGAGCCTCTTGCGCGCCTCGGCCTTGCGCTCGAACTCCGCCAGGGTCTCCGCGCTCGGCGAAATCACGATCCGGCCATGCTCGCCGTCGACCAGAACGCGGTCACCCGACCTCACCTTGCCGAGCAGCCCGGGCACCCCGAGAACCGCCGGCAGGCCCAGGGAGCGCGCCATGATCGCGGAATGGCCCTCCGGCCCGCCCGCCGTTGTCGCCAGTGCTGCCACGCGCTTGGGATCGAGCAGGGCGGTGTCCGCCGGGCTCAGTTCGTCGGCGATGATGACGGCGTCTTTCGGCAACACTGAAAAGGCCTGATAGGGCTTGTCCGCGAGGTTGCGGAGCACCCGTCCGGCAACGTCCCGGACATCGGTCACCCTGGCCGCGAGATAGGGATCCTTCATCGCCGCGAAGGCTTCGGCGATGTCATGAACGACATGCTGAACCGCCGCTTCCGCATTGATCCGGCGCGCGCGGATCTGGGTCTCGATCCCTTTGCCGAGCCGGCTCGAACCGAGCATGGCGGCGTGCGCATCGAGCAGGGGCGCCAGTTCCTCCGCCACCGAGTCCGGCATGCCCACGGTCTTCTGGCGCAGCTTGCTGACCTGTTTCTGCGCCTTCGCGAGCGCAGCGCGGAACCTGCCCGCCTCCGCTTCCACCGCGCTTTCGTCGATCTCGTATTCCGGCAGCTGGCCGAGACCGGTCTCGACCACATGGGCGACGCCGATCGCGATCCCCGCCGAAACGCCGACCCCGTCGATCACCCGTTCTCCGGTCTTTCCGGATACCCGTTTCGTCATCGGGGTCAATTCCTCAATCTTCGTCGAACTTGTCGTCCACCAGTTTCGCGATGGCATCCAGCGCGGCTTCCGCGTCCGCACCCTCGGCCTCCACGCGGATCGTGCATCCCGGCGCCGCCGCCAGCATCATCAGCCCCATGATCGAGCGCCCGGACACGGTTGTATCGCCCTTGGTGACGGAAATCTCCGCCTCGTATTCCTCGGCCAGCTTCACGAACTTCGCCGCCGCGCGCGCATGCAACCCGCGCTGGTTGACGATCGTCAGGTCGCGCGCCGCACACCGGGTCGCCACGGCTTCCTCGCTCACGAATCGGTCCCGGCGAGGACCTGGGAAGCAATGCGAATGTATTTTCGTCCGGCGTCCTGAGCCTCGGCGGCCGCAGCGCTCATATCGAGGGTGTTGCGGACACTCGCCAGCTTGATCAGCATCGGCAGGTTGGCTCCCGCGAGAACCTCGACATTCGCCTTTTCCATGATCGAGATCGCCAGATTCGACGGCGTGCCGCCGAACATGTCCGTGAGCACGATCACGCCGCGCCCCTGATCGACCGCTCCCACGCTCTCCAGGATTTCCGCCCGCCGCTGTTCCATATCGTCTTCCGGCCCGATACAGACCGTCGCCATATGCTCCTGCGGCCCGACGACATGTTCCACCGCCGCGCGGAACTCGTCGGCAAGCCTGCCATGCGTGACCAATACAATGCCTATCGGCAATTCCAATGCCTCCGCACCCATTCAGTTAGCCCCCGGTTGCCAGTGTTCTTTGCACTGTTTTCTTGTCGTTCAGCCGAATAATCCTGCCATGCCCGAGCGTCAATCCTGGCCGCTTCGGTCGACGTCACGATGCAACAACGTGACAGCAAGGCCGCCCGCCTTCAACTCCCGAGCCACCCTTTCGGCGACGAATACCGAGCGGTGCCGTCCGCCCGTGCAGCCGACCGCAATGGTCAGGTAACTCTTTCCCTCGGCCTGGAAGCGCGGCATCAGCGGCTTCAGGAAGCCGACCAGACGTCCATAAAAGTCGGTAAAGTCCGGATCCGCAGCGACATAGTCCGCAACCGCCGGATCCCGCCCGTCAAGCGGGCGCAGGGCTTCGTCATAATGCGGGTTCCTGAGGAAACGGACGTCGAACACCATGTCCGCCTCTCGCGGCAGGCCTCGGCGGAAACTGAAAGAGGTGACCGTCACCGTCAGGCCTCCCTCTCCACCGATACCGAGCTGCTCGGAGAAAACCCGCTTGAAATCGGCGACGCTGAGCCGGGAAGTGTCGAGCGTCACGTCCGCCCGTTCCCGCAGCGGCGCCAGCATCTCCCGCTCGGTACGGATACCGTCGGCAACAGGGCGGTCCATGGCGAGCGGATGCCGCCGGCGGGTCTCGGTGAAGCGCCGGACCAGCACGTCCTCGTCGCAATCGAGAAAGACCACGGTCAGCGCAATATCGCTTCTGGCGCGCAGGGCCGCGAGTTCGCCGGTCAGGCGCTGCGGCGTGAAATCCCGGGTCCGCGTATCGATACCGACGGCGATCCGATGTCCGCCCTCCGCGTCCGTCCGCGGCGCCAGCAAGGCCGGGAGAAGCGACAGCGGCAAGTTGTCCACCGCCTCGAATTCCGCATCCTCGAGCACCTTCAGGCTTGTGGTCCGGCCAGCGCCGGAGAGGCCCGTCACGAGCACGACGCGCATCGGTTTTCCGCCGGTTTCCGCGGAGTCTTGCACGTTTTTCTCTCCCTGAACGCGCCGCTGCGAAGGCCGCATTATCTGGTCGTGAAATGGATCAGTGCAAGCCGCACTTTGGCCGGTGTCGAGGCTTCGAACGGCGCGAGCGCCAGCAACGGAACGCCGATCTCGAGATAAGTGCAGGTTCCCGCTTCCGGGTAGCGCTCTACCTGCTCCGGCGGCACCAGATCGACGACGAGGTCGAGAGGGGCCCGGCGCACGTTCTGCACCGGCACAATGCCAACGCCACGAACCTCCAGCTGCCCGGCGATCGTGTCCGGCGCGCTCGCGACGAGCCGCCCGGCCTCGCGGACGAGGCGGGTCTGGTCGTCAGCCACCAGCTGCGCGCCCGCCTCGATCAGACGCAGCGCCAGATCGGATTTGCCGCTGCCGCTCGGACCGCGCAAAAGCACCGCCCGTCCGTCGACAGCGACGGTCGTGCCATATACCAGTTCCATCGGATCCCCACCCGGTCAGGTCAGGCTTTTACCCTATCACGCGGGGTAAACGTATGACGAACCGGGCGCCAATGACAGAGCCATCCGCGCCGATCCGGTTCTCCGCCCAGAGCCGCCCGGAGGAGGCCTCGACGATCTGCCGCGAGATGCTGAGACCGAGCCCGGAATGGGTGCCGAACTTCTCGCCGGAGGGGCGCTCCGAATAGAACCGGTCGAAGATTGCCTCGAGCTTGTTCTCCGGAATTCCGGGACCGTCATCCTCGACCGTGACGATGACCTCCCGGCCGTCGAGCGGATCGGCGCCGGCGGTCAGGCGGACGGAGCCGCCTTCGGGCGAGAAGGTGATCGCATTGCTGACGAGATTGCGGATCACCTGGACGATCCGGTTCTCGCTGCCCCGGACGCTGAGATCCGCGGAGCCGTTCACAGTGGTCTGGACGCGGACCCCGTGCCGGTTGTCCGCCGTCGCATAAACCTCGGCGAGAGTCGCGAGCACGGCCGCCAGATTGACCGTCTCGGTTCCGGTCCGCGACAGCTCGGCATCGAGCCGGGAGGCCTCGGAAATATCGCTGATCAGACGGTCGAGACGCTGCACGTCGTCGAGGATGATCCCCATCAGCTTCTTCTGTTTTTCCGGATCCTGCACCTTCGCCGCGGTCTCGACCGCGCTCCGGACCGAGGTCAGCGGGTTCTTGATCTCGTGCGCGACATCGGCGGCGAAACGGTCGATCGCGTCCATCCGCTGCCAGAGCGCCTCGGTCATCTCGCGCATTGCGCGGGCGAGATCGCCGATCTCGTCGTCACGCCCCTCGAAGCCCGGGATCTCGGTCTCCCGGGTGCGGTCGCGGCGGATCCTTTCCGCCGCGGCAGCCAGGCGTTGCACCGGCCGGGTGATGGTTCCGGCGAGATAGAGGGAAAGCAGGATGGTCACGGCGAAAACAAAGGCGAAGACGCCGAGGATCTCGAAGCGCACGTCGCGCATCGCATTGTCGATCTCGTCGCCGTCGACGCTCAGCATCAGCGCACCGAGCACCTGCTTGTAGCGGCGCACCGGCACCGCCGAAGTCAGGAGCAGGCGCCCGTCCGCCTGGGTCCGGACAGCGCGCGCGTTCAATCCTCGCAGCGCATCCCGCGCTTCCGGATAATCCTCGGCCCGCTGGATCTGCGGCTCCACATAGTGCGGAAAGTCGCCTCCCCGCGGCAGCCAGTTCACCAGGACGTCGTAGAGATTGTCGAGCCAGAGCGAGGGCGACATGCCGGATTGCTCCGGCGGCGGAAGCGGACGGATCTGCACCACCCCGCCCTGGCGCCCGAAACTGTTGCTGTCCGCCATGAGATGGCCGTCGGGCGCGAAGAGCCGGAGGCGCGTGCCGAACTGGTCCGATGCGTGACGCACCATGCGCCGGACCAGATCCTTCGAGAGTTCGGTGGCCTCGGAATATTCCGGCTCGACGGCGAGCGCGGCGACGCCCTTGGCGAAGATGCTGCCCTGCCGGGTCAGCGCTTCAAGTTCCGCCTCGATCAGATTGTCCTGGTAGCGGTCCATGTAAAGGAGGCCGACGAGCGGGATCGCGACGGCGAAAAGGTTGATTGCGAGGATCCGCTTGGTCAGCCCGGAAATGCGCGGGCGCCGGCGCACGCCGTCCGTCGCCGGCCTCTCCTGCGCGGCGGTCTCCGCCTTTTCCGGAATGTCAGCCACGCCCCGAGGCCTCCGCCAGCGGCCGAGCGCGCGGAAGCTCTCCCCCCAGGAAAGGCTCATGCCGAGCCGGCGGGCACCATGGCCGGGTCGCGATAGCGGTACCCGACACCGTAAAGCGTCTCGATCTGCTCGAAATCGTCATCCACGCCCTTGAACTTCTTGCGGATGCGCTTGATGTGGCTGTCGATCGTCCGATCGTCGACATAGACCGCATCGCCATAGGCGGCATCCATCAACTGGTCCCTGTTCTTAACATGTCCGGGGCGGGTGGCGAGAGAGCGCAGGATCAGGAACTCGGTCACGGTGAGCGGCACCGGCCTGCCTTTCCAGGCGCAGAGGTGACGCGAGCCGTCCATCACAAGGTCGCCGCGGGAGAGCACCGCCTCGCTCGCCGGGTTGGCCTCGTCCTGGGCCAGCTCCTGGCGGCGCAGCAGGGCACGGATACGCTCGATCAGCAGGCGCTGGGAGAACGGCTTGGTGATGTAGTCGTCGGCGCCCATCTTGAGCCCGAGTACCTCGTCCAGCTCGTCGTCCTTCGAGGTCAGGAAGATCACCGGCAGCGCGCTCTGGCGGCGCAGGCGGGCGAGCAGCTCCATGCCGTCCATACGCGGCATCTTGATATCGAGAATGGCGAGATCCACCGGCCGCTGAGTCAGCCCGCGCAGGGCCTCCTCGCCGTCCTTGAAGGTGCGGACATCGAACCCCTCCGCCTCGAGCGCGATGGATACCGAGGTAATGATGTTCTGATCGTCGTCGACCAATGCGATGGTGCTCATGACCCGTTCCTTTCCGCCGCAGGGCGGCGTCCCCCAATTCTGCACCGATCCGGGCCATCGAACCAGCCGGCCGGACAAGTGCTGCAATCTCCTACGTTCTGAATGATGTCGGAATGGGGCGAAGCTGTGACAAGCTTTGGGCATTGTTTCGGCGGCGCAAGTGGATCCCGATTTTCATCGGGATGACGGTAATCGCCTGTGAAGAGACCTCCCCTTCGCCGTCATCCCGACGGAAGTCGGGATCCACTGCCTGCCATCCGCCCTTGCGCTTCCGCTCCGGCGCGATATTGATTCCGGCCAAGGTAGCAAACGGAGACGACAAACCATGAGCGACGACGAGAAACAGAATCCGACTCCCGGCGCTCAGATCCGGCACCTGATGCGCTCGCTCGACCGCGCGACGCTCTCGACTGCCATGACCGGTGCGGATGCCTGGCCCTATGGCTCGCTGGTGATGGCCGCGGTCGATCAGGACGGCAGCCCGTTGCTGCTGCTGTCCGACCTTGCCGAGCATACGAAGAACCTCAAGGCGGACCCGCGCGTCTCGCTGCTGTTCGACGGCACGGGCGGTTATGACGAGCCCCTGACCGGTCCCCGCGCCACCGTGCTCGGCCGGATCGAAAAAACCGATGACGCTCGCCACGCCGAACGCTATCTCCGCCGCCATTCCTCCGCGCGAATGTTTGCCGGCTTCAAAGATTTCAGCTTCTACCGGGTGACTGTCGAGCGGGCGCATATCGTTGCCGGCTTCGGGCGCATCCACTGGGTCGACGCGAGCGACATCCTCGCCGGCCGGGCGCCGGAACTGGAAGAGGCCGAAGCCGGGATCGTCGCCCACATGAACGAGGACCATGCCGACGCCAATCAGCTCTACGCTTCTGTTCTTCTGGAACTTTCCGGCGAGGGCTGGGAGATGACCGGATGCGACACGGAAGGCTGCGACCTGCGTCTCGGCGGCGCCGTCGCCCGGCTCGATTACGACGCACCGGTCCGGGACGCGGAAGAGACACGGAAGGCGCTGGTCGCGCTGGTCAAGCGGGCGCGGCAGAGTGCCGCGGAATAATGCGGCATTTTTTCACGCCAAGGATCCGCCGCGCGGTTGCAATCGCAGAAACAGACTCGTAACAATCTCCGACCTAAACGGAGCGGAACCGCAAAAAAGAGTCGCAATTTCCGCGCGGAGTCACTGAAGCTAGATCGAGGAAACGAGTCTCATGGGCCAGGAACGATCCGCAAAGGATCTGGAACAGCACGGGCTGTTCAATCTCGGAACCGCCTACTGGAATCTCTCCGTAGCGGAACTCTACGAACATGCGATCCGCAACGACGAGGGCCAGATCGTCCCGGGCGGCGCGCTCGCGGTCGAGACCGGCAAGCACACCGGCCGCTCTCCGAAGGACAAGTTCATCGTCGATACCCCGTCGGTCCACGACCAGATCAACTGGGGCGACGTAAACCGGCCCTGCACGCCGGAGCTGTTCGACGAGATGCACCGCCGTCTCGCCGGCTACATGCAGAACCGCGACTGTTACGTGCTCGACTGCTTCGCCGGCGCCGATGAGGATTACCGCCTGCCGGTCCGCGTCGTGACCGAGACCGCCTGGCACAACCTCTTCGCCAAGAACATGTTCCGCCGCCCGGAAGCGGCCGAACTCAAAGGCTTCGAGCCGCAGTTCACCGTGCTTCAGGCGCCGGGCCTGCAGGCCGCGGGCGAGGCCGACGGGCTGAATTCCGAGACCTTCATCCTGGTCAATTTCGACAAGCGCCTCGTGATCGTCGGCGGCAGCTGGTACGCGGGCGAGATCAAGAAGTCGATCTTCGGCATCCTGAACCACATGCTCCCGGATGTCGGCGTGATGCCGATGCACTGCTCGGCCAACGTCTCGAAGGACGGCGAGAGCGCGATCTTCTTCGGCCTCTCCGGCACCGGCAAGACGACGCTTTCCTCCGACGGCACCCGCATCCTGCTCGGCGACGACGAGCACGGCTGGTCCGACAAGGGGATCTTCAATTTCGAGGGCGGCTGCTACGCGAAGGTGATCCGGCTTTCCGAAGAAGCCGAGCCGGAGATCTACGCCGCCTCGCAGCGCTTCGGCACCGTTCTGGAGAACGTGGTCTACGACCAGGACACGCGCCAGGTCGATTTCGACGACGGCAGCCTCACCGAGAACAGCCGCTCCTGCTACCCGATCGACTTCATTCCGAACACCGATGTCGGCGGCACCGCAGGTCATCCGAAGCACATCATGATGCTGACGGCGGACGCGTTCGGCGTTCTGCCCCCGATCTCCAAGCTGACGCCGGAACAGGCGATGTACCACTTCCTCTCCGGCTACACCGCACGGGTCGCGGGGACGGAAAAGGGTCTTGGCAACGATCCGCAGGCGACCTTCTCGACCTGTTTCGGCGCGCCCTTCATGCCGCGTCACCCGAGCGTCTATGGCGAGATGCTGCGCGAGCGCATCGCCAAGCACGGCGCGACCTGCTGGCTGGTCAATACCGGGTGGCAGGGCGGCCGCGCCGGCTCCGGCGCCAAGCGGATGGAGATCGCCTTCACCCGCGCGATGGTCCGGGCCGCGCTCGCCGGCAAGCTGGACAAGGTCCCGGTGAAACAGGAGCCGCATTTCGGCCTGTTCATCCCGGAGAGCTGCCCGGGCGTGCCGTCCGAAGTGCTCGACCCGCGCAACAGCTGGTCGGACAAGGAGGGCTACGACGCCACCGCGGCCGATCTCCGCAAGCGCTTCCAGGAGAACTTCCGGCAATTCGAGAAATATGTCGAAGCCGCCGTGATCGAAGCCGGGGTCAAGGCCGCCGCCTGATCTGTGCTTCACGCCGAACAACGAAAAGGCCGCCTCCGGGCGGCCTTTTCTGTTTTCACATCGATCTAAAAGATCGTCATTCCCGCGAAAGCGGGGACCCAGGGATCGTAGAGCTCAGCCCGTCTTCCCTGGGTCCCCACTTGCGTGGAGATGACGACCTATTGGTAACCTATTGGTGCTTGCGACATGCCGTCCCTTCGGCCGGCCGCTTTCGTCCCCATATGATGTTCAAACAACGGACCGGAGACGCCCCATGATCAAGATCGCGAAAACCGCGCCGAACCGCATCGAGATGGAGTTCGAAGGCGACAGCATCGACGAAGAGACAATGCAGAATGCGATTGAGGAACTGATCGCGGTGACGGAAGACATCGAGCATGGTCAATTGCTCTACCGGCTCCACCAGTTTCCCTGGCCGAGCCTGGCCGCCATCGGCGTGAAGTTCGGGCACCTGCCACAGCTCTTCAGGATGCTTGGGCGCTTCGACCGTTGCGCCGTTCTCAGCGACGAAGGCTGGCTCCGCACCGCGTCCGATATCGAGGGTGCGCTGATCCCCGGACTGGAGATCAAGGGGTTCAGGATGGACGAGATTGCGGAAGCCGAAGCCTGGCTCACCCGGACCGCCTGACATCCGGGTGTAGTCGGCATTACCCGTCGCCGAGCGCCTTCTCGAACACGTGCGTCGCGACCCTATAACCGAGAATGTCGGTATCGATCCGGCCGGTCTCCTCGTAGCCCATGGCGCGGTAGAACACAGCCGCGCGGGCGTTGAAGACGTCACATTCGACATAGACAGAATTGTGGCCGGCTTTCGCGAGTTCCGCCTCGGCATCCTCCAGAAGCGCGCGGCCGACGCCCCGGCGCTGATGTTCCGGTAGAATCTGGATGGTCTTGATCTGCCGGTCGAGCAGGAAGGAAAAGCCGACCACGCCCGTCTTGCCGTCATCAGCCTCGGCCACCCTGCAGGTCTGCCAGGCGTGATCGACGAAGGCCTGACCGAGATTCTCGTTGCGGTAACGGGCCGGAACCGCCGGCGGCATGAACGGCATCCAGGTCGCCTCCCAGCACTGGTCCATGATCTCGACCATCCGCGCCTTGTCCCGTTCTTCCGCCTGCCGCACCGTGACGGGAAGCGGTTTGGCCTTGGGCTTCAGCTTCGGGCGCGGCGGACTGCTCATGATGCCTCCGGCAAATGACAGACCGCCTGCAGCTTGTTGCCGTCGGGATCGCGGACATAGGCGGCGTAATAATTCCTGTGGTAGTGCGGCCGGAGGCCCGGTGCCCCTTCGTCGCTGCCGCCATGGGCAATCGCGGCAGCGTGAAACGCGTCGACCGAGGCCCGGTCCGAAGCGAGAAAGGCGATATGGGTCCCGTTACCGACCGTTGCCGGCTTGCCATCGAAAGGACGCATGACCCAGGTCTGGTCGCCCTTGGTATCGCCGTAGCCGGCATGGAGCTCGTCGCGGAAGAAGCGGGCGATCCCGAGCGTGGCGAGGACCGCATCGTAGAAGGCAGCCGCGCGGTCGAGATCGTTGCTGCCGAGCGTTACGTGACTTAACATCGGACCCTCCTCCCCGGATTGCGCCTCAGTGCGCCTCGGCCCAACTGTCGCCGGTGCCGGCATCTGCCACCAACGGCACGGACAGTTCGACCACCGGATCGGCGGCGCCCTCCATCACCCGGCGCACCACCTCCGTCGTCTTCTCGAGCTCGGCTTCCGGCACCTCGAACAGCAGTTCGTCATGCACCTGCAGCAGCATCTTCGCTTTCAGGCTCGCCTCGTCGAGCGCCGGGTTGATCCGCACCATGGCGCGCTTGATCACGTCCGCGGCAGAACCCTGGATCGGGGCGTTGATCGCGGCGCGCTCGGAGAAGGCGCGGCGGGCCGGATTGTTGTCCTTGATCCCCGGGATGTGCACCCGGCGGCCGAAGATCGTCGTGACATAGCCATGTTCGCGGGCCGAGCTCTTGGTCTCGTTCATGTAGTCGCGGATGCCCGGATAGCGCTCGAAATAGGCGTCGATATATTTCTTCGCGACGCCCGGCTCCGTGCCGATCTGCCGGGCGAGACCGAAGGCGGAAATGCCGTAGATGATGCCGAAATTGATCGCCTTGGCGTTTCGTCTTGTGGTCGGGTCCATGTCCTTCAGCGGCACACCGAACACTTCCGAGGCGGTCTGGGCGTGAATGTCGATTCCGTCGCGGAACGCCTGTTTCAGGCTCTCGATATTGGCGATATGGGCGACCAGTCGCAGCTCGATCTGGGAATAGTCGACCGCCAGCAGTTTGTTCCCCGGCTCGGCGACGAAGGCGGTACGGATCTTCCGGCCTTCTTCCGAGCGGATCGGAATGTTCTGCAGGTTCGGATCGTTGGAACTCAGCCGCCCGGTGCTCGCACCGGTCATGGAATAAGACGTGTGGATGCGCCTGGTCTCCGGATTGATCGCCTCCACCAGCGCGTCGGTATAGGTCGATTTCAGCTTGGAGAGCTGGCGCCAGTCCAGCACCCGGGCCGGCAGATCGTGACCCTGCGCCGCCAGCTCCTCGAGGATGTCGGCGCCGGTCGCATAGGCGCCGGTCTTGCCCTTTTTGCCGCCCGACAGGCCCATCCTGTCGAAAAGGATCTCGCCGAGCTGCTTGGGCGAGCCGATGTTGAACTCCTCGCCTGCCAGCTTGTGGATCTCCACCGCGAGCTCGTCCAGCCGCTTCTCGAAATCCTTCGACATGTCGCGCAGGATCTGCGGATCGACGCGGATCCCCGCCTTCTCCATGCCGACCAGCACCGGGATCAGCGGCCGTTCCAGGGTCTCGTAGACCGTCAGCAATCCGGCTTTCGGGAGCTCCGGCCGGAGCGCGCGGTGGAGGCGCACCGTCATGTCCGCGTCCTCGGCCGCGTAGTCCAGTGCCTTGTCCAGCGCCACCCGGGAGAACGGGATCTGCGTCTTCCCCTTGCCGCAAACTTCCGAGAACTTGATGTTGGTATGGTCGAAATGCAGCTCCGAGAGCTCGTCGAGTCCGTGCCCGTGCAGCCCGCCCTCGAGCACGTAGGACATGCACATCGTGTCGTCCACCGGCGCGACATTCATCCCGCCGTTCCGCTCCTGCGCCAGCACGAGCAGGTCGTATTTCGCGTTGTGCAGGACCTTGAGAACCGACGGATCCTCGAAAAGCGGCCTCAGCAGTCCGAGAGCCACTTTCGGATCGATCTGCTTCGGACGCTCCTTGTCCGATCCGCCATCGAGGAGGCTGCCCTGTGCCTCTCCCTCGCTCTCGTGGCCGAGCGGGATATAGCAGGCCTTGCCCGGCTGGATGCTCATCGAAACACCGACGAGGTCGGCCTGCATCGCGTTCAGCGAGGTCGTCTCGGTGTCGATCGCCACCGTCCCCTCTTCATGCGCCATCGCGATCCAGCGCTTGAGATCTTCCACCTCCTGCACGAGTTCGTAGGCGACCTCGCCTTCCGGCTTCGGCGAGCCGACCGAGCCCTCCGCCGGCGCGGCTGCCGTTTTGCCACCGCCCGCCACCGCTTGTCCGTCCGCCAGTTCCGCCTCGTAGCGCGCGATCAGGCGCTTGAATTCCATTTCCCTCAGAAAGGCGAGCACGGTCGCGTGATCCGGATCCTCGACCGTCAGCCGCTCCAGCGGCTCGACCACATCGACATCGTCCTTCAGCCGAACGAGCTCGCGGGAGATCCGGGCCTGCTCGGCGAACTCGATCAGGTTCTCCCGCCGCTTCGGCTGCTTGATCTCCTCCGCCCGTGCGAGGAGCGTGTCGAGATCGCCATATTCGGTGATCAACTGCGCCGCGGTCTTGATGCCGATCCCGGGCACGCCCGGCACGTTGTCGACGCTGTCGCCGGCGAGCGACTGCACGTCGACCACCCGCTCCGGTCCGACACCGAACTTCTCGAACACCTCGTCGCGGCCGATCGCCCGGTTCTTCATCGGGTCGTACATGTCGACCCCGTCATCGACGAGCTGCATCAGGTCCTTGTCGGAGGAGACGATGGTGACCCGCATCCCCTTTTCCTTCGCCTGCTTGGCGTAGGTCGCGATCAGGTCATCCGCCTCGTAGCCCTCCATCTCCAGGCAGGGCACGTTGAAGGCGCGGACCGCGTCACGGATCAGCGAGAATTGCGGGCGCAAATCCTCCGGCGGCTCGTCCCGGTTCGCCTTGTAGTCGGCGAAAATCTCGTTCCGGAAGGTCAGCCGCTTTGTATCGAAGATGACGGCGACATGGTCGGCCTCGA
The DNA here is from genome assembly GCF_014904705.1 of Nisaea sediminum. Taxonomy (NCBI): domain Bacteria; kingdom Pseudomonadati; phylum Pseudomonadota; class Alphaproteobacteria; order Rhodospirillales; family Thalassobaculaceae; genus Nisaea; species Nisaea sediminum. Next base: position 233,027 of record NZ_JACZCQ010000006.1, read on the forward strand.
TATCCTCGACCAGCTTCAGCAGCATGTTGGTGAAGCCGAAAACCGCGTTGGTCGGTGTGCCGTCGGACCGGTTCATCGACGGCAAAGCGTGGAACGCGCGGAAGATATAGCCGGAACCGTCCACCAGATAGAGATGGTTGTCCCCGTTCGAGGCGGCGGTCTGATCGTCGGGAATGGCGAGATCGGTCATGGCTGCGGTCCAGCTTGGGCATCGGGGAAACCTCGGCGGAGTCTAGCGGCGGAACACTTCATGACAAGCAATTTGGCTGGGGACAGGCGGTCTGGGCGATTGAACACGCGCAACGGCGGCTGTATGCATGAACCTCTCAAGGGAAAGGCCGAATCGAGACTCAATGAAAACGCTGCTGCATGTGGGCTGTGGACGCCAGAGCACCGAGATCCTGCCGCCGTTCGACTTCGAGAACGAATGGCGCGAGGTCCGCGTGGATATCGATCCTTCGGTCGAGCCGGACGTGATCGACGATATCGCGACCTTGTCGAAGATTCCGGACGGATCGGCCGCGATGGTGTTCTCGAAACACAATATTGAACATCTTGAGTCCCATGTCGTGCCGCAGTGCCTCGCCAGCTTTTACAGGGTTCTGGGCGATCGCGGCTTCGCCACCATCCGCACACCCGACCTCGAGGGTATCTGCAGACGGGTGATCGAGCACGGCCCCGAGAAACCGCTCTACCGTGCCAAGGTCTATGACGAGGAACATGACGTCATGGCCCTCGATATGCTGTTCGGAGCGAGCTGGGAAATCGCCAAAGGCAACCGGTTCATGGCGCATCGCACCGCCTTCACCAAGCGTACGCTCTTCCGCAAGCTCCGCGAGGCCGGCTTCGAGGGTGTGGAAATCAGGACGGTCCCGAACGGCCTCGAACTCTTCGCCATGGCGATGAAGAAGGTCGAGAACAACCTTTTCTGGGAGGTCACCGGGCGCGTGCAGAGCATGGCGGATGTGCCCGAATGAGCCACAACATTCAGATCGCGGAAACCCCGGCTATCAGCGGAATGCGCACTCGATGAAAACACTTCTACATGTCGGCTGCGGACGCCAGAGCAAGGAAACCCTGCCGCCGCTGGATTTCGAAACCCAGTGGACGGAAATCCGTATCGACCTCGATCCCGATGTCGAGCCCGATATCGTCGACGACATCCGGACCCTGTCGAAGGTCGCGGACGGTTCGGGACACATGCTGTTCTCGAAGCACAATATCGAGCACCTCGACTATCACGAGGTCCCGCTCTGCTTCAGCAACTTCCACCGCGTGCTGGACGATGCCGGCTTTGCCATCGTGCGGACGCCCGACCTTGTCGCGATCTGCCGGACCATTCTCAAGCATGGCCCCGAAACCAAGCTCTACGAGGCGGATACCCTGGAGGGCCCGAGAGACGTGACGGGCCTCGACATGCTGTTCGGCGCCTCCTGGGAGCTCGCCCGGGGCAATGACTTCATGGCGCACAGGACCGCGTTCAGCGGCAAGACACTGACCGAGAAATTGCGTGCGGCCGGCTTCGAGCATGTCGAGGTCTCATCGGAGGCCGGCGAATTGAGGTGCGTCGCCCTGAAGAAGAGAGAGAGAAATCTCTATTGGCAGCTATCGGGCCGCAAACCGGCCGCGGCGTGACCGGTCAGGCCGCGCTTTCGCCCGCGACGGGCTTGCTGTAGACAAATTCGCGAGAGCAGTAAGGGCAGGTCACCTTGCCGTCGTGATGGTCGATCGTGAGGAAAACCCGCGGATGGCCAAGCGCACCCTTGCCGCCGTCGCAGGCGACGCGCTTGTCCGTAACAGTGATCACTTCGAACGGTTTTGCCATCTGACTGGTCCTTCCACGCGCGGGCACCTATATTGAGCCCAGTCTCCGATCCCGGAATGCCGGGAGATAATAGCCATTCGCCGCGTATTTTCAATCGCCTGCAAAGAGTCTTTTCCCGTGCCCAACGAGAGCCAGACCATCCGGACCGCCCCCGCCCTCGCCCTTGAGATCAAGGGGCTTGAGAAAGTCTACGGCCGGGCCGGCAGTCCACGCCGGAAGCACGCCCTCAAGGGCATCGATCTCGAAGTCCCGCGCGGCTCGATCTTCGCTCTTCTGGGACCGAACGGCGCCGGCAAATCGACGCTGATCAACATCCTCGCCGGCATGGTGAACAAGAGCGGCGGAACGGCAAAGGTCTGGGGCATCGATATCGACGAGGATCCGCGCCAGGCCCGGGCCGCGATCGGCATCGTGCCGCAGGAGCTGAACATCGACGCCTTCTTCAGCCCGCGCGAGCTGCTCGACCTGCAGGCCGGGCTCTATGGCGTGCCGAAATCCGAGCGGCGCACGGACGAGATCCTCGAGCTGGTCGAGCTCGCCGACAAGGCGGATGCCTATACCCGCTCGCTCTCAGGCGGCATGCGGCGGCGCCTGCTGGTCGCCAAGGCGATGGTGCATAACCCGCCGATCCTGGTGCTCGACGAGCCGACCGCCGGCGTCGATATCGAGCTGCGCCGCAAGCTCTGGGACAATGTCCGCGAACTGAACCGGCGCGGCGTCACCATCCTGCTGACCACGCACTATCTGGAAGAGGCGGAAGAGCTCTGCGACCGCATCGCGATCATCAATCACGGCGAGGTCATTGCCTGCGACACCAAGGAAAACCTGATGCGCCGGCTCGACGCCAAGACGGTCACGGTGACCGTCGCCGAGGACCTGCCGGAGGTGCCGGAGAAGCTGCCGCATGCGCTCTCGTCCTTCTCGGTGCAGATCAGCGGCCCCAACCGGCTGACCTTCGAGTTCCGGAAGAGCGACGGGCCGATCGCCCGCATCCTCGGCGCACTCGCCTCAGCCGGCTTCCACATCCAGGACATCAGCACCGAGGAAAGCGATCTCGAGGACATCTTCCTCGAGCTCACCAGCGCCAAGCAGGGGGCCGGCCGCATTCATGCGGCGTAAGGCGCGTACCGGACTTCTGATTGCCGCTCTTGCCCTTCTGGCCGGAGCGTCGTGTACCCCCTCTGTCGCACCGCGCGTGGAAGCGCACCGTCCGGCCGAAATCCGGAACGACGTGCTCATCATGCAGGATGGCGCGCTTCTTCCCTACCAGCGCTGGAGTCCGGACGGACGGCCGAAGGCCGCAGTGATCGCCCTGCACGGCTTCAACGACTATTCCGGCGCCTATCGCGATCTCGGACCCCTGCTCGCCGCCAGAGGCCTGCTTGTCATCGCCTACGACCAGCGCGGCTTCGGCGGCACTTCGATGCGCGGCGACTGGGCCGGCGCCGAGGCGATGATCCGCGATCTCGACACCGTCACCGAGCTGCTGCGCGGAGCATACCCGGACCTGCCGGTCTATGCCCTTGGCGAAAGCATGGGAGGAGCCGTCATCATGGCGGCACTCGGAGGCTATGGTCCGCCGCGCCTCGACGGCGCAGTGCTTTCCGCGCCCGCAGTCTGGGGCCGCAGCACCATGAATGTCTGGCAGCGCGGCGCGCTGACCGCCGGCGCCCATATCGCTCCCAGGATCCACGTCCGGCCGCAGACCCTGCCGAAACTCCCGTCGGACAATATCGAGATGCTGCGGCGGCTCTACTACGACCCGATGATGATCAAGGAGACGCGGATCGAGTCCGCCTGGGGCCTGACCGGCCTCATGGACCGGGCGCTAGAGGCCGCCCCCCTGCTCGACATGCCGCTGCTGGTGCTCTACGGCAAGGAGGATGGGATCATTCCGCGGGGTCCGACCTGCCGCATGCTGCAGACCCTGCCGGCGGGACCGGACGGGGTGCGCCGCTGGCGCCTCGCGCTTTACGAGAACGGCTACCACATGCTGTTCAGGGATCTCGAGGGCGATCTGGTCAGCGCCGACATCGCCGCCTGGCTGGACAATCCGGACGGTCCGCTTCCGAGCGGGGCCGAACTCGCGGCCAAGGGCAGCGCGCGCCCGCTCCCTGAATTTTGCCGCCGCGTCCCGCGGGACCGGGCACGCTAGGCATGCAGAGAGAAATTTAAACCGTATTTTAAATATTCTTCGGTATCCATCGCCTCCTTCGATCACATGAGAGGCGGCACAGATGTCGTTGCGGACCTGCCTGAGAGCATGCGCGTTCTTTCTCCTAATCGCCGTCGTGGGCGGCAGCACGACCTGGACCGGTCCGGCGAGCGCCGCGGGCGAGCCCCTGCTCACCGTGAGCGGTAATATCGCCGGCAGCAGCGCCGTCGATTTCGACCGCGATACCCTTGAGTCGATGGCGACCGAGACGATCCGGACAAGCACGCCCTGGACTCAGGGAGTGCAGGAATTCAGGGGCATCCCTCTGAAGACACTGCTGGTGCATGTCGCCGCCTTGGGTGGCAAGCTGCGGGCCATCGCGCTCAACGATTACGCCGCCGAAATTCCGATCGCCGAGGCCTCCGCCGCCGGGGCCATCATCGCCGTGCGCCAGAACGGCAAGCCGATGTCCGTCCGGGACAAGGGACCGCTGTGGATCGTCTTCCCCTACGACTCTGATCCGAAACTGGTGACCGACGATTTCCTGAACTGGTCGGCCTGGCAACTGCGTACGCTCGTGGTGCAGTAAGGTGGACGCCGCTCGGGGCAAGGACAGGACGAGGATCCGGCGGCTGACCGTCGCCGCCGTCGCGGTGATCGTCGCCAGCCTGGCGGCAGCGGCACTGGCGATCACGATCTACAGCCAGCTGAAATCCGAGATCGCCGAACCCCGGGAAAACTATCAGTGGGCGGCCTATCAGCTGCAGGCCGAATATCTGAGACTCTCGCTCGCACTGGAGCAGTCCGAGACCGGCAAGATCGCCGCCGAGGATCTCCAGACACGCTACGACATTTTCGTCAGCCGGGTCCTGACATTGCAGAATGGCGAGGCCTACCGGCCGGTCCGCGAGACCGGCGGCTTCGACATGGTGCTGACGGAGCTGCTCGCCGCGATTGAGATCATCGACCACCGGCTCTCGGCCGCCCCGCCCCATCCGGCCGACCGGGGCCGCATCATATCGGCAGGGCTCGCCGGCTTCGGTGCACCCTTGCAGCGCCTCTCGCTCGAAGTCGTGCGCGATGCCGCGGCCGAGCAGACGGAGCATCAGCTCGCCCTGCTCGACATCATGACCTATCTGGTCGCAACCCTCGTCGTGATCATCGGCATCAGCAGCCTGCTCGCCCTCGTCGCGATCAAACAGCTCGGCGCGCTGCATCAAGGCCGGCGGGAACTGTCGAGGGCGCTTGAGCGGGCGGAGGAATCCAGCCGGGCCAAGAGCCGCTTCCTTGCCAGCATGAGCCACGAGATGCGCACCCCCCTGAATGCCATGATCGGATTGATGCGGGAAATCGGCTACCAGACGCGGACCCCGGCGATCCGCGAAATGGCGGACACCGCGACCACCTCCGCCGACATGCTCTGCACGCTCGTCGACGACGTCATCGACGCGACCCGGATCGAGACCGACAAGTTCCGCTTCAACGAGTCTGTTTTCGATCCCGAAATCCTGATGCACGAGGTCGCCGCCATGCTCGACTCCCCGGCGCGGGACCGGGACAACGAAATCCACGTCAACACCACGGGGCTGGACGGCAAATCAATCCAGGGTGACCGCGGCCGGATCAAGCAGATCCTGGTCAATCTCCTGACCAATGCCGTCAAGTTCACCGAGAGCGGAACGATCCGCCTGCGCGCGGCGCTGGTCGCGCCTTCCGGTCAGCGCCCGCACCTGCTGATAGACGTCTCGGACACCGGGATCGGGATCCCTGAAGACCAGCAGCACCGGATCTTCGAGCGCTTCGCCCAGATGGCAGGCGGCGAGGGTCTAGGGATCGGTCTCTCGATAACCCGCGCCCTGGTCGAGCGCATGAACGGCACGATCACCGTCAGGAGCAAACCGGGCGAGGGCAGCACCTTCTCCATAAGCCTTCCGGTCACGATTTCCGATATCGACGTGCCGGTGGAGCGCCAGATTTTCGCCGAACCGCTGCTGGTCGGCCTACGGCTGCTCGTCGCTGAGGACAATGCGACCAACCGGCAGGTCGTCGCGCACATCCTGCGCCGCCACGGCGCGAGCTACGTCTTCGCCCGGGACGGAAAGGAAGCCGTCGAGCGCGCGGTCGAGGACGCGTACGATTGCATCCTGATGGACATCAACATGCCCCGGATGGATGGCCTGACCGCCATGAAGGTCCTGAAGCAGCGCCTGGATGGTTCGACGCCGCCGGTCCTGGCGCTGACTGCCGACGCACTACCGGAAGATCTCGACCGCTTCATTGAGGCCGGAATGGCTGCGGCCGTGGTCAAACCGATTTCCGAACCGGGATTGTTGCGCCGGATCGGAGAGGTCCTCGGCCGCGACGACATCGTCGAGCGCTGCCGAACACCGGCCCCGGGGCGGAACGGCGCGTCCGAACGCGAGACGGAACTGACCGGCGCGCAGCGCGACGCCCTTGCCGCCTTCATGGCCGAAGAGGAGGAGCAGGCGTGAGAAAGGCGTCCGGTCCAAGCGACAGCCTCTTCGATTCCCGCTCCGCGCTGATCGTGGAGGACAGTCATCTGATGCGGCAGCTGCTGCGTTCGCTGCTGCGCGAATTCGGATTCGGCGAGATCGGCGAGGCGACCGACGGTTCGGACGCGATGGAGAAGCTGAAGGCCCGGCGCTACGACGTGATCATCTGCGACTGGATGATGGAGCCGACCGACGGCTTCACCTTCGTCAGCGGGCTTCGGCAGCATGGCTCGCCGGAACTGCGCGGTCTTCCGGTCGTCATGCTCACCTCCGTGAGCGAGGAGCCGCAGGTCGTCGCTGCGCGCGATGCGGGCGTGACCGAATATCTCGTCAAACCGGTTTCCGCCGACAAGCTGAAGAAGCGCCTGCATTCCGTTTTCACCCGGCCGCGCGACTTTCTCGCCACCGACAGCTATGTCGGGCCCGACCGCCGGCGCCGTCAGCTCGAGGGACCGGGCACACCCGCACGGCGCCTTTCCGACAAGCTGGAGATCCGGGCCGGCAGCAGTTGCCTCCCGACGGACGCCCCGACCGCGGAGGATTACCGCCCGGTACTGCGTGCGGAACTGAAACGGCTCTCGGCGCTCGCCGAGGAGATCGAGGAGGCCGGCGGCCGCTCCGCCGAGCCTTGGATCATGGCCATGCGGATTGCCCACGACCTGAAAGGCCAGGCCGCGACCTTCGGCTATGGCGTCATCGCGGAGATCGCCGCTAGGCTCGACCGGCTGACCAAGCCCGTCGCCCGTGACGGGAGATTGATGGAAAAACCGCTGGAACGGCGCATCGGCTCCGTCCGGCGTCATGTCGATGCCCTGCATCTGATTTTCGAGCAGGGCGTGCTCGCCCGTTCGGTGGAGACCGACGCGCTTCTCGAACAGCTCGACCGGGCGATCGCCAGGGTCGAGCGCGACGCCGCCGCACCGCCCCCGGACTCCGGCAAGGACTAGGCCGTCCTACGCCGCCGCTTTCTCCTTGCATGAGGGCGCCCGCGCAGGTAGGTTCCGCGTCGCTCGCCTGCCGGCTTTTCCCGGCACGGCCCCGGCATGCACCCGTAGCTCAGCTGGATAGAGCGCTGCCCTCCGAAGGCAGAGGTCAGAGGTTCGAATCCTCTCGGGTGCGCCACTTTTCCGATGTCCTCTCCAATCTCGCGGCAAGTCCGGGCCGATGCCAGCGCGTGCACAGCCCCTTCCCGCACGCGTCCGCCGCGTCTAACCTTCGCCCGGGGATCCGGACTCAACCGGGAGGAGACACTTAAGTGCGCTTTGCTTTCTTTGCGGTGATCGCCGCAGCGGCCGTCGCCGCGCTCGGGCTCGGGCTGGCTGGCTTTACCTGGGCATGGCTCGCCTTTCCCGTCTTCGCCTTCCTGACGCTCCTCGGCATCCGCGATCTCGTCCAGATCCGGCACAGCCTGCTCCGCAACTATCCCGTCCTCGCCCATATGCGCTGGCTCTTCGAGGGCATCCGTCCGGAGATCCGCCAGTACCTGATCGAGAGCGATGCCGACGCCTTTCCGTTCAACCGGGAACAACGCTCGCTGGTCTACCAGCGCGCCAAGCAGGAACAGGAGACCGTTCCCTTCGGCACCCAGTTGGACGTCTACAAGGCGGGCTACGGGTATTTCACCCATTCCCTCGCCCCGGTTCACCCGAAGACGGACAATTTCCGCCGCAGGGTGGGCGGGCCGGACTGCACGCAGCCCTACGACATCTCGCTCTTCAACGTCTCCGGCATGAGTTTCGGCGCCCTCAGCGCCAATGCGATCGCCGCGCTCAACAAGGGCGCCGCCGCCGGCGGCTTCGCCCACGATACCGGGGAAGGCTCGATCTCGCCGCATCACCGGCGCCATGGCGGCCGCCTGATCTGGCAGATCGCGGCGGGCTATTTCCGCTGCCGCACCGCGGACGGGAAGTTCGACCCGGAAAAGTTCGCCGCGACCGCCGCAGACCCTCAGGTCAAGATGATCGAGCTGAAACTCTCCCAGGGCGCGAAGCCCGGCCATGGCGGCGTCCTGCCCGCCTCCAAGATCACGCCCGAGATCGCCGAGACCCGCGGTATCCCGATGGGCCGGGACTGCATCTCCCCGGCCTGCCATCCGTCCTTCTCGACGCCGGAGGGCATGGTTTCCTTCCTCGCGGAGTTGCGCCGGCTCGCGAAGGGCAAGCCGGTCGGCTTCAAGCTCTGCGTCGGCCATCCGCACGAGTTCATGGCGATCTGCAAGGCGATGATCGCGCAGGGCGCCTATCCCGATTTCATCGTCGTCGACGGCAAGGAGGGCGGCACCGGCGCTGCGCCGGTGGAATTCACCAACAGCCTCGGCATGCCGCTGCGCGAGGGCCTGCATTTCGTCCACCAGACCCTGATCGGCGCCGGGCTGCGGGAACGGATCCGGATCGGCGCCAGCGGCAAGATCATCTCCGGCGCGGATATCGCGACCGCCCTTGCGCTCGGCGCCGACTGGTGCAATTCGGCCCGCGGCTTCATGTTCGCGGTCGGCTGCATCCAGGCAAGGGCCTGCCACACCAACCGCTGCCCGACCGGCGTCGCGACGCAGGACCCGACGCGGCAGCGCGGGCTGGTGGTCGAGGACAAGTACAAGCGGGTGGCGAACTTCCACCGCAACACGCTGCACGGCTTCGCCGAGATGCTGGGCGCCATGGGGCTGGACGATCCGAGCCAGATCCGGCCGGAGACGCTGCATATCCGCGCGACCGACCCGACCAGCATCCTGCATCACCGCCTGAAACCGGGGCAGCTCTTCGAGGAGGATTGTCCTGTCGCCTTCGCGACCCCGTGGAACCTCGCCCGGATCGACAGCTTCCGCCCCTCGGATCTGGCGGAGACGCCGACCTCCGGACCCTACGCGCCGTCCGAGACGCATCCGTAGCCAGCTCGCTTCCGGGCCGTCCCGGAAACCGCCGACCACATGCCCCGGACGAGCGTTATCCGGGGCAATGAACGCCTCCGGAGCACCGCCGGGCCGACCTGGTCCACCAGAATAATCGTTGTACGCCAGCGCGTAATTGCTACTGTTTGAGCCAGATCAGCCGCGTATCCCGTATTCCAACCATGCGAAAACAGTAAGAAAATGCAGGGCCTCCCGGACTACGACGACTTCGACGCAACCGGACTGGCCGAGGGCGTCGCGAAGGGCGATTTCAGCCCGGACGAGTTGCTCTCCACCGCACTGGAGCGGGTCGACGCCCTCAACCCCGCGCTGAATGCCGTCACCCAGGTTCAGGCGGATCGCGCCCGCGCCAATATCGCTGCCGGCCTGCCCGACGGAGCGCTCAAAGGCGTGCCGTTCCTGCTGAAGGATCTCGGCGCCGAGGCCATCGGTTTTCCCGGCAATAACGGCTCGCGCCTGCTCCGGAACACGACCTATTCCTACAATTCCACGCTGGTCGAACGGCTGCTCTCGGCCGGCCTCGTGGTCTTCGCCCGCACGACCTCGCCCGAAGGCGGCATCGGCTGCGCGACCGAGGCTGCGGTCTATGGCGGGCCGACGCGAAATCCATGGAATCTCAACCACACGCCGGGCGGCTCCTCCGGCGGCTCCGGCGCCGCGGTCGCGGCCGGGATCGTTCCCGCCGCGCACGGCTCCGACGGCGGCGGTTCGATCCGCATTCCGGCTTCCAGCTGCGGCCTCGTCGGCTTCAAGCCGACACGGGCCCGGCTTCCCGACGGCCCAGCCTCCGGCGAGGGCTGGGGCGGCATGGCGATCGAGGGCTTCCTCACCCGCTCGGTGCGCGACAACGCACTGCTGCTCGATATCGGCTCCGGCCCGGAGCTGGGCGCTCCCTATGTGGCACCGCCGCTCGAAGGCAGCTTCATCGAGGCGATGGAGAAACACCCGAAAGGTCTGCGGGTTGCGCTCTGTACGACGACCTTCGACGGCGACAAAGTCCATCCGGAATGCGCCGCGGCGGCCGAAGCGGCGGCGAAGCTGCTGGAACAGATGGGCCACCATGTCGAGATCGCCCGTCCCGAGGTGGACACGATGGGCATGATGCAGTCCTGGACCTCGATCGTCGCCTGCGGCACCGCGCTCGGCGTCAGCCAGAAGCTCGCGAAGCTCGGACGCGAGCTGCAGCCTGACGATCTGGAACCGGTCGCGCGCAGCGCCTGCGAGTACGCCCGGACGATCTCTGGCGCCGATTACCTTGATGCGCTGGAGACGGTGCACGCCTACGGACGGCAGATGGCCGGCTTCCTCGATCGCTACGACCTGCTGGTCAGCCCGACGCTCGCGGAACCTCCGGCGAGGGTCGGGCGTTTCTCCCACGACAGGGAAAGTTATCTCGACTACCGGCTCGGCCCGGACGGAGTGTTCGCCTATTCGCCCTACACAGCCTGCTTCAACGCTTCCGGCCAGCCCGCGGCCTCGTTGCCTCTGTCATGGTCGCGCGACGGCCTGCCGATCGGCGTCCATATCGCTGCCCCCTTCGGCGCGGATGAACTCCTGATGAGCGTCTGTGCCGAGCTCGAACGGGCGGCGCCCTGGTTCAACAAACGTCCGCCACTGGCAAGGGAGGGGCGCTGATGACCGACGTCGCGGTTTCGGCCCAATCGATCACCAAGATCTTCGGCCCGACCGAGGGCGGTCTCCGCGCGCTCGACGATGTCTCCGTCGATATCCACACCAACGAGTTCTTCACCCTTCTCGGCCCGTCCGGCTGCGGCAAGACCACCCTGCTCCGGATGATCGCCGGCTTCGAGACCCCGACCTTCGGCAGCATCATTCTCGACGGCAAGGACATCACCACCGATCCCCCGTTCCGGCGGCCGGTCAACACCGTGTTCCAGAGCTACGCCCTCTTCCCGCACCTGACGGTGGCCCAGAATGTCGGCTTCGGGCTCGAGATGCGCGGCAAGCAGAAGGCAGAGATCGGCGCGGCGGTCGCCGAGGTTCTGGCGCTGGTCCGCATGGAGCAGATGGCAGAGCGCTATCCCTCGCAGCTTTCCGGCGGCCAGCAGCAGCGCGTCGCGCTCGCCCGCGCGCTCGCGCCGCGGCCGTCCGTCCTGCTGCTCGACGAGCCGCTCTCCGCCCTCGACCTCAAATTGCGCAAGCAGATGCAGATCGAGCTGAAGCGGATGCAGCTCGAGACCGGCATCACCTTCATCTTCGTCACCCACGACCAGGAAGAAGCGCTGACCATGTCGGACCGGATCGCGGTGATGAGCGCCGGCCGGATCCTGCAGATCGGCGCCCCGCGCGAGATCTACAACGCGCCCGCCAACCGCTTCGTCGCGGACTTCATCGGCGAGTCCAACTTCCTACCCGCCGAAGTGGCCGGAGCCGGGACGGTCAAATTCGGCAACGGCAACTCCGCCCCCGCCGTCATCCCCGACACTCCGAGCGCCGGCACCCGCGTCACCGTTGCGGTCCGCCCGGAGCAGATCGACCTCTGCCCGGAGGCCGACGGTATCCTCTCCGGGACCATCAGCGAGCTGGTCTATTTCGGCACCGACATGCATGCCCATATCGAGCTCGGCGACGGAACCGTGCTCGTCGCGCGCGTCACGGCACGCTCCGACGCCGGCCTGGAGAAAGGCGGACGCACCGGCATCCGCTTCGCGACAGGCGCGCTGCGCGTCGTCGAGGAAAACGCATGAGCGAGGCGAGCGGCAGCCTTAGAACCCTCGAAGCCGACGCGGCGGCCCGCCGGGTCAGGCGCAACTGGCTGCTCTCCCTGCCGGCGCTGACACTCTTGCTCGTCGGCGCCTCAGGCCCGCTGCTGATCGTGCTGGTCTATTCCTTCCTGAAACCCGGCGATTTCAGCGGCGTGATCTGGGAGCCGAGCTTCAATGCCTGGTTCCAGATCCTGTTCTCGCGGGACATCTTCGACGACACGATCGGGCTCGCCGACGCGCATCTGACGATCTTCTGGCGTTCCGTCCGGCTCTCGCTCTCGACCACGCTGATCACGCTGCTGCTCGGCCTGCCGACGGCCTATTTCATCGCCACCCGCTCCGGCCGCCAGCGCATGTTCTGGCTCTTCCTGATCACCATCCCGTTCTGGACCAACCTGCTGATCCGCACCTTCGCGATCCTCGAGATGCTGCGCAACGAGGGCATCGTGAACAACGCGCTGATCGACCTCGGCGTAATCGCGGAGCCGCTGCAGATCCTCTATACCGACACCGCCGTGCTGATCGGCATGTCCTATGTCTATCTGCCGCTGATGGTGCTGCCGCTCTATGCCGCGATCGAGCGGCTGGACTTCCGCCTCGTCGAGGCCGGATACGACCTCTATGCGAACCGGGTGCAGGTGTTCCGCCGCATCATCCTGCCGATCATCAAGCCGGGCATCGTCGCCGGCTCGATCCTGGTCTTCGTGCCCTCGCTCGGCGCCTATGTGACGCCGCGGGTGCTCGGCGGCGGCAAGAACATGATGATCGGGAATTTCATCGAGCTGCAGTTCGGCCAGGGCCGGAACTGGCCGCTCGGTGCCTCGCTCTCGATCCTATTGCTGTTCATCGTGATGGCCGCGCTGCTGCTCTATGTCCGGGCCTCCTCGCGGGAGGAGCCGCATGGCTGAGCGCAGGCGGAAAACCTTCTCCGTCCGGCAGCTGCCGGGCGTGACGCCGATCACCATGGCCTGCTTCGCCGCGCTCTACGCCCCGATCGTGATCATCGTGATCTATTCCTTCAATGCGGGGGATTCGGTCGCGCTCTGGCAGGGCTTCTCCTTCCGCTGGTACGCCATCGCGGCGGAGAACGAGCTGGTGCAGGAAGCCACAATCCGCTCGCTGGTGATCGCGCTCTGGGCCTCCGGCATCTCGACGGTGCTGGCGACCATGGCGGCGCTCGGAACGACGCGGACGGCGAGATTCCCGGGCAACACCTTCATCTATGTGATGATAAACCAGCCGCTGATGGTGCCGGAGATCGTCACCGCGGTGGCGCTGCTGATCTTCTTCGCCTCGATCAAGGTCGCGACCGGCTATTCCGGCCTCGGCTACCTGATCCTCGCCCATTCCGCCTTCTGCGTGCCTTTCGCCTATCTGCCGATCCGGGCCCGCCTCGAGGGCATGGACCGCACGCTGGAGATCGCGGCGGCGGATCTCTACGCCACGCCCTGGCAGACCTTCCGCAGGGTCACCCTGCCGCTGGTCCTGCCGGGCATCGTCGCCGGCGCGATGCTCGCCTTCGTCATCTCGCTCGACGACGTCATCATTACCGAGTTCGTGAAGTCGGCCGGACAGGATACCCTGCCGACCTATATGCTCGGTCAATTGCGGCGGGCGGTCACGCCGGAGGTCAACGCCATCTCGACGGCATTGCTCGGGCTGACGATTGTGCTGCTCACCGCCTTCTTCCTCCTCACCGGGAGGGGCAACGACAAGAAACCGTGAACGGAAAAGAACAGAACAGAGGCGCACGAAAGGAGATTCTCATGCGTACGTCCTTGCTTGCACTGACAGCCGCCGCGACGCTCGCCCTGAGCGCACCGGCCTTCGCCGCGGGCGAACTGAACATCTATAACTGGGGCAACTACACCAACCCCAAGCTGATCGAGAAATTCGAGAAGACCTACGACGTCAAGGTCACACTCACCGACTATGACTCGAACACCACCGCGCTGACCAAGATCGAGGCCGGCGGACACGGCTTCGACATCGTGGTGCCGACCAACAACTACGTGCCGATCTATGTCGAGAAGGGACTGCTGCTCGAGAGCCGCCCGGACCAGATGGAGAACTTCAAGCATCTCTCCAAGCAGTGGCAGGACGTCACCTGGGATCCGAACCGCCACTACACCGTTCCCTGGCAGTGGGGCACCACCGGCGTCGCGGTCGATACCTCGGTCTATGGCGGCGACATCAACACCTCGGCGATCTTCCTCGACCCGCCGGCGGAACTGGTCGGCAAGGTCAATGTCGTCCCGGAAATGAACGACGTCATCAACCTGACCCTGTTCTATGTCGGCGGCGAGGCCTGCACCACCGACAAGACGGTGCTGAGAAAGGTCCGCGACACGCTGATGGCGGCGAAGCCGAAATGGCTGTCGATGGATTACGGCACCACCGACAAGCTCTCCAGCGGCGAATACAAGGCGACCGTGAACTGGAACGGCTCGACCTTCCGCGCCCGGCTGAACAACCCGAAGGTGGCCTACGGCTATCCGAAGGAAGGCTATCCGCTCTGGATGGATTCCGTCGCCGTTCTGAAGGACGCCAAAAACGCCGAGAACGCCAAGCTGTTCCAGAACTTCATCATGGATCCGGAGAACGCCGCGATGATCTCCGCCTTCGCGCGCTACGCGAACGGCGTCGACGGCTCCGAGGCGTTCATGCCGGAGGAGATGAAGACCGCACCGGAAATCGTCACGCCGGAAGCGCTGCGTGCCGCCGGCAAGTTCCTGCCGACCTGCCCGCCGGAATCGCGCGATCTCTACACCGCGATCTGGACCGAGCTGCAGAAGTAAGCGCTCGCGTCCGAGTGAAGATCAAGACGGCCCGGAAGGAGACTTCCGGGCCGTTTTTCGTTTAGTCCCTTTGCTTGCTCACAGCGACTGCGCCAGCGCCTCCAGCTGCTCACCCGCCTTGCCCCAGCCGTCATGGAAGCCCATGGCCTCATGCTCCTGCTTCGCTTCGGCGCTCCAGTGCATGGCGCGGGCGAGATAGTCCGTCTTGCCGCCGGGCGCATCCTTCAGCACCACTTCGGCGCACATAAAAGGCCGGCCGGAGGGGCGCCAGCCGGGCGTGAAGGCATCGGTGAAGACGAGCTTCTCGCCCGGGACGATTTCGAGAAAGACACCGGCATTGCCGAATGACTCGCCATCGGGGCCGTTCATCCGGGTAAAGAACTCGCCGCCGGAACGGAGGTCCATCCGCGCCTCGGAGACGAACCAGGGCTTGGGGCAGAACCATTGCATCAGCAGCTCGGGTTCGGTCCAGCAGCGCCAGATCGCGGCGCGGGGCGCGTCATAGGTACGGCTGAGGACGAGGTCGTTTTCAGTCTCGGTCATGATCTATGCTCCAATTGCGAATGCGGTGCGAAATGCGACCGCTCAGGTCCTGTCGTCGCGAAAATCTCCGGTCCGGAACGGGGCGCCACGCGTGAAGTGATTGATGAGGGTGCCGGAAGCGGTGGCCGTCGAGCTGATCAGTGAAAGCGTCTGCGGGCCCGCGGCATCGGAGAAGAAGCGCTTTCCGGTTCCGAGCAGCACCGGATAGACGAAGAGCGTGACCTCGTCGGCCAGCCCTTCGCCGAGCAGCAAGGGTGTCAGGCTCGAGCTGCCCCAGAGGATCAGGTCGGGACCGTCCGTCGCCTTCAGACGGCGAACGCCTTCGGCGATATCCGCGCCGAGGCTTTCGACCGGCTCCCAGTCGAGACTGTCCGGTCGGCGGGTCGCAACGTACTTCGTCGCGCCATTGATGCTGTCCGCGATCGGCCCGGCCTCTGCGGTCGGCCAGTAGCCGCTCCAGATGTCGTAGGTATGGCGGCCGAGCAGCAGGTCGAAGGGTTCGCTGTGGGTGGATACCACCAGATCGCCGGGCCGGATCCGAATGCGGCCAGACCCAGCCGCCGTGCTCGAACCCGCCGTCACGGTCCTCGTCCGGACCGCCCGGTCCCTGGATGATTCCGTCGAGCGAGATATGCTCGAAGATCCTGATCTTTCGCATGATGGTCTCTCTCGGAAATCAGTGCCGGACCGGTTTTCCGGTGGCGAACAGCAGCTCGATATAGCGTCTCAGGTGATCGACGCTCTCGATCGCGACGGCGGGATCGCCGGTCGCCTTGGCGAGGATGAAGGCGCCCTGCAGCACCGCCTGGGTATGCCGGGCGAGGCTCGCGACACTCCAGTCGCCGGTCACGTCATGACGCTGCATGGCCGCTTCGATATCCGGCTCAAGCGCCGCGGCGTGTCCAAGAATGCTCTCGGCGCAGGCCGCACGGATCGCCGGATGAGAGTCGTAGACTTCCTGGCTCATGGTGCCGACAAGGCAGGTGAACTCGGCCAGCTCGCCCGCAATTATCTCGCGTCGGAAATCGATATATCCCAGGACCCGCCGAAGCGGGTCCTCGTGCGCATGATACGGCGCGCTCGCGAAAAACGCGGCGGTCGTCTCCGACCAGTAGTCGGCCGCCGCAACACCGAGCGCCTCCTTGCTCTCGAAATGATGGAAGAAGGCACCCTTGGTGACCCCCGCCCGGGTACAGAGCGCGTCGACGCTGGTCGCGGCAAAGCCCTGCTCCCGGATCACGTCCCGGGCAGCCTCAAGGAGGCGGGTGCGGGCATCGCCGCGTTCGGGAGAGTGTTTTGTCGGTCTTGGCATGAAAAATACATACCAACCAGTTGGTATTATCGCAAGCTTTAATCTGCGGTGAAGCGGAGAAAGCCTCATAATTATCTGTAATCGTTGAAATTATCGAACTTCAGGCGGCTTCCGTCTCGTCCCACGAGATATCGAGCGAGGCCAGCTCGGCAAGATAGTCATGCAGGCTGATCAGACCGACGCAGGGTATTGCACCGGGACGACGAAGCGTACCGTCTGCCAGTTTGCACGCCAACAGGATGGCGGGAACGCAGGGAATGTTCGGGCCGTCCCCGGACCGCGCCGTCAGCTCGAAAGTGACAGAGATATCCGTGCCGTCTCGGCTCGCCCCGCTCAGCCGCATGTGGAAGGCGGAGACATCCGTGCCGAAACGGTCGAACCGGTTGGAAAGCCCAAGCAGCGCCGGCGCCAACGGCGCCAGAGTGCGGACCGCGCCGATACGGACAAACCAGGAGAGGGCCCAGAGGCCGAGATGGGCGAGAGGGACCTCGAGGCCGGCGCGGAACCGGATGGTGCGTAATCCGGGATACCGTCCGGGAAAGATCGCGTGATCGGGAATGTCGCAATAGCCGAGGAAGCGTCTGCCGGCCTGCCGGTAGCGCCGCCAGGTCAACCCCTGCCAGCCATGGACCGTTTTCGGTCGGCCGTCCTCGATCGTAAGGAAAGACTGGCCGACATAGCCGAGAATTGCCCGCGTCGTCGCGAGGCCCCGTCCGGTACGTTGCGCGGTCGTGATCGCGTAATCCAGCTCGCGCATCTCGGCGAAGCGCGGACGATAGTGATCTGCGATGGCAGACGTCAGGGCGGGAACGGAGCTCGCGCCGCTCACCAAGGTGACGCCGCGCTCTCGCGCCGCGGCGTCCAGCACACCGATTCCGGAGACGAAGTCGCGCCCGTCGGCGAGATCAATATAATGGCTTCCAGCCCGGATACAGGCCTCGGCGACGGCGTAGCTCTGGCCCTGGAACGGGCCGGAGGTGTGGATAACGATATCCGGGCGGACCCGAGCGAGCGCCGCGTCCAGAGGCTCCGTCACGTCGATCCGCTCCGCCTCGGCGACAGGCAGTTGGGCAGCCAAGGCCCGCGCCTTCTCGAGCGAGCGACCGGCGACGATGATCGTGAGGCCCACGGTCTCGGAAAGTCTGCGGCAGATGAAACTGCCGAAGGTCCCGTAGCCGCCGAGGACGAGAATGCGCGCGCTCACCCCTGCACCTCCTCGAAGACGCCCGCCTGCACGAACATCCGGCCGAACAGCGAGTGCTCGATGTCGATCCGGATACGGAACCGTCCCGCGCCCTCGTTCAGATGCATGAGATAGGTCTTACCCGGAGAGAGCAGGTCCGGCACGGGCAGACGGACGAAACCGAGATCCCAGAAATAGCCGTCGCTGCGGAAATGCAGGTTTCCGTCCTTCTCGAAGACAAGCAGCTTCATGCCGAGGCCGAAGCCGACATATTCGAGGACCTCGCCCCGATCGCTCCGGCGCATGTAGGAGGTGAACTCGACCGGTTTGCGGCCCGGAAGCCGGTAGATCCGGTGCTTGTAGATCGCGGGGTCGCCCGGCTCCGTATAGACCTGGATATCGACGGGTACGCCGGTGGCACTATGAGGGATCAGCGCCCCCTTTATGAGCGGCCGTGTCAGGAAGCCGAGCAGTTTTCCGGCAAGGGAACAGGAAAGCTCGTCCAGAACACCCTGATAACGCAGCGGCGCTCCCGGTGCGGGGTTCTTCTCGAAACGTTTCTGGATATCCGGATGCAGCTTCGACCATTCGGCCCCCATGACCTCCCGGAACAGTTCTCCCTCAGATCTGAACGCGGCCGAATCCAGCGGCATCACCCGTCCTCCATGAAACTGAAGCGGCCACGATATTCATAGACCCGGCCCCAAAGCGGATGAGTGATCCGGGTCATCATCCCGAAACTGCCCGCGTCCAGCGGAACCTCCTCGGCCTCGTTCCGCCCCAGCAGCAGGCCGAGCGGCAGTGGCACGTGGCGCCCGAAAAGCCGGATCCCGTAGCCGCGATGGGCGAGCATCACCTTCCCCTCGCGCCAGGCGTAGCGGCAGCGCCAGTAAAATCCGTAGCGCATGATTTCCACGACCTCGCCGCCGCCGAGATGGAGCATGCGCGAGCGGAAATGATAGTCGCCGTCGCTGAAGCGGAACTCTCGGTCGAAGACGAAGGCCGCGCTGCCGGGATCGCTTCTGAAGGTCACCGTCACCGGCACGCCGCTTTCGTTGCGGGCCGGAATCTGTCCAAGGGCGGAGAGCACCGGCGCAAGCAGCCGGACCGGGCCGGCGCTCATGACGTCGAGCACACCCTCGACCCGGGTCACGTCATCTGAAAAGGGCCGGTTCGGATAGTGCCGCCGGATGACCGGAGGAAGGCGCTCCCAGTCGTCACCGAAAACCGGAGCAAAGATCGGGCGGCCCGCGTCGCTCGGCTTCTGCAGACCGTCCACACCGCGCAAGAACAGCAGGAGCTTTCGAACGCCACGGAGCATGACGTAAGCCGTCTCCGACGCGATGCGCGAGCGTTTCAGCAGCCGGGCGAGCTTCGTCGTCAAACGGTTGGGATCGCCGTAGCTCGCGAGGAAGAGGGTCGCCTCCGCCCCATAATAAAGACGCCCGCCGGCCTCGATCAGCATCCCCTTGTCGAGGTCGAGGCCTTTTGCCTCCGCCGTCCGGCAAAGCCGGTGCCCGGGCATCGTGCGGGCATCGACGAGCGCGAGCGCGCCGTGTTCTTTGCGGAGAGTCACCGCATGGGCGGCGGACCTGCAAATCGGGCAGGCGCCATCGTAGACCACAGATACGGATCCGGGCGTCCCCTCACCGTTCATGACGGAAACCTCATCCGGTTCAGCCCTTGTTCCATCGTCGCGAGCCAATCGGGATCCATGGCATCGACTATAAGTGGCGGCCGAAATTTCTGCGCAGGATCAATTGTCGCATGTTCCGCATTCGGGCGCGGATTTCCTATTGGAACCGGCCCCGGATTTGGGAGAGCCGCCGGCCAGCCGCAGCGGCCACGCTGTCTATCGGAGATCCAGGACGGTCGCGGGAAGCCATGTCGCGATCACAGGGAAGAAAAGCACCGTTCCGATCATCAGAAGCTGGATCGCGACCAGAGGAACGACACCCCGATAGATCTCAGCCATCCGGATGGAGCGCGGAGCGGCTCCCTTCAGAAAGAACAGCGCAAAGCCGAACGGCGGGGTCAAAAACGAGGTCTGTAGAACCAGGGCAATCAGTGCGCCGATCCAGACACGCGCCATCTGTTCGGACCCGACATAGAGCGAAAAATCCAGATCCTGAATCGCGGGGTAGAGGATAGGGAGCGAAACGAGGGTGATCTCGATCCAGTCGATGAAGAATCCGAGCACGAAAATGATACCCAGCACGGCCGCGAGAACCGCGAAATCACCAAGCGCGAGATGGTCGAAAAGGCCGATCGCAATATCGTCACCGCCATAGAAGCGGAACACCATCGAGAAAATGCTCGCGCCCATGACGACGAAGAACACCATGCCGGTGATCTCCATCGTCCGGTACAGGGCCTGGCGCAGCAGGGCGAGATCGAACCCGCGATAGATGAAGATCATCGCACCGCCACCGACGGCCCCCACCGCAGCGGACTCTGTCGGCGAGACCCACCCGGCAACGATCGAGCCGAGGACAAGGGCGATGAGCCCGACCGGCAGCACCAGACCGCGAAGCAGATAGACCGGAAGAGAGCCGCTTACGGCGACCGGGCTCCTGTCCGCCCCCGGCCTCCGCCGCACAACGTCCGCGAGCACGAAGAACGCCATGAATGCGAGCGCAAGTCCCAGGACCGGGAGGATCGGGGACAGAAACATGCTCCCGATCGTCAGCTCCAGCGCGTCCGACAGGAAGAACAGCATGATCGCCGGCGGCGCGATGACACCGAGCGTCCCGGAAGCGGCGACCACGCCGGTCGCAATCTCAGGCCGGTAACGCTGGTGCAGCATGGTCGGCAACGCCGCCACGGCGATCGTCGCGACCGACGCTCCGATAACGCCCGCCAGCGGAGCCAGCAGCAATCCGATCAGGATCACCGATATGCACATGCTCCCGGGTATCCGGCCGAAGACACGCTGCAGGCAAAGCAACAACTCCCGCGCGGCGCCGCTGCTTTCGAGTGCCACCCCCATGAAGAGCAGCATCGGAACGGCCGGATAGGTCAGGTTCTCGCCAATGGACTGGTAGACCTTGTTGGGAATGAGAAACAGCGACGGCAATGGATATTCCCCGATCGCAACGCCGAGAAGGGCGAAGGCGACCCCGACGCCCGCGAGCACTCCTCCGACCGGAAAGCCGGTGATCAGCAGCAGGACAAGCGCAAGGAGCATCAGATGCGGCAGATACTCAATCAGCATCTGCGCGGTCACTTGCGGGATGGAAAAGCCGATAGAGAACCGCAAGAAGCAGCAGCAACATGCCAAGCGGCAAGGCCGATTTGACAATCCAGCGCGCCGACAGTCCCAGTGCCGCGCGCGAGCCCTCGTCCTGGGTAAAGGAAACCCAGGCCATATCGGTTCCGAACCAGAAAAGAACGAGGCAAGACGGAAGAGCGAGGGCGACCAGAAGCACGCGCTCCAATCGCGTTTTCAGACGCGCCGGCAGCCGCTCGCGCAGTATGTCGACGCGGACATGGCGGTCCATCAGGTAGGCGTAGCCGATACACAGCATCACGCAGCCGAAGAAGAAGTGCCAGGCGAGCTCCTGCAGGAAGGTCGAGCTGTATTGCAGGAACCGACGTCCGGTGATGTCAAAGATCGACACCGCGATCAGCGCCGGGAGAAAGACCATCGCGGAGATTGCTCCCCCCAACTCGACGATCTTCCTCAGGGCCCGCATCCGTCCCGCAACCACCGACAGATCTCCCGATCCACCTTCGGAGAGCCAGCCAAAGTCGTCGCGGACGATGCCAGAGGGGACACGATTATCCGCCGCGCTCTTTCCGAGGTATCGCAGACAAGGTTACTCTCTCTAGTTACTAGAGGTTCAAGGGGTATCGCGATGCACTCGATTGGTGCCTTGTCACGACATACCGGGATCAAGATCCCGACCATCCGCTATTATGAACAAGTCGGGCTCGTCGCCGCGCCGGACCGCACGGAAGGCAATCAGCGGCGCTATACGGACAAGGCGGTCATGCGGCTCGGCTTCATCAAGAACGCACGCAATCTCGGCTTCTCGATCGATGCAATCCGGGAGCTTATCGACCTGAGCGATCATCCCGAGAAATCCTGCAGCGATGCAACACGCATCGCCAGGGAACAGCTCGGTCAGGTCCAGGCGCGGATCGCCCAGCTGAGACGGCTCGAAACGGAACTCCGCCGCATCTCCACAGGCTGCCCCGACTCGTCCAGCAAGGATTGCCATGTGCTCAACGCCCTCGCCGAGCGCACTCTTTTGGCGGAAGAAAATCCGCGCTTGTGAAACGAAGGCACGCAAACGCGTCTGAAAGACGTCGGGCAAACACGTACACAGGTTGACCCGCGCGCGATTTCGGATATGAAACGTCCGAAATCCTCTTCTTCGATAGGCCTCCGTTGCGCAACGGGCCGGCAGATCGAACGAACCTTTCGAATGACCCAGAAGACCAGTCCTTAAAGGAGGAAACCCATGAAGCGTTGGATTCTCGGTGCCGTCGCCGCAGCCGCCCTGATGGCTCAGCCGGTGCAGGCATTCGCCGAAACCACCATCCGCGTCACCCTGCAGCTGCCGGAGAAGCATTCGCTCGGGCAGAACTGGCTCGCCTTCAAGAAGATCGTCGAGGAGAAGTCCGGCGGCGACCTGAAGATCGAGCTGTTCCCGTCGGCCCAGCTGTTCAAGGACAACGAGGTTCCGGGCGCGGTCGGCTCCGGCGCCATCGAGGCCGGTTCCGCCTCCATCGCCCGCTATACCGGCTCCGTGCCGACGGTCGACGTCATGGCGATCCCCTTCATGTTCGACGACGAGGCCCATCTCCGGGCCGCGGTCGCGCCGGGCTCCGCCCTGCGGCAGGAGATCGACGGCGCCATCCTGAAGGAGACCAATAACAAGATCCTCTGGTGGCAGGCCTTCGGCCGGAACATCTATCTCGGCAAGTCCGCGCCGATCGTCGAGCCCGCCGACCTCCAGGGCAAGAAGGTCCGGACCTACGGCAAGATGCAGGGCTGGACCGTCGAGGCCCTCGGTGGCGCGCCGACCCTGATGTCCGGCTCCAAGCAGTTCCTCGCCTACCAGCAGGGCGCGGTCGATGTCGGCATGACCGGCGCTTCCGCCGTCAAGTCGCGTAAGCTCTACGAGGTGATGGACCACATGACGCTGACCTATGACAGCGACATCGAGTTCGTCGCGGTCATGAACAAGGACTTCTACGAAGGGCTCACCGACGCACAGAAGAAGATCATCGACGACGCCGCCCGCGAGGTCGAGCAGCAGCTCCGCGACGCGATCTTCGCCGAGGAAGAGGACGCCGTCGCCGAAGCCCGCGGCAAGATGAACGTGGTCGAGCTGACCGATGCGCAACGCGCTGCCTGGAAGCAGGCGACTGCCGGCGTGGTCGACCGCTTCATCAAGGAAAACGGTGCCGCCGGCCAGGCCGCCGTCGACGCCGCGCGCGCCGCCGCGAAGTAACCAGACCGCCGGAGGGAGGCGGAGCCATCCGCCTCCCTCACTCTTTTCCAGCGGACCCGTGAGGTCAGGGAAGTGCCGTCATGATTCTGCGGTGCATCGATGCTCTATCCGAGCTTACAGGCAAGCTTTGCGCCTGGAGTCTCGTCGCCGTCGGCTTCTTCATCACCTTCGAGATCGTCATGCGCTACGTCTTCATCGCCCCGACGATCTGGGTCGACGAGGTCAGCCGCATCCTCCAGGTCTGGGTGGTCTATCTCGGCGCGGCCTACGTCCTGAAGCACCGCGAGATGGTGACCATCGAGCTGGTCCTGCGCAATCCGAACTCGCTCTGGCGCCGTCTCGCCGAAAGCCTCGCCATCGTGGTCATGTTCGTCTTCGCCGGGGTCGCGATTTATTACGGCTTCTCGCTCTGGCTGAAGGAAACCCTCGCCGGTCACACCACCGACACCTATCTCGCGCCGCCGAAATGGATCACCAGCGCGCCGGTCTGGGTCGGCAACGCGCTCTTGGTGCTGCAGGGAATGGCGCAGCTCATCCGCGTCTGGACCGAGGACCTGCCCGAGGACGACGTCCTGGAAGGCGCGCACTGAGATGGAAGCCTTTCTGATCCTTACGGCACTGGTTGCTCTGCTGCTGCTGCGTACCCCGGTCGCCTTCGCACTCGGCGGTCTCGGCGTGATCCTGCTCGCCCTGAAGGGCCTGCCGATGGTCGCCGTGCCGCAGCGCCTGCACGGCTCGATGGACAGTTTCGAGCTGCTCGCCGTGCCGATGTTCCTCTTGATGTCCAACGTGCTGCTCAAGGGCGGCGTCGGACGCGATCTCTATTCCGCCGTGCAGAGCTGGGTCGGCCACTGGCCGGGCGGGCTCGGCGTCGCCACCATCCTCTCCTGCACGCTCTTTTCCGCGATCTCCGGCTCCTCGGTCGCGACCGCCGCCACGATCGGCACCGTCGCCATCCCGGAAATGGTCGCGCGCGGCTACGACCGGCGCTTCGTCTTCGGCATGCTGGCCGCCGGCGGCACGCTCGGCATCCTGATCCCGCCCTCGATCCCGCTGATCGTCTATGGCGTGATCTCCGAGACCTCGATCCCAACCCTGTTCCTTGCCGGCGTCGGACCTGGATTGTTCCTCGCCACCGTCTTCACGATCTACGGCATGATCCATGCCCGCGTCTCCGGCAAATACGAGCGGGTCGCCGCCGCGAACTGGAGCGAGCGCGGCAATGCGACGCTCGGTGCCCTGCCGACAATCCTGCTCGCGGTCGCGGTCGTCGGCTCGATCTATCTCGGCATCGCCACCCCGTCGGAAAGCGCTGGCCTCGGCTTCATCGTCGCGCTGATCATCACCTTCGCGATGGGCCGGATGGACTGGCCGAAGCTGAAGGAAGCGGTCGAGGCGTCGCTCAAGACCTCGGTGATGGTGCTGATCATCATCGCCGGCGCTAAGGTCTTCTCCTACGCGATCACGCTCTACCTGATCCCGCAGACCATCTCCTCGCTGCTCACCGAGAGCATCACGACGCCCGGCCTCTTCATGCTTGCCGTCGGCTTCGTGCTGCTGATCATGGGCTTTTTCCTCGAGAGCCTCTCGATGCTGCTGATCATGGTGCCGGTCATGCTGCCGGCGGTGCTCAACATGGGGATCGATCCGGTCTGGTTCGGGATCTTCTTCGTGGTGCTGATCGAGACCGCCCTGATCACCCCGCCGGTGGGCATGAACCTCTTCGTCATCCAGGCCGTCGCCAAGGCGCGGCTGGAGGATGTCGCGCGCGGTGCGGTCCCCTTCGCGATCTTCATGCTGATGACCGCCGGGCTGCTCTGGTTCTGGAAAGATCTCGCGCTCTACATCCCATACCAGCTAATGCGCTGATCCACCCGCCCGCGACTATTCGGGAAGCGAGACGGCGCCGTAGAAGAACCGCACCTCCGGGCTCGGCTGGCCGAAATGAGCCTCGAAGATTTCGAGGATCTTCCCCGAGCGATAGAGCTTGCTGAGCGCCCGGTCGATCAGCAGCCGAAAATCCTCGTCGCCGCGCGGAATCGCCAGCGCGTAGGGCTCCAGCGTGTAGCTCTTGCGGGAGAACTCGAACTGGCTGAGCGCCCGCTTGCGGATAAGCCCGGCAAGAATGGCGCGGTCGGCGAAATAGGCGTCGATGGTTCCCGCCGAGAGCCGGCCCATTCCCTGGTCGTGAGTCTCGACGACCTCGATCTTCACACCCTCGATCTTCGCAATCGCGCTATTCATCAGCCAGGCCTCGGAAGTCGTCCCCTTGCGCACGGCAAATGTCCGCCCCTGCAGGGCAGTCGCCACAACTGCCCGCGACGCATTCGCGGGACTGTTCGTCAGCAAGACCTCCTTCAGCAGATCCGGTGCGTCCGAACGCACCGCGGCGCCGACGCCGGTGATGAAAGTCGGGATGGAGAAAGAAACCTGCTCGCGCCGCGACAGTGTGGCCGTGGTCGCGCCGCACAACACGTCGATCTCGCCGGCGGCCAGTTTCTCGAACCGGTTCGATGCGTCGACCTGGACAATTTTCCCCTGCAGCCCGTCGATACCCGCCGTATCGACGATGACATTCGCGATCAGGCCGCATAGATCCACGCTGAAACCGCTCAGAGTCGTTCCGTCCTTGGAGGCAAAGGGAGGCGCATCCGTGCGAAGACCGAGCGCGATGGTCTTTCCGGCGACGATCTTTTCAAGAACGGTGCCAGCGCCGGCACGCATCGGAGGGACGAGCAAGACCAGAAGTGCGGCCATCGACATGGCCGCAGCGGCTTGAAACATTCTCGACATGGCTCCCTCCGAACGCTTCGCCCAATCACCGCTACCTTACATTGATGAACAGTCAGGACAAGGCCCGCATTGAGTTTTCGGCGACCGGACGGGAAGGCACCGGGACCACCCGGCGACGGCTAGTCGGCCGCCAGCCAAGCGACGGCATCCTCGAACTTCAGAAAAGCCTTTCGCTCCTGGGGAAATTGCTCGATCCGGTAGACCGACCAAAGCCGGGCCAGGAACAATGCTCCCTCATCGAGGAGCAGGCTGGCCGATTTGACATTGAGGCGTCCCGGATATTGCGCGAGATAGGCGTTGGTTTCTTCCATGTCCCGGGTGGTGTAGCGGGACAGGTCCGAGGCCCGGAGGTCCCAGAGGACCGGAATGCCCCGGCCGAATTCGGGATAGTTGTTCAGCAGCGCCATTCCGCAGCCAACCAGATCGCCCGTCAGCGGCTCCTCGACGCGGATGGTCAGGAAATTGAAGCCGTTCTGGCTAAGGCGGCTGGTTTCGATCACGCGGCCTAATTCCATCTTTTTTTTAAAAGATTATATTCGCCGCAAGATTTTTACAATGCGTATCAGTGACTTGTCAGAGGCTTATTCAGGCTGATCGCGCCGGAACAGGCGTGGCGAGGAGATAGGTCAGCCCTCGGGCTCGACCATCGGGAAGCGGATCACGACCTCGACGCCCTCGTCCGGTGCGCTTTCACAGCGCACCGTGCCCTTCAAGATCTGCGTGACCAGATTGAACAGGATATGCATGCCGAGACCGCTGCCGCCCTGACCGCGCTTCGTCGTGAAGAACGGGTCGAAGATGCGCTTCACCGTCTCTTCCGCCATCCCCTCGCCATCGTCCGCATACGTCAGTTCGAGAAAGGTCCCCAACCGGGCAACCTTGACGGAGATCTTGCCGCGATCGCGCGCCGGGAAACCGTGGATGATCGAGTTCATCACCAGATTGGTCAGAATCTGCGCGATCGCCCCGGGATAACTCCTCAGAACGAGATCATCCGGCCCGGAAATCGAGACCCCGACCCCCTCCCGCCGGAGCTGCGGGCTGAGGCTGTCCATGATGTCCTGCAGATATCCGAGCAGGTTGAACGTCCTCTCCTCCTCGCTGGTCTGATCGACCGCGATGCTCTTGAAGCTCGAAATCAGCTTTGCGGCACGCTCGAGATTTGTATCCACGAGCCGCATCCCCTCGACGATCCGGGCCAGGGAGGCCTCGAACTCGCTCTTCTTGAGGTTTCCGCTTTCGAGCGCCGTCATGAGACCACTGGCGGAACTCGAGACAGTGGAGCCCGCAGTGACACAGATGCCGATCGGCGTGTTGATTTCGTGCGCGATGCCGGCAACCATCGATCCGAGCGACGCCAACCGCTCCGACTCGATCAGGCTTTGCCTGGCTTCGTGCAGTTCTGAAATATCCGTGACCGCGCCGACATACCCTTCGAATTTCCCGCTCTCCCAGAGCGGGATCGCATTCAGCCGGTAATGACCGGGCATACCCTCGGACGTGCCGGCGATCTCGTAATCCCGGACCTGCTCACGCCGTTCGAACGCCTCGCGCATGGTGCGCGCCGCCTCTTCGTCCTCGCCGAACAGAGCACGGTAGTCGGGCAGGCGCGTTCCGGTGAGCTTCGATATCGCCAGCCCCTGCGGTGTCGGAAAGTTCTCGGAAAGATAGGTGAAGCGAAGGTCCTGGTCACATTCCCAGAACCAGTCGGCAGAGGCGTGGGCCAGGATGCGGAATCTACGCTCGTTGACCCGCAGCTCCTCGGTCCGCTCAAAGACCTTCTTCTCCAGATCGTCCTTCGCGCTTTCAAGCGCGCGCTGGGACTCGATAAGTTCGGTGACGTCGTAGCGCAGGACGCCCAGGCCCTGCACCGTGTCGTTGCGGTCGACGATCGGAAAGCGGCTGATCTGAAGATGCGCGAGCTTGCCGTCGGGTCCGGCCCGAGAAATGAGAGAGTCCTTGCGCTCTCGTTTCTCCATCATCGCGATTTCCTGCGCCGTGACATCCCCGGTGCGGTCTTCAGCCCCAAGAAGCTCGAACATCTCCTTCGTCGTACGTCCGACGATCTGTTCCGCGTTCAGCCCGATCTGTTCGAGTGCAGCCTTGTTGGCGCGAACAAGCCGCGTCTCCCGATCCCGGATCATGATCCCATGCCCGAAATTGTCGAACAGGTTGCGCAAGAGATCCTCAGCCTCCTGATGCTGACGTTCGAGCAAGCGCTGATCGGTGACGTCCTGGCGCAGCAGAATGATCCCGCCTTGCGGAACTCGGGTCTCGTAGGTCAGACAGGTCCTTTCCCCCAGCAGTTCCTCGTGCGGAGTACCGGTTGCATCGAGGTGAATCCGGAGACGCTCGTCGATGAAGCGGTCGGCTTCCTGCGGGTCGAGCCCCGATACCAGTCCGCACTCCACGATCTCCGAAACGATCTGGCTGAAACTGAGACCGACCGCGAGATCGGGATCGTTCCGGAAAGTCGGATTGAACTGGGCGAATTCCCTGTTGCAGATGACGAGCTTGTCCTCGCGGTCAAAGATCGCGAAGGCCGCCGGCATGGCCATGATGGCGCCCCGCAGGATCGCCTCGAGATGCGCCGCGCGCTCGCGTTCCGCGGAAAGGGCCGCTTCAGCCTCTCTCGCTTCGGTGACATCGATCGCGATCGTGCCGAGGCCGATCACGACGCCTCTGTCGTCCAATGCCGGAAATTTCACAAGAACCCTGTTATGACGCCGCCCGAGACGCTCGGCTTCGATCTCCAGCGTCGCGGGCCTGCCCGTTTCCGCGACCTCGGCCTCGACGCGCTCGATTTCCCCGCTGTTCCTGGTCGACTGCGAGACGATCGATTGGGAGCTTTTGCCGATCACCTCGGACCGGGGCTGGTCATACCACTCGCAATAGGCCCGGTTGGCCATGAGATACCGGCCCGTCGGATCCTTCAGATTCATGCAGACCGGCGAATGCTCGAAGATTGCGCCGAAAAGGAACTCCATTTCCCTGTAACGGCGAAGTTCGCTCTCCGCTGTCCGCGACCTGATCGCCAGCATCACGACCAGAACGGCAGCGACTGCCGCCAGCGAAACGGCAGCCGCAAGCCCCGTTCCCGTGGCCGGACCGACGCCGGCCCATAGCAGGACGACGACCGCCAGCAGCGCCAAGGTCACCCCGCCGAGGGCGATCGAATATCTGAACATCGGGAAGGCCTCTCAGGAACCGTCGGGCGAGTCTCCGCTGGTCAGCGTACCGTGACGCTGGATAACGGGCCAGAATCTAGACGACTTCAATTGCCGGAGGCCGTAGTCTTGGCCGCCTCAATCTTCTTCCTGATCCGTTTCAGGTCGGCCCGGTTCTTCAGATGCTGGCGCAATTGCAGCCAGGGCAGCACGGCGGTGATATAAATCGCGGCCCAGGTCAGGTCTCGCTGCTTGTTCCGAAAGTCCCACGGCAGGTAATGCCGCCAGATAAGATTCACGCAGAATGCGGTCTGCCGCAGGGTTCGCCGGATTGACCGCAGATGCGGACGCGACCAGCTGACATAGGTCTGGTACCGCCAGTAGGCGTGCGCGATCGACTTGAGAGTATCCCGGCGCAAATGATGGACGAAAGCGCCCGGCAAATAGCGCAATCTCGCATCCGGAACCTTTGCATAGATCTTTTTGCAGATCTCGAAATCTTCTCCGTTGGTCCGCAAATGGGCGGGATAGGGTCCCGCTGCCTCAAGCGCACTTCGGCGGAACAATGTATTGGCACCGAAGAGGAAACGCGGGTTCTCCACCACGCCCCTCCCGTAGTGCTGCCGCATGTGGTAGGTCCGCCAGCGATCCGCAATCGTGCTCCGCTCGGTCTCGTTTACCGCGCCCGCGACGCCGGTCAGTTCGGGATTGCGCTCCATTTCCTCCGCAAGAATCCGAAGCCAATGCGGGTCGGCGGCACAATCCGAATCGATCGATCCGATCAGATCACCCTTGCTGTACTGAACTCCCGTATTGCGCGCGGTCGCGAGCCCCTTGTTGACAGCATGATGAATGACCTTGACGCCGGGATAGCGCTTGGCGACCGTCAGCGTGAGATCTGTGCTGCCGTCGTCGACAACCAGGATCTCGTCCGGTTTACGCCTTTGCGCAATCAGCGATGCGAGACAGGCGCCGATCGTGCGTTCGGCGTTGTAGCAGGGAACATAGACAGAGATTTTCAGGGACACGCGACAACCTGTTTGAAACCGGAAATGGATCGCATTCAGCTTTCGCCGAACAGAAATCCTAGCAAAGCGAATCGTCTGCCTTTTCGCATGTGCAGAACCTCATGGAGCAGTGAACAGGAGAACACGATCGCGGCCCCTGCGGGAGGTTTATAGGACTGCTTGCTGAATTCCGGAAACCAGATTTCACCACCTTCGTACTCATCCGAGTTTAGATTGATGGTCACCGCGAAACGGCGATAAGCAGACATCGCGCTAGAATTGTCGCGATGTCCGTGCGCGCGCCCGCCACGCTCGCCCTGATAGCAGGCGATCCTGTAACGCTCATGGCGCGTTACCTTGTAGTGGAAGGACTTCTGGATCTCCGGCAAGAGACGCTTTGCGATCCGCTCGTCGATATAAGCCTGGGTCTCGGGATTGATAACCCAATGGTCAATACGGTCTTCGCGACCGTAGTCCGGGATCCGCATCTTGCAGTCGGTGGTCCGGTTCTGGAGCTTGTGGTGTCCGGGTTCGACAAACTCCTGACCCTGCATCGCATAGACGCTCATCAAATGCCTGCAATCGCCGGGGCTGAAGACGTCCGGCATCAGAAGCACAGGTGGATGCATCCGGTATGGCTGAGCGGCACGCAGCGCCGACTGCGCCTCCAGCTCTTCCAGAACCGTCTTCGTATGGTCTGGCCATTCCGCTTCGAGCACACGGAGAATATGGCGGTTCGGCGCAACCAAGACTGTGGTTGGCGCCGTGCTGATCGCCCGCCCGAAGAGAGCCTGCTGACCAAATGCCGAGAATGCCTTGCCTTCGATGTCCTGCAGGACGGCGCCCGTATCCACGTCTGCCGGAAGCTCCGGCCACTTCTTGCCGGCAGCCACGAAATAGGCGCGCGCGCCATATCCGGCCAACTGATCGCGAGCGGAAACGAATGCCGTCACTGCGGCTAAATTGGCGGCAGCGTTGTGGCCGAGAAAAACGAAAATGTTGAAGTCGCCGGCGACTTCGTCGGCGGCGAGGTTAAACTCGCCTCCGGCCTTATTGCGCAATGCGATCGGAGGTGCGATGTCGCCCTGCTCCACCGCCCGGACCATGGCGGCTGGTGCTGGCGCCATATCCT
Source organism: Nisaea sediminum (assembly GCF_014904705.1). Taxonomy (NCBI): domain Bacteria; kingdom Pseudomonadati; phylum Pseudomonadota; class Alphaproteobacteria; order Rhodospirillales; family Thalassobaculaceae; genus Nisaea; species Nisaea sediminum. The sequence continues at coordinate 264,548 of NZ_JACZCQ010000006.1, forward strand.
GTCTCCTCCGTTCCAGTTACACCATTGAGTGTGCAAATTCGGGAGCGGAAAGCAAGGGTCGTCGTGACATGTTTCTCAAGGCGCCGGGGACATCTGAAAGCGATGTCCTTGGCCGACTGATTCCGACGAATGGATAACCGGCCATCCGGATATCTTCGAATGAGATCGGACTAAGCCGGCCTCGGAGGCCGGATCGGAAAGCGGATCTCGAACTCGGCACCGTTTCCCGGTTCGCTGCGGCACTGGAGCGTTCCCTCCAACACCTTCACGACAAGATTGAACACAGTATGCATTCCGAGCCCGCTTCCGCCTTGCCCAAGGCGGGATTCGGAAACCTTGAGACGCTGAAATTCGCTCCCGATGTCTCTTGCCCTGGACCGGAGAAGCATCATCGCAAGCGACGCGGCACCGAGAAAACCGAGTGTGATGGCGGAGGTGGACGAGGCGCACGAAACAAGCCCGCTCCACTCGGCGCATATCACCGCCGCCACGGCCAGATTGAACCCGAAGGCTGCGATCACGAATTTCGACATCTGCTCAGCCAATAGATCACTCCTTGGCCTGCAAAACATTGAAACGAAAGCTCGATCTGCTACCAGATCGTTCAAAATCTGAGTACTTTTTTAAGTCTTTTCCAATTTATGGCCGTTTTTGCGGGTCGCCTTCCCGGCATGGTAATTTTTCACATCGGAAACGAAAACGGGCCCGCCAGAAGCGGACCCGCGCCGAAACATTCTTGTGCAGAAAAGCTTAGCTGGCTTTTTCGAACAGCTCGCCGACATAGTCCCAGTTGACCATGTTCTCGATGAACGCCTTCACATAGTCCGGACGGCGGTTGCGGTAATCGATGTAGTAGGAATGCTCCCAGACGTCGCAGCCGAGCAGCGCGGTCTCGCCATAGGCCATCGGGCTCTCGCCGTTCGGCGTCTTGGTGACTTTCAGCTTTCCGTCGCTGCCCATCGCAAGCCAGCACCAGCCGGAGCCGAACTGGGTGACGCCGGCATCGATGAAGGCGGCCTTGAAGGCATCGACGGAACCGAGATCCTCGACGATCTTCTTTTCCAGCGCGCCCGGAATGGCGCCGCCGCCGTTCTTCTTCATCATCTGCCAGAACTGGACATGGTTCCAATGCTGGCTGGCGTTGTTGAACAGGCCGGCCATCTTTTCCTTGTAGGCGGTCTGCACGATCTCCTCGACGGACTTGCCTTCGAGACCAGTGCCTTCGAGCAGCTTGTTGCCGTTGGTCACATAAGCCTGATGGTGCTTGTCGTGGTGAAACTCGAGGGTTTCCTTCGACATGTACGGCTGGAGCGCTTCGTAATCGTAGGGAAGGGCAGGCAGTTCGAGGGCCATTTCGGTCTCCTGTCTTTTCGAATGTGATCTCGCCGGAAGCCGGCTGCGCAAAGGTGATGCTAGTAAAACGTTTCCAATGTGCGCCAGTTCCCCCGTCAAGGTGACTTAATTCACATTCGCCGAATTGCAAAGGGAAACAAACTGGACAATTCGGCGACGGACCCGTGCAATAGGGTCAAAGATTGGGGGAGTGCCGGGCATGTTGATCGCCGAGATCACGGATACCCACCTGATGGATGGCGGGCTCCCGGCCTATGGGTCCATCGACACCAGATCGTTCCTGGAAGCGGCCGTCGACAAGCTGGCATCCCTCACGCCCCGCCCCGATGCCCTGCTCGTCGCCGGCGACGTCTCCGAGGACGGAACGGTCGGCTCCTACCGGATCTTTCGCGAGAGCGTCGGCCGCCTCGGGATTCCGGTCTATGTGGTCCCCGGAAATCACGACGCCCGGGAGAACATGCGATCCGCCTTCTCCCCGGACGGCTACATGCCGGCCGAGGGGCATCTCGACTATGTCGCCGAAATCGGACCGCTGACCCTGATCGCACTCGACACCCTGGTCGAAGGCGAAGTGCATGGAGAGATCGCCCCGGACCGGCGGGACTGGTTCGAGGCCGCCCTCCATGCAGTACGGGATCGTCCGGCGATCGTCATGCTGCATCATCCGCCCTTCGCGACCGGCGCGAAGATGGACGAGATCGGCTGCCGCGACGGCGATGCCCTCGCGGCGGTAATCCGCCGGTTCGATAATGTGGAAATCGTGCTCGCGGGTCATTTTCACCGCTCCGTACACCGTCGCTGGGCGGGCACCGCGGCCAACATCTGCTCCTCGACGGCGCACCAGATGGGCCTCGACTTAAACCATGAGCCCGGCTTCAGGGTCTTCATGGAACCGCCGCAGCTCCAGCTTCTGCACTGGCGCGCCGAGACCGGGCTCGCGGTCCATCAGGTTCCCATTGGCGACTTCGAGTGCGTGCACGAAAGCGGATAGACGGGCGCGCAACCGGGAGATGACATCGGCCGTGTTCGATGCTATTGGACAGAAATCGCAGAACAAACGGCGTAGTCATGACTCCCCTGGTCCAACATGACAAAAAACGTGGCCCTGTTCATGCCCTGCAAATGCGTTTGCAGGGCTGACCACAGAGACGCGTAAAGAGCACCCTCTTCTTGGTCTGCCCTTGAGAGCGGTAACGGTGGATTCTCAATCCTGCCGGACCGTGTTCTGCAGATTTACCGGATTTGATGGCATGGCCGCTTCGAGCGGCATCCCGCGCCATCCCCGTCCGGCGGACCGGAAGACTTCCAATGACCCTTGTTACTTTGCGCGGCCTCGGCTTCTCCTATGGCGAGCCGCTGTTCAGCAACCTCGACTTCACTCTCTCGAAAGGCGACCGGGTCGGTGTCGTCGCCGCGAACGGACGCGGCAAGTCCACGCTGCTCCGCTGTATCGCCGACACCGCCGAGCCTACGTCCGGCGATGTCCTGCTCGCACGCGGACTGACGATCGGCTGCGTTGAACAGCACCTGCCCTCCTCCCTTGCAGAACTGACATTCCGTCAGGCGGTTCTGGACGCGATGAACGCGGCCGACGCGGAAAGCGAGTCCTGGCGGGTGGACGTCCTGCTGGAAACGCTCGAAGTCCCGGAGCCGTTTCGCGACCGGAAACTGTCCGAACTGAGCGGAGGCTGGCAACGGCTGGTCTTGCTGGCGCGCGCGGCAGTGAACGATCCGGATGTTCTGCTACTGGACGAGCCGACAAACCATCTCGACCTGGCCCGGATCGATCGACTGGAAACCTGGCTCAACGCCCTCCCGCGCGACACCGCTCTTCTTGTCAGCAGCCACGATCGCGCCTTCCTCGATACGGTGACGAACAGAACCCTCTTCATCCGGCCGGATCGTTCGGAATCCTTTTCCCTGTCGTACAGCCAGGCGAAAGCGGCCTTGGACGACATGGACCAGTTCGAAGAGAAGCGTTTTCAGGAAGATCTGAAGACCGCCCGTAAGCTGCGCCATCAGGCCGCGAAGCTGAAGAACATAGGCATCAATTCCGGAAGCGATCTTCTGCTGACGAAGACCAGGCAGCTTAAGCAGAGAGCCGAGGATCTGGAAGAAGCGGCGCGCCCGGCGCATCGCGAGCGGTCGGCCGGACGCATCCGGCTTGGCAACCGGGGAAGCCATGCCTCCGTGCTCCTGACCCTCGACGGTCTGGAAATTGTGGCACCCGATGGCAATCCGCTCTTCACGACGGGACTCCTGCGTGTGCACAGGGGCGACAGGATTGCGCTCATGGGTCCGAACGGATGCGGGAAATCCCAGTTCCTGTCGCGCGTCCAGAAGGCCTTGTCGGACCCCGAAACGATCTTCCCCGGCATCAAGGCCACGCCGTCGCTCGCGCTCGGCTACCTCGATCAGGCCCTGGTCGGCATTCCGGACGCGACCAGCCCGCATTCAATCATCTGCGACCACTTCGATATCGGCGACCAGCGCGCACGGAGCCTGCTGGCAGGCGCGGGCATAGCCATCGACCGCCAGTCGGGTCCGTCAGGGCGCCTCTCCGGCGGACAGAAGGCCCGGCTCGCGATGCTCGTCCTGCACCTGTCGTTCCCGAATTTCTACCTGCTCGACGAGCCTACGAACCATCTCGACATCGAGGGACAGCTCGCCCTCGAGAGCGAGCTCAAGGTTCATGAGGCCACCAGCCTGTTCGTCTCGCACGACAGGACCTTCATCCGATCGGTCGCAACGCGGTTCTGGCGGGTCGATAACGGCAGGCTGCGGGAATGCGAAGACTCCGAGAGCTTCTTCGAGGCGGCGATCGAGGACGGGGGCGGTGCGTGATACCGGGCAACTTCCAACCCGTGATTGCCGCCGGCGCCGGAGCGTGTAAACTCCGGCGCCATGACATCCGGATATCCCCTAGATCTCACCCGCCGCAAGCCGAACATCTACGGTTTCAGCGGGCTCGACCGCAGCGCCCATCTCCGCGAGGAGGAGGGCTGGCTGGAGCGGCTTGTCGGCGACGAAACCACCCGGCTGGTACCGGTCTGGCGCAGCCGCTCGCTGGTGCTCGGCGCTGACAGCGAAACCCCGTCGGCGGCGCTGCTGAACGCCCGGGAGTTCGCCGCCCTCGTCGAACGTTCCGAGACCGTTATCTTCCTCGGCAATCGCGGTGCGGAAGCGCATGTCGCGGTCGATCTCTCCCATCTTGAGGAGGAGGAGGCGGCCGGGCTCATCGGTGAGGCCGGACAATTTCTCGACCTGCGCCAGGTCGGCCCGGTGCTGGAGCGCTTCGAGGGCTCGGTGCTCGCCTATGCGCGCGGCCTGATGCACTGGCACCAGCGGCACCGCTATTGCGGCGTCTGCGGCGCCTCGACCCGTATTTCGAAAGGCGGGCACCAGCGCAATTGCAGCAACGAAAGCTGCCGCGCGCCGGCATTCCCGCGCACCGACCCGGCGGTCATCATGCTGGTTCACGACGCGGCGGGCGAAAAGGCCCTGCTCGGACGCCAGGCGGTCTGGCCGGAGGGGCGCTACTCAACCCTCGCCGGCTTCGTCGAGCCGGGCGAGACGCTGGAGGAGGCGGTCGCACGCGAGGTCTACGAGGAGACCGGCGTCGAGGTCCGCGACGTGCGCTACCATTCCTCCCAGCCCTGGCCGTTCCCCGCCTCGATCATGCTCGGCTTCCATGCCGAGGCAAAGACGACGGAGATCTTCCGTCGCGACGACGAGCTCGAGGACGCGCAATGGTTCAGCCGCGAGGAGCTACTGAATTTCGGGGCACTCGGAAAAGGCCTGCCGAGCAAGGACTCCATTGCCCGGCGGCTGATCGAGGATTGGCTCGCAGGCGAGGTCTGAGCGGGCGCTAGTCCGTCGCCGGCTCGCCTTCCGCCAGTTCGTCCATCTGCACGGCGAGATCGATATCGAGCCTCGTCAGACCGCCCGCATCGTGCGTGCTCAGCGTCACGTCGATCCGATTGTAGACGTTGAACCATTCCGGATGGTGGTCCATCTCCTCGGCGATCTCCGCGACCTTCGTCATGAAGGCGAAGGCTTGCGCGAAATCGCCGAAGCGGTAGCTGCGTGAAATCGCGTCACGGCCCTGGACCGGACTCCAGTCCGGCAATCCCGCGAGGGCCTGATCCCGTTCCGCCCCGGCCAGCTTCTTGACCATGTCGGCTTCCCTCTCCAACGTTCGGTGTCCATGCTAGCGCAAAACCCGCGCGCCGTTTATAGCCTTGGCATGACCCGGATGATCGAACCGCCAACCCTCGACGATATCGAACGCCTCGCACGCGAGGCCTTCGCGACGATTCCGGACGAATTGCGCGCGCAAACCGGGGGCGTGACCTTTCTGGTGACCGACTTCGCCGAAGAGGACGTGCTGGACCAGTTCGAGGCCGAAAGTCCGTTCGATATCCTCGGCCTCTATGCCGGCATCCCGTTCGGCGAGGCGGAGAGCATGGCGAGCCCGTCGGACCTCAACCGCATCTTCCTCTACCGCCGCCCGATCCTCGATTACTGGTGCGAGAGCGGCGAGGACCTGCAAAGCATTGTCCGCCATGTGCTGATCCATGAGATCGGCCATCATTTCGGCTTCTCCGACGACGACATGGAAGCGATCGAGGCCGCCGCCGACTGACCCTCCGCCGCCTTGCCCCGGCGCGGATTGTCGCAGGTGCGCAAGGCTTCTTGAGTTGCACAATTAAAGATGCATATTAAATTCATCTTTATAGAGGGAGACCTCCAATGAGCATCGAACCGATCCGCAGCGCGCCCGAACGCCGGGCGGAAATCCAGGCTCAGGCCGCCGCGCTCGGGATAGATGAGAGTTATATCGACCGTCTCGTCGAGGCGTTCTACCGGAAGGTCCGGCAGGACGGGATGCTCGGCCCGGTCTTCGCCCGCCGGATTTCGGACTGGGGACCGCACCTCACACGGATGAAGGCCTTCTGGAGCTCAGTGGCCCTCAACAGCGGGCAATATTCCGGCAAGCCGGTCCCGGCGCACCTCGCGCTGAAGGAGGTTCGTCCCGCGCATTTCGAGCGCTGGCTCGCACTCTTCCAGGAAACACTGGAAGAGACCGCCCCCACCCCCGGCGCGGTCTTCCATTTCATGGAGCGGGCGCAGCGTATCGCCACCAGCCTGCAGCTCGCCATGTTCGGCCTGCCCGAACTGCAGATCCCGAAAGGAGAGGACAAATGATCGCTCTCAAGATCATCACCTTGCTGGCGCTCGCCGCCACGGCCGGTTTTTTCCTGATCTATCTCACGGCGCTCGAGACCGGCAGCCGTGAAGACAAGCGTCTCGGCCGGAAATCCTTCCTCGACGAGACCGGCGGCGCGCTGGTCTTCGCCGCGCGCGGCGCCTTCTTCGGCTGGATCGCCCTGCTCGTCGCGCTGACCGCCGTCAACGCCGTCGGCTGAAAGGAGACATGATGAAACACCGCCTTCCTCTCTGGCGCAGGATCGGACCGATCCTCCTGCTCTGGGTCGCCGCGCCCCTGCCGCTCTATATCTGGGCCGGGATATCTCTCGCGCTCGGCCTGAAGTGAGCGCGTCATGCGGCTCAATGTGCAGACCGACTATGCCCTCCGCCTGTTGATGCATCTCGCGGTCAATACCGGCCGCCTGGTGACCATCAAGGAGGCCTCCGACCGCTTCGGGATCTCGAAAACGCATCTGATGAAACTCGCCAGCGCATTGACCCATGACGGGTTCGTCGAGGCGCTCCGGGGACGCTCCGGGGGTCTCCGGCTGGCGCGTCCGGCGGCGGAGATCCGGATCGGCGAGGTGGTAAGGCGGATGGAAAACGATTTCGACGTGGTGGAATGTTTCCGGACCGGGCGCAACGAGTGCCTGATCACGCCCGCCTGCCGCCTGAATGGCGTCCTGCACCGGGCCGTCGAGGCGTTCCTCGCGGAGCTCGACAGCTGCACGCTGGAGGATCTGGTGAAAACGAACCAGCCACTTCGGCTTTTGCTCGCCTGAACCGCAGGCTCAGGGAAGCTCCCGCCCGAGCCAGATCGCCCTGCCGGTGTCCTTCTCCGGCGGAAGCTCGATCGGCGTGAACCCGGCGCGCCTCCAGAATGCGAGCCCTCCCGCATTGCCTGGATTGACCGCCGCATGCACCCGCCGCGCCCCGGCTGCCAGCGCGAGCGGATACCAGGTCTCCAGCAACCGCGTGCCGATTCCGCGGCGCTGCAGACGCGGCGACAGGTTCATGTGCACATGCCCCGGATGTGTCGCCACAACTTCGTCGGGGATCACGCCCTCCGGATGATGGATGCGGTGCGCCCGTTTCGTGTCCGCATCCCAGTGCGGGTCGGGTTCCGCACCCGGATCGGGATACCGTCGGCGGAGAGACGGCCACCATTCGGCCTCCTGTCGCGCCTCAAAGGCGCGCGTGTCCGCGGTGCCGATCACATAGCCCGCAACGCCCTCCGCGTCCTCGGCGACGAGGCAGAGGTCCGGCTGCAGCATGGAATAGGGGCCGACATAGATATGACCCATGATTTCAGGATCGCGGTAGAGGTGGCTCGCATCCCCGCCCGCGTCCCCGGTCAGGAGCGAGATCCGGTAGAGCGCCGGAAGATCCCCTTCGCGAACCGCCCTGATCCGGACCGCCATGCTCAGCGCCGCCCGAACAGCTTCTCGATATCGTTGAGGGAGAGCGAGACGTAGGTCGGCCGGCCGTGGTTGCACTGGCCGGAATGGGGCGTCGCCTCCATCTCGCGCAGCAGCGCGTTCATCTCCTCGACCGTCAGCCGCCGCCCGGAACGGACCGAGCCGTGACAGGCGATGGTGCCGCAGATATGCGCCAGTCTGTCCTTCAGCGCCATCGCCTCGCCGAACTCGGTCAGCTCCTCGGCAAGATCGTGCACCAGCCCCTGCACGTCCGCCTCGCCCATCAGGGCCGGCACCTCGCGCACAACGACGGCGCCGGCACCGAACGGCTCCAGTACGAGGCCGAGCTCGGCGAATTCCTCCGCCCGCGCGCCAAGCCGGTCGACGGAACTCTCGTCCAGCTCGACCACTTCCGGGATCAGCAGCATCTGCCGCTTGATGCCGTCCGCCTCCAGCGCCTTCTTCATCCGCTCATAGACCAGCCGCTCATGCGCCGCATGCTGGTCGACGATGACCACGCCCTCGCCGGTCTGGGCGACGATGTAGTTCTCGTGCAACTGTGCCCGTGCGGCGCCGAGCGGATGATTCTGCAGCGCTGCGCTCTCCGGCGCCGGGGCCTCGGCCCGCGCCTGCGGCGCGACATCCTGCATCATGCCGCCGATCGGAGCCTGATAGGCCATTGCCGCTTCGGCCATGCCGCGCGGCACATGGGTCTGCGTATAGCTCGGCGGCTGCCACTGGTAATGCGGCGCGCCGGCGGTTTCCGCCGAGCGCCCGAGCGCGCCGAGGGCCGCGTTCGAAACCGTGGTCGAGGCACGGTGCCCGGCGGCGGTCAGCGCGTGCTTCAGCGCCCCCACGATGAGGCCGCGCACCAGTCCCGGCTCGCGGAAGCGGACCTCGGTCTTTGCCGGATGCACGTTCACGTCCACCACTTCGGGCGGGACGTCGAGAAACAGCGCCAGCATCGGGTGCCGGTCATGCGAGATGAAATCCATATAGGCGCCGCGCACCGCACCGTAGAGCAGCTTGTCCCGGACCGGGCGGCCGTTGACGAAGAGGAACTGGTGGCTCGTCGTCCGCTTGTTGATGGTCGGCAAGCCCGCATAACCGGAAAGCCGGATGCCCTCGCGCTCCGCCTCGATCGGCAGCGCGTTGTCCTCGAAATCGCGTCCCATCACGGCGCCGAGCCGGACAAGCCGCGCCTCGAAGAGATCGCCCGCGGCCTCGTTCAGGCGCAGGCTCGTGCGCGTACCGTCGCCGAGCGAGAAGGCGACATGCGGATGCGCCATGGCGAGGCGTTCGATCACGTCGACCGCGTGAGCGTATTCCGTACGCGCCGCCTTCAGGAACTTGAGCCGTGCCGGCGTCGCGTAGAACAGGTCGCGGACCTCGATCCGCGTCCCCTGGCCGAGCGCCGCCGGTTCCGCCGGGCCGACCCGGCCGCCCTCGACGGAAAGGCTCCAGGCGCTGTCCTCAGGCCCGGCCGCCGCCGCGCGCGTGGTGATCGTCATGCGGCTGACGGCACCGATGGAAGGCAGCGCCTCGCCCCGGAAACCGAGGCTCATGATATTGGTCAGGTCCTCGCCCTTGAGCTTGGAGGTGGCGTGCCGCTCGACCGCGACCTCCAGCTCCTCGCGGGTCATGCCGACGCCGTTGTCGGTAATGCTGATCGCAGTCCGCCCGCCGTCGCGCATCACGATGTCGATCCGCGTCGCCTCGGCATCGAGCGCGTTCTCGACCAGTTCCTTCACCGCGCTCGCCGGCCGCTCGACAACCTCGCCGGCGGCGATGCGGTTGACCAGCCCGTCGGGGAGGCGGCGGATCCGCCCGATGCGTTCGTCCATGCGCTCCGCGACGGCGCTCACCCGCCCATCTCCGCGAGATAGCGCCGCGCCAGGACCTTGCCCTGCTCAACCGCCGGCTGGTCGAAGGCATCGACCCCGAAAAGGTCCGCGGCGACCATGGTCTCGAGGAAGAAATGCATCATCAGGGCGCCGACGCTTTCCTCGTCCACCTTCGCGGTGCGGATGATCCGGGTCGGCCGCCCGTTGGCGATCAGGGTCTCCGCGGTCGCCCGCTGCTCCGCGTCAAGCAGGTCGCCCATGGTGCGGCCCTCGAGATAGGCGAGTCCCTCGCCCATCAGTTCGGTCGCGCTGCCGTTCACCCGTCCGCCGGTATTGGCGACGTCGCTCTGCACGATGGTGACGAGCTTGTCGCGCGGCCCGTCAAGAAAGAGCTGCAGGGCGCTGTGCTGGTCGACCGCGCCGAGCGCGCCGATCGGCGTGGTGCCGTTGCCGCCCTTGCCGAGACTCTCGGCCCAGAGCTGGGTGTACCAGTCGCCGATCCGGTCGAGCCGGTCGCTGTAGGGCATCAGCACGCTCTGCGTCACGCCGCGCTCGCGCAGCAGTCCGACATTGATCATGGCGCCGACCGCGGGCGCGCTCTCCTCCGGCCGGTTCGCCTCCAGGGCGGCCGCCGTCACGGCAGCGGCACCGCGGCGTATCGCGCGCGCATCAAGCCCGACGATCATGGCGGGCAACAGACCGTTCAGTGTGAGTCCGGAATAGCGCCCGCCGATATCCGGATCATGATCGAGGCAGGGGCAACCGGTCTTCTCCGCGAACTTTCGGAGCGGACGGGCGCCGGGCTCGGTGATCGCGATGAAATGCCGCGCCGGGTCGAGCCCGGCCTCGACGTAGGCGTCGTGCAGCAGCAGCGTCTGGCAGAGTGTCTCCGCGGTGCCGCCGGATTTGGAAATCGCGATAACAACGGTCTTCGCGAAATCGACGCGCTGGTAGATCGCTGTGAAAGTGGCGGGATCGATATTGTCGAGAAAATGCAGCCGGGGCGCGTTCGGCGAGAAGGCGGCGCCTTTCTCCGCCAAGCGGCAGATCGTCGCGCCGCCGAGGCTGGAGCCGCCGATCCCGAGGATCAGAACGTCGGCCGCGCGGCGGCGGATATCGTCAGCGAGCGTCTCGGCGAGCTCGAGATCGTCGATGCGCGACGGCAGGGAGAGCAGCGGCAGTTCGCCGTTCTCCCGCTTGCGGCGCAGGCCCTCGAGCGACGCCGCGGCCGGCTCTGCAAGCGCGGCGAAGGCGGCACCGGACAGACCGCCCGGCCCGAGTTTGCCCTCGAATGTCGCGGAGAAATCATGCCAGAGCGGCCCGGCCGTCAGATGAAGCGCTTTCATGGTTACCGAATCTAGCAGATGCGGTCCGGCCGAACCACCATAGGAACGGCGCTCTCCCGCATCCGCTTTCGGTTTTCCGGCAATCTCAGGACCGCGGCTCCGGCACCGGGGCCGTGGCCTTCAGATCCTTCGGCTGACCGACCACGACGAAGGTCAGTTCGTCCGCATGGAACAGGCGCTTCGCAACCCGTCTGAGATCCTCCATCGTCACCGAATCGATCAGTTCCGGACGCTTCTCCAGGTAGTCGAGCGGACGTTTGTCCCGCTGCAGGGAGACCAGCATGCCCGCGATCGGCGCCGAGCTCGTGAGCTGCATCGGGAACGACCCGTTGATATAGGTCTTGGCATCCCGCACCTCCTGCTCGGTCGGTCCGTTCTCCGCCATCCCGGCCCAGATTTCGCGCACCAACCGCACGGTCTCCGCGACCTTGTCGTTGCGGGTCGAGACCCCGCCCATGACCATCTGCGCGCCGTCCAGCGGCAGGCTGAAAGCGTAGATCCCGTAAGTCAGGCCGCGCTTCTCACGGATCTCCTCCGTCAGACGGGAGCCGAAACCGCCGGCCATGATCTCCATCAGGATGGCCGCGGCGAAACGGTCCGGGTCGTCGCGCGGAATCCCGCGATGGCCGAACACGACGACAGATTGCGGCACCGCCTGCTCGACCACGAAGGTCTCACCGACCGCGCTGAGCTGCGCCGCCTCCGGCGTCGTCGGCGCGGGCGTGTCCGGCAGGGCGCCGAAGGTCCGGTCGAGCAGCAGGCCCAGCCGCTCCGGGTCGATGTCGCCGACCACGCCGATCTCCATCTGGTCCCGAGTCAGCACCCTGCCCGCGAACCCCTTCATATCCGTAACCGTGATCCGGCCGACGCTATCGACCGTACCGCTGTCGGGCCGACCATAGGGATGATCCGGAAAAGCCGCGCGCCACCAGGTCCGACTGGCGATGGTCTGCGGACGTGTCGCGCTGCGTTTCAGGGAGGAGACGATCTGCGCCCGGATGCGTTCGACCGGTTCCGGATCGAAACGCGGCTCCGTCATGGCGAGGCGCAACAGCTCGAACGCCGTATCCGAGTTCTCTGTCAGGGTCTGCAGGCGGGCGCTGAAGCCGTCCCGCCCGGCGCTGAAGCCGAGGCCGATCACACGGTCCTCGAGCTGCCGCCGGAAGGCCTCGCTGTCATAGGGTCCCGCACCTTCGTCGAGCAAAGCCGCGACCATGTCCGCAAGGCCTTCCTTGCCGTCGGGATCCGCCGCCGCTCCGCCCTTGAAGGAGGCGGAGAGCGTGATGATCGGGTTCTTGTGATCCTCGACCAGCCAGGCCTCGATCCCGCCCGGGCTCACCACGCGCCGGATCTCAATCGCCTCGGCGCCGCCAGCGTGGCCGAGGACGAGAAGGGTGCCGAGGGCGAAAACGGCGCAACGGAGAAGCATCTTCGTCATCTGTCTTTCCTCAGCTCGCCGGTTTCGGGCGCAGGATGCTGGTGACATGGCCCGGTTTGGTGAGGATCGCGTGTGCCGCCTCCATCACCTGCTCCGCGGTAACCGCACCGACTTCCTCCGGCCAGTTCTCGATCTGCTCGATCGTCCGCCCGACCGCCAGCGCCTGGCCGACCGCATGGGCCGGCGCGGTGACGCTGTCGCGGGCGTAGACCGCGCTCGCCTTCATGCTCTTCACAGCACGCGCGACCTCCGCCGGATCGACACCGTCGCGCAGGATCGCCTGCAGTTCGGTCTCGATCGCCTTCTCAAGCTCTTCGACACTGTGCCCTTCAGCGGGCACGCCGTAGAAGCCGAAGGTCGAGGGACCGATATCGCCGCCGCCGCTGAAAGCCCCGACCGAGAGCGCTATCTTCTGCTCGATCACAAGTTTCTTGTAGAGCCGGCTGGTCGAGCCGCCGCCGATCACCTCCGCCAGCACCGCGAGCGGCAGCACGTGGCGGCTCTCGCCCCAGAAGCGGCTCGGCGCCAGCCAGCGCCGCGTCCAGCTTTCCTGCGCGGCCAGCGGATGGGCAAGCTCGACGCGGCGGGCGGCGATCTGCTCCGGCTCCGCGGGCCGCACCCGCTCCGGCACCGGACGGGCCGGGATGACGCCGTAATACTTCTCGGCCAACGGCATCAGCCGCTCCATCGTGATGTCCCCCGCGACGACCAGAATGGCGTTATTCGGGGCATACCATTTGCGGTAGAAGGCGAGCGCGTTCTCCCGCGTCAGCGCCTCGATCTCGTGCGCCCAGCCGATCAGCGGGCGTCGATAGGGGTAATTCAGATAGAGCGCCGCGTTCGTCCGCTCGCTCAGCAGCGCGGCCGGGCTGTTGTCGACCCGCGATCGCCGCTCCTCCAGCACCACCTGGCGTTCCGCCGCAACCTCGTCCTCATCCAGCGTGAGGTTCGTCATCCGGTCGGCTTCCATTTCCATCACCAGCGGCAGCTTGTCGGAGGCGATGGTCTGGAAATAGGCGGTGTAATCATATCCGGTGAAGGCGTTGCCCTGACCGCCGTTGCGCGAGACGATGCGGGAGAACTCGCCGGACGGCACCTTCTCGGTGCCCTTGAAAAGCAGATGCTCGAGGAAATGCGCGAGCCCGGTCTCGCCCGGCGCCTCGTCCGCACCTCCGACCTTGTACCAGACCATGTGCGTGACAACCGGCACACGCTGGTCGGTGATGGCGACGACCTGCATGCCGTTCGGCAGGGTGAAGCTCTCAGGCTCGTAGACCTTGGCCCCGGCGGGCCCGCCGGAGATCAGGATGCAGAACAGGGCGAGGAAAAGCGCGCCTCGCCCGATGGCCGGAAATCTCACGGGGTCAGTCTCCTGGGTTGCGTCGCCGGCAGAACGGCTTTCGACCCTTCGAGATATGGACAGGTTTGCGGCAGGAACAAGGCCGTCTCTCAGGGCAGATCGAAGCCGTATTGCGCCAGGAGGCTCCTTCCGGGCTCAGCAAGGATGAAGTCCCGCAGCGCGGCGGCTTCCGGCGGCGCGCTCCGCAGCAGTGCCAGTCCGTTTTCGGACCCGACAGCCAGTGCTTCCGGCAGGTCGATGATTTTCAGACTGCCTACCTCGCTCCGGGCGATCGACGCATTCGTCCGGTAGGTCAGGAACAGGTCGGCGTACCCTCGTTCGAGAATCCAGCCGTAGGGATTGCGTCCAGCCGGAACCGGCAGCGCATCCGCGCCGCCCGTCAATTTGAGAGCTTTCCCGTCAAGGGCTGCAAACGCTCCCGGGCGCAGCCGCTCTGCCTTGCCGAACAGCTTCCAGGCATAATCGCCCGCCGGATCCGCGACAGGTGTCGAGGTCGCCACACGGACGCTTTCATCCAGCAGGACGTCGAGCAGCGCCTCCGGCGAGACCTCGATCTCGGAACGGACGAGCGCGCAGAGCCGGTTGCGGCAGAGGAGCGCAACCTCGCCGGCTTTCCCGGCCCGCCGGAGCGCTTCGGGATGGGCCATGTCCGCCGAGGCGAACAGGTCCGCGGGCGCTCCGTCTTCGATGCGTTGGCGCAGCAGTCCGGACGGACCGAAGATCGCCCGGACCGGATGTCCTGTCTTGGAGTTGAATTCGGCGACGACGGCGCCGAGCGCAGCCTCAAGACTGCCTGCAGCGAAGAGCGAAATGCCCCTCTGCTTCGTCTCCCGGGCGGCTTGGATCAATCAACCGCCAGCATTACATCGGAGGCCTTGATGATCGCGGTGACTTTCTTGCCAACCTCGATCCCAAGCCGCTTCGCCGAGTCCATTGTGATCGACGAAATGACGTGATTTCCATTCCCGATATCGATCGTGATCACGGCGGTGACCACGCCTTCCTGAAACTCGACCACCTTGCCGGTGAGAGCATTGCGTGCGCTGATTTTCATGAAAGAATCTCCCGGTTGCGGCGGGTCCCGATTGTCGTTCATACCGCCTGACTGCAAGATGGTACAAAGTCCCGGCGGGAACAATGGCGACAGGCGAGGACAGGATGCATCCTGCGAGAGTGACGCTCAGAGATATCATCCGATTCTGTCTGACGTTCGGCATGCTGCTGGGAGCGGCGGCGGATGCCGGCGCCGCGGCCTTCAGCGATTCCGCCGGACGCGCGGTACCCGTACCCGAGCGGGTGACCAAGGTCTTCCCCGCGGGACCGCCGGCGGGAATATTCCTCTACATGCTCGCCCCGGATCTAATGGCCGGATGGACGCGCTCGCCCCGTCCCGACGAACGCGATCTGATGCCGCAAGCCTATGCCCACCTGCCGGAAATCGGCCGGCTGACGGGGCGCGGCGGCAGCGCCAATCTGGAGACCGTCCTCGCATCGAAGCCGGATCTGATCCTCGATTACGGCTCGCTCAGGCCGACCTATATCTCGCTGGCCGACCGGGTGCAGGCCCAGACCGGGATCCCCTATGTCCTGATCGACGGCAGCTTCGACCAGATTCCGGCAGCCTTCCGTGCGACCGGAAATCTGATCGGACGGCCGGCGGAAGGGGAGGCAAAGGCACGGGAGGCCGAACGCATCCTCGCCGACCTCGCCGCCGTCAGGCAGTCCCTCTCGGTCGGCTCCTCGGCACCCCGGGTCTATTACGGTCGCGGCGCGGACGGGCTGCGGACCGGCGTCGGCGGATCAATCAATTCGGAACTCCTCAAATATGCCGGCGCTGTGAATGTCGCCGAGGAGGTCGCGAGTTCCGGCAATCTCGCCTCCGTTTCGATGGAGCAGGTGCTCGCCTGGAACCCTGACGTCATCCTGACCACCGATCCGAATTTCTACGAACGGGTCTGGTCAGACGAGGTCTGGGCGACGCTTGGCGCGGTAAAGGCAGGCAGGGTCTATCTCTCCCCCACCCTACCCTTCGGCTGGTTCGACCGGCCTCCGTCCGCCAACCGCCTGATCGGGCTACGCTGGCTGCTGGCCGTGCTCTATCCGGACCGGTTCGCCGGCGAACTGGAGCCGGAAACCCGCGCCTTCTACAGAACCTTCTACCATCTGGAGCTTACCGACGCGCAGCTCGCCAAGGTGCTCGGGCCCGGAACCCGGCCGGGAACCGGGCGCTCGAAATGACGCTTGCAGGCGGCGCTTCGGGAATGCGGACCGGCCTATGGGCCGCCGCCGGGCTTGCCGCAATCTTCCTGCTTTTCTGCATCGCGGCCACCGTCGGACAATACCCGCTCAGCATCTCCGAAGTGCTCGCCGCCCTCGGATCCCTCGTGAGTGGCACAGAGACCGGAAGCGCGGCGGAAACCGTGGTGCTGAACATCCGGCTTCCGAGGCTCGCCGCCGCGCTCCTCGTCGGCCTCGCGCTGGCCGCTTCGGGCGCCACCTACCAGACCGTGTTCCGCAATCCGCTGGTCGCCCCGGACATTCTCGGCGTCTCCGCCGGAGCAGGCCTCGGCGCCGTCACTGCGATCTTCCTCTCGCTGCCGGTCCTGATGATCCAGGCCTTCGCCTTCGTCTTCGGGCTTGTCGCAGTGCTCATCGTCTACTTCATGTCGAAGCTGGTGCGGGGCGTGCACGATCCGATCCTCGTGCTGGTGCTGTCGGGCGTGGTCATCGGCGCGGTGATGGGCGCCGGCATATCGGTTCTGACCTATCTCGCCGATCCCTACGATCAGTTGCCGGCGATCACCTTCTGGCTGATGGGCAGCCTCGCCGGCATCACCTTCGACGACCTGATGGCGGCCTGGCCGCCGGTGCTTGCCGGGATCGTCCCGCTCATCCTGCTGCGCTGGCGGATCAATCTGATGGCGCTCGACGAGGAAGAGGCCCGCGCGCTCGGGGTCGAGACCGGACGGTTACGCGCCGTGCTCGTCGTCGCGGCGACGCTGATGACCTCGTCGGTGGTGGCGATCTCGGGCACTGTCGGCTGGGTCGGGCTGATCATCCCCCATGTCGCCCGGTTCCTCGTCGGACCGGAATTCAGCCGGCTGCTGCCGGCCACCGTCCTGATCGGCGCCGGTTACCTGCTGCTGGTCGATACAGTCGCCCGCGGCAGCACCGGGATCGAGATCCCGATCGGCATCCTCAACGCCTTCATCGGGGCGCCGCTCTTCCTCTGGATTCTCGCAAGGGCGCGGCGGTCATGGCGATGACGCTCAGTGCCCGCGGGCTCGGCTTCGGCTATCCGGGACATGCGGTCGGACACGCGCTCGACCTCGATATAGGCGCGCACCAGGTGACAATGCTGCTGGGTCCGAACGGCTGCGGCAAGACGACCCTGTTCCGCACCCTGCTGGGGCTGCTTCCCGCACAGGCCGGCGCGGTCACGCTGGACGGTATCCCGCTCTCATCCCTCTCACGCGAGGAAATTGCACGTCGCCTCGCCTACGTTCCGCAGGTCGCGGACGGCTATTTTCCGTTCTCGGTTCTGGATGTCGTGCTGATGGGGCGCGCGCCCTTCCTCGGAACCTTCGAGACACCCGGGAAGAACGACCGGGAGCTGGCCCGGGCCGCGCTCGGTCAACTCGGGCTCGACGACCTCGCGGAACGCTCCTTTTCCGCGATCAGTGGCGGGCAGCGCCAACTCGCGCTAATCGCCCGCGCCCTCGTCCAGGCCGCACCGGTGCTGGTCATGGACGAGCCGACCGCCAATCTCGATTACGGCAACCAGCACCGGATACTGAAACGAGCCAGGGCGCTCGCCTCGGATGGAAGAACGCTGGTGATTTCCTCGCACAACCCCGATCACGCACTCGCATACGCCGACCAGGTGGTGCTGATGAAAGCCGGGTCGGTGCTGGCGGCCGGATCGGCGCAGGAGACAATGACCTCGGAGCGCCTCTCGGAAATGTATGACATGCAGGTCGCCGTACTGGAGATCGAAGACCGCCTTGGCGGCCTCTCCCGGCGCTGCATCCCGCTCTGAGCGCCTCGGACCTAGTCGAACAGGCCCTTGCGCTTGCGCTCGATGACCGGCGTCTCGCCTGTCGTCGGGGCGTTGCCGAGTGCCGCGTTCTCCTGCAGGCGCTTCTTCTCCGCCTCGGCATCGACGACGACGCCGCGCGGCGCCTTCTCGCGCCAGAACAGGAGATTGTCGATCAGGTATTCTTCTTCGTAGACGAAGCTCTTGGTCTCCTGATTGACCGTGTTCCGGATGCCGGGCTCGGCCTCCGCCGTCCGCAGCAGCTGGCGCAGCTTCGACTCGCCCGGAGTCTCGCGGGAGACCGGCGTGCTCGGAGCGGAGGACGGGACGCTGCCGGCAGTGCCGGAAACGGTGCTCTGGGTCCCGGAGCCGAGGACCAGCCGTTCGGCGGCTTTCGTGACGTCGCGCTCCTGCGGGCGCGGCTCGCCCGGGGTCGGCGGACGAAGGGCGAAGTTCGGCGGCAGGCTGAGCGGCGGCCGCGCCACCACAGCGAACTCGTCGGGAGACTGCTTCCTGTTGCCGATCGCGGACTGGATGTCGCTGCAGGCCTGCAGGCCGAGCGTACCGACGCAAAGGGTGAGTCCCAGAACCCTGCCGAGGCTCAACATGCCAATTTCACTCCGGTCTCTCGCTTTCCGCGTCACTCGCCGCTCCCTTTCGAGATATGGGCATCCGCCCTCCGCGAGTCACCCAGAAAGCTGTCAAACAGCAAAAACACCACGCCGATGGATATCGCACTATCGGCAATATTGAAAGCGGGCCAGTGATAGCCCGCGACATGCCAGTCGATGAAATCCACCACGGCGTGGAAGCGGATCCGGTCGATCACATTGCCGATCGCGCCGCCGATGATCAGACCGAGCGAGATCCGGAGTAGCGGGCTGGTCGCCTTCGAGAGCCAGATACCGAGACCGATCACCACCGCCAGGGCGAAGGCCGAGAGATAGTATGGCGTCATCGGATCGTCGCTCGCCATCAGGCCGAAGCTGACCCCGCGATTCCAGACCGCTACCAGATTGAAGAAGGGCGTGACCTCAACGATCCGCCCGTCCTGGAACAGGGTCGAGAGCGCCCATTGCTTGGTCGACTGATCGGCGAGCACGACCAGCAGGGCCAGCAGCCCGCCGAGCTTCAGACTGCGTTTCGCGGCGTCCGTCACCGGTCTATTCGGCAGCGGTTTCGAGGGAACCGGCGGCATCGGCGCAGCGCCCGCAGACCGGCGGCTCCGTCACTTCCGGCAGTACCTTCCAGCAGCGCTCGCACTTGCCGCCCTCGGCCAGTGCCGGAACGACACCCACGCCCGCGACGTCCTCGAGACGGAACGCTTCGGCCGGCGCCTCGCCGACGATCAGCTCAGCGTCCGAGGTGATGAAGAGTTCGGCCGCGTCGAGGCCTTCGAAGGCCTTCAGCGCCGCCTCGCCAACATAGACCTTCGGAGCCGCCTGCAGGGAGGAGCCGATACGCTTCTGGTTGCGCTCGATCTCGAGCGCGCCGGTGACGACCCGGCGAACGTTCCGGATCTCGGCCCAGCGCGCGGCGACCGCATCGTCCCGCCATTCGGCCGGTGTTTCCGGGAAGGTGCGCAGATGCACGGACTCTTCCGGACCGGTGCCACGGGTCATCCAGGCTTCTTCCGCAGTGAAGCAGAGCACCGGGGCGAGCCAGGCGGTCAGCCGGCTGAAGATCTCGTCCAACACGGTCCGCGCGGCGCGGCGGCGGATCGAGTCCGGCCTGTCGCAATAGAAGCTGTCCTTGCGGATGTCGAAATAGAAGGCCGAGAGATCGACGGCGCAGAAATTGTGCAGCTGGGTGAAGAGCGTATGGAAGTCGAACGCGTCCACCCGGTCGCGGATCATCGCGTCCAGTTCCCAGAGCCGGTGCAGCACCCAGCGCTCCAGTTCCGGCATCTCGGCGACCGGCAGGCGCTCCGCCTCGGTGAAGCCGTCGAGATTGCCGAGCAGGTAGCGCAGCGTGTTGCGCAGCCGGCGGTACTGGTCGGCCTGGTGCTTCAGGATCTCCTTGCCGATACGCAGATCCTCGGAATAGTCCGAGTTCACCACCCAGAGGCGCAGAATGTCGGCGCCGCTCTGGTCGATGACATCCTGCGGCGCGGTCACGTTGCCGAGCGACTTGGACATCTTGCGGCCGTTCTCGTCGAGCACGAAGCCGTGCGTCAGCACCGCGTCATAGGGCGCGCGGCCGCGGGTCCCGCAGCTCTCCAGAAGCGAGGAGTGGAACCAGCCGCGATGCTGGTCCGAACCCTCGAGATAGAGGTCCGCCGGCCATTTCAGTTCCGGACGAGCCTCCAGCACGAAGGAATGGGTCGAGCCGCTCTCGAACCAGACCTCGACGATATCCTTGTTCTGCTCGTAATCGTCGGAATTGTACTTGTTGCCGAGGAAGCGGGACGGATCGCTGTTGAACCAGGCGTCGGAGCCTTCCTCCTCGAAGATGGCGCCGATCCGGTCGATCACCTCCTGGTCGCGCAGCATCTCGCCGGTCTTCTTCTCGACGAAAACCGGGATCGGCACGCCCCAGGCGCGCTGGCGGCTGATGCACCAGTCCGGGCGCTGCTCGATCATGGTACGGAGACGTGTCTGGCCAGCCTGCGGCACGAAGCGGGTCTCGTCGATCGCCTTCAGCGCGTTCAGCCTGAGATCGTTCGTCTCCATGGAGATGAACCATTGCGGCGTATTGCGGAAGATCAGCGGCGCCTTGGACCGCCAGGAATGCGGATAGGAGTGGGTGATGCTACCGCGCGCCAGAAGACCGCCCGCATCGCGGATGATGGCGGAGATCTTCAGGTTGTCTTCCAGCACATGCATGCCAGCGAAGACCGGGACGTGATCGTAGAAATAGCCGTCGTCGCCCACCGTCTGAGGGATTTCGAGGCCGTTCGCCTGGCCGAGCACGAAGTCGTCCGCACCGTGGCCCGGCGCGATATGCACGAAACCGGTACCGGCATCGGTGGTGACGAAATCGCCGAGCAGCAGCGGCACGTCGTAATCGTAGCCCTGGCCACGCAGCGGATGGGCGAGGACGGAGCCCGCGATCTCGGCGCCGGTGACCCGTGCCAGTTCCGCGACCTCTTCGATCTTGCCCGCCTGCTTCACGGAGTCGAGCAGATCGGCGGCGACGACCAGCTTCTCGCCGACCTGGGCAAGACTTCCTTCGGCGACCGCCTTCACCTCGACGACGACATAGACGAACTCCTCGCCGCCCGCGACGGCACGGTTGCCCGCCATGGTCCAGGGGGTGGTGGTCCAGATCACGACGGAGGCGCCGTCAAGCGCCGGATGCTTCGGCTCGACGACCTTGAAGCGGACATGGATCGTGGTCGACTTGTGGTCGTGATACTCGACCTCGGCATCGGCGAGCGCTGTCTTCTCGACCACCGACCACATGACCGGCTTGGCGCCCTTGTAGAGTCCGCCGTTCATCACGAACTTGCCGATCTCTCGGGCGATCTGCGCCTCGGCCGGGAAGGTCATGGTGAGATACGGATCTTGCCAGTTGCCGCCGACCCCGAGGCGCTTGAACTCCTCGGTCTGCACATCGACCCACTTCTGCGCGAATTCGCGGCATTCGCGGCGGAACTCGACGACCGGGACATTGTCCTTGTCGAGACCCTTCTCGCGGTACTGCTCCTCGATCTTCCATTCGATCGGCAAGCCGTGGCAATCCCAGCCCGGGACGTAGTTCGCGTCTTTGCCGAGCATCTGCTGCGAGCGGTTGATGACGTCCTTCAGCACCTTGTTGAGCGCGTGGCCCATATGCAGGTGGCCGTTGGCGTAGGGCGGGCCGTCATGGAGGATGAACTTCTCGGCGCCGGCGCGGCTCTCGCGCAGCTTCTTCTGCAGGCCGATCTTCTCCCAATGCGCCAGAATCTCGGGCTCGCGGGTCGGCAGGTTGCCGCGCATCGGGAAGTCGGTCTTCGGCAGAAAGACGGTCGTCTTGTAGTCCACGCTCATCGGTTTTCTCTCTGGGCGGACCGCTCCGGCCCGCGCCCTCTTATCCGGACAGTTTCTCCCGCGCGACTTCCGCGTCGCGCGCGATTTGCGCCTTCAGTTCGTCGAGGCCGCTAAATTTCATTTCCGGGCGGATAAAGTCAATGAATTGCACGCGGAGTTTGCGCCCGTAAAGGTCCGGCGACACGTCGAACAGATTGACCTCGAGCAGCGGACCGCGGTCGTTGACCGTCGGCCGGCGCCCGAAATTCGCCACGCCGTTCCACCATTCGCCGCCCTCGACGTCCCGCGCCCGCACCGCATAGACGCCGTGCGCCGGGTGCAGGATGTCGGCGAGCTGAAGATTGGCGGTCGGAAAGCCGATCGTCCGTCCGCGCTGGTCGCCCTTGATGACTTCGGCCTCGACTTCCCAGGGACGGCCGAGCAGCGCGGCCGCGCCGCGCGGATCGCCTTCCTTCAGGCACTGGCGCACCCGGCTCGAGGAATAGACCGCGCCGTCCTCTTCCGTCACCGCATCCACCACCGAAACGCCGAAGCCGAGCCGGATGCCGAACTCCTGCAGCATTTCGGGCGTGCCCCGGCGGCGATGGCCGAAGAAGAAGTCGTGACCGATGATGACATGCCGGAGCCCGAGGCCGCGATGCAGCACCTGCGCGATGAAATCCTCCGCCGAGAGATGGGAGAAGGCGTCGTCGAAGCCGAGTTCGAACAGGATATTGACCCCGAGCGCGGCGATCGCTTCAGCGCGCAGGGCGGCACTCGTCAGCCGGAAGGCCTGCGCGTCGGGCTGGAAGAGCATGCGCGGATGCGGCTCGAAGGTCAGGACGGCCGCCGGCACGCCGGCGAGGTGCGCCGCGCGCTGGGCCTGCCCGATCACCGCCTTGTGGCCGAGATGAACCCCGTCGAAATTGCCGACAGCGGCGATCGCGCCGCGATCGTCCGAGGTAACGTCCCCGAGACTCCGAATTATCCGCATGTTCCAGCCATCCTAGTGCGGACGGCTGGGTACCATGATCAATGCGTCGCCGTCGATGACCAACTGCTCGTTGACATAGCAACGCGTGGCGAACAGGACACGGCTCTTCGCTTCCTGGATCTCCAGCACCTCGATCTCGGCCTTGACCTCGTCCTCATAGCGGACGGGAGCGACGAACTTGAGATTCTGCTTCAGGTAGACGCTTCCCTGTCCCGGCATGACCGTTCCGAACAGCGACGAGAAAAAACCCGCCGAGAGCATCCCGTGGACGATGCGCTCGCGGAAGATCGTACCGCGCGCATAATCCTCGTCAAAATGGATCGGGTTGCGGTCGCCAGAAACACTGGCGAATTGCTCGACCATCGCCCCCGTGACCTTACGGCTGAATTCGGCACGCATTCCCGGAGCAAGGTCCTCGAGAAAATAGCGGCCGATCTTCTCCGGTGCGTGCGACACGACCGGTAACATCATGGCTCCGTCGGGGGACATCCTGGCTCCGTCAAGTCATTGTGCGGTGCAGCAAAGAAAATATAGCCGTAGAGCCGGAAGCGCTCAACTGCTTAGATGGAAAAAAAGACGGAATTTCACGAGG
This sequence comes from Nisaea sediminum, assembly GCF_014904705.1. Lineage (NCBI taxonomy): Bacteria > Pseudomonadati > Pseudomonadota > Alphaproteobacteria > Rhodospirillales > Thalassobaculaceae > Nisaea > Nisaea sediminum. Next base: position 288,090 of record NZ_JACZCQ010000006.1, read on the forward strand.
AAACGCATCAAATGAAAGACACGGCACGTCTGACGGAGCTGATTCTCTCGGCCAGACTGGACGGAAAGATGCCTGCACCGACCCGGAACTGGTACGGCAACACCGATATCGAGGACGCCTACAAGATCCAGGAAACGGTTCTGACGGAGATGCTCCGCCGGCGCGGCGGAAAGATCATCGGGCACAAGGTCGGCTGCACCAATCAGGGCGCGCGGGATCTGCTCCACCTCGACGGGCCGTTCCACGGGGCACTTCTCTCAGGAACCGCCACCGAGAGTCCGGCCCGCATCGCCAAGGACGATTATCCTTTCATCATCCTTGAGCCGGAATTCGCCCTCAGGATCGGTACCCCCTTGCGGCCCGGAGACCGGACGCATACAGCGGAGAGCGTCGCGGCCGCCGTCGACGCGATCGTCCCGGCCGTCGAGATCGTCTCGTCCTGCCACGAAGAGTGGACCGAGGCCGGTCCGGCCCTGCTCATCGCCGACAACGGATCCTCCTACGGCTGGGTCCGGGGCGAGCCCGTGACAGACTGGGACCGGGACATGCTGATGAACGCAACGGTCTCGCTCTCGGTCGGCAAGCATCACGTGGCGTCCGGCAACGCCGCCAATGTCGATGGCGGCCCGCTCGGGGTCCTCGCCTGGGTCGCCAACAGGCTCCCGCTGGAGTCTGGCGCCTATGTCAGCACGGGCACGACGACCAGCGTCCATTTCGCCGAACGCGGAGATATGGTGGTGGCGCGTTTCGGCCCGTTCGGCGAGGTCGCATTGGAGATCGCCTGAGGGCGCGGGATCAGTCCCGGCCGACCGACAGGAGCTGCTCCGGCGGGAAGGAGAGCGCAACCCCCTGCACGCTGCAGGACAAAATGACATTCGCCTCCTCGCCGTGGCCCGGGCAGGGCAGCTTGACCACCGTCCATTCCGATACGCGCCCGTAGCTCGTGACCATGCCGGCGTTCGTGCCGATCGCGGGCAGGGCGAGAATGTTCCGGTAGAACGGGATGATATCGTGCTCGACCATCGCCGGCGACTGGCTCAGCGGCTGGTCCGTCTCGTCGATCCCGAGCCGGTCTACGAGCTCAGTTCCCCAGAGCCGGCAGCGCATGTCGAATGGGGCCTCGGATATCTGCTCGTCGACGTGGATCCAGCCGTACCAGCCGCGGAAATCGTAGAAATCGAAGGCCGACCAGGAAGGCAGTTCCGCTCCCTGCCACTTGCTCCGCCAGATCTCGACAAAGGAGCCAAGCGGACCGAACCGTTCGCTTGGCGCGTCGAGCGGGTGCAGGCCGAATTGCCGGCCCGCTCCCGACTGCGGCACGACGAACGGTTTCCAGGGCTTCGCGTTCAAGGCGGCTCCGATATTGGAAGACTGATTCTAGCTCAGACGCCGCCTTTTGCGAAAACAGTAATCAGATCGGGTCGATCGGAACCGCCGCCGCATGACCGATCTCCGCTTCGAGCAGACCCGCAGCGGAGAGCAGGGCAGCTTCGCCGCGCGGTCCTCCGACGACCTGAAGCCCGACCGGAAGTCCTTCGGCGGTGAAGCCTGCCGGAATCGACAATGCGGGGAAAGTCGTCAGGGTGATCGCATAGGCCATGGTCAGCCATTCGACGTAATTGTCGAAGGTATGGCCGTCGCAGACCTCGACGTAACGCTGCTCGACCGGATAGGGGCCGACGCAGGTCGCGGGCGAGAGCAGGAGATCGTAGGTCTCGAAGAAATCGACAGCGCGCTGGATATAGGCGCCGCGTGCGAGCTGGACGCGGGTGAAGTCCTCAAGGCTGTAATCGAGCGCCTTCTCGATGTTCCAGACCACTTCCGGCTTCATTTTGTCGCGGTGCTCTTCCAGAAGCTTCCGCTTGGTCATGTAGAACCCCTCGGCGCGGAGGGCCTGGAAGATCTCCTGAACATCGTGAAAATCCGGATGCGCCTCCTCGACCTTGACGCCCAGCGCTTCGAATTTGAGCGCGGCGGCCTCGCAGATCTTCGCCACTTCCGGATCGACCGGCGTGCAGCCGAGATCGCGCGAGAAAGCGACCCGCTTCGGCAACCGCTGCGCCTTCACGGCGTCGCTGAAACTTTCCGCCGGGCGTGCCAGCGAGATCGGATCGCGCGGATGTTCGCCGGACATGGCATCGAGCATCAGCGCGACGTCGGCGACATTGCGTGCCATCGGGCCCGCGACCGGGAGATTGGCGAAGGGTGTGCCGGCCGGTCCGCGCGCGACCCGACCCGGGCTCGGGCGCAGGCCGACGATGGAACAGAAACTCGCGGGATTGCGCAGCGAGCCGCCGGTATCGGAGCCCTGCGCGAGCCAGGCGGTGCCGGAGGCCAGCGCCGCCGCCGACCCGCCGGAAGATCCCGCGACGCTGCGCTTCTGGTTCCAGGGATTCAACGTGGTGCCGAGCACCTCGTTGAAGGTGTTCCCCCCGGCGCCGAACTCCGGCGTGTTCGCCTTGGCGTAGACCACCCCGCCGTTCTTCTCCAGCGTCTCCACGACGATGTCGGATTTATCCGGAATATGGTCGGCGAAGATCGGCGAGCCGAAGGTGGTCCGAACCCCCTTCACTTCTTCCAGATCCTTGATCGCGACCGGGATGCCGAGAAGTTCCCCGCGATCCGCGACGGGCTTTTCCATAAGCGCTTTCGCATGATCGCGCGCGCGTTCGAAGCACAGCGTCGGCAGCGCATTGATCCTCGGCTCGACAGCAGAGATCCGCGTCTCAAGCGCGTCCAGAAGATCGAGCGGAGTGACCTCGCCCTTGGCCAGCAGATTGCGGATTTCGGTCGCGGTTTTCCAGATCAGGGAACTATCGGTCATAGGGGACTCCGGGCGCATTGCACGCGTGTGACTCGTAAGGTAGGAAGGCGCAGCTTATAGCAATGTCCCATGCCTGCAATTGTACTCCGCGTGGATAGTCTCGTGCCTGCCCGGAGAGGGCGGCCGCGTTGACACCGCCCGCCGCCTCGTCGCAAGGTCGGACCTGCTCCCGACCACCCGAGAACCGAGCCTCCCGGAGACCGAGATATGCGGATACCCCTCGCGCCGCTGCAGGACACCATTACGGCCGCCTTCGTCAACAGCAAGGTCGCGCCTGACATGGCGGAGATCGTTGCGCGCGCGCTCGTGCGGGCGGAAGCGGACGGCATTTCCTCGCACGGCGTCGCGCGGGTGCCCCCCTATGCCGAACAGGCGAAATGCGGCAAGGTCGACGGCTTCGCGAAACCGACGGCACAGCGTGCCCGTCCGGGCGTGATCAATGTCGACAGCCACATCGGCTTTGCCTTTCCTGCGATAACGCTCGGGCTCGCGGAAGGATCCAAGGCGGCGAAAGAGACCGGAGTCGCGGCCATCGGCATCGCCCATTCGCACCATTTCGGCGTCGCCGGCCATCATGTCGAGGACGCGGCCGACCAGGGGCTCGTTGCGCTGGCCTTCTCCAACACGCCGTCGGCGATCGCGCCCTGGGGCGGCAAGAAGGCGCTCTACGGCACCAATCCGATCGCTTTCGCCTGGCCGCGTCCCGGCAAGCCTCCGATGGTGATCGACCTGTCCGTCTCCACCGTGGCCCGCGGCAAGGTGATGCTTGCCGCCAAGGCCGGAAAATCCATTCCCGACGATTGGGCGCTCGACGCCGACGGCAATGCGACGACCGATGCGAATGCCGCCTTGGAGGGTTCCATGGCGCCGCTCGGCGGCACCAGTGCCGGCGCCAAGGGCGCGGCCCTCGCCCTGATGGTGGAGCTGCTCTGCGGCGCCCTCACCGGGTCCAATTTCGGCTATGAGGGAACGTCCTTCTTCGAACCGACCGGTGCCCCGCCCTCGATTGGCCATATGATCCTGCTGTTCGATTCGGCGGCCTTCGGCGGTGCGGAAAGCTTCGCCCTGCGCGGCGAGGAGATGTTCGCCGAGATCATCGCCCAGGAAGGGGCCCGCCTGCCCGGCGACCGCCGGCTGATCCTGCGCGATCAGGCGGCACGGGACGGCGTCGAGATCCCCGACGCGCTTTATGAAGACATCCGGGCCCGCGCGGCCTCCAATTGACGAGAGAAAAAAATGACCGACGGCATCATCATCCGCCCCGCGACACGCGAGGACGTTCCGCAACTCTTCAAGCTGGTGCAGGGGCTCGCGGAATATGTAAAGGAAAGCCATCTGCTCAAGGCGACGGAAGCCGACCTGTTGCGTGACGGTTTCGGGCCCGAGCCCCGCTTCAAGGCCGTCGTCGCCGACGACGGCGCCGGGAACCTGCTCGGAAACGTGATCTATTCCGCCAACTACTCGACCTGGCTCGGCCGTTCGGTCTGCTACATCGACGACTTCTTCGTCTCCGAAGCGGCGCGGGGCAAGGGTCTCGGCAAGCGGCTGATGGCCGCTGTCGCGGCGGAAGCGGTGGCGGCGGGACACGGCCGCATCGCGCTTTCGGTGCTGCACTGGAACCCGGCCCGCGAGGTCTATCGCCGGCTCGGGTTCAAGCACGAAGAGGAATGGCTGCGCTATTCGGTCTCCGGAGACGCCCTGAAGGAACTCGCGGCGGCAGCCGAGTGAGGCCTGCCGCGCGCTTGACAGAGCGCGCGCGGATGGCGACCAATTGACCTCAGGTTTCCGTTGCGTGGAGAAACACGACCATGAATGTCGATGTCGCCGGTGAAATGAACGTCCTCTGGGACGAGACCCAACTGATTCTCGCCACCTATGGCTTCGATGTCCTCGGGGCCATAGTGATCCTTTTGCTTGGATGGATCGTCGCCGGATGGGCAAGCCGCGCGACACGGAACGCCGTGGAGCGGATCGGCTGGATGGACGGCACGATCAAGCCGCTGATCGCCTCCATCGTCCGCTACCTCGTCATCGTGGTCACCGTCGTCGCGGTGTTGAACCGCTTCGGGGTCGAGACCACCAGCATCATCGCCGTGCTCGGCGCCGCCGGCCTCGCCGTGGGTCTGGCGCTCCAGGGCACGCTCAGCAATGTCGCCGCCGGGGTGATGATCCTCTTCCTGCGCCCCTTCAAGGTTGGCGACTACGTCACGGCGGGCGGCAATGGCGGAACGGTTGCCGAGGTCGGCCTGTTCACCACCGAGCTGACGACGCCGGACAATGTGTCGATCGCGGTACCGAACAGCCAAATCATCGGCGGCGCGATCAGCAACTTTTCCAAGCATCCGACCCGCCGCATCGATATCGTTGTCGGCATCGGCTACAGCAGCAATATCGACACCGCTTTCGCCGCACTGATGAAGCTCGCCGAAGGAGATGCGCGTGTCCTCGCCGATCCGGCTCCGCAGGTCAGTGTCCGGGCCCTCGCCGACAGTTCGGTGAATGTCGGACTGCGCTTCTGGGTCAATTCCGCCGACTATTGGCCGACCCTGTTCGATTTCAACAAGGCGGTGAAAGAGACACTGGACGCGAACGGCATCGAGATTCCGTTCCCACAGCGCGTCGTCGAGCTGAAGAACCCGAAGTAAAAACCGGCCGGGCCGTGTCAGTAGGTCCGGCCGAGCTTGAGCCAGCTGTGGCGATCCCGGCTTTCGACGTCGACGACGTGGATCTTGCCCTCCCGGAGCACCGTGAGGGGGATCCGCGTCCCCGCCGGGCCGAGCGCCCAGACCAAGCGGAAGAAGGCGGCCATGTCCGTCACCGGCGCTCCGTCGACCGCGACCAGCAGATCGCCGAACCGGAGCCCCGCCGTTTCGGCCGGGCCGCCCTCGGAGACCCCCGAGACGATCAGATATCCATTCACCTCCGTGGGGTAGAGCCCGATCCAGGGCCGGGCCGGTTCCGTCGAACGCCCGAAGGCGAGCAGGTCCGCCAGGATCGGCTTCAGCAGATCGATCGGCACGAACATGTTGCCCGTCTGCCCGCTCCCGTCCGCATCCTGCAGGATGAGCGAGCCGATGCCGAGCAGACGACCGTCCTCGCCGAACAACGCGGCACCGCCGAATTCCGGAATCGGAGGCGCCGTGAAAATCGCCCCGTCGATGAGATACTCCCAGCCGCCGGCGAAGGGATGCACCGAGCGGACCTCAACGGGCAGCGCCGGCACCGGCCCGACGCTGGCGGCGAGCGCCTTCTGGCGGCTTTCGACCGCAGCTGACGAACCGAGCGCGACTGAGGGCACGCTGAGGCCCTCGTAGGCTCTGAGGAGCCCGAAACCGGTTGCATGATCGTAGGCAACGATATCGGCCGGAAAACGGCGGCCATTCCGATCGGTCACCGAAACCTCGTCGGCTTCCAGGATCAGGTAGCCGATCGTCAGGATCAGCCCGTCATCCGCGATCACGACACCTGCGCCCGCGCGCTCGGTGCCGAGGCGGGAGGCGGTTCTCGAATCTCCCGGAACGCGGGCTTCCACGCGGACAACGCTGAGGAGAGGATTCGCCGTCCCCGCCGCAGGGGCAGGGGCGGACGCGAGCGAGGAACCGAGAAGAACGAGGCAGAGCGTCAGGAGAGCCGCTCCGCGTTGCACGAAGAACTGCGCCTGCATCACTCCTCCGTCTGCTGTCGCGGCTCCGGGCCGCATATCAAACGATATATGGCGCTCGGACCGCCGACCAAGAGTTTCGGATCCGCCGGACGCGTCCTGTCGAACGGAATACGCTTCGGCCCTCGAACTATGTTATTGTTAGCAAAGGATCCGATCCAAGACGCGGCAGGTGGTGAATGGCGAAGAACCATGCAAAGGAAAAAGCGCTGGAAGCGCTGGAAGCGACCGGCAACAACCGCCGCGAGGCCTCCTTGCTCCTTCGGGTCTGGGCGGAGTCGGACGAGAAATTGAAAGCCGACCTGGTCCGGCCGTTCCTCAACAATATCTGCGCACTTGCGGTGCAGAGCGCGGCCGCCGGCCGGGCCACCCTGCGGAAACCGGCGTCAGGTCGCAAGCGTCCCGCGGACAATGCCGCGTCGCTGCTGAATGCGATCAGCGGCGGCGGTGCGCAGACCATGTCCAGTACGCGCAGCTCCGCGCCGCCGCCTCCGGCAAGCAGTGCGCGCCACCGGCAGGCCGTCACGCTTCTCGCCTCGGCCTTCAAGCCCGGCAACAAGTCCTGAACGTGATCGGATGAGGCCGAAAGGCGGTCCCTATCTAGGGCGCGCCTCGACCATGTTTTCGTAGAGATTGGCGAGATAGGTCGGATCCGCGCCGATGCTGACCTGCTGGTTCGTGCGATTGCGGATTTCCGCCGTCTCGGCCACGCCGGCCGCCACCATTTCCGGCGTCGGCTCGTCCGGAACCACAACCTGGCCGTTCTTGATCAGCCCCGCCAGCATGTCCTGAGAATGTTTGCGGAACCGCTGGAAAGAGGAATCCATGCCGCTGTCGCGCCGCGCCCGCGGGTTCGAAGCGCGCGACAGCGCCATCGAAAAGATATCGAGGATCAGGTTCGGGTTGTAGCTCGCGATCCAGCCATCGACCATGGCGCCGAAAACGGCTTCGACATAAACCCGCGCGCCGCGCTGCCCCATCAGGCCACCGGCAAGCGTCTTGTCCGCTCCGGCGCACATCGCGTCCGTCGGCTCTTTCGGGACGATTGCGAAACCGGCCAGCTCGAGCGATTGAACGACGCCTTCCGCGTCCTTCTTGTACTGCTCCCACTCGTTCTCGATCAGGAATGACCCGAGGATATCGACCTGATCGTTCTGCACACGGTTCAGAAACCGCGCGAATTCCTTCGCGACGTGCTCAACGACTGAAAATGTCTGCACCGGCTCTCTGCCGCGCATCGCCAACTCCTTAACAGGCCTGTCCGCACGAGCGGCAGGCGCCTGACGTTCGTTTGCTCCGGAAGGATCGACCCATCGGCCTATCCTCCGGAAATAAATTCAAAATCCACGAAAACTCTAGCCGATGCACAGCATGAAAAACAACGCCGTCTTTCCGACGGGCGCAGGCCATCGGTCCGGAAGGTGCGATAGCGCACGTTGCCGTGCTATCGCGGCGCGCGCGTGAGGAAACGCGGCGGCGCCTGAAGATCGCCACCGGCATCAGGCTTGCGTGCCGTCCGGACCCGCCGCTGCGGCGATTCCATGTCCCGCCAATCGCGCTCCGTCTGGAACGGCTCGCCCTGAAGCGCCTCGCGAATGATCGCATGAGCAAGATGCTCGGCGGCAGAGCCGATATCGGTGCGCTGCCAGCCCGGCAAGGCATCGAAGGCGGCGCGCGCCATGAAGCGGTCGATCTGCTTGCCGGAAGTGTAGGCCCTGCGGATTTCCCGCGTCACCTTGTCCGACGGACCTAGTTTCTCGGCAACCGTGTCCGAAAGGATACCAAGGGCTCTGCGATCGGTGGTCTCAAAGCTCGCCATCTAGCGCTCCGGGTGACTTCACGGGGACAAGATAAGCATACCGGAGCACTCTGTCACCGGCTTCCTGCATCACCCGAACTTCCGCACCGCCGCCCGCAATCCGCTGAGCACCTGATCTTCGAGAATTCCGCCATTGTCGATGATCCTGTCGGCGATGACGACATACATGGCGTCGATGTGAAGCTGCAGAATCTCGAACTGGATACGCCCGAGTTCCGTCCGTCCGGTGACGAAATCGTTCAGTGTCGTGGCGATCAGACTGAGCACGTTGTAGCCGACGGTTCCGCCCATCCCTTTGATCTGCAGGCTCTCGTCGAAGACCAGCGCGAGCATGTCCTCCTGCGTCATATCGCCGTCGAGAACCGTCTGGACGCTGGTGCGCAGTTTGCGCAGCCGGGCCGCGAGATCGACCACGAAACGCTCGCGCGACTCGTTGACCACCTCCTCCAGCCGTCGCAATACGGCCGGGCTCAGACGCAGATCCATGCCCGTCCTGCTATTGACGGCACGCGCGCGGAGGTCTTCGACAGGAGGCAGAAATTTGGACTTCGCGGCGGTCAAACCGGCTCCCCAGATGATTATTGCCGACGGTCCGGGCCATCGTAGGGCAACTGGCGCCGTCTCCGGTCGGGTCCGAAATATTTGTCACTGTCAACGAAAGCGCGCGGATGCGCAATGATGCCAACCATACGGCGGTAGAATCCCTCGACGCCATACGGCTTTGCGATGAACTCGGTCACCCCGGCGTCGCGGGCCTCGAAGACATGATCCTTGGCGGAGAGGGCGGACATCACGAGGATCGGCATCTGGCGGTTCCCGCCCGTCTTTCCGGAACGCACCTCGCGGATCAGATCGAGCCCGGAGCGCGGCGGCAAATGCAGCTCGGTGAGCAGTACATCGACCACGTTCGATTTGAGCGCGGCGATCGCCTCGTCATAGCCATGCGCAACGAAAACCGTCGTCGCTCCCATCGTCAGCAACAAATCCCGTGCGAGATCGGCCGAGAGCGGGTTGCCGTCGACGATCAGGAAATGGACGAGGCTAAAATCTACTTTCTCCGCCATGAACGGATCGGCCCTCTGGTTCTGTCCCTGCCCTATATCTCATTCCAGGGAAGCTTTTGCGAGCCAAACCATTGCTTCGCAAAGCCTTTGCATCAAAGCCCTCGCACGAATCATACCAATTTCGTTTCGCGCCGACAGCAAGTGTCGCCCGGCGCCGATCGATATGGTTCCATTGAAGCCGGTGAAGAACTCACCGGAAGACCTGCCGCATACTTTCTCAACTCACAATCCGGCCGACGACATGCACCCGACAAGCCGTCTCATTCTCCACATCAAGAACAACCGCGCCGGAGAAGAGGCTTTCCGGTTCACCGGCGAGCGGATCGCCGCAGCCCTCGAACGCCACGGGGATGCCGCGGATCGTATCGATATCCGCGTGGATTGGGACCTCGACAATTTCGAAAAATCGATGCGGGACGCCGATGCGCTGGTGACCTGGGACCTGCCGACAGCGGGACTCGGCGACCGGGCTCCGCACCTGCGCTGGATCCACATCATCGGTGCCGGGGTCGAACATCTGCAGCCGCTGACCTGGCTTCCGCCGCGCACAATCCTGACCAACAACCGGGGCGTCCATGCCGAAAAGACCGCCGAGTCCGCCGCCATGGCGGTCCTCATGCTGCATAACCGGATTCCCGCTTATGTTAGCGACCAGCGCGCGTCCCGCTGGAATCCCGTCTACGTCCCGCCGATCGCCGGCAAGACCGTTGCCGTGATCGGGGTCGGAGAAATGGGCGGCGCCGCGACGCGCGCCTTCAAGGCGCTCGGCCTCAAGGTGCTGGGCATTCGGCGCGGCGGAGCCCCGCATCCGTCCGTGGACGAGATGCATGGTCCGGACGGTTTGCGAACCGTCCTCGGTGCGGCGGACTTCGTGCATGTCACTCTTCCGCAAACGCCGGAGACGACGGGACTGATCGACCGGCAGGCCATCCGCGCGATGAAACAAGGAGCCGGCCTCGTCAATTTCGGGCGGGCGCCGGTGATCGATCACGAAGCGCTCGTCGAGGCGCTCCGGGACGGTCATCTCGGCGGCGCGCTCCTCGATGTCCACGACCCGGAACCCCTGCCCGCCGGCTCGCCTCTCTGGAAGGTTCCGAATTTGATCCTTACGCCACATGTCAGTTCGGACGACGACCGTTCCTATATCCCTGCGACGCTCGATCTGGTGTTTGAAAACTGCAAACGCTTGTTAAACGGCGAGTCTTTGAAGAACCGGGTCGATCCGTCGCTCGGCTACTGAGTCGAGATTTACTGTATCCGGTGCAGGTTTGAATTACCTTCGTCCAATCTGGGCTAACAAACTGAACGGAGCCAAATGATCCGCATACTAGATGATGACGCACCCGGCCACGCGTTCGCGGACCTGCGTCGTAATCTTTCCTCGCGTCTTCATTTGGTTGGCCTCGATTACTGGACCTCTCTCGAACGAATCAGCGATTTACCTGCGCGGAACGCGTTCGATCCGGCCCATATTCCGTCTCTTCTTCCGCATCTGATCTTTCTCCAGGTCACCCTGGATCCTCTCGACTATTGCTACAGGGTCATCGGCGGAACGGTGCGGGAGCATCTCCTGGCCAACTATACCGGCCGCTGGATCTCGCAGATCGCCCATCAGCGCGCGCCAAGCAGGCTGCACTCCAACCTGTCGCGAGCGGTCACCGAACGGACGCCGGTCCTGTCCGACACGCCCTATATCGGGACCAAGAAAGAGTTTCTGAAGAGCGACGAACTCATTCTCCCCCTCGTCGACGAGAGTGACCGGGTCTCGCACCTGCTTGTGCTTCTCGATTTCGACAGACGCCCGCTGCAGGTCGTCGGCCGCTGGTCGCGCAAGCGCGGCTGAGGCAACAGTCTGTTCGGGATTGCCGCATATCGCGGGTATGTCGCCGGTGCTAAGTTCCGTGCATGGCACCTTCGAACAAGATCCCGCTGACGCGCGACACGATCCGCTCCGGCCATATCCGGGAGCTCATCCGCCAGCATGCGACCACCTACAGGGTCCTGACCGACGAGGAACTGCATGCCTCGCTCGCCTCGATGTTTCCGGACGGGAAGCCGAACGAGGATGTCTGGCTGTTCGGCTACGGCTCGCTGATCTGGAATCCGACGATCCACTACGCCGAGTCCCGCTGCGCCACGGCGCACGGCTATCATCGCCGGTTCTGCCTGCAGACCCATCTCGGCCGGGGCTCGCCCGAAGTACCGGGCCTCACTCTCGGGCTCGACCTCGGCGGATGCTGCCGCGGCGTCGCCTTCCGGATCACACGCGACACCGCCTATGACGAGCTCGAGATCGTCTGGCGTCGGGAGATGGTCAGCGACGCTTACATCCCGCGCTGGCTTTCCCTTTCGAGCGACGAAGGACCGATCCGGGCGATCGGCTTCGTGATGAACCGCAAGCATGAACGCTATGTCGGCGAGATGCCGGAAGAGGAGATGGCGCGCACCATCGAGCGGGCGCATGGCTTTCTCGGGCCCTGCGCCGAATATCTCTTCAATACGGTGGACCATCTGGAGGAACTCGGCATGCCCGACCGCGGCCTGAAGCGGCTGCGCGACCGGGTCTCCGAGATCCGCTCGGAGGCCTCCCGGAAACCCGCTTGAGGACTCCGGTCTTTCTTGCACGGCGAAGCGGCGATAAAACCGAAGAAGGCTTTCAGAGGAACGCGCCATGGCCGTTAAGCCACTTGCTGCAAAAGCACTCTTCACAAGAACCGACCTGAAGCCGCATTCCATCCAGAGCACGGACGACCTCGAGGATATCGAGGCGCTGATCGGCCAGGAACGGGCACTCGGCGCCGTCAAGTTCGCCGCCGGCATGCAGCAGCGCGGCTACAATCTCTTCGTCATCGGCCCCAAGGGGTCCGGCCGGCACATGGCGGTGAACCGCTTTCTGCAGCAACGCGGGGCCGAACTCGACGCGCCGCCGGACTGGGTCTATGTGCACAATTTCGAGAAGCCCTACATGCCGCTGGCGATCTCGGTTCCGCCGGGCCGGGGCGAGCCGTTCCGCAAGGCCATGCATGAGCTTGTCTCGGACCTGAAGGCGGTCCTGCCGACCCTGTTCGAGAGCGAGGATTACCGCCTCAGGATCGATGCGGTGAACAAGGAAGCGGCGGAAAAGCAGCAGCACGCGCTGGAGGGCGTCGATACAGAAGCGCGCAAGCACGGTGTGACCCTGATCCGCACCCCGCAGGGTTTTGCCTTCGCACCGCTCTCCGGCCAGAAGCCGATGGCGCCCGAGACCTTCCAGCAGCTTCCCGAGGAGGCGCAGAAGCGCTACCAGGAAGCCACCAAGGGAATGATGGAGGAGTTGCAGAAGGTCCTTCACGGCCTGCCGATGATCGAGCGTGACCGGCTGCGCGAACTGCGCAAGATCGCGCGCGAGACCGCGCGGCATGTCATCGAGCAGGAAATCGCCGATGTCGAGACGGTGATGACCTGCTGCGACGACGTCCTCGCCTATCTGAAGATCGTCGCCGACGACATGGTCGAGCATATCGGTCTCTTCATGCATTCCGACGAGGACGGCCCACTCGCGCTGCCGAACGGCGGCAGCGGCGAAGGCGCGGTCGAGCACGATCCGGCGACGCGTTACCAGGTCAACGTCTTGGTCTCGAACATCCCGTCGGGCGGCGCGCCGGTGATCGTCGAGGACCATCCGGCCCTAGGGAAACTGATCGGCCGGATCGAGCACTACGCCCAGATGGGCAACCTGATCACAGACTTCACGCTGATCAAGCCCGGCGCGCTGCACCATGCCAACGGCGGCTTCCTGCTGATCAATGCGGACAAGCTCCTGCTCAACCCGATGAGCTGGGAGGCCCTGAAGCGGGCGCTCTATGCCGAGCAGATCACCATCGAATCTCCTTACATGACATCCGCCACCGCCACCGTTCTGTCGCTGCAGCCGGATCCCATCCCGCTCGACCTGAAGATCGTGCTGTTCGGTGATTACCGCCTCTATCTTCTGCTCTCTTCGCTCGACCCGGACTTCCAGGACCTCTTCAAGGTCGCCGCCGATTTCGAAGAGGTGCTGGACCGGACGCCGGAGAACGACCAGCTCTTCGCCCGCCTGGTCGCGACGATCGCGCGCAACAACAAGCTGCGCCGCTTCGCACGCGATGCGATCGAACGGGTGATGGAACATGCGGCCCGGATCGCAGGGGATTCCGAACGCCTCTCGACCCGCGTCGGGCTGATCGCCGACCTGATGCGCGAGGCCGATCACTGGGCGGGAGAGGCCGGCAAGCAGGCCGTCTCGCGCGCCCATGTGGATCAGGCCATTACGAAGCAGATCCACCGCGCCGACAGGATTCGTGAACGCTCCATCGAGCAGATCACTCGCGGAACGGTGCTGATCGACACCGGCGGGGCGAAGGTCGGGCAGGTGAACGGGCTTTCTGTGCTGCAGATCGGCAGTTTCGCCTTCGGCAAACCGAGCCGGATTTCGGCCACGGTGCGCGTCGGTGGCGGCAAGGTGGTCGATATCGAGCGCGAGGTGGAACTCGGCGGCCCGCTGCACTCCAAAGGCGTGATGATCCTCTCCGGCTATCTCGCCCGGACCTACGCGCCCGAGGCGCCGATGTCGCTCGCCGCGACCCTCACATTCGAGCAGTCCTACGGCGGCGTCGACGGCGACAGTGCCTCCTCGGCGGAACTCTACGCCCTGCTCTCCGCACTGTCGGGCGTGCCGATCGACCAGTCGCTGGCGGTAACCGGCTCGGTCAACCAGATGGGCGAGGTGCAGGCGATCGGCGGCGCGAACGAGAAGATCGAGGGCTTCTTCGACGTCTGCGCGGCGCGCGGCCTTACCGGCAGTCAGGGCGTGCTTATTCCGACCTCGAACGTGAAGCACCTGATGCTCCGTGAGGATGTGGTCAAAGCCTGCGAGCGGAAGAAGTTCCGCATCCTGCCGATCTCGACCATAGAGGAAGGCATCGAGGCGCTGACCGGCAAGAAGGCCGGCGCGCGCGGCGCCAAGGGGAAGTACCCCGCCGGCAGCATCAACCGCCTGGTCGAGGACCGGCTGCTTGCCTTCGCGAAGGTGCGGTTCAAGACAGGCAAGGAACGGGGCGGACCGGTCAATACCTGACCGGCAAAGTCTCAGAGATACGTCCCCGCGAGCGTCACCAGCTCGCCGCCGACGCCGAGCTTAAAGCGGGAGACGCCCGGCATGTGCAGCCCGTCGACCCCGCCGAGATCGAGCCATTCGACGCCTAGTCCCTTGAGCTTCTCGATCGCGTTCCAGAGCAGCAAATTGTGGGCGTGCTTCTCCCGCCCTTCGAGCCCGGTCCAGCCGACATAATAGGTCGCCGCCTTGCCGTGCCGGATGGTGAGGATCGCGGCGACCGGCTCGCTGCCGGAATAGGCGGTGAAAACCTGCACCGCGCGCTTGTCCCGCCCGCTGTCCGCAATGGCGGCGACGAAGGCCCCGGCGGGCGCGCGGAACCTGCGGCGCTTGCGGTGCTGGTCATGCCGGGAGAGCAGCCACTCCATCGGCGCGCCGCCATAGCCGCTGCGCACCCGAAACTTCGCGCCCTCGGCGAGCTTCAGCTGGTTGCGCCATTTCATGTGCAGGCCGGCACGGAGCTCGTCGAGCTCCGGGCGCAGGTCGAGCCAGACCGTGCTGTAGCCGGTCACCATCGGCCGCATGCGGACCGACCTGAGGAGGCTTTCGCTCTCTTCCCCGGCGGGCAGTTCAGGCGTCATGAAGAAGAGGTTCAGCTTCGCCACCGGATAGCGCCGCTTGATCAGACCGAAGACCGCTTTCCGCTCGGCATCCGAAATCTCGGCCAGGAAGACCGGTCCGCGGGTCAGCTTGGCGATGCGGAATCCGCCGGGAAAGCGCCATTCGAGCAGCAGCGCGAGGGCGACGGGCTCGGGACCGCGCATGAAGACGGCGGGAACCGGCCGGTAGGCCGAGGCGCGGCTCATGGCGGCACCGTAGGCCGAGGCCTGTTCCAGCGGCGGGCGCTCGGCCTTGGCCAGCAGCTCGTCCCACTGCCGCTGGTCGACGCTGTCCCAGAGGGCGACGATGCCGTCCAGTTCCTCGCCGCGCCTGTCGGTTCCGGCGCCTGACGCCATTCCAGTTTCCCCTGCCCCGTTCGCCGGTTAGTCTTAGCCCATGTCCCTGTTCGCACAATTCAAAAAGCCGCCGCTGATCCACGGGCAGAGGATCCCCGGCCGCCGCTTCACCCACTGGGCGGCGCTCTATTTCATCGGCTTCGTGGCGCTGCCGATCCTCGGCCTGACGCTGGCGCTCGACCTGATCGGCTATCTCGTCGCGGTGAAACTGTTCGGTGCGTCCTGCTACGGACTGCTCTGCTTCTTCTGATCAGGACTTGGCTTCGGGCAGATCGATCCCGGCCAGCTTCTGGAACACCTTGATGACGGCGGAATCGTCCTCCCGCCCGAGTCCGGCCGCGGCCGCGCCGAGGAATTGCTGGTGCGCCGCCGCCGAGAGCGGCAGCGGGAAGGTGAGCTGCTTGCCGGTCTCCAGCACGATGCCGAGATCCTTGACGAAGATGTTCACCGCGCTGAGCGGGGTGTAGTCGCCGTCCAGGATATGCGGCACCCGGTTGTTGAACATCCAGGAGGAGCCGGCGGAATTGGAGATCACCTCGAACAGGTCCTGCGGCGCCACACCGGCCCGGATGCCGAGCGCCATCGCTTCCGCGGCGGCGGCGATATGCACGCCGGCAAGCAGCTGGTTGATGGTCTTCACCGTCGAGCCCGGACCCGCCGCATCGCCGAGGCGGTAGACCTTGGTCGCGATCGCATCGAGCAGGAAGGAGGACGCCTCGAAAGCCTCCGGCCTGCCGGAGCCCATCACCGTCATCTCGCCGGTCGCGGCCTTCGCCGCGCCGCCGCTGACCGGCGCGTCGACCATCAGGATGCCGTGTTCCGCCAGCCGCGCTTCGAGATCCCGCGCATAGGTCGCCGGAACGGTGCTGCTGGCAACCACCACCGCGCCCTTCTTCAGGTGTTTCACCGCGCCGGTCTCGCCGAACAGCACGCTCTCGGTCTGGTCGGCATTGACCACCAGCACCAGCAGCGCATCGACATGGGTCGCGAGTTCGGCCGGGCTGGCCGCACCCTTGCCGCCGTTCGCGGCGAAATCCGTCACAGACTCCGCGCGCACATCCGTGCCCCATGTCTCGACGCCCGCCGCGACCAGCGAGCGCGCCGCGCCCATGCCCATGGAGCCGAGGCCGATCACCCCGGCGACTTTCTTCTCAGTCATTCCTGTTTCCCCCTTAGATCAATCCACCGTTCACATGGATGAGCTGACCGGTAACGTAGCTCGCCTCCGGGGAAGCGAGAAAGCCTATCACCGCCGCGACTTCGTCCGGCGTCCCGCGCCGTCCCATCGGGATCGACGGAACGAAGGCGTCGACAGCCCCGGGCTTCAGCGCCGAGGGCGTGCCCGCGTCCTTCTCGATGAATCCGGGTGCGACGATGTTGGCCGTCGCGCCGGATGGCGCCAGTTTGAGGGCAAGCGCCCGCGCCGTCGCCTCGAGGGACGCCTTCGCCCCGGCCGTCGCCGCGAAGGACGGGAGGTCCGTACGCCAGACATGCGGACCGAACGCGCTGACCGCGACGGCGCGGCCCACGGGCGAGCGTTCGAGCCAGGGCAGCGCCGATTCCGCCATTTCAAAGAAGGAGCGCGCGATAGCGTCGTGCGCCTGCTCGAAAAGCTCCGTCCCGGCCTCGCCGAGCGGCGCGCGGTCCGCGTAACCGGCATTGGCGATCAACACGTCGAGACCGCCGAACCGCTCCGTGCAGCGCTCGACCAGCATGCGCCCCGCGTTCGGCGCGGCCAGATCCGTCAACACGGTCTCGACCTCGGCCCCGGCCTCGCGGAGATCCTCGGCGACACGGGAGAGCCCGGCTTCGTTCGAACGGGTATGCAACAGGAAGCGGTCACCGGCACGGACCAGCCGCCGCGCCGTGGCGGCGCCGATCCCGCTTGCCGCACCCGTCACCAGAATGATTCTCGCATTCATCCCGCTCTCCCCCGGATTTCAGCGCGCACTGTCGCACGCGGCCCGCTCCAGCAAAAGGGCCGCTCACGGCGTCGCGGGGAAAGATAGAATTCTAGATCCAGCGCCGAACCCGGGCTTTGTAATCCGTATAGACAGCGCCGAACCTGCGTTCGAGATAGGCTTCCTCGCGCAGGATGACGCCATACTGCATCACCCCGACGAAACCGATGGTGATGACGGGGAACCAGAGGGAATTGCCGAGCAGACCGACCCCGGCCAGCAGGATGACCATGGCGAGATACATCGGATTGCGGGTGCGGGCGAAGACCCCGGACGTCACGATCGCGGTCGACGGCACCCAGGGTTTCACGCTGGTCCCCGCCTGCTTGAACTGGCGCTCCCCGGCAACGGCGAGCGCAATGGCGGCGAGGATCAGCGCCGCGCCGAGATAGTATCGCGCCCAGTCCGGCGCGAAGGGCCGCGGCATGAGATAGTCGAGACCGAACCCGAGAAGCACCGCGATCAGCAGAATGACCGGCGGCGGCAGGATCACGCCGGCCGTATCCTTTTCACCAACGTTTTCGATCTCACCGTTCATGTCCCGTCCTTCCCGCCTTCCTCATGTCGGCGCACAGCGCCGGGTATCAAGGGGCGATGACGAGTGTCGGTTTCTCAACGACCTTGAGCCAGGGCCAGCGCTCCAGATAGGTGCCGCACTTGTATTCGAACTGGTGCGGCGTCGGGTTCATCGGGTTCCAGCGCAGGATGCCGCCGAACATGTCCGCGAAGCCAAACGGCGCATAGACCTCGCCTGCCGACGAGATCCCGGAGCATGTACCCGCAACGACAAAACGTTCGATCCCGGTGCGCGCCTCCGAGATCGGCGGGTAGGGAACGCCGAACCTTTCCTCGTACCAGAGCGGCACCCGCGCCTGGTTGCGGATCTCGACCTCGACGCCAAGATCGGCAAACAGATCGGCGCCACGCCGGATTACTCTGTCTTCCGCTTCGTAGCTCGTGTCCGGATCGAAATAGAAGATGTCGTAGTCGCGGATATTTTCCGTCAGCGGACGACTGGAAAAACTGTTCCAGACAGTCCCGAAGAGACATCCGGCGACCAGCCACGCGTCATCAACCCGAAGATCTGGCAAGCGCTCGAGGATTGCCCGGTTGATCGGATTCTCATCGACGAGCGCAACGAACCGCTCCTGCATTTCCGCCTCGTTCACGCTTCCGCTCCCGGACCTTTCGGCGATGTGGAATACATCCCAACCACGACGGCGAATCCCGGGTCAAGCGATTGACGGACGGCGTGGCCGATCCGTAAAAAGAACGACCCTTTCTTTCAGGGTCGCTCCCGGCCCGCCGACAGAACCATCGCCACGATGTCCGCAGCAACGCTCGCCCGTCACGCTCTCAGCCTCGCCATCGCGGCGGGGAGCGGCTGGGTGTTCTCGCTGTGCCACGTTCCCCTTCCCTGGCTGCTCGGCCCGATGCTGGTGGTCGCGGCCATCAGCATGAGCGGCAAGACCCTGACGATGCCGAAAGGCGCACGGCAGACCGGCCAGCTTCTGCTCGGAACCGGGATCGGTTTGAATTTCACGCCGGCCGTCGCCGCTTTCGTCATCGACCATATCGTCGTCATGGTGGTGTGCGCCCTCGCCTCCATCGGTTTCGGGTTGCTTTCGGCGCTCTATCTGCGCCGCATCGCGAAGGTCGATATCGCCACCGCCTTCTTCGCCAGCGTGCCGGGTGGCGTGGTGGAGATGGCGCTGCAGGCGACGCGCTGGGGCGGAGAGATGGCCCCGGTCTCGCTCGCCCAGTCGCTCCGCATCCTCTGCGTCGTGACCACGATCCCGACCACGCTGATCCTGATCGGTGCGACCGGCCATTCGCCGTTCGAGGTGCAGAAGCTGTCGTTCGACATCGAGGGTTTTCCGATCCTCATCGCGGCGTCCCTCGCCGCCGGCGGCCTGATGGCCTGGCGCCGCATCACCAATGCCTGGATCCTCGGCCCGCTGGCATCCGCCGCGCTGATCACCGTGCTGCAGCTCGATCTCTCGGGCATGCCGCGGGAGCTGCTCAACCTGTCGCAGATCCTGATCGGCTGCTTCATCGGGCTGCGCTACCGCCGCGACCTCGTGCTCTCGCTCCGGCGCTTCCTGCCGCACGCCGTGATCAGCACGCTTGTCCTGGTCGGACTCAATATCGCGTTCGGGATCGCCGTCGCCGGCGTCACGGGCCTTCCGGCGGCGACGATGGTGCTGTCCGTCTCGCCCGGCGGCATGGCGGAAATGAGCATCACCGCAGCGGTGCTCGAACTCGGCGTGCCGCTGATCGCGGCCTTCCATATCGTCCGGATCTTTCTTGTCATCGGACTCTCCGGCCTTATCTTTCGCTACATTCTGAGTCCACGCAGCTGAAGAAATCTGTATTCTCGGTTGATCGATAATCCAACCAAGCCGACACCCCAAACCGGCACATCACTCCGGCCCGTCCGGGAGGAAATCTCATGAACGCCATCGCCGCCGCGAACGACATCGGTCTGACCCAGGAAGAACGCGCCGAGCAGGAGCGGATGGTCCTCGACGCCGTCGAACGGTTCCTCGAGCGCGACGTGGCGCCCTACGCGCATAAGCTGGAAGCGGAGGATGCCTGGCCCGAGGAGATCGTCGCCAAGATGTGCGAACTCGGCCTCTTCGGCGCGACCATCGGCGAGGAATGGGGTGGCCTCGGGCTCTCCGCCACGACCTATACCAGGATCGTCGAGCGGGTCAGCCGGGTCTGGATGTCGATCTCGGGCATATTCAATTCCCACCTGATCATGGCCGCCGCGGTCGAGCGCTCGGGGACCGAGGCCCAGAAAGCCGCCTGGCTTCCGCGTTTCGCCACCGGCGAACTTCGCGGCGGGATCGCGCTGACCGAGCCGGATGCGGGCACCGACCTGCAGGCGATCCGGCTGCGCGCCGAGAAATGCGAGGGCGGCTACCGGCTGAACGGCACCAAGATGTGGATCAGCAACGCCTATCACGGACATATCCTCGCGGTGTTGGCGAAGACCGATCCGGAGGCGAAACCCAGGCACAAGGGCATGAGCCTGTTCCTGGTCGAAAAAAGTGAGGGCTTCAACGTCTCCAAGAAGCTGGAGAAGCTCGGCTACAAGGGCATCGACTCCGCCGGCTTCACGCTCGACGACTGTTTCGTCCCGGACGCCAACCTCGTGGGCGAGATCGAGGGCCGCGGCATGCAGCAGATCCTCGGCGGCCTGGAACTCGGCCGCATCAACGTCGCAGCGCGCGGCGTCGGTATCGCCCGCGCCTGCCTCGAGGAATCGGTGCACTACGCGCAGATCCGCAAGACCTTCGGCAAGCCGATCGCGGAACACCAGGCGATCCAGCTCAAGCTCGCCGACATGGCGACCCAGGTCGAGGCCGCCCGTCTGCTGGTGGAACAGGCCGCCGCCGCCTACGACCGCCACGAGCGCTGCGACATGGAAGCCGGGATGGCGAAACTCTTCGCCACCGAGGCGGCGCTGCATAACAGCCTCGAAGCCATGCGGCTTCACGGCGCCTACGGCTATGCCAAGGAGTACAATATCGAGCGCTACTACCGGGACGCCCCGTTGCTCGCCATCGCCGAGGGCACGAACGAGATGCAACGCCTGATCATCGCCAAGCAACTGGTCCAGCGGCACCCGGCCTAGGACAGCGGAGAAGGCGCAGGATTTCTGCGGCCATATGACGCAGCGCAGCAGAAGACCCGAAAATTCAGGTCTTTACGCTTTAGAATCAATCAAATCGCGCCCTACCGCGTTGCGAGATTCTATTGTACGATTTGATTCAACCGGGGTCCGCAAACGTTCCTTGCGGACGCTTCCGGCAGCGATAAAAACGAGGAAACAATCCCGTACCGGGCAAGCGCCGGCGGCTCTGCCGGGGCGGTGAGTTCCTTTGACACACAACATTTCCGGATAGACCGATGCTTGGCAGAAAAGTTCCCTTCGTCACCTTCCGCACTCGCGTCCGCGACGAGTCCATCGAAGGTCCCAACCCTTACAAGTGGGCGGACATGACCTCGGACGACTATTTCAAGGGCAAGAAAGTTGTCCTGTTCTCGCTCCCGGGCGCCTTCACCCCGACCTGCTCGACCTTCCAGCTTCCCGATTTCGAGAAGCTCTATCCCGAGTTCCAGGCCAAGGGCATCGACGAGATCTACTGCATCTCCGTGAACGACGCCTTCGTGATGAACGCATGGGGCAAGTCCCAGGGCGTCGAGAACGTGAAGCTGATCCCGGACGGCTCGGGCGAATTCACGCGCAAGATGGGCATGCTGGTCAACAAGGACAATCTCGGCTTCGGCATGCGCTCCTGGCGCTACGCCGCGGTGGTCGATGACGGCACCGTCGTCGGCTGGTTCGAGGAAGAAGGCTTCGAGGACAATTGCGGCACCGACCCGTACGGCGCCTCCTCGCCGCAGAACATCCTCGAGAATATCGACAAGGTCCTGAAACCGGACGTCGCCGCCTGATTGCGACTTCCTGCAAGACAGCGAAAAGCCCGGCACATGCCGGGCTTTTTTTTCGGGGAAAACCGATCTCGGGGGACACGAACGGAAGGTTGAACAGGCCTTCCTTCATTAGCCTCTTCACACACGGAACGTCACATGGAAATATGACAACCAGAGCGGGTTTCAAACGTCCCTGATCAATTTTTTTTATATATTTTTGAGAGAGTTATAAAAATGGGTCTTTATACCGGTCTTTCCTTTGTTCCCGGCTCGACGGTTCACTACACGACGGAGCTGGACTTCACTTTCACGCTTTATGGATTTTACGAGGTCTCTTCCTCGGAAAAGTCGATCGCCCGCTCCGTTTTCGACGAGTGGGAAAGCCAGCTGAACATCGATTTCGTTTTCACCTCGAACACAAACGCCGCCGACGTGTTCGTGATGGAAAGCTACATCGACGGCTATGGCGGAACCCTGGGCGTCAATATTCCCTACGACGGCAACGGCGACGGACTGATCGCGACAGACGGTGTCGATTATGACTTCATCGTCATGGACTACTACGATTCGGGAAATTTTACCGCGACGCTGCGGCATGAAGTCGGGCACGCATTGGGGCTCGACCATGACGAGACTCCCGGCAGCCTGATGAACAGCTATCTCGGCGACACCGTGACGATCACCGATTACGATATCGCGAAGGCGGCCGCGATCTACGGCTACAACAGGAGCGGGACCACCGGCGCCGAGAACTGGACCGGCAGCCAGACAGCGGACAGTTTCAGCACGCTCGGCGGAAACGATATCGTCCGGGCGGGGCTCGGCAACGACACGGTGCTGGGCGGTGACGGCAGCGACATCCTGATGGGAGAGTCCGGCACGGACTATCTCTCGGGCGAGGCCGGCGCCGACATCATTTACGGCAATAAGGAAATCGACTTCCTCGCCGGCGGAGCCGGCGACGACACGATCTATGGTGGCCAGAACAGCGGGACGGCGAGGATCGACGCCTACGGCAATCTCCGCCAGCAGGACGGCGTGGAAACCATCCTCGGCGGCGACGGCAACGATTCCATCTTCGGCAATTACGGCCAGGACCTGATTTTTGGAGAGGCCGGCAACGACACGCTCTTTGGCGGCCAGAACGAGGACACGATCGACGGCGGGGCGGGCGACGATCTCATCCTCGGCAACCGCGAGAACGATGTCCTGACCGGCGGTAGCGGCGCCGACACCTTCTTCTTCGCGACAGACGCCCAGGGCAACGACACGGTGACGGATTTCAATGCCGCGGAGGGCGACCGGCTGAGCTTCACGACCGCCTACTCGGCCTCGAGCTCGGGTGCGGATCTGGTGATTACCCACGGCGGCGGCACGGTGACACTGATTGGCGTCGGATCGACCGGTTTCGACGCCGGGTGGATTGCGTGAGTTCAACGAGAACGGCTTGTTAGGCCCATCGCTCAGACAAGTCGGAAACAGACCAGGTCTCTTGGGGAAGATCTTCTATGGCCTACAACGGATATAATGTCGGGCGGGGCGGCGGCTACAACTGGAACGCCACCGCGGAGATGAGAGCGCAGGGCTACTACAGCACCTCATACTATCTGAGAGACACAGTCAGCGACGCGTTTGAAGTTTGGGATAACGGCGTCAATTTCAATTTCTACGGAACCGATGTATTCGACCAGGCCTTTGTCTTTGTCGGCATAAAAACTGTCGGCAGTTCCACTGCTACCAGCGCGAGAACGATTTTCAACGATCCGGATGGCGACGGTCGGCTCGGATGGGAAGACGGCAGTAATTCCGGGGACGGCTCCGCGTACATCTATCTCGATCTGAGTTATTCGGACCGGACCGACCTTGACAAGATCTACGAGGTCCTCCTGCACGAAGTCGGCCATGTCGTCGGCCTGAGCGACAGCTCCGAAAACGGGAGCATCATGAACCCGTCGCTCGACGGCGACCCGACATTGTCCGCGACCGACAAGGCCAACCTGGTCGCGCTCTATGCAAACCTCCCGCCGAACACCGTAACCAACACCACCACGACGCCGGAACCGAGCTCGGGCAGGATTACCGGGACGACGGGCAACGACTATCTGTCCGGCGCGGAGATCGCCGACACCATCGTCGGGGGGACCGGAAACGACATCCTCTGGGGAAATGGCGGAAGCGATCACCTGTACGGCGGGAGCGGCAATGACCTGATCTATGGCAACAAGGAGAATGACGTCATCAGCGGCGGGGCTGGTGACGACACCATTTTCGGCGGCCAGAACGGCGGTACGGCGCGCGCCGACGCCTCAGGTCTGATGCGTCAGCAGGACGGCATCGAGACCATTCGCGGCGGTTCCGGCGACGACGTCATTTACGGCAATTTCGGGTCGGAAATCATCTACGGAGACGATGGCAACGACACGCTCTATGGCGGCCAGAACGAGGACACGATCTCCGGCAACAGCGGCAACGACGTGATCTTCGGCAACCTCGGGAACGACACCATGAACGGCGGCCTCGGAGCCGATACATTCGCTTTCGGCGCCTCCAATCAGGGCAACGATGTCATTAGCGACTTCAACGGCGCCGAGGGAGACCGCCTCGATCTCGCCAACGGAACGACCTATTCCACGACAACGAGTTCGGACGGCGACCTCGTCGTGGTCCATAGCGGCGGCCAGGTCGAGCTCGACGGCGTGTCTGCCGCCGATTTCAGCAGCGGCTGGATCTTCTGATGCCCTTTGCCCTGCCCCGTATTGCGCGGGCATTTGCCGCGATTTCGGTGCTCGCAGCACTCGGCAGCGCTCCCGCGGTCGCTAAGGACCCGAAACCGATCACCGAAGCTGAAGCGCCTCTCTATCTCGCACTCGACCTCCCGCTGGTATATGCCGATCACGGCTGGGATGACGAGTATTCGAAGCGCGTCTTCACAGTCACCTCTATCGCCAGGACCGGCGTCGACCCTCATGTCGAGGTTGTTCTGGTACGCCTCGCGCCGAACTATTTCTTGCAATGGACCAACGACGCGGAAACGCTGATCGCGAAATTCCCCTACTTTTCCGGCTCCTACGCCATCTACGGCGCACAGCGGTCGATCACTATCGGCGACCTTCAGGCGACCTACGTGACCGCGCAAACGCATCGACGCAATTGCGTCGTCTTCGCCGGAAGTCAGGGCCAGGGCGGCGGGGACAGAAGCACTTCGGAAGGTACGGACTACCTGGCTGGCTATTATTGCCAGCCGGCGGGCGACGCCCTCGGCGACGAGGCAATCCAGATCGCTCTCGCGGCAATCGGCCTGAAAGACAAGGGAGCCCAAGCGCCGGTCAAGGTACCGGCCCCTCATCCCTGATCGGGCCGGAAAGCAGCAGGGCCCGCCGAAGCGGGCCCTGCGTCAGGCTTATTTGTTCATCCGGTTCTGGACCAGATCGTCGACGACCGCCGGCTCGGCCAGGGTCGAGGTGTCGCCGAGCGCGTCATGCTCGTTCGCGGCGATCTTGCGCAGAATGCGGCGCATGATCTTGCCGGAACGGGTCTTCGGCAGGCCCGGCGCCCACTGGATCAGGTCCGGCGAGGCGATCGGGCCGATCTCCTTGCGGACCCAGGCGACCAGCTCCTTGCGCAGCTCCTCGGTCGGCTCCAGCCCGGCATTCAGGGTGACATAGGCATAGATGCCCTGGCCCTTGATGTCGTGCGGATAGCCGACGACCGCCGCCTCGGCGACCTTGTCGTGGGCGACCAGCGCGCTCTCGACCTCGGCCGTGCCCATGCGGTGGCCGGAGACGTTGATCACGTCGTCGACGCGGCCGGTGATCCAGTAATAGCCATCCTCGTCGCGGCGGCAGCCGTCGCCGGAGAAATAGCGCCCCGGGAAGGTGGTGAAGTAGGTCTGGATGAAGCGCTCGTGGTCGCCGTAGACCGTACGCATCTGCCCGGGCCAGCTGTCCTGGATGCAGAGATTGCCTTCGGTCGCGCCTTCCAGGACCTTGTTGTCGCCGTCGACGATCACCGGCTGGACGCCGAAGAACGGCTTGGTCGCCGAGCCCGGCTTCAGGTTCGTCGCGCCCGGCAGCGGGGTGATCAGGATGCCGCCGGTCTCGGTCTGCCACCAGGTATCGACGATCGGGCAGCGCTTCTCGCCGACCACCTCGTGGTACCACATCCAGGCTTCCGGATTGATCGGCTCGCCGACCGAGCCGAGGATGCGCAGGCTCTTGCGGCTGGTCGACTTGACCGGTCCGTCGCCCTCGCGCATCAGCGCGCGGATCGCGGTCGGCGCGGTGTAGAAGATCGAGACCTTGTGCTTGTCGCAGACCTGCCAGAAGCGACTGAAGTCCGGATAGTTCGGCACGCCCTCGAACATCAGCGTGGTGGCGCCGTTCGCGAGCGGGCCGTAGATGATGTAGCTGTGCCCGGTGACCCAGCCCACGTCGGCCGTGCACCAGTAGATCTCACCGTCGCGATAGTCGAAGACGTATTGATGCGTCATCGAGGCGAAGACCATGTAGCCGCCGGTGGTGTGCAGCACGCCCTTCGGCTTTCCGGTCGAACCGGAGGTGTAAAGGATGAAGAGCGGGTCTTCCGCGCTCATCTCCGCCGGCGGGCAGTCCGCCGAGGCCGCACCGCAGATGTCGTGGTACCAGTGGTCCCGGCCCTCGACCCAGTCGACCTTGCCGCCGGTGCGCTTGACCACGACCACGGTCTTGCAGTCCGGGCAGTCTTCCAGCGCCTTGTCGGTGTTGACCTTGAGCGGCACCTTGCGGCCGCCGCGCAGGCCCTCGTCGGCGGTGATGACGATGTTGCTCTCGCAATCCTGGATCCGTCCCGCCAGCGCGTCCGGCGAGAAGCCGCCGAAGACGATGGAATGGATCGCGCCGATGCGGGCGCAGGCCAGCATGGCGACCGCCGCTTCCGGGATCATCGGCAGGTAGATCGTCACCCGGTCGCCCTTCTTCACGCCGAGATCCTTCAGCGCGTTGGAGAACTTGCAGACGTCGCGATGCAGTTCGCGATAGGTGATTTTCTTGTCGTCCTTCGGGTCGTCGCCTTCCCAGATGATCGCCACCTGGTCGCCGCGCTTTTCCAAGTGCCGATCGAGGCAGTTGGCGGACGCGTTCAGGGTGCCGTCATGGAACCATTTGATATGCAGGTCGGAGGCGTCGAAGGAGACGTCCTTCACCTTGGTATAGGGCTTTATCCAGTCGATCCGCTTGCCGTGCTCGGCCCAGAAATCCTCTGGGTTCTCGACCGACTCCCGGTACATTTTCTCGTAACCGGCCTCGTCCACATGCGCGGTTTTGGCGAGATCCGCCGGCACCGGAAAATCATGGACTTCCCACATTGCTTCCCCCTCTCTGCTCCGATGCGGATTGCTGACCGCATCCGTCGTGATTCGTTGGGCGCCACTATAGCAATCGTAAGCACGGGGTTAAGCGATTTTTGTGCGCTGCGTTGACGCGGAACTCAGGCGCCGCTTGCGAAATCCAATTCCGCTTCGAGCGCCTCGACAGTCTCCGCATCGACCACTTTGGCTGCGATTTCGAACGGGAAGCCCTGCCGGGCAAGAGCGCCGAGGTCGCGGTCGCGGGTCTCCTCGCGCTTTTCCGCGCTGCGAAAGGGACCGATCCTCCGGCGGCGGGCATATCGGAACGCCGCATCGAGCTCGCCCGTCCCCTCTTCGCGCACCGCCTCGAGCGCGGCATCGATATCCGCCGGGGAGACGCCCTTCTCCATCAGCTTGCGCTGGATCATCCGCGCAGAACCGCCGCGCGCGGCGAGCGAGCGCGCCCGCGTCTCGGCGAACAGCCGGTCGTTGAGGATACCCGCCTCGCCATAGCGCCGGATCAGCGCCTCCACCATCTCCGCACCTTCCGCCGGATCGGTGCCGTGATGGGCCGACGAGACCCGCACCCGGCGCATCAGTACGTTGCGGAGATTGGCCGCCGAGCTTGCATAGCGCTCCATGTACCAGAGCGCGACATTCTTCAGATAGCTCTCGGTGATCCGTTTCGGCACCTTCTTGGCCCGGCGCTGCTTGCCTTTCGCGGCCTCGTTCTGACTGTCGTTCATCGGGTTTCCGGGCGCCCGCGGCTTGTTTCCCCGCCGGGCATGCCCCATCTGGTTGCTGTCACTCCACTCGGCGCCTATTGTGCGCGCCGACCGCCCACTCGCCAACGGCCCAGTTCATGACAGACCGCCCGTTCGTCCCGAACGACAACGAGACTTTCGTACCCATTCCCACCGTCCGCCATGTCGGCCGGGTGAACTGGGTCGGGGTCTGGACGCTCTACGAGAAGGAGGTGCGCCGCTTTCTCAAGGTGATCACCCAGACCGTCTTCGCGCCTGTCGTCACCTCGCTGCTGTTCCTCGCGATCTTCACCCTGGCGATGCACCGCTCGATCGATCTCGGCAACGGCATCACCTATTCCGAGTTCCTGGCGCCCGGCCTCGTCGTCATGGCGATGATGCAGAACGCCTTCGCCAATACCTCCTCCTCGATCATGATCTCCAAGGTGCAGGGCAATATCGTGGACGTCCTGATGCCGCCGCTCGGGCCGGGCGAACTGCTCGCCGCCTTTGCCGCCGGCGGCGTGACCCGCGGCCTCATCGTCGGCATCTCCACCGTACTCACCATGTCCTTCGCCGTCGGCTTTCACGCCGCGCACTGGCCGGTCGCGATCTTCTTCGCGATTTCCGCCTCGCTCGCCATGTCGCTGATCGGCATCGCCGCCGGCATGTGGTCGGAAAAGTTCGACCATCTCTCCTCGGTGACGAACTTCGTCATCCAGCCGCTCGCCTTCCTCTCCGGCACCTTCTATTCGATCGACCAGCTTCCGGGGATCTGGAACCAGCTCGCGCACCTCAACCCGTTCTTCTTCATGATCGACGGCGTGCGCTACGGCCTGATCGGCTGGTCTGATTCGAACCCGCTGGTCGGCGCGGCCGTGCTGACGGGGATGAACGCGGCGCTGGTTACACTCTGCTATCTGCTGCTGAAGCGCGGCTACAAGATCAAGAGCTGACCTCGCGCCGGTAGCGCTCGGCCCAGGCCGCGCTCTCCGCATCGGCAAGCTTCCCGGCCCTGATCTCCACCCTCTCCGCAATCGCGGGATCGCGGCCGAGCGCAAGGAGCACTTTCGCCAGCTCCGCTCTCGGATCTCGGCTCAGGTCGTCGTAATCGACGCGCACCGGTTCGATCCCGTGCTCCGCCAGCCAATCCCTCCATCCGGCATCAGCCGCGGTCAGGCGCGCGACGAGATCCGCGAGCTGCGCGGGATCGTATTCAGCCGGTCTCGGCGGTGCCATCCGTTCGCGTTCCGAGCCGTCGGCAAAACGGTGCCAGAGGCCGGTCTGCTGCGCCTTCAGGTAGGAGATCGCCTGCGCCACCTTGTCCGAACGGCTCAGATGCACGAAGAGCGTTTTTCCGAAGGCCCGCTCCAGCCGCGCCGGAGCGTCGGGAAACCCCGGATGGATCCGGTCGAGCGCCGCATCGAGCTCGCCAAACGTCTCCCACATGATGCGCACACCGAAGATACCGGTGTCGCCGGTTCCCTCGCGGATCGCCGCGTCGAGATAGGTCTCATCGATCACCGGCGCTGGAAGCCCGAACTCCTCCGCGTATTCCGCGAGGGATTCGCGGCGGAAGAAGGAATGCGGGTTCCCCGCGACACCGGTGCCGGAGAGCAGATCGCAGAGGAGCGTACTGCCCGAGCGCGGGGCGGAGCAGAGAATGAGAGACTGATACATCAGACGAATGGCCGCCAACTTTCCCGAAACACCCGCGCGGAAACTGACCCGAACTGGATGTTTGAATCCGGGCTACTGAACGTTGAATAGGAATGATGTCGGAACGCAGAATACCTTCCGGCCAGACCAGCAATCGTCTCCGAAAGAGCCAGGCAACTTTGATATATCAATTGCGCTGGTGAAATCACAGGAATCGCCGTCCACGGAACGGCAGAGGGCAAAATACCCGTCACCGCAGCTTCCTTCGCAAGTGGGTGCGGTACCTCTCCATACGCCGCCTGCCGCCGCGATTGCCGCATAGTCCTGAACCTGCGGATACTCGCTGACAGGCGAGCAAAATGCCTTGTGTCCCGAAAGACACCCTCCACCGAAGCCTTTCTGATCCGGGATAACAATTTGAGAGTAGGAGCAATGGTCCCCCAAATTTTTTTCCTCGGCGACGCAGAATGCAAACCGGTCGGAGCCACAGTTAGCATCGCAACTCGGTGCCGTCCCCTCCCATTTGCCAATTAGAGGACGCTGAGCTTTTTCGGCCGGATCCACTGTGCCTACCGCCTTTTGATTCTGTGCCGTCGCGCTTTCCACAGACAAGAGGGCCAGAAAGCCGAGCGCCAGCGCCGCAACCAAAAACCTTGCACGGTTCATATTCGTGAGACCCTCATCAGTATTGAGCTACGTAGCCCGAGCGCATGCCAAGAAGCACTAGAGCCAGCATTTTTCTCCGGACTTCATGTGTGAAAGCCTCTGCGAGTTGGCACCAGAAATTCAACTCTTAGGTTTTCCTAATATAAAAAACTTTTCTCTGGCTGCTTCAATCAGATCGTCGACAGAGCAACAAACCCCTTTGCGCGAAATGATCGTCTGCTATTTTGCGCCGGTTACGGACGATTTGGCGGAAGAGACGATGCCCGCAGATGCGACAGCACCCGCGCCGGAAAGCGGCGCAGCGGCCCCGCGCGAGAAGCGCAGCACCGGGATTCTGCCGAGCCAGACGATCCGCGAGATGATCCGCAAAGGCGAGATCGCCTCAGAGACGCCGGTGATCGACGGCCAGATCCAGCCGTCCAGCATCGATCTCCGCCTCGGGAAAATCGCCTACCGGGTGCGCGCGAGCTTCCTGCCTGGCCGGAATGCCACGGTAAAGCAGCGGCTCGACACGCTCTCCATGCACGAGATCGACCTGACCGAGGGCGCGGTGCTGGAAAAGGGCTGCGTCTATATCGTCCCGCTGCAGGAAAGCGTCTCGCTGCCGGCCAAGGTGTCCGGCACGGCGAACCCGAAAAGCTCGACCGGCCGGCTCGACATCTTCACCCGGCTGATCACCGATTTCGGCGCCGAGTTCGAGAGCGTGCCCGAGGGCTACGAGGGCCCGCTCTATGCCGAGATCAGCCCGCGCACCTTCAGCGTGCTGGCGCGCACCGGCTCACGGCTGAACCAGCTCCGCTTCCGCCGCGGCAATCCGGTGGCGAGCGACGCCGCGATGCGCCGTCTGCAGGACAGCGTGAAGCTGGTGCATGGTCAGGACGCGGACATCAAGGAGGGCGTCGCGGTCAGCGTCGATCTGACCGGCGATCCGAAGACCGGCCTCATCGGCTACAAGGCGAAGCAGCATACCGGCCTGATCGATATCGACCGGCCCGGCGGCTACGAGGTCTCCGACTTCTGGGAGCCGCTCTACCGCCTGCCGAACCGCCCGGCGGAACTGGTGCTGGACCCGGACGAGTTCTACATCCTCGCCTCGAAGGAATATGTCTCGGTTCCGCTCGACTACGCAGCCGAGATGCGGGCCTACGACACCCGCGTCGGCGAGTTCCGGGTGCATTACGCCGGCTTCTTCGATCCCGGCTTCGGCATGCCGGAGGCCGGCGGCGAAGCGACCCGCGGCGTGCTCGAGGTGCGCTCGCACGATGTGCCCTTCGTGATCACCGACGGGCAGGTCGTCTGCCGCCTGGTCTACGAGCCGCTGACCGAGGTTCCCGACAAGATCTACGGCGCCGGCGGCATCGGCTCGAACTATCAGGGCCAGGGCCTGAAGCTCGGGAAGCATTTCAGGAGCGCAATCTAACATTGCCCCCTACGTCAGCAAGTGGCCTCCTCTCGCAAGGGGAGGCCACCTTGACGCGCCAATCCAGACAGAACAGCTATTTGTAGGACTGGTAGTTGAAATAGACCAACTCCGAGCCCTGCTGATCCCACATCAAAGTCTGATAATTCGGTGGAAAATGTTGCCACATCAGCTGGGCAAGGCCGCCTTTGGGATCCTCCTTGTCTTTACCCAGATCGTCGAGGAAGGCCTGAATGACATCCGGCTCAGGCAGGTATCCGTCAAGCTCGACATCGACCATACCGGCCGATGGCCGTGAATAGTGAATATCGTAGATATCCTTGCCATGTTTGCTGATGAGATCTTCGATGCGTTTCTTTTCCGGCAATTCGGGTCCCGGAACGGCGGGGTCGAGAGGCTTGTGCGGCCAGCTGAAACCGGTCCAGAGATTGTTCGCCGCCCAGGAGACCATAAGCTCGCCCTGACCGCCGATCGGTGGCAGCCTTCCGAAAGCCGCCGGCACCAGATCCAGCGTGTTGCGCCAGAAACAACCGTATTCGAATGCCTTCTGCGCGGCAAAACCCGCGTCGCCCGCCGTCGAGGGGGCAAAGGGATGACCGATGACTGTCTGGTCGCCAAACTGCCAGGCGAGATAGGAGGTCATAACCTGCGTCTGGCAGCCGCCAAGGCTATGCCCTGTAACGATGATCGGAATGTCGTGAGACTTCGATATCGGACTTACGGAGTTCGCCAAGAGGTCCGCCAATGCGTCCACGAGGTACATCTTGTCGCCGCTGAACTCGTTGCTCGACGGATCCCGCAGCTTCCCCTTCAGTCCGGCGATCTTGTCGAAGCCGGCAATCGTCCCCGCGGCCACGCATCCGCCTATGTCCGCACGCGATCCCGGGAGCTTCGGGGGCGGACCATAGTGCCGGCATTCCGTCACATCTCCGATTTTGACTTCAACATCGACGCCGCTGTTCAGATAAGTCGTCCAGTTCGGGGCCGCAAACGCGTAAAGATCCTCGAAGATCTGATCGAGATCTCCGATCGGTCCGGATGACACGTCCGTCCCGCGTATCCCGACGACGAAGAAATAGACCTCGGATGCGGGCGATCGATAGGATGCAATATAGACCAGATTACTCAGATCTTCGGCGATCCCCGGCCCCCACTCAAGATGCCAGGCGCCGTCAACTTTCCTCAGGTTTTCCTTCTCGTTCACCTGATTTATGTCCGGCAATGAGGGAATGTATTGTGTGTCCTCCAAAGCCTTCTTGAGATCACGTTCGATCTCAAAGGCCAGCTTGTTTGCAGCGCTCGTATAGGCGGCGTTGGCCAGACCCAGGTACACCATTCCATAGTACTTTCCCGACAACAGCTGGATGAGTTCATCGGGCGATAAGTCGGTGATCGTGTTCGCCATGCGCTTGCATACTCCGTAAAGGGTGGTCGAGAGCCGAAACGCTACTATCTTTCCGTGAATTTAATAACGAATATGATATGTCAAATTGTGACGAAGGAGCCCCTGATGCCGGGAACGAACGAACCGCGTACGGTGAACCTGCCGCTCTCGGGCGGAGTCACTCAAACCATCAACCCCTGGAAATGGATTTTCGACTGGGCCGGAAGCAGTTTCAGCCTGGTCAACGTCAATCTCGGCCGTTCCGCAGATCCTGAGATGGAGCAGGAGATCCTGACCGAGGTCGGTTCCTACGGGCGCCAGCTCGGGCGCATGGGCGGGGCGATGCAGGTGCTGGTCGACAGGCTCGACCGCTCGACCCTCACCAAAGAGGAGCGGCATGCGATCGAGGCTTTCGAGGTACAGCTACGCGAGATCGAGGACCTGAAGCGAAAGCGGCGCTGATACGAAAAAACAGTCAGCGCAGCCCGGAGATGCCTCGGCATCCCTGAGCGTCGCTGACTGTCTTTATGAAGCTTGAGCAGGCCGGAAGCGGTTGCTTCGGGCCCTGCCGGTCAGACCGTGATGTCGACCCCGCCGGAGGACGCGGCTTGCGCGCCGTTCGACTGGGCGATCTGCTTCGCCGTCTCGACGGCGCTGCTGACGACCTGGGCCTGAACCAGCTGCTGCTGCTTGTCGGACCGGAACGCGAAGATCGCGACGGTCGACTGCACTGGCGTTGTCATGGGCGGACTCCTTTCTGGCACTTCCGCTTTTCGAACCCCCGCACTATAGGGCGCAGGGCTTAAGGAGTCATGAAGGATCGTATTGGATTTTATGGGCTTTCTCACAGAAATGCCGTCGACATGCGAGCGCTCGGGGAACGCACGCAAATCCGGTTGCCGGGCCGACGAGACCGTGCGAGAAAGCGGCATGACCACGTGCACCGAAATCCGCCGCAATTTCTGGTGGCGCTCCTTCTAGGAGCGGCACGTCGTCCATTTCCGTTTTTGTTCGACCCTTGCCGCCGC
Organism: Nisaea sediminum; assembly: GCF_014904705.1. Lineage (NCBI taxonomy): Bacteria > Pseudomonadati > Pseudomonadota > Alphaproteobacteria > Rhodospirillales > Thalassobaculaceae > Nisaea > Nisaea sediminum. Next base: position 322,175 of record NZ_JACZCQ010000006.1, read on the forward strand.
GATCCGGCTGACAAGGGCACCACGCGACTCTCTCCCGTCTTACCGGTCCGGCGGCTTCCCCAAGAGGAGCCAAACCGATGTCCGAAAATCTTGAAACCCGTCCCGTCATCCTGACGGGCGACCGGCCGACAGGCCCGCTGCATCTCGGCCATTATGCCGGATCGCTGAAGAACCGGGTCGCGCTGCAGCACACCCACAAGCAGTACCTCCTGCTCGCCGATTGTCAGGCGCTGACCGACAATGCCGGCGATCCCGAAAAGGTCCGGCGCAATGTGCTGGAAGTCGCACTCGATTATCTCGCCGCCGGAATCGACCCCGAGGCGACGACCATTGCCGTACAGTCCGCGCTGCCGGCGCTCGCCGAGCTGGGCCAGCTCTATCTGAACTTCGTCAGCGTCGCACGTCTCGAACGTAACCCCACGATCAAGGCCGAGATCCGCCAGCGCGGCTTCGGGCGCGAGCTGCCGGCCGGCTTCCTCTGCTATCCGGTCGCGCAGGCGGCGGACATCACCGGTTTCAAGGCCAATGTCGTGCCGGTCGGCGAGGACCAGATCCCGATGATCGAGCAGACCGTCGAGATCGTTCGCCGCGTGAACCGCCAGAGCGGCCGGGCGCTGCTGCCGGAGCCGGAAGCGCTGGTCCCGCCGGTCGGCCGCCTGCCCGGCATCGACGGCGCGGCGAAGATGAGCAAGTCGACCGGCAATGCCATTCCCCTTTCGGCCTCGCAGGAGGATATCCGCCAGGCAGTGCGCCGCATGTATACCGATCCCGGCCATCTGCGCGCCTCCGACCCGGGCAAGGTCGAGGGCAACGTCGTCTTCACCTATCTCGACGCCTTCTCCGACGATGCGGAGGGCGTGGCGGAGCTGAAGGTCCGATACCGTCGCGGCGGACTCGGCGACATGAAGGTGAAAGGACATCTCGAGGAGATCCTGCAGCGACTGGTCTGGCCGATCCGCCAGCGCCGGGCCGAGTTCGCGAAAGACCCGGGCGAGGTCGTGAGCATCCTTCGCGCAGGTACGGAAAAGGCGCGCGAGATCACCGAGGCGACGATGGAGGAAGTGCGCAGCGCCCTCGGGCTCTTTCGCTGGGCCTGAACCGGTCCCGCAGGCGCACGAACCAGCCGAGTCGCGTCATTTCGGCGGATTCCTCGTGGCATCGCCACATTCCCCTTGGCGTTCCCCGGATTCCGTGCTTTTTTCGCTTTCCGGCGGCGCCGGGTATCGGTGCCGCCATTTCTTTTTCTCAGGAGAGGAACGTTGGTTACCACGGTGATGCCCACTTACGGGCGTATAGATATCGCTTTCGAGCGCGGGGAAGGCCCTTATCTGTACAGCACCGAAGGCCGACGATTCCTCGATTTCGCCTCGGGGATCGCGACCAACTCGCTGGGCCACGCGCATCCGCATCTCGTCGAGACGCTGAAGCAGCAGTCGGAAAAGCTCTGGCATGTCTCCAACCTCTACGAGGTGCCGGAACAGCGGAAGCTCGCCGACCGGCTGGTCGCGAATTCCTTCGCCGACACGGTCTTCTTCGCCAATTCCGGCGCCGAGGCCAACGAAGGCGCGCTGAAGATCGCCCGTAAGTACCAGTGGGAACGCGGCGAGAAGGAACGGCAGGAGATCATCTGCTGCACCTCGGCCTTCCACGGCCGCACGCTGACCACGCTCTCGGCCGGCGACAACGAGACCTACCGGACCGGCTTCGGCCCGCGCCCGGAAGGCTTCCGCCATGTCGCTTTCGGCAACATGAACGAGATGCGCGAGGCGATGGGCCCGAAGACCGCTGCCATCCTGGTCGAGCCGATCCAGGGCGAAGGCGGGATCAATCCCGCCGACGTCCAGTATCTGAAGGCGCTGCGCCAGGCGGCGGACGAGTTCGACGCGCTGCTGATCTATGACGAGGTCCAGTGCGGCATGGGCCGGACCGGCAAGCTCTGGGCCTATGAATGGTCCGGCGTCGCGCCGGACATCATGAGCCTTGCCAAGGGTCTCGGCGGCGGCTTCCCGGTCGGCGCGATCCTCGCCTCCGAGAAGGCGGCCTCCGGCATGGCGCCGGGCACGCACGGCTCGACCTTCGGCGGCAACCCGCTGGCGATGGCGGTGGCCAACGCGGTGCTCGACGTCATTCTGGCACCGGGCTTCCTAGATCATGTCACCGAGATGGGCGAGCTTTTCGCCAAGCGTCTCGGCGAGATCGCGGCACGCCATCCGAAGATCATTTCGGCGGTACGGGGCAAGGGCCTGATGATCGGGCTCGCCTGCGTGGTGAAGAACGCGGATCTGCAGGGCAAACTGCGCGAGGGCGGTCTCCTGACCGTCGGCGCGGGCGGAAACGTGCTCCGCATCCTGCCGCCCCTGATCATCGACGAAAGCCATGTCGCGGAAGCCTGCGGCATCATCGAGAAAGTCTGCGCGGACATGGACGCCTCCTGAGGCGCCGGGCCGGTTCTCCTCGGGGAACCGGCCGCTTCCGCCCCCGACGACGGAAATCCAGAATGAGCGATCTCAACCATTTCCTCGATCTCGACCAGATCGATTCCCTCACCCTTCGGGCCATGGTGGACGAGGGTCTCGCCATGAAGCGCGGCGAGGCGGGCACCGAGAAGCCGCTCGCCGGCAAGACGCTGGCGATGATCTTCGAGAAGCCCTCCACCCGCACCCGTGTCTCCTTCGAGGTTGGCATGAAGCAGCTCGGCGGCGACGTCGTCGTGCTGAACGCGGCCGACCTGCAGCTCGGCCGCGGCGAGACCATCGCCGACACCGCCCGCGTGCTGTCGCGCTATGTCGACTGCATCATGATGCGGACCTTCAGCGCCGAGAACATCCGGGAAATGGCTGAGTATGCCACCGTGCCGGTGATCAACGGCCTGACCGACAGTTCCCATCCCTGCCAGCTCATGGCCGACGTCATGGCCTTCGAAGAGCATCGCGGCCCGATCCGCGGCAAGGTCGTCGCCTGGAGCGGCGACGGCAACAACATGGCCTCCTCCTGGATCCACGCGGCGGCGAAGTTCGGTTTCGAGCTCCGCATCGCCTGCCCGGCCGAGCGGAGCCCCGACCCGGCCCTGCTTGCCTGGGCCGGGAAGAACGGCGGCAAGGTCACGCTGCTGCACGATCCCGAGGCCGCGGTCGACGGCGCGGACTGCGTCGTCACCGATACCTGGGTCTCGATGGGCGACGACACCACGAACGCGCACAATCAGCTGGCCCCGTTCAAGGTGACGGAGCAACTGATGGCGAAGGCGAAGCCGAACGCGGTCTTCATGCACTGCCTGCCGGCCCATCGCGAGGAGGAGGTCTCCACCGCTGTGATCGACGGTCCGCAATCCATCGTCTTCGACGAAGCGGAAAACCGCCTGCATTCCCAGAAGGCGATCCTGCACTGGTGCCTCTCCTGAGGGACATTCTGACGACCGGGGACTCGAAATGAGCATCGCCGACATATTTGCCGAGTCGGGCCACGATGATTTGCTGCTGCCGTTCCAGGTCAACCCGTTCGGCCTGCGCGGCCGTCTGGTGCGCCTGAATTCGGCCGTCCATACGATCCTCTCGCGGCACGGCTACCCGGAGCCGGTCTCGCTGCTGCTGGGCGAGCTCATGACCATCTCGGTCTGCCTCGCCGGCGCGCTGAAATACGAGGGTGTGTTCTCGCTGCAGATCAAGGGCGACGGCCCGGTGCGCAGCATGGTGGCGGACATCACCAGCGACGGCCATCTGAGGGGCTACGCGGCGTTCGACAGCGATGCGGTCGAGGCCGCCTCCGCCGAGGGCGATCTGACTGTGCCGCGCCTGTTCGGCGGCGGCTATATCGCCTTCACCGTCGACCAGGGCGCCGACATGGAGCGCTACCAGGGCATCGTGCCGCTGTCCGGGCAGACCCTGGTGGAATGCACCCATGCCTATTTCCGCCAGTCGGAGCAGCTCGAGACCGGGATCAACGTGGCCGTGCGCAAGGACGAGTTCGGGATCTGGCGCGCGGGCGCCCTGATGCTGCAGCGCATGCCGCTCGACGGCGGCGATGCGCCGGAACCCGGCAAGGCCCGGCCGATACACGACCTGGATGCGCACGAGGATGCCTGGCGGACGGCGGTGGTGATGCTGAGCAGTGCGAGCGCGGACGAACTGGCCGGCACCCGGATCGCCCCGGACCGCCTGCTCTTCCGCCTGTTCCACGAGTCCGGGATCGTCGCCTATCCGGCCCAGAGGATCGTCGAGCAGTGCCGCTGTTCCCGCGAGCGCGTCGAGACGGTGCTTGTGTCCCTCACGCCTGAGGAAGTGCAGGACATGACGGTCGACGGCCTCGTGTCCGTGACCTGCGAGTTCTGCAAGTCTCACTGGGAGTACGACGAACCAGCACTGGAAAAGCTCAGGGCGAAAACTTCCGGGAATTGATCACATTGCCGCCCCATATCTTGCGTTAGTATGGGTCATCGACCGGTTTTCCGAGGGGGATCAAATGCGGAAACGTCTTGCGCTCTTTCTTTTCGTCCTGATGCTGCCGCTGCTGTCGGCCTGCGAGACACCGCCCTCGGCAACCTTCCCCGAGCTGACCTTCCGGCATAAACAGCCGGTGCGGCTCGCTGTCGGTTCGATCGAGGTCTTCAACGAGTTCCGCATGCCCTTCGCGGCGCCGAATGTCGAGCACAAGATGCCGGTGGCGCCGGGCCCGGCGGCCGAGCGCTGGGGCGCGGATGTGCTGCAGGCGATGGGCGGGACGGACAAGCTGGTGATGGTCATCACCGACGCTTCCGTCACCGAAACGCCACTGAAGAAGAAAACGGGCCTTACCGGCGCCTTCACCACCGACCAGACCGAGCGCTATGCCGCCCGGATCGCGGTCCGGCTCGAGATCCGCACGCCGGAGAACAAGCGCCGGGCCGTCGCGGAAGCCTTTGCCACCCGCAGCGCGACGATCGCCGAGGATGCCTCGCTCGCCGACCGGGAGACGCTTTGGTACAAGCTGACGGAAGAACTGATGGACGATTTCGATACCGCCGTCCGGCCGCAGATCACGGCCCATCTCGGCGAGTTCCTGCGCTAGCGGCAGGAGAGGAAACCGGAGCGGCTCTGCCGCTCCGGCTCGTGACGTTCAGACTCAGAGATTGGCGAGCACGTGCTCGGCGCTGGACACTTCGAAGGCCCGCGGCTCTTCGACGAACAGCTTCGTGACTGTGCCGTCCTCGACCACCATCGCATAGCGCTGGGAGCGGGTGCCCATGCCGGCGACGGAGACGTCCATCTCGAGGCCGAGCGCCTTCGCCAGCTCCGCATTGCCGTCGGCGATCATGGTGACCGCGTCGCCGGCCTTCTGGTCCTTGGCCCAGGCGCCCATGACGAAGGCATCGTTCACCGACGTGCAGGCGATGGCATCGACGCCCCGTGCCTTCAGGTCGCCCGCCTTCTCGACGAAGCCCGGCAGGTGCTTCACGGAGCAGGTCGGCGTGAAGGCGCCCGGGACGGCGAAGAGCACGACCTTGCGGCCCTTGAAGAACTCCCCCGTGTCGAGATCGTCGATCCCGTCCGAAGTGTTGGTTTTGAGTTTGAGCGCCGGGATCTTGTCCCCAACCTTGATCGTCATGCCTGGTCTCCCCCTATGACGTTCCTGCGGCCGATGCGGCCGCGGTAATTCATGCTGCTAGAGATAGGGCCCGCCAGCAGGAATGCCAGCACCCTTATCCGCGTGCGTCCCGGATCGCGGCGTCCACCGCTTCCAGGCTCAGAAGTTCCGGCAGTGCCAGACCCGCCGGTGCCGCCGGGCCATAGACCGCATTGAACGGAATACCATAGCGGCCGAAAGATGCGAGATATTCCGCGATGGCCGGATCGGGCATGGTCCAGTCCGCCCGCATCGCCACGATGTCGCCGGACGCGATCCGTTCCGCCAGCGCACCGCTTTCCAGGACCAGCGACTTGTTGACCTTGCAGGTGAGGCACCAGTCCGCGGTGACATCGACCAGCACCGTCTTTTCCGCCGAGACGAGGCGGGCGATCTCTCGCCGGTCGAACGGGCGCCAGTCCACCGCGGTTTCCGCCGCCGGCGCAGTGCCGTCGCGCGCCGTCGCCTGCACGCCGACGCCGATCACCGCCACGAAGGCGAGAATAGCGGCGAGACCGGCCGCACGGCGCCCCGCCCCTTCATGCCGCGCCCGCCAGGCAAGTGCGCCGGTGAGCAGAACCGCCAGTCCAGCGAGCAGGGCCGCATCGAGCGGCGCCGCACTCGCGGTAAAGACAGTGAAGAGCCAGAGCGCGGTTGCGAACAATGCCAGCGCCAGAATGCGGCGGAACCAGACCATCCAGGGTCCAGGTTTCGGCAACGCGCGCGCCAGTCCCGGAACGAGGGCGACCAGCAGGTAGGGCGCGGCGAGGCCGAGCCCCATTACGGCGAAGACGGTCAGGATTTCCGCCGAGCCGCGCGAGAGGGCAAACCCGACGGCCGTGCCGAGGAAAGGCGCCGAGCACGGCGTCGCCAGCAGGGTCGCGAAGGCTCCGGTCAGAAAATGACCGGTCAGACGTCCCTGTCCGCCATCGCCGCCGGCGAGCCCGAGCGCGGCGAGACGTTGCGGCAGGTTGATCTCGAAGAGGCCCGCGAGGTTGCCGGCGAAAAGCACGAGCACCGCCACCATCAGGGCAAGAAAGAGCGGTTGCTGGAACTGGATGCCCCAGCCGACCGCGAGCCCGGCCTGTTTCAGCGCGATTGCGCCGCCGGCAAGCAACAGGAAGGAGGCGAGGATGCCAGCGGCGGAGGCAAGGAAGCCGGTGCGGATCGCCGCCTTGTCGGCGCCGCCATATTTGACCGCGCCGACCAGTTTCAGCGACAGCACGGGCAGCACGCAGGGCATCAGGTTCAAAATCAGCCCGCCGAGAAAAGCGATGCCGAGGATCGCCGCGAGCGCGGCCCAGCGTCCGCTCTCCGCCCCCTCGCCCGCGGCACCGACGATCAGGCTGCGCTCGAGGAAACGGTCGCCGTCGACCAGCGTCAGCGTCACCTTTTCCTCCGCCAGGCGGCCGCCCTCCGGGACCGAGGCCGGGACGGTCAGGACCGCGGAGAGCCGGTCCGGCGCGAGGTCCACCTCGGGCTTGCCGAAGGCGAAACCGGCCCGCGCCTCCGGGAAAACATCCGGCTCTGCCAGCGGAACCGAAGACGTGACCTTTACGGCCAACGAGTGCGGTACCGGCGATCCGACCGCGGAGACCGAGGAGATGTCGAGGCCGAGGCCGCTCAGATCCTGCGGCACCCGTGCCCGGAACCGGTCGATCAGCTGCGCGAAGGCCGTCGGCTCCGCCGGGCCGGACGCGATGTCGAGCGCGAGCTTGGCGTTCAGCGGCACACAGATATCGCTGCAGGCGAGCGCGTTCATGTCGGCACGCAGCGCGAGCGGCGCTCCCGGCGCGGTGAGCACCGCGCGAATCGGGATCACCACCTCGTCGTGATAGCCGTAGGTCTCGAGCCCGAAGAGGCTGAACCGTTCCGGCACCGGCCATTGCCAGTCCGCCGTCCCGAGATGTTCCGACCCGTCCCAGGCGATCTCTGGCGGGAAACCGGCATCTCCGGGCGCGCGCCAGTAGATCTTCCAGCCCTCCGCCAGGCGAAACTGCAGGCCGAGCGGCACGCTCTCACGTCCCTCGGTCCCGGAAATGGCCGAGACCAGACGGACGTCGGCGAAATCCGTGCTGACCCAGTCCGATGCCCCCGCCGCGCGCGCGTCCGCCGCCGGAGCCGTGATTGCCGCAATCAGACCCAGAAGCAGGAGCAGAGTTGGAAAGACGGGGCGCGAAACCCAATTCATAAGCACAATGTCCGACTTTGTTTCCGGGGGCCTTTCACCGACCCGTCAGGGATATATAGTGGACCTCGGGGCGTACGTCGGTCACATTTTCCGGAACCCTGCGTCCCGCAGGACAAGAAGACCGAAACGAGCGGAAGCGCAAACATGACGACCACGGTCGCCGACGAAACCGAGGAAGGCTATCTCACCGGCCAGCTGCTGGTGGCGATGCCGGCGATGCGCGATCCGCGCTTTGCCCGGACGGTGATCTATGTCTGCGTCCACAATGCCGAGGGCGCGATCGGCCTGGTGTTGAACCGTCTCGTCGGCTCGATCGAGTTCACCGATCTGGTCGAGCAGCTCGACATGAACCTCATGGAAGCGGACATCGTCGCCAACCCGCCGGTGCATTTCGGCGGTCCGGTCGATACCGAGCGCGGCTTCGTCCTGCACAGCGCCGACTACCAGAGCGAGGAGACGCTGGATATCGACCGGGAGGTCGGCCTCACCGCCACCGTGGACATCGTCCGCACCATCGCCTCCGGCCAGGGCCCGAAGAATCATCTGCTCGCGCTCGGCTATGCCGGCTGGGGCCCGGGCCAGCTCGACGGCGAGATCCAGGAAAACGCCTGGCTTAATGTCGATGCGGACAACGCGCTGGTCTTCGACACCGACCTCGACAGCAAGTGGGACCGCGCCCTGAAAAAACTCGGCGTCGATTCCGCCCTGCTCTCGACGGAAGCTGGGCGGGCCTAGATCTCCGTTCCCTGCCTCAAGAAACACTCCAGAACGTCTCATTATCGGGTCAAAGCACGATTGCTGCGCTGTCTCAATTTTGATACGTTTGGGATGTAGGATGAAGTGGGACCTTGAGGTCGACGAGCGTGCGGCGACGGAACTCCGGACTTTTCCGGCCGATATAAGGGCCCGCATATTCCGGGTGGGACAACTCCTGACGGAATTCGGGCCTCAGAACGTCGGCCTACCCCATGTAAGATATCTGAGACACAAAATCTGGGAGATGCGGGCATCGGGGAAAGACGGGATCGGACGAGCCCTCTATTTCACCGCAGAGGGACGCCGCATTGTCATCCTCAGTGCCTTCGTCAAGAAGACCCAGAAAACGCCGGAGCGGGAACTCGCTAAGGCCCTGAAACGGATGTTGGACAATGGCTAAGAAAATCGCATTCGCAGAGTTGCGGGCGGAACTGCTTCAGGATCCGGAAACCCGCGCCGAATACGAAGCGCTCGAGCTGGAATTCGAAGTCGCGCGAAAGATCATCGCAGCCCGCACGAAAGCCGGTCTGACCCAGCAGGCTCTGGCGGAGAAGATGAACACGTCGCGCAGCACCATCGCCCGTCTTGAGGGCGGGAAGACGCTCCCCTCCCTCGAAACGGTCCGCCGCGTCGCGCGCGCGACCGGAACGGAAATCCAGCTCTCGATCCACGCCTGATGGGAAAGACCTGCAGGTCCTTCACGCTGCCGGCAGCAGTTCGTCCACCAGCGCCATCCAGTAGCCGATGCCGAGCGGGATCGAGGCGTCGTTGAAATTGTAGTCCGGATAATGCAGCTTGCCCGACCTGTGGTCCGGCGCCGCCGTGCCCATCCAGATATAGTTCCCCGGCCGCTCGTTCAGCATGAAGGAGAAATCCTCGCCCGCCATGCAGGGATCGTGCTCGCGGATCACCTTCTCCGGTCCGACCACGCTCTCGGCGATGCCTGCGGCGATCTCCGCCTCTGCGGGCGGGTTGATCGCGGGCGGATAGTTCTTGCGGTAATCGATCACCGCCTCGCAGCCGAAGCCCTTGGCGATGCCTTCCGCGAGCGATCGGATGCGCGTTTCCGCAAGATCGCGGACCGCCGGGTTGAAATAGCGCACCGAGCCGCCGATCACCGCCTCGTCCGGCATCACGACATAGGCGTCGGACCCCTTGAACATGGAGACGCCGATGGTCGCGGTCTCGTGCGGCGAGACGTTGCGGCCCGGCACGCTCTGGATCGCGGTGACGAGATGGGCCGCCGCCAGCACCGTGTCGACGCCGTCATGCGGCATGCCCGCATGGGTGCCCTGGCCGCGCACGGCGATGTCGAAATAGTCGATCCCGGCCATGGTCGGCCCGGCGAGCGGGCAGAAGGTCCCGAGCGGCAGGTCCGGCCAGTTGTGCAGCCCCCAGACACTCTTGCAGTCGGCCTTCTCGAACAGTCCCTCCTCGACCATCACCCGTCCGCCGCCGCCGCCCTCCTCCGCCGGCTGGAAGATCAGCGCGACGGAGCCGGCGAAATCGCGGCTCTCGGCCAACAGCTTCGCCGCACCGAGCAGCATCGCGGTATGCCCGTCATGGCCGCAGGCATGCATCTTTCCGGGGACCGTCGATTTGTAGGAATGGTCGCCGGTCTCCTGCATCGGCAGCGCGTCCATGTCGGCGCGCAGCCCGATCCTCGGTCCGTCCGTCTTGCCGCGTACGATGCCGACGACGCCGGTCTTGGCGATCCCGGTCAGCACCTCGTCGACGCCGAACTCCTTGAGCTTTTCGGCGACGATGCCGGCTGTACGCACCTCCTCGAACCCGGTCTCCGGATGGGCGTGCAGGTCGCGGCGCCATGCCGTGACCTCCTCGTGCAAGGCCGAAATGCGATTGTGGTGGCGGGAGGAAAAGGCGGGCGTCTGGGTCATGGCAATTCCGCAAGATGTCGGCCGTGCCGGCCGGACCGGAGGAAGGAAGACGGAAGGATGCCCCTTCGCCGCGCCGGATTCAAACCGTCATTCGGCGCGAACGGAGAAAGACTCCGTGCGGATCAGCTCCAGAAGGGGCGCGACTGCCGGGTTATCCGCCTCCCGCCGCACCTTCAGCACGACCTCGAGCGTCGGCGCGTTCCTGAGCGGCCGGGCGACGATATCGGAGAGCTGCCCGTCGCAGATCGATTCCGGCACCAGCGCCACCCCGAGCCCGGCGGCGACGAGACGGAGGATGGTGTTCTGCAGCTGCGGCTCGAAACGGAAGCGTGGCACGATGCCGTCCGCCGCAAGATAGTCGGCGATTTTCCGACGCAGGTTTTCGGCGATTTCGGAAGGCGCCGCGATCAGGTCGGCATCCCGCAGATCCCAAGGACCGACCGTCTCGAAATCGGCGAGCGGGTGCGAAAGGGGGGCGACGAGGCAAAGCCGGTCGGTGACCACCGGCAGGCTTTCGAGCTGGGGCATGGTGCCGCCGGAAAAGGTGATGCCTGCATCGAGATCGCGGTTCAGCAGCTTCGTCTCGATCTCGGCCGGCGTGGTTTCCGAAAGCGAGACGCGGACATCCGGGCGGATCGCCGTGTAACCGCCGACAAGGCGCGGCACGATGCGATGCGCCGCATGCATCATGAAACCGAGGCGCAACTCGCCCTTCTGCCCCTCGGCAACGAGACGGGCATCCCGGCAAGCGGCCTCGAACTGCGCCAGAACCGCCCGGGAGTCCTTCAGGAAACGCTGCCCCGCCGGGGTGAGCGAAACCTGGCGCGACGTGCGCTCGACCAGCGTCACCCCGAGATCGCGCTCCAGATTGGCGATCTGCCGGCTGAAGGGCGGCTGGGTCATGTTCATGCGCGCCGCCGCCCGGCCGAAATGCAGGGTCTCGGCCAGGGCCACGAAGTAGCGCATCTGCCGCGTGTCCATTGATACCTTTATTGGTTTAATTATTGCTCTGATCTGGATTGGATTGTATCGACGGACAGGCGTAGAGAAAAGCCGTTCCGCATCGAAACGCCCCGGTCATGCTCGCCAATCTCCTCGTCGTCCTGCCGATCTTCGCCCTGATCCTGACCGGGTTTATCGCCCGGCGCTCGGGCGCCCTCGGCCCGACCGCGACCCGCGAAGTGAACCGTTTCGTCGTCTATCTCGCCCTGCCGGCCATGCTGTTCGGCATCATGGCCAAGGCCGACCCCGCGGAGATCTGGCAGCCGGACTTCATTATCGCCTTCACGGCTGGCTGCGCGCTGGTCTTCGGCGCGACGCTCTGGGTCCGCATGCGGCAGGGTTGCCACCTCGCGGATGCGGCGATCGACGGTCTCAATGCGAGCTATCCGAATACCGGTTTCATGGGCTTCCCGCTGGTGCTGGCGGTGATCGGCAGTTCCGCCATGGGCGCGACGATGATCGCGACCATCCTGACCGCCTGCGTGCTCTTCGCGGTCGCCATCGTGCTGATCGAATGCGCGCTGCAGACCGGATCGCGCCGCCGCGACATCCTGCGCCGGACGCTTCTCGCCCTCGTGAAAAACCCTTTACTTGCCGCTCCCGCCCTCGGCGCGCTTTTCATGGCGTCGGGTCTCTCCCTCCCTGAGACCTTCGACCGCTACCTTGCGCTGCTGGGCGGGGCGGCCTCTCCCTGCGCCCTTATCGCGCTCGGCCTGTTCCTCGCCGACAATGCCGTGCGGAATGCGGAGCCGGTCGCAGACAGCCGGCTGCAGGCCGCTCTGATCGCGCTGAAGCTCGTCGTGCAGCCCGCCATCACCTGGGTGGTCGCCGTTCCGATCCTCGCCCTGCCCGCGGGCGTCGCGCACATCGCCGTGCTGCTCGCGGCATTGCCGACCGGCACAGGCCCCTTCATGCTGGCGGAGTTCTACCAGCGAGAGGCGGTGCTCACGAGCCGCGTAGTTCTGATCACCACCGTGCTCTCGGTCGCATCCCTGTCGCTCTATCTTTCGATTGCAGGCTGAGTTCTAGAACTTTTTCAGTTCGTCGGCGAAGTTCGGATAGAACTCCTCGCGCAGCAGCGCGAAGAGAATGTGGTCCTGCCAGCGCCCGTCGATCTTCAGGTACTTGCGCGCCAGCCCTTCCTCGGTGAAGCCGGCTTTCCGAAGCACGCCCTGGCTCGGATAGTTGCGCGGCAGGCAGGCCGCCTCGATCCGGTGCAGCGCCAGCTGGTCGAAGCCGAAGGAACAGGCGCCGTGTACCGCCTCGCTCATGTAGCCCCGGCGGGCGAACGGGCGGCCGATCCAGTAGCCTATGGTGCAGGACTGGGCGACGCCGCGGCGCACATTGGCGATGGTGATGCCGCCGACCAGCGCGTCGTCGCTGCGGCGGTAGATGAAGAAGGAATAGCCCTGGTCGCGGGCCCAGTCCTCCGCGTAGCGCGAGAGGCGGCGGCGGAAGGCGGCACGGGTCAGGGCGTCGTCCGGCCAGCGCGGTTCCCACTCGACGAGAAAGTCCCGGCTGACGGCGCGGAGCTCCGCCCATTCACTCCAGTCATTCTTGTTCGGTTGCCTCAGATAGAGACGCGGCAACGTGACGCGCGGCTCGATCTTCGACGGCGGGAAAAACGTCAGGACCAATCGGCGATCCCCCTTGGAGTCCAATGCCGGAGATCATTTTTCCTGCTAACCGTGCGGAAGGCAAGCGGAAGTGCCTGTCGCCCCGTCAGTTCAGCCGCGCCCGGATGCTGTCGTAGGATTCGAGCTGCCCGGTCGGGCCGAGCGCCGCCAGGGTCGGGGTCGAGGCCAGCAGGCGTTTCGCCGTCCGCCGGATCGCATCCGTATCCACCGCGTCGACCTTCGCCACCAGCTCCTCGACCGGCACCGGCCGGCCATAGACCAGCATGTGCTGGGCCAACTGCTCGCAGCGGTTCGAGGTGCTCTCCCGGCTCATCAGCAGGCCGGAACGGAGTTGGGTCCGGGCGCGCTCGACTTCCTGCTCGGTGACGCTCTCCGCCACGTCCTTCAGTTCGTCGCAGACCACGGGCACGAGTTCCGCCGCATCCTTCTCGCCGGTACCGGCATAGATCGAGAACATGCCGCCGTCATTGTAGGCGGCGCTGAAGGAATAGATCGAATAGACGAGGCCGCGCTTCTCCCGCACCTCCTGGAAGAGGCGTGAGGACATCCCCCCGCCGAACAGCATGGAGAGCACCTGCTGGGCGTAGAAATCCTCGTCGTGGAACCCCATGCCCTCGAAGCCGAGCAGCAGGTGAAGCTGCTCCAGGTCCTTCTCGACCCGGCTCTCGCCGCCCTTGTAGGCCGCCGCCTCGGTCTTCGCGCCGGACTGCGCCGCGAGTGATCCGAAACCGCGCTCGACCGCCTCGACCACCCTGTCATGCTCGACATTGCCGGCCGCGGAGAAGACGAGGATATCGCCCGCGTAATTGCCGTTGATGAAGGACATCACGCCGTCGCGGCTCATGTCGCGGACGATCTCCGAACGCCCCAGCACCGGCCGGCCCATGGCTTGGTCCGGGTAGGCGACTTCCTGGAAATAGTCGAAGACGATGTCGTCGGGCGTATCCGCCGCCTGGCCGATTTCCTGCAGGATCACATGCCGCTCGCGGCTGAGCTCCGTCTCATCGAAGGTCGACTCGGTCAGGATGTCGGAGAGGATATCGACGCCGAGCGCGACGTCCTGCTTCAGTACCTTGACGTAATAGGCGGTCTGCTCGCGCGCGGTATAGGCGTTCATATGCCCGCCGACCGCCTCGATCTCCTCGGCGATCTGCGGCGCGGAGCGGCGCTTGGTGCCCTTGAACACCATGTGCTCGAGCAGATGCGCGACACCGTTTTCGGCCGCCACCTCGTGCCGGGTCCCGACATTGAGCCAGGCCCCGAGGGACACGCTCTCGACGCTCGCCATCCGGTCGGTGACGACCCGGATTCCGTTCGAGAGTTCGGTGATGCGGACGCCGTTATCGGCGGTACTCATGCAGCATTCTCCTTGCCGGAAACGATGCCGGCTATGTGGGTACTGACGGTGCCATAGTCATTGGCGAGCACCGTCATCCGCTCCTCGCGCTCGAGCAGGTCGGAAAGCCGCGCAGGCAGCGCCGGGCGGATACCGGTCGCGGCCTCGACCGCGTCTGGGAATTTCGCTGCGTGAGCGCAGGCGAGGGAGATCAAGGGCATCTCGGTGCCGATAGCGCCCGAGGCGCGGGCCTTGCGCGCGGCGCCGAGGGAGACGGCGGAATGGGGATCCGTGATCTCGCCTGTTTCCTCGAAGACCGCCTTGATCGTCGCCTTGGTCTCCGCCTCGTCCGTGCGGTAGCCGTCGAACACGGCGCGCGCTTTCTCCAGCATGCCCTGCGAGATCGAGAAACTGCCGTCCTTGCGGAAGCCGGTCAGCACCTCGGTCACGGCGGCGCCGTCGCGGTCGTAGAGATCAAAGAGGAAGCGCTCGAAGTTGCTCGAGACCTGGATATCCATGCTCGGGCTGATTGACGGCATGACGCCCTCGAGCTTCATCTCGCCCGAAGAGAGGAAGCGGGAGAGGATGTCGTTCTGGTTCGTCGCCACCACCAGCCGGTCGATCGGCAGCCCCATCTGCTTGGCGGCATAGGCTGCGAAGATATTACCGAAATTGCCCGTCGGCACGACGAAGGAGACCGGCCGATCGGCCGTTGCACCGACCGAAAGCGCCGAGGTCACGTAATAGACCACCTGCGGCAGGATCCGCGCCCAGTTGATCGAGTTGACGGCGGAGAGATTGTGCCGGTCGCGGAAATCCGCGTCGTTGAAGAGCGCCTTCACCATGTCCTGGCAGTCGTCGAAGGTGCCCTCGAGCGCGATGGCATGGACGTTCGGGGCGTGCACCGTCGTCATCTGGTGCTGCTGCACCGGAGAGACCCGGCCCTTCGGGAAGAAGATGAAGATCTCGGCATTGGACCGGTCGCGGAAGGCCTGGATGGCCGCCGACCCGGTGTCGCCCGAGGTCGCGCCGACGATCGTCACCTTCTCGCCGCGCTTTGCCAGCACATGGTCGAACATGCGCCCGAGCACCTGCATCGCGTAATCCTTGAAGGCGAGCGTCGGGCCGTGGAACAGCTCCATCATCCAGAGATTCGCGTCGAGCTGCTTCAGCGGCGCCACGGCGGTGTGGCCGAAGGATCCATAGACCTCGTCCATGATCTGCTTCAGCGTCGCGTCGTCGAACGCATCGCCGGTGAAGAGGCGGCAGATCTCGAACGCGGTCTCCGCGTAGGTCAGCCCGGACAGCCGCGTCAGGTCCGCTGCGCTGAGCTGCGGCCAAGTCTTCGGGACGTAGAGTCCGCCGTCGCGGGCGAGGCCCGTCAGGAGCACGTCTTCGAAGCCGAGTTCGGGGGCCTTGCCCCGGGTACTGATATAGCGCACGTCCGCCGTCTCTTTTCGCTGTCCGAAAGAGCGCAACCTAGCGGTGGGCTGGGGTTCTTGCAACAATGCCCGCGGCCAGCACAACTTGGACGACGGGACGGGCTCCATGGCACTCGACTGCATCGCGATCATGACACCGGGGGACATGGGTCACGCCATAGGTCGCCGCCTCGCCGAGGGCGGGGTCCGGGTGGTCACCAACCTCGAGGGCCGCTCGGCCCGCAGCCGCGCCCTGGCGGAGCAGGCGGGGATCGAGGATCTCGGCTCCGACGCCCGGCTGCTTACCGAATGCGACGCCATTTTCTCCATCATGCCGCCGGACCAGGCGCCGGGCTTCGTCGACCGGATGATCAAGGCCGCCGGAACGGTCGGCGGGGCGCCCCGCGCCATGCTCGTGGATCTCAACGCCACGGCTCCGTCGACCGCGAGGGCCGCGCGAGACCGGGCCGAAGCGGCCGGCATCCGCTTTCTCGACGGCGGCATCATCGGCGGCCCGCCCTATCCAGGACGGCCGAGCCCCCGGATCTATGTGAACGGCCCGGGCGCGGAGGCCTTCGAATCGCTGCGTCCGGCGCTCGATATCCGCGTGGTCGCGGGCGAGGTCGGCGCCGCCTCCGCCCTCAAGATGTGCTTCGCGACCCTGACCAAGGGCGTGCAGGCGCTGGCGATCCAGAGCTTCGTCACGGCGGAACTGGAAGGGGTCGGGCCGGAGTTTCGCGCCGAGATGGAAGGCGCACAGGCGAACCTGCTCAAAAGCCTCACCAACAGCCTGCCCGGCATGCCGCCCAAGGCCTATCGCTGGGTCGGCGAAATGGAGGAGATCGCCAAAACCTATGGGGATGCGGGCCTCGGTTCGAAAACCTTCGAGGGCGCAGCAGAGGTCTACCGCCTCGTCGAGAGCACCCCGCTCGGCAAGGAAGTGGTGGAGAACCGCACCATGGGAACCACGCTCGAAGACCTGGTTTCGCGGCTCGCCGATGCGCTCAGGACGGAAACCAAATAGCGGTACGACGCCGCGCCCGCCATTCCTCGCGCGTGATTTCCCAGAGCTCCATCGGCAAGCGACCCGAGACATAATCCTTTTCGCCGGTGGCGATCACGCGCATGGAAGTACGCTCGGAGATCCGCCGCGAGCCCTCATTGGCGACCGCTTTCGGCACGCGCAGGACCGAACGCCCAAGCGTCTCGAACCAGAAGTCGGTCACGGCTTCCACCGCCTCCGACATGATCCCTTTCCCGCGCCATTCCGGAAGGAGCCAGAAACCGCGGTTGTTATCCGGCTGATCCATCAGGCCAATCACCCCGATCAGCGTCCCGGGATCGGATTTCGGGCGGATCGTCCAGTTCCATTCGGTGCCGGCGCGCATGGCCGGCAAGGCGATATCCCGGACATAGGTCAGTGCCCCATCGGCCGGATAGGGCCATGGCACATGGCTGCCGAGATATTTCACGATTTCCCATTGCGGGAAGCATCTCTGAAGCACCTCAGCGTCGGCAAGCTCCAGTGGACCAAGTTGCAACCGCTCCGTTTCGAGAGCAGGCGTTGCAGGCGCAGCGGCCGCGATCTTCCCCGTCATTGTTTCTCTCGCTAGAGCCAGACTACCCAGCGTAACCCAGCGGCAGTGCCGTCGTGTACTTGATTTCCTCCATCGCGAAGCTGGAGCTGACCTCAGCGAGGTCGGCAATGGAGATCAACCGCTTGTAGACCGCGTCATAAGCGTCGACGCTCGGCACCACGATGCGAAGCAGGTAATCGACCGTACCGCTCATCCGGTAGAACTCCAGCACCTCCGGGATCGCAGAAACCCCTTTGGCGAATTTCTCCAGCCAGACGTCATTGTGCTGGCTGGTCCGGATCATCACGAAAACGGTGAGCGGCACGTCGATCGCGCGGCGATCCAGCAGCGCGACGCGCTTGCGGATGACGCCTTGCTTTTCGAGATTCTGGATACGGCGCCAGCAGGGGGTGGAGGAAAGCCCGACCCGGCTGCCGATCTCGGCGACCGAGAGCGCGGCGTCCTCCTGCAGCAATGCCAGGATACGGCGATCGATATCGTCCATCGACATGCTAAGAAATCTCATTTTGATAGAAAAATATTCCATCATTTTGAGATTTCATATCAAAGATTGCAAACAATTTGCGCTGGATTGGGCTGACAATATCCCTCTGTTCGTCATTCAGCCGGGAGCCGCGCCATGATCTTCAAACTCTTCACCAATCATCCCGAATCGGTCGGCGAGAGCTACTGGCAGCATTTCGGCTTCGCGACCTCGACCGGCGCGGCGATGATGCTGGGCGGGCTCGCCTGCATCGCGCACGGACTGTTCCCGTTCCTCTTCACCCGCACCGGCAGCAAGACCATCGCGCGGCTCTACGAGCGCATGTCCTCGGGCGCCCGCCACAAGGTGATGGCGGTGAACCATGCCGAACTGGGTCAGCAGCAGCCTGCGGAATAAGGACGCGTTTAGAGATAGCGCTCGGAGAGATGAGCGAGGAACGGATCGGCGCTGAGTTCGGCGCCGGTTGCCTCAGCGAGTATCTCGTTGGTGAGCGTCGAACTCGCCTTCCGGTGCACGGTCTCGCCGAGCCATGACAGGAGCGGTGCGAAATTGCCACCGGCGATCTGTCCGTCGAGACCGGGTAGCGCATCCTTCGCCGCCTTGAAGAGCTGCGCCGCGGCGAGTGCCCCGAGCGTGTAGGTCGGGAAATACCCGAACGAACCGTGATACCAGTGGATGTCCTGGAGACAGCCGTCTCGGTCGTCCTTCGGCTCGACGCCAAGCGAGGCCTTCATGCCCTCGCGCCACGCGCCAGGCAGGTCCTTCACCTTGAGGTCGCCCGCCAGCAGCGCTTTTTCGAGGTCGTAGCGCAGCATGACATGGAGCGGATAGGTCACCTCGTCCGCATCGACCCGGATCAGGCCGCGCGAGACCCGATGGCCGAGCCGGTTCAGATTTTCCGGGGTGAGCGCCGGACCGTCCTTGCCGAGAACGTCAGACGCCAGAGGCGCCAGGAAGCGGTAGAAGGCCGGCGAGCGGCAAGCCTGCATCTCCATCAGCAGCGACTGGCTCTCATGCATCACCATGCCGCGCGAGGAGCCGACCGGCTGACCTCGCCACTCCTCCGGCAGACCGTGTTCATAGAGGGCATGACCGGTCTCGTGGATCACCCCCATCAGCGCGCGGGTGAAATCCTCTTCCGAATAGCGGGTCGTGATCCGGATATCCTCCGGGATGCCCCCGGTGAAAGGATGCGCGCTCTCATCGAGGCGGCCATGGGTGAAATCGAAGCCGAGCGCGGCCATGACTTTCTCGCCGAGCGCCTTTTGCCTCTCGGACGGGAACGGCCCTTCCGGTTGCAGCGCTTTCGGCCCGGCCGCCTGGTGAGCGAAGATCTTCTCCATGAGGGCCGGAAGCTCAACCTTCAGCGTGGCGAAGATCGGATCGATCCAGGCCATGGACCCGCCCGGCTCGTAGCTGTCGATCAGCGCGTCATAGAGACTGCATCCCAGCTTTTCGGCCTTTACCTGACCGTATTCGCGGGTCAGATCGAGCACACGTGAGAGCTTGTCCGAGACGGCGGCGAAATCGTCCTGCTTGCGCGCCTCGCGCCACGCATTGACGCAGGCCGACGTCGCCCGCGAGCGCGCCTCCACCAGTGCGGCCGGGGCAACGGTCTCATTGGTATGGACCCGGCGCATCTCGCGCAGGTTCGCGCGCTGCCAGGGTTCGAGCGCCTGCACAGTGGCTTCGGCCTCAGAAAGCTCTTCCTCGACCGCGGGATCGGAGAGCAGTTCATGCTGCAGCACATCGAGCACGGCCATCTGCTCGGCCCGGGCCTCGGCGCCGCCGGGCGGCATCATCGTTTCCTGATCCCAGCCGAGCACGGCGCTCGCTCCGGAAAGAGCGGAGTGGCGCCGGAAACGGGCCTCGAGGGCGGTATAGGGGTTATTGCTCACGGCCGGATCCCTCGCCGCCGTCGGACAGTTCGTCCTCCGGCTTCAGGTGGAAAATGACATAGATGACGATCAGGGTGAGGGCGAGAAGCGCCCAGGTCACCGCATAGCTCAAATGCTCGTTGCGGACATGGATCTTCGTATCCGCCCCGATCGGCATCCGGAACGGCCCCGGATCGCGCAGACGGTCGACATAGTACGGCAGCACCGGGCCGAGATCGCGTGCGGCCGCCATCTCAGCCGTGTCGACATAGAGCCAGACTTCGTTCTGCGGCTCGTTCGCGGGAACGAAATAGCCTTTCAAGCGGTCTTCGCGGATCAGCCCCTCGACGGTTTGCACACCCTCGACATGCATCGGCTTGGTGTCGACAGGTCCCAGGGTCTTGAGCTGGATCCAGCCCCGGTTCACGAGGATCGTTCGACCGTCCGTCAGCTTCATCGGAGTGATCAGGTGGAAGCCCGCATTGCCTTCGAACGGTTTCCCGGTGATCAGCAGTTCCTTGTCGTGCAGGTAGACGCCTTCGAGACGCACGCGGCGATACCGCCAGTCCTCGATGTCGTCGATCGTCTGCGGAGGTGCCACCGGCGCCTCGGCCACGCGGGCTTCGAACTGCTCGACGATCCCCGTCTTCCAGATCAGGCGCTCGATCTGCCAGTAGCAGAGACCGAGCATGAAAGCGGCAGCGAGGATAGTGAAGAAGGTGGCCCAGAAGGTGGGGCGAAACCTGCGATTGCCGAGCATGTTCTAATCCCAGACTGTGCCCGCCGGAGCGGGGCGGCCCGCTCCGTTGACGCCGGCTAGGTCCCCGGCGGGCGGTGCGGTGTCTTGTGCTTGAATTGCAGCGCGATCGTGTAGGCCTTCAAAGGCCGTAGCAGCGCCACGGTGCCGCCGAGAACCACGGCGCTCCAGAGCACGGCATGCACCCAGAGCGGCGGTTCGAACAGCGTCTCGATCCAGAGCGCGAGGGGCACGACGGTCCCCCCGAGCACGAAAATGATGAAGACAGCGGGACCGTCACCGCTGTCTTCGTTCTTCAGGTCCAGCCCGCAGTTCGCGCAGACGTCGCGGACCTTTAGAAAGCCCTCGAACAGGCTCCCCTTGCCACAGCGCGGACAGGTGCAGGAGAGCCCGGTCGATAGCGGGGACAGCGGGGGATAGTAAGGCTCGCTCACGCGCTATCCTCCCGCATCGATCCCATACCGGCCGTCAGCCGCCCCACCAGTAGACGCAGACGAACAGGAACAGCCAGACCACGTCGACGAAGTGCCAGTACCAGGCCGCCGCCTCGAAGCCGAAATGATGGTCCGGCTTGAAATGGCCGGCGCGGCCGCGGAACCAGCAGACCGTCAGGAAGGTCGTTCCGATGATCACGTGGAAGCCGTGGAAGCCGGTCGCAAGATAGAAGGTCGAGGCGTAGATGCCGTCGGTAAACCCGAAGGCCGCGTGGCTGTACTCGAAGGCCTGCAGCGCCGTGAAAGCCGCGCCGAGCAGGATGGTGATGCCGAGGCCGAGCTGGAACTGGTCCCGCTTGTTCTCGATCAGCGCGTGGTGCGCCCAGGTCACCGTGCAGCCAGAGAGCAACAGAATCATGGTGTTGATCAGCGGCAGGTCCCAGGCGTCGAACGGCACGATGCCTTCCGGCGGCCAGACACCGGTATCCGGATAGAGCGAACTGTCGAAGAAAGCCCAGAAGAAGGCGGCGAAGAACATCACCTCGGAGGCGATGAAGAGGATCATGCCGTAGCGCATACCGAGCTGGACGATCGAGGTGTGATGGCCCTGATACTCGGCCTCGCGCACCACGTCGCGCCACCAGAAGAACATGGTCATCATGATCGAGAGCAGGCCGGCGATCAGGATGTACCCGCCGAACGCATATTCATGCATGAACATGACGGCGCCGACCGCGGTGATGAAGCCGGACATGGATCCGACAAAGGGCCACGGGCTCGGTTCGACGAGATGGTAGGAATGCTGTGGATGTCCGCTCATTATCTTTCCCCTTCAGTCCGGCGTTTTGCGCGCCTTCCTCTCCTTGATTATCCCTTGATGTCCGTCGCGCCGCGCGCCCCGGCCCCTGTCTCTTTCAGGGCGGCCTGGTTCCGCGCGGCTGTTGCTCCGGACTGATCCTGTGCTTTGTAGAAGGTGTAGGACAAGGTAATCGTCGTCACCCCGTCCATCTTTACGTCCTTGTCCATGTCCGGGTCGATATAGAAAGAGACCGGCATGTCGACCCGCTGACCCGGTTGCAGCACCTGCTCGGTGAAGCAGAAGCAGTCGATCTTGTCGAAATAGATCCCGGCCTTGTCCGGCGTCACGTTGAAGGTCGCCGTCCCGACGATCGGCTCGTCGCCGTTGTTCACCGCCTCATAGAAGGCGAGCTTGGTTTCCCCGATCTTGAGTTCGACCGATGTCTGGACCGGCCGGAAGGACCATTTCAGGTCCGGCTGCACGCTCGCGTCGAACCGAACCGTGACCTTCCGGTCGAGGATCTCCGCATTGGCGCCGTCCGCGATCTGCGTGGTGCCGCCGAAGCCGGTGACCCGGCAGAACAGGTCGTAGAGCGGAACCGCGGCAAAGGAAACGCCGACCATGCTGAGGACCAGCGCACCCAGTGCCAGGCCGACCCGCGCATTGCTCCGCTTACGTTCCGTCGGTTCCGTCATGGCTCAACCCATCTTCAGGATGGTGATGACGTAGAACAGGACGAAGAACGCAATGATACAAGCCAGAATGGCGAGATTCTTGCCCTTCTTGCGGGCATAGAATTCCTCTCTGGTTTCCGGTTTCTGATCGTCGCTCATCGCACTCATGCCCCTGCCGCCCGATCGATGATCAGCAGCGTGAAAATCACGAAGAGATAGAGAATGGAATAGCCGAACAAACGGCGGCAGTTCCTCTCGCTGGCATCGCGGAACACGCGCCATGCGGAAAGCGTGAAGACCAGACCGAACGCCGCGGCTGGCAGGCCGTAAGTCAGCAGACCTATGGAGTCGAACGCGGCCGGAAGCAGGGTGATCGGTACCAGCAGCAGGGTGTAGATCAGGATCTGCTTCTGGGTTTCGCGCCGGCCGGAGACCACCGGCAGCATGGGTACGCCCGCGGCTTCGTAGTCGCCGGAACGATAGAGCGAGAGCGCCCAGAAATGTGGCGGCGTCCACATGAAGATGATCAGGAACATGACCAGCGGCAGCAGAGTGACGTCGCCGGTCACGGCGGCCCAGCCGATCACCGGCGGGAGCGCGCCCGAGGCACCGCCGATGACGATGTTCTGCGGCGTGCGGCGCTTCAGCCACATCGTATAGATGAAGACATAGAAGCCGATCGTGCCGGCCAGCAGCGCGGCCGCGACCCAGTTGGTCGCGAGCCCCATCACCATGACGGAAAAGCCGGACAGGATGACGCCGAAGGCGAGCGCCTCGTCGGCGCCGACCTTGCCCATGGGGATCGGCCGGCCGCGCGTCCGCGCCATGACGGCGTCGATATCACGGTCGTACCACATGTTGATCGCACCGGACGCGCCCGCTCCGATCGCGATGCAGAGCACCGCAACGGCCGCCAGGCCAGGATTGAGCTCGCCCGGGGCGAGATAGAGGCCGACGAACCCGGTGAAGACGACAAGCGACATCACCCGCGGCTTCAGCAGCGACAGGTAGTCCCGGATCGCTTCAGACGCCGAAGCGGCGGTCGGTGCCGCCGCTTTGAGCTCGATGGAAGTGTCAGACACGCAAGAGAACCTTTCTCGCTTCGGTCCGCTCTGAAATCAGCGCCGCGAGGCGCCGCGGATCACTTGATCCGCGGCAGCTCGTCGAAGGTGTGGAACGGCGGCGGGGAGGACACGGTCCACTCGAGAGTGTCCGCGCTTTCGCCCCACGGATTGTCGCCGGCGACCCGCTTCTTCATGAACGCCTCGAAGACGATGAAGAGGAACAGCAGGGTTGCGGCACCGCCCATATAGGCGCCGATCGAAGCCACGTAGTTCCAGCCGTGCAGCGCATCCGGATAATCGATGTAGCGCCGCGGCATGCCCGCCAGCCCGAGGAAGTGCATCGGGAAGAAGGTCAGGTTCGCACCGATGAACATGATCCAGAAATGCACCCGGGCCAGGAAGCCGTTGTAGTGGTAGCCGGACATTTTCGGGAACCAGTAATAGAACCCGCAGAACAGCGCGAAGACCGCGCCCAGCGACAGCACGTAGTGGAAGTGCGCGATCACGTAGTAGGTGTTGTGCAGCACCACGTCGACGCCGGCATTGGCCAGCACCACGCCGGTGACGCCGCCGACCGTGAAGAGGAAGATGAAGCCGATCGCCCAGATCATCGGGACGCGGAACGAGATCGACCCGCCCCACATGGTCGCGATCCAGGAGAAGATCTTCACACCGGTCGGCACCGCGATAACCATGGTCGCCGCCGTGAAATAGGCCCGCGTGTCGACATCGAGGCCCACCGTGTACATGTGGTGCGCCCAGACGATGAAGCCGACGAAGCCGATGGAGACCATCGCGTAGGCCATGCCGAGATAGCCGAAGACCGGCTTGCGCGAGAAGGTCGAGACCACGTGGCTGATGATGCCGAAGGCCGGCAGGATCATGATGTACACCTCGGGATGGCCGAAGAACCAGAAGAGGTGCAGGAACAGGATCGGATCACCGCCGCCGGACGGGTCGAAGAAGGCCGTGCCGAAGTTGCGGTCGGTCAGCAGCATGGTGATGGCGCCGGCCAGGACCGGAAGCGCCAACAGCAGCAGGAACGCCGTGATCAGGATCGACCAGACGAAGAGCGGCATCTTG
The DNA here is from genome assembly GCF_014904705.1 of Nisaea sediminum. Classification (NCBI taxonomy): domain Bacteria; kingdom Pseudomonadati; phylum Pseudomonadota; class Alphaproteobacteria; order Rhodospirillales; family Thalassobaculaceae; genus Nisaea; species Nisaea sediminum. The sequence goes on from NZ_JACZCQ010000006.1 coordinate 346,784, forward strand.
TGCAGCGTCATGCCCGGTGCGCGCATGTTGAAGATCGTGGTGATGAAGTTGCTGGCGCCGAGGATCGAGGAGGCACCGGCAAGGTGCAGCGACAGGATCGCCATGTCCATGGACGGGCCAGGCGTGCCGAGCTTGCTCGACATCGGCGGGTAGATCGTCCAGCCCACGCCCGCGCCGCCATCGGCGAAGACCGACAGGAAGAGCAGCAGGAAGGCCGGGATCAGCAGCCAGAAGCTGATGTTGTTCATCCGCGGGAAGGCCATGTCCGGCGCACCGATCATGAGCGGCACGAACCAGTTGCCGAAGCCTCCGATCAGCGCCGGCATGACCAGGAAGAACACCATGATCAGGCCATGGGCCGTGGTGAAGACGTTCCAGACCTGGCCGTTTTCCATGAACTGGACGCCCGGATTCTGGAGCTCCATCCGCATGTAGATGGACATCGCGCCGCCGATTAAGCCGGCGATGATCGCGAAGATCAGGTACATCGTGCCGATGTCTTTGTGGTTGGTCGAATACAACCAGCGCCGGATACCCGTCGGCACCCCATGGTCATCAGCGTGAGCGTGCGCGGCACTCATATCGGTCTCTCCCAATAGCGTGGTTGTTAGTTGGCGTTAACGGCGACGCGGACCGGCGCATCGTTGTTCATCGCGAATTTATCCTTCGCCCCCTTCAGCCATTCGGCGTAGTCGGCCTCGGAGAGGGCCTTGACAACGATGGGCATGTAGGCGTGACGCGGACCGCAGATCTGGTTGCACTGGCCGTAGAAGGTGCCTTCCTTGTCGAACTGCATCCAGGTCTCGTTGGTGCGGCCGCCGACGGCATAGATCTGCACCACCGCGGACGGAACGAAGAAGGAATGGAAGACGTCGTTGCTGGTCACCAGGATCTGGATCTTCTTGCCCGTCGGAACGACAAGCGGATTGTCGACGTCGAGCAGACGGTGGCCGTTCACCTTCTGCAGGTCCTCGCCCTCAAGCAGGTAGCTGTCGAAGACGATCTGCTCGTCCGGATATTCGTAGGACCAGTACCACTGGTTTCCGGTGACCTTGATGGTCATGTCCGGATCGACCGCACGATCAAGATAGTAGAGGTTCTTGAAAGACGGGATCGCGACCACCACAAGAATAATGACCGGAACCGCGGTCCAGAGGATCTCGATCAGCGTGTTGTGCGAGGTCCGGGACGGGTTCGGGTTGGCCGAAGCGCGGTAGCGGAAACAGACATAAACCAGCAGCGCGAGCACGAAGAGCGAGATCGCGAAAATCAGGTAGAGCAAGTAGGTGTGGAATTCACCGATGTGAACACCGACCGGCGAGACCGGATCCTGCAAACCCAGCTGGTAGGGCTGGGGCATGCGGATTTCTTCGGCGCCGGCGGGCTGAGCCAGCGTTGCGACCAACAGGAGGGGCAGCGCCGCGAGATGCGCGAGGCTGGAGATTGCCCGGTTAAAAAGCCTCATGGTGTCCGTTCTCTCCGCAATATTCGTACTCGGGGCCGTTTTTAGCGTCAGGCGCGGCCCTTCACAAGGGTATCGCAATACACCGTCCGCCTCATTGCGTGAAGACAATTCGATCTCCGGCACGGGGCGGTCCAGCGATCCGCGACGAAGTGACGCGCCTCTTGCAACGGACGGGCGCCGCGCTCTTCCGCAAGGGCGCACCGTGACTTTCCCGTGCTTGGGACCATATGCTATCGGAAAGATCAAGCCCATACCGGCGCCCCGCACCCGCGCGGGACATTTCAGGAGCGGACTCAATGAGCGACCTTGGCAAGACGGACGAACTGTTTTTCGAGCGCAGCGGCATGGATCTCGACCGGGTCGGCCGCCTCGTCGACGAGGCGCTGCACGGCGCGGACGACGGTGAGCTGTTCCTCGAATACCGCCAGAGCGAGAGCCTTGCTTTCGATGACGGCCGCCTGAAGACCGCCTCCTTTGATTCGACCCAGGGCTTCGGCCTGCGCGCGATCGCCGGAGAAGCGCACGGCTACGCGCATGCCTCCGATCTTTCCGAGGAGGCCATCAAGCGCGCGGCGGACACCGTCTCCAGTGTCCGTCACGGCCATGGCGGCACCCTCGCCGCCCCGCCCGCCGCCAGCAACGCCACGCTCTACACCGACGCCAACCCTCTTGCCTTGACGCCGTTTGCCGACAAGGTCGATCTGCTGAAGGAAATCGACGCCTACGCCCGCGCCAGAGACCCTCGCGTGAAACAGGTCAGTGCCTCGCTGGCCGGCTCCTGGCAGGCGGTGCAGATCATCCGCGCCGGCGGGCACCGGGTCGCGGATATCCGTCCGCTGGTGCGTCTCAATGTCTCCGTCGTGATGGCGGAAGGCGACCGGATGGAGACCGGCGGCTGCGGTGCCGGCGGCCGGGTCGCCTACGATCTCTACCTGACGCCGGAGAAGTGGAAGGCCCAGGTCGACGAGGCGATGCGGATCGCCGAGGTGAACCTCTCCTCCGTCGCCGCCCCGGCGGGCGAGATGGAAGTGGTGCTCGGCAACGGCTGGCCGGGCGTCATGCTGCACGAGGCGGTCGGCCACGGACTGGAAGGCGACTTCAACCGCAAGAAAACCTCGACCTTTTCCGGAATGATCGGCCAGCGCGTCGCCGCCAAGGGCGTCACCGTGGTCGATGACGGCACCATCCACGACCGCCGCGGTTCGATCAGCATCGACGACGAGGGCACGCGCAGCCAGCGCAACGTGCTGATCGAGGACGGCATCCTCGTCGGCTACATGCAGGACCGGCAGAATGCGCGCCTGATGGGCATGGAGCCGACCGGCAACGGACGGCGCCAAAGCTTCGCGCACCATCCGATGCCGCGCATGACCAACACCTTCATGGAAGCCGGCGACAAGGACCCGGGCGAGATCCTCGCCTCCGTGAAGAAAGGTCTCTATGCGGTCAACTTTGCCGGCGGCCAGGTCGACATCACCTCCGGCAAGTTCGTGTTCTCCGCCAGCGAGGCCTATCTGATCGAGGACGGCAAGATCGGCGCCCCGGTCAAAGGCGCGACCCTGATCGGCAACGGCCCGGACGCGATGAACCAGATCACGATGATCGGCAATGACCTTGCGCTGGACGACGGGATCGGGACCTGCGGCAAGAGCGGCCAGGGCGTTCCGGTCGGCGTCGGACAGCCCACGCTGAAGATGACGGGCGTGACCATCGGCGGCACCGCGATGTAGGAACAGATTGCTAAGGTTACCGGCCCATTAAGTGTATTTTTACGTAGAGTTGCTTAAATCCTGCATCGGTTGAGGCAGGAGTCCTCCGTTCACTTCAGAACTCGAAGAGGAAAGCGACTTGCGTGACGCGGTCGGTGCGGTGGCATTGTTGATTGTCAGTTCGGCGTTCCTCGCCGGGCTGATGCTTACGGCGCCTGTCAGGTCCGACCAGACGGTCGCGGCAATTTTTCCTCCCTGGTTCGACAAATCTTCCGTTCTCGGTGCGGTGTCCGAAGCCGGCGGCTCCATGCTGCGCCATGGCGGCACAAACAACATCGCGCTTGTCCGGCTCGAACGGCCCGACGCGTCCGAACGCCTGCGCAATGCGGGCGCTTGGGCGGTCGTCGATCCCGGCGGGCTCTTCGGTTGCATAGGCGTCAAAGGCGGCACCCGCTTTCCGCTCCAAAAGGATTTATGAAAATGAACACGCTGGATTCGATCCGCGCCAAATCGGTCAGTTTTCTCGCCCTCTTCATCACCGCGCACATCGCTTTGATCGCGGGATTGGGCCTTGTATTCTCGGCCCCCCTGCTCGCCCCTCTAGCTGGCGCGATCGCGACGGCGACGGTCTGCGGGCTCGCGGCATGGAAAGCCAAGCATGAAGCATCCACACGGATGCTCCTCGCCGTCGGGCTCATGGTCATGGTCTCGCTGGTGCTGTTCCAGTTCCAGGGCCATGCCTGGCAGATCGACGTTCACATGTATTATTTCGCGTGTCTCGCGATCCTGACGACGTTTTGCGACATTCGTGCCGTCGTCGCAGCGACCGCGGCGGTCGCCGTTCATCATATCGGCCTGAACTTCACCTTCCCCGCCTGGATCTTCCCCGACGGCGCGGATTTCGGCCGGGTGGTTCTTCACGCCGTGATCGTGATCGTCGAGGCGGTCATCGTCGGCTGGCTGTCGCTGACGGTGGCGAAATCCTTCAGCCTGTCCGACAAGGCCCTCAAGGAAGCCGAGGAAGCCAGGGCGGAAGCCGAAAGGCTGAGCGCGCAGCAGATGGAGCAGGAACGCCGGATGCAGGCGCAGAAGGCGCAGGAAATGTCCGCGCTTGCCGACACGTTCTCTTCCACGGTCGGGTCCATCGCGGCCACTGTCGCCAGCGCCTCCACCGAACTTGGCCGGAATGCCAGCGAGTTGAACTCGGTCGCCGGATCTCTCACAAACCAGTCCCGTGCGGCGAACGAGAACACCGCTTCGGCGGCGGATAATGTGCGCACGGCTGCGGAAGTCGCAGGTGAACTTGCCAGATCTTTTTCCGAGATCGGCCAGCGGGTCGCCGAAGCAAGCAGCGTGACCCGTGTGGCGGTCGATCAGGCCAACCAGACGAACGAAACGGTGTCCGGCCTCGCCGGTGCCGTCGACAAGATCGGAGAGTTCCTGAAGCTGATCACCGATATCGCCGAACAGACCAACCTGCTGGCGCTTAACGCGACGATCGAGGCGGCGCGCGCCGGCGAGGCCGGCAAGGGCTTCGCGGTGGTGGCGACGGAAGTGAAGAACCTCGCCTCGCAGACGGCGGAGGCGACGGAAACGATTTCCGCCCAGATCCAGGCGATCCAGCAGGAATCGACCGAGGCTGTGAAGGCGATTTCCCTGATCGTCGAAACGGTCGCCAAAGTGGACGGAATCTCCGCCGGGATCGCCGCGGCAATCGAGGAGCAGGTCGCCGCGACCAACGAGATTTCCAATCAGGTAGCGCAGGCGAGCGAGCGGAGCATCAGCGCCTCTGAAGGCATGAGCGCCCTCAACGCCGAGAGCGCGCGCAGCGGCGAAGCCGCCCAGTCCATGCTGACGGCCTCCGAGCGACTGGCCCAGGATACGAACCTGCTGCGTTCCGAGATCGACGGCTTCCTCAGCCGCATCAAGGTTTCCTAGGCGCCTTTACCGTCCGCAGGGGGGCCGTCCGCCGGGGAATCGGGCATAACGCCGGGTCCCTGCGGCCGGCGGCCGAGCCTGGTCTCCCGGTAGCCGATATAGAGACCGGCGGCGATCACAATGGCGCCGCCGAGCAGAGTCATCCCGTCCGGCACTTCGGCCCAGATCACGTATCCGAACAGCGTCGCCCAGATCAGCGCCGAGTACTCGAACGGCGCGACGATCGCCGCCGGCGCCGCGCGGAAAGCGGAGGTGACGAGAAACTGCCCGCAGCCGCCGAGCAGCCCCAATGCCGCGAGCAGGCTCCAATCCGCCGGCACCGGCATGACCCAGACCGAGGGCGTGCCGATCGCGCTGACCGTAAGCGCGGCGAGGGTCGTGTAGAAGACAATGGAGACCGCGCTGTCGGTCGAGGAGAGACGGCGTCCGAGCACCATCGCCAGCGCGAAGCAGAAAGAGGCTCCGATTGGCAGCAGCGCGTAGGGCGAGAACACGTCCGCGCCCGGACGCACGATGATCAATACGCCGACGAAACCGACCAGAACCGCACAAACCCTTCGAAACCCTACCTGCTCCCCGAGCACCGGCACCGACAAAGCAGTGACGAAAAGCGGCGAGGCGAAGGCCAGCGCAACGACTTCCGCCAGCTCGAGCTTGCCGAGCGCGAAGAAGAAGCCGACCGTCGCCCCGGTTCCGGTCACGCCGCGGGCGAGCTGCAGCTTCCAGCGCCGGGTCCGGAGCTGACGAAGCCCACCGGTCCAATACACGATGGCGAACAGCGGAATCAGCCCGAACAGGGTGCGGAAAAAGACGATCTCGATGCTCGGATAACCTGCCGACATCCACTTGATCATCATGTCCATCACGGACATCACGAACACGCCCGCAATCATCAGGATGATGCCGCGCCCGGCCGTAAAGCCGTCCTGTTCGTTTCCGTCGCTCATTGCTTGTTGTCTTCCGCTTCTTATGGCGGGCCCGAGACTAGTCGCCCCGGACGAGGACGGCATTGTAAAAATCGTCTTCGAAGAGAGACGCGGTGCCGCCGGTATGGAGCAGGCAGGCTGGCTCGTCCGGCGCGATGCTGCCATCGGCCAGCATCGAAAGCAGGGCCGCGGCCGGTTTCGCGGTGTAGGTCTGTTCGAGCAACAGGGCCTCGGTCTCGGCGAATTGCCGGATCGCCGCGACGGCGTCCGGTCCCGGAATGCCGTACCCTGGCCCCAGAAACCGGTCGGTGAAGCGGGCGATCGAACCGACCGGCCGATCGGCGGCCCCGAGCAGCAGTTCGAGCCCGGCGAAGATCCGGGAGACACGCTCCGCCAGCTCCGCGACACCGTATTCGACGCTGACGAGATGGGCTTCGCCGTCGAAACCGCCACGGACCAGGCCATAGAGAAAGCCGGCCTCGGTCGGCCCCATGGAGCCCGGAAGCAGGATATGTCGGAGCACCACGCCCCGGGCGCGGGCCTGATCGAGCAGTTCCATACCGGCATGGACATAGCCCGCGGCACCGAGCACCGGGTCTCCCACGAGATACGGTTTACGGCCTTCCCGGCGCAGCTCCTCGACCCTGGCTTCCGCGGCCTGTCTGCGCTCGCTCTCGCCGACCGGGCCGAGGTAGGAGATCTCGGCCCCGAAAAGATGGCTGAGCCGAAGATTGCCTTCGATGCGCGCCGGCCGGTCAGCATTATGCAGGATGACGCAGCCGAGACCTGACTTTGCCGCGGCCGCGGCGGTCAGACGGCACTGGTTCGAGGCGGTGTGCCCCGCGACGACCAGCGTGTCCGCGCCGGCTGCGAACGCCGCGCCGAGCCAGTATTCGAGAGAACGCAGCTTGTTGCCGCCCAGGCCGAGCGGCATTGCGTCATCCCGTTTGATAAAGAGGCGCGGATGGCCGGTCTCCCGGCCGAGACGCTGCAAGGGCTGGAAGGGCGTCGGCCCTTCCAGCAAAGGGTATCTCGGGAGCGCGTCCAGCTCCATCCCTTCCCCTTTCCGGTCCGATAGCCGCCGCCGATCAGTACCGCTGGTATTCGAACAGCGGATCGATCTTGCCGCCCCACGCGCCGTGATAGAGATCGAGCAGGCGGTCGGCGGGAGACTTGCCTGATTCGGCGACTTCCTGCAGCCAGTTGAGGAAGCCGGTCTCGTCATTGCCTTCGGAATCGACGCAAGCCCGGCGCTTCAGGCCATGGCGGGAAATCTCGATCATGCGCTTCGCCAGGTCCTGCACCGTGCCGTCGCGGAACGGGGTCTGCAGGCCGTGTTTCGGAACCGCAGCGCGCAGCGCTTCCATTTCCTCGATACTCCAGCCGGCGATCATGTCGGCCGCGGCCTGCTGCGCGTCCTTGTCGTACAGAATGCCGGTCCAGAGCGCGGGCAGCGCACAGATGTTGCGCCACGGGCCGGTGTCGGCGCCGCGCATCTCGATATATTTCTTCAGCCGGACCTCAGGGAAACTGGTCGTCATGTGATCGGTCCAGTCGCCCATGAAGGCCTCTTCGCCCTCGTAACCCTCGAGTTTGCCCGCCATGAACTTGCGGAAGCTCTTGCCGGACACATCCTGATACTCGCCGTCGCGGTAGAGGAAATACATCGGCACATCGAGCATGTAGTCGACATAGCGCTCGAAGCCGAAGCCGTCCTCGAAGACGAAGGGCAGCATGCCGCAGCGGTCCGGATCGGTATCGGTCCAGACATGGGAGCGGTAGCTCTTGAAGCCGTTCGGCTTGCCCTCCTTGAAGGGCGAGTTGGCGAAGAGCGCGGTCGCGACCGGCTGCAGAGCGACACTGATGCGGAATTTCTCCACCATGTCGGCTTCGCTCTCGAAATCGTAGTTCCCCTGCACCGTGCAGGTACGCTTCATCATGTCGAGGCCGAGGGTGCCGACCTTCTGCATGTAGGCGCTCATGATCACATAGCGCCCCTTGGGCATGAACTCGATCTCCTCGCGGGTCGAGGTCGGATCGAAACCGGCCCCGAGCATGCCGACGCCGAGTTCGTCGTTCACTTCCTTGATCTGCGCAAGGTGGGTGTGCACCTCGTCACAGGTCTGGTGCAGGTTATCCAGCGGAGCGCCGGAGAGCTCGAACTGTCCGCCCGGCTCCAGTGTGATCGCGCAGCCGCTGTGATTAAGCGCGATGACATTGTCGCCCTCGTAGATCGGATCCCAGTCGAACTTGTCGACCAGCCCCTGCAGGATGGCGCCGATGCCGTCCTTGCCGAAATAAGGCAAGCGCTTGTGGTCGCTGAGGCGGAAGGGGAATTTCTCGTGCTCGGTTCCGATTCGCCACGCGTCGCGCGGCTTGCAGGCGGATTCCAGATCCTCGACGAGCTGCGCCTTGCTGACGATGGGATCGCCCTTGGCGCCAGGGGGACGGGACATGTTTCCTCCGTTAGGATCGAAGTTGCGCGCCTGACGGCCGCGCTCTCGGGTTTAGAGATCAAGTCCCTCGGGACGTTTCATGGTCCAATCCCCGGCCAGTGCCTGCCAACAGGCGAGCGCCGCGAGCGCCGCCGTGTCGGCACGCAACAAACGCGGCCCTAGACTGACTGGTGTAACAAAGGAGCATTGCCGCAAGCGGTCAAGTTCACGATCGGCAAAACCTCCTTCCGGACCGATCAACAATCCGCTAGGGGTTCCCCCCTTGAAAGGATGCTCCGACAACACATGGGCGATCGGGTTACCGGCCCCCGTCTCGTCGCAGACGATCAGAGGGCGATCTTCCGGCCAGGCGTCGAGCAGCGCGTCGAGACGCACCGGTTCTCGGATTTCCGGCACGCTGACCCGTGCTGTCTGTTCTGCCGCCTCGATCGCGTTCGCCAGCAGGCGGTCGGTCTTCACGCGTTCCACGTTGGTGCGCTCGGTCAGGACCGGCCAGAGCAGCGAGGCCCCGAGTTCGGTCGCCTTCTGGGCGATGAAATCGATGCGCGCGCGCTTGATCGGCGCGAAGGCGAGCCAGATATCGGGCTCTTCGATCTGCGGACGGCTCTGCTCTCTCAGTCCGAGCGAGGTCCTACTCTTGCCGATCTCGTCGATCTCCGCGACCCATTCCCCGTCCCGGCCATTGAACAGCGCGACCCTGGCGCCGGCGCCGAGCCGGAGGACGTTTTTCAGATAATGGCTCTGGTCTTTCTCGAGGACGACACTCCCGCCGGCGGAGAGATCGGTGCTCACGAAGAGACGGGTTTCGATCTTTTGGCTCATCCAGCCTCACGCTTCGGCGACGCGGAACCGCGCCAGCCAGGACCTCGCACCCCGGTGCTTGCCCGGGAGTGCCGCCCGGTTTATGCAGAAGCCACCATGACCGCAAGCGATATCGCACGCAATGACTGGGTGGACCGGCTGCTGCCATCCGCCGCACGCCCCTATGCCCGCCTGATGCGGCTCGACCGGCCGATCGGGACCTGGCTGCTGCTGCTCCCCTGTTGGTGGGGCCTCGCGCTCGGCTGGCAGGCGACCGGCAAGGCTCTCTCCGTGCCCGACCTCATCTGGCTCTATGTCCTGTTCAGCGTCGGTGCGACCGTGATGCGCGGCGCCGGCTGCACCATCAACGATCTCTGGGACCGCGAGTTCGACCGCAAGGTCGCCCGCACGATGGAGAGGCCGATCGCCAGCGGCGCGATCTCGGTGCGACAGGCCTTCGCCTTCCTCGGCCTGCAACTCGGCGTCGGGCTGCTCATCCTGCTGCAACTGAACGAAACCTGCTGGCTGCTCGGCGTTCTGGTGCTGGTGCTGGTCGTCACCTATCCGCTCTTCAAGCGGATCACCTACTGGCCGCAATTCGTTCTCGGCCTGACCTTCAACTGGGGCGCGCTCATGGGATGGGCTGCTGTCACGGGAGATATCCAGCTCGCCAACAGCGTGCTGTACGCCGCCGGGATCGTCTGGACGCTCGGATACGACACGATCTACGCCCACCAGGACAAGGAGGACGACGTGCTGATCGGCGTGAAATCCTCCGCCCTCGCCCTCGGCGCCCGGACGGTGCCGTTCCTCTGGATCGTCTATCCCCTGACCCTCGCGGGGATCGCCGCCAGCGGCGCGCTGATCGGTCTCGGTTGGACGTTCTATCTCGTTCTGGCCGCCGCCGGCGCGCAGCTCCTCTGGCAGATTCGCACGATCGATATCGACGATCCGAAGGGCTGCCTGCTCCGCTTCCAGTCCAACCGCTATTTCGGCTGGATCGTCACCCTGGCGATCCTCGCAGGATGACGCCGGGCGGAACCCCGTCCGTCACGGCGGAGTTCATTCTCCGCAACACCGAACTTGCTTCCCCGCCGATGGTTCCGGAACTGACGCTTCATCTCGCGACGGAAATCACACCGCTCTGGGAAGCGACGGAAAGCGAGCTGCAGCAGCTCGGATTGCCGCCACCCTACTGGGCCTTCGCTTGGGCCGGCGGACAGGCGCTCGCACGCTATGTGATCGATCACCCCCATCTGGTCGCCGGCCGCCGCGTCCTCGATATCGGCGCCGGATCCGGCATCGTCAGCCTTGCCGCCCTCTGGGTTTCGGCCGCGACGGTCATCGCCAACGACACAGATCCGGTCGCCGGCCTCGCGATCCGGATGAACGCAGAGGCAAACGGTCTCGAGACGGGGCTGTCCTTCGCCGGACGGGACATGTTCGACGAGCCGACGCTCGCGGAGGACGGCAATCCGCTGTTCGATGTCGTGCTCGCCGGGGACGTCTTCTACGAGCGCCCCATGGCCGTGCGCGCCGAGGCCTGGCTGCGGCGTCACGCGGCGGCGGGCGCGCTCGTGCTCGTCGGCGACCCGGGCCGGGCCTATCTGCCGAAAAGCGGTCGTCTGCATTGCGCCACCTATCAGGTCCCGGTTTCCACCGAGCTCGAGGACAGGGAGATCCGGGAAACCTCCGTCTGGCAGATCACCGCCGAGACCGCTACCCCAGCAGGATCCTGAAACGCGGGTCTTCGAAGGCGAGCACGGTTTCGGACATCCTTTGAGAAAGGCCCCTGCGGCGCTCCAGGTTCTCGTCGTCAAGCAGGGAGAGGATCCAGTCCTCGACATCCGGGCGGTCCCCGAAACGTTCGTGCAACAGCGCGAGCTTGGCGGCCTGAGGGAGGCTGGAGAAGCTTCGGTTTCGAGCCTCGATCTCCGCGAGCGCCACCGGTGCTCCGTCGAGTGCCAGCGCTCCGCGCCGGGTGATGTAGCAGCCGGCGCGCACCACCGGACGCGCCGCACCGAGGTCGATCGCACTCTCGTCGAAGGTCCCGTAGACGTAGCTTTCCCCGACATTTTCGGTCTCGTGCATGCGCTCGAGCTGCGGCGCCGTCAGCCAGGTGACCGCGACCTGGACTTCCGTGCCCGCACTGGTGTGCAGCGTCGCCGGGACGGACCCGTACCCCGCAAGATGCGCGCAATAGACGACGTCATAGCCATGCATCCAGCCCCAGGTCACCGGAATCTCGCTGCCCGGACCATCGCCGAACTTGCGCCGTAACTGTTCCGGCGCACGGTTGGAGCCAACCGCGATCACCGGCTGCCGGCCGGACAGGTCGATCCCGTCGTCAAACGGCTCCGCCCGGCCACGGGCGAAGAGGAAATCACCCTCGGGCGCCGGATAAGGATATCCGTATGCCCGTCGAAGCCTCGGATTGTCATGCGACGCAGACATGGGTACGGGACTGTTTCTCGAATTAACGTGAAAGTTGAATATTTCTATACGCCGAAAGGACGTATTTGCGGGCACGCTACACTCCGGAAATCTTCCGCGAAACCTGAATGTTCAAAAATTTTTTCTTTATCTCAATGTGTTAATATCAAATCTCCATTTAAGCAATTAATCTTGCTTTTTAAGTAAATCTTCTTAATTTCCTGAGAACCCTGAACTTTCGATCATTATTTCCCTCCGTATTTTAGGCAATTATTAATATACTGAGAACATGTTCGACTTTGGGAACGGTGTCTCTGGGGAAGATCGTACCTACAGCATTCTTCCGGCTTCGACCGGCAGCAGAGCGCTGCGGGGCGTTGCGGTCGGAAGCGGCCCCCGAAACACCATTGAACCAGAGAACAAGATCCCGTTCCCGCGCTGGATGAGCGCGAGGCAAGCGGCGGCAAAGCGGACTACCCGGGAGGAAATCAAATGTCGGCAAGTGAACTCACCACGGATGAAATCGATCAGGAAGAGTCCGGTCAGCCCGCTGTCAAACGCAGAGGGATCGGTGTCGGTGGCAAACTCTATCTTGCCATCGGTGGAATGTTCTTCATCACCGTGGTGGCCGCAGCCGTTTCCCTTTGGGCGTTCGGCGACCTGAAGCGGGCGATGAACGGCTTCGCTGGCGAGGCGATCCCGGCGATCAAGAGTTCGCTTCAGATGGCCGCCGAAAGCGCCGCCGTCGCCGCCAAGGCACCGGAAATCGTGACCGCACAGTCCGAGGAGGAACGCGCCGCGACCGAAGCCGAAATCGCCGCCCTGCTGACCCGGCTGGAAACCCGGGTGACCGGCCTGTCCGCCCTCACAGAAGAACAGAGACAGAAAAACCTCCAGCTCATCACCGACTTCCGGACCGGCATTGACTCGCTCGGACATAAGATGCGGGAAAAGGACGAGATCGCAGCCCGTATCCGCACCAACGTGACGGCGCTGCTCACCACCCACGAAGAGTTCCTCGGGGAGATCACGCCGCTCGTCGACGCTGCGAGTTCCAGTCTGGCGAAGACCGGCCGGGACGCGGTGGACGGTACGTCCAAGATGATCGTCTCCCTGCTCGAGGGAGAAGTCAGCGCGCTCAGGGCCGGACTGCGCCTCAATGCGGGCCTTCGCGAGATCCTGGCCCTGCTCGCCCGGACCAAGGCGACCGCGGATTTCGAAGCAGTGCCTCCGCTGCGCGAGCGTTTCGATGCAATCGCTGTGGAGATTCTGCAACAAGAGGAACTGCTGCCCGATACGGAGGCGGCAAATACCCTCAGGACCTATACGAACGATCTCCTGGCACTCGGTACCGGCGAGAACTCCATCTTCGCCGTCCGGACGACCGAGCTCGATTACAACAAGTCGCTGACCTTCCAGGAAACCCTGGCCCTGCAGGAGAAGAGCGGAGCCCTGAACCAAAAACTCACGGGGCTTGAAGAACAGTTCTCCGAGATGGTGGAACCGGTGATCGCAGCCGCGAGCTCCAACCTCACCGAAGGCGGAAAGACCCTCACGGATACGATCGGCAAGACCATCAATGGCTTCGTCCGGGGCGATGTCGCGCGGCTGCGCGCGACGCTGCAGCTCACCGCCGAAGCCAATCTCCTCGCAGGACTTATCAATTCGGGTGCCAGCGCCACCGACATGCCGGGACTCAATGTGCTGGACGGACGATTCCTGATGGGGAGCGTCAATCTCGACGATGCCGTCTCGGAATTCGAGCAGCATGCCCAGAATTCGCGGGTGGCCGATCTCGTCGCAAAGATCACGGCATTCGGCGTCGGAGACGCAAGCGTCTTCGGACTGCGCCGGTCGCAGCTCGAGATCGACGAGGCGGCGCTCGCCGCGCTGGCGGCGAGCCGTGAGACGGCCGCCGCGATCGAGCAGGAAGTCCGCGGGATCGTTGCCGAGGCGGAAAAAACCGCAGCGGCGAGCGAGACCAGCGCGCTCCGCCGGATCGAGGAGAGCCAGAAACTGCTCTTCGGGATGGTCGCCATCAGCGCCGCGGCCGGCCTGCTGATCGGCTGGCTCATGGTGTTCCGTCAGGTGGTGCGCCGGGTCAATCTGCTCGCCGACAAGATGGGCGTGATCGCGGACGGCGATCTGGAAACCGACGTGGACACATCCGGCTCCGACGAGATTTCCGCCATGGCGCGGACAGTCGAGGTGTTCCGCGACAACGGCCGAGAGGTCGAGCGCCTGCGCGACGAGCAGCAGCGCGCCGAGGCCCGCTCCGCGGAGGAGCGGCGCAAGGCGATGCTGAACCTCGCGGACACCTTCGAGCAATCGGTGAAGGCCATCGTCGACCAGGTCGGCCTCTCGGCCCGCGAGATGGAGAAGAGCTCGGAGACCATGGTGAGCGCCTCCGAGCAGGTGAAGACCGAGTCCGGCGGCGTGCTCTCCATCGCCGAGACCACATCGAGCAATGTGAATACCGTCGCCGCCGCGGCCGAGCAGCTCGCAGCCTCGGTACAGGAGATCTCCAACAATATCGGAGAGACCTCCCGTGTGGCACAGCGCGCCGCCGACAAGGCGGAGACGACGGACCGCATCGTCGCCAGTCTCGATGCGGAATCGCAGAAGATCGGCGAGGTGGTGAAGCTGATCACCGACATCGCCGAGCAGACCAACCTGCTGGCGCTGAACGCGACCATCGAGGCGGCCCGCGCCGGCGATGCAGGCAAAGGCTTCGCAGTCGTCGCCTCGGAGGTGAAAAACCTCGCGACCCAGACCGCGAAAGCGACCGAGGAGATCTCCGCGCAGATCGACGCGGTGCAGGCCAACACCAACCAGGCGGTGGACGCGATCCGCGAGATCGGCACCCTGATCGGCGACATGACCGAGAAAATGATGGCAATCTCCAGCGCGGTCGAGGAGCAGGGTGCCTCGACCGACGAGATCGCGCGCAGCACCTCGGAAGCCGCGCAGAGCACCAATCAGGTGAGCGCGACCATGGACGGCATGATGAGCGTCGCCGGCGAGGCGGGAACGACCGCCGACCAGGTGCTCTCTGCCGCACGGGGCGTCGCCGCGCAGGCGCAGTCCCTCGACCGCGAGGTCGCGACCTTCCTCAACAAGGTGAGAAGCGGGACCTGATCGGCTGACGCCGGTCAGCCGAAAGAGAGCGTCACTGGGCAGGCGGACTTCAACGGTCCGCCCGTTCCCGTGAAACACCATTGAAGTTGATCAAATTTTCCGAAAATTCTTCTGCAAATTTACCTTTAACGCCATCTAACAACCGAATAAAAACACTGACTTTTTTGCACTTGCGCTCTATACCCGTTTACCGCTGATATTGCAGTCGCGAATACGTTTGCTGACTTGCCCACTATAGATTATGCGGACGCGACACCGTCGTCCCGCACACACGTATTAATGGCGAATTCGAAGGACGGTCCCCGTGGAAAACGCAGCGCATACCCATGACCCCTCGGTCGACTCGGACGAAGAGTTGAACAAACCGAAGACGAAGCGCCGGGGTCCCGGTGTCGGAGGCAAGCTCTACATGGCCCTCATAGGGGTCACCTTGGTGACCCTGGTTGCCATCGGGATCTCGATCGCCGCTTTCACAGGCCTGCAAGAGACCCTCGACCAGTTCACCGGGCGCTCGATCCCGGCGATCAAGAATTCCATGGCCCTCGCCAATGCGAGCGCGAATATCGCCGCGACCGCGCCGGCACTGGTCAGCGCCCAGACCGACGAGGAGCGGGCGGAGATCGAGAACGGCATGCAGCTCGGTATCGGCGAACTGCGCCAGCGGCTCGATACCCTGACCGCACTGCCGGAAACGGAGCGGAACAAGCTCTCCGGTCTCGTCACCGACATCGAAGGCGCCCTCGCCGACTTGCAGGCGACGATCGAGCGCCGGGAAGAGCTGCGGACCGCCCTCGGCAAGAAGACCGCGGAGATCAGGCAGGCGCACGGCCTCTTCGTCGCGGAAGCGATCCCGGTGATCCAGCTGGCGAACGAGACCCTGACCTTTCGCGGCGAAGACACGATCAGTTCGTCCGTACGCGCCGTCGAGGAATTGCTCGAGGGCGAGGTTCAGCAATTGCAGTCCGGGCTGAAGGCCGCCGCCTTCGGTAACGAGATATTGTCGATCATCGCCCTGACGACGACCGCCGGATCGGAAGAGATGCTGGACATGCTGAAGGATGAGTTCGATCAGAGCTCGAACAAGGTCTACGACGCCGTGAACAATCTGGCGGAGACCGAGAATTCCATCGCGCTGCGAGATGTCTCGCTCGGCCTCAGTCTGTTCGGTCTCGGCGACAAATCGGTCTTCGAGCTTCGTAAACAGGAACTTACGAAAGGCTCCCTGCCGATCGGCCAGCAGCTGCAGCTCGACATCAAGCGTGTCGCGCTCAAGGCCGAAGTCGCGGAACTGTCGAGCAAATTCAAGAACTCGATCGATCCGGTCGTTACCGAGGCGAGTTACAAGCTCATCGCCGGCGGGGAGAAGCTGGTCGACAACGTGAAGAGTTCCATCACCACGCTCGTCAACGAGGACGCGGGCAATATCAAGACCGCGCTGGAGCTCGTCGCTCAGGCGAATCTCGTGGCCGGCCTTCTGAACGCGGCCGCCGGCGCGCCCGATGCCGACTCCATCAAGCAGACCGGGTACCAGTTCCAGGCCGCCACCGATGCGATGAACGCCGCACTGGGGGAGTTCCGCGAACGCGGGATCGACGAGGTCACGGCGGAGAAGGCGGAAATGCTCAACACTTTCGGCACAGGCGACGAGTCGGTGTTCGAGCTTCGCCGCACTTTGTTGGAAACCGAGGCCGAAGCCGTAGCCGCACTCACCCGTAGCCGCGAAAGCGTGGCGGCAATGACCAGTGATGTGAACGCGCTTGTGGCCGCCGCCGAAACCGAGGCGACGGCGAGCGAGAATTCGGCCAAGGACACGATCGTGAAGAGCCGCCAATTGCTCTTCGCGATAGGCGGGATCGGCGCGCTGGCCGGCCTGCTGATCGGCTGGCTGCTTGTCTCGCGCCAGGTTGTCAGCCGGGTGAACGGTCTGCAGCAGACGATGGCCGAAATCGCGGACGGCAATCTTGAGGCGGAGGTAAACACTTCGGGCTCTGACGAGATCTCCGCCATGGCACGGACGGTGGAAGTGTTCCGCGACAATGGCCGAGAGGTCGAGCGCCTGCGCGACGAGCAGCAGCGCGCCGAGGCCCGCTCCGCCGAGGAACGTCGCAAGGCGATGCTGAACCTCGCCGATACCTTCGAGCAGTCGGTCAAAGCCATCGTCGACCAGGTCGGGCTCTCCGCCCGCGAGATGGAGAAGAGCTCGGAGACCATGGTGAGCACCTCCGAGCAGGTGAAGAATGAGTCCGGCGGCGTGCTCTCCATCGCCGAGACCACATCGAGCAATGTGAATACCGTCGCCGCGGCGGCCGAGCAGCTCGCCGCCTCGGTGCAGGAGATCAGCGTCAATATCTCCGAGACCTCCCGTGTGGCACAGCGCGCCGCCGACAAGGCGGAGACGACGGACCGCATCGTCGCCAGTCTCGATGCGGAATCGCAGAAGATCGGCGAGGTGGTGAAGCTGATCACCGACATCGCCGAGCAGACCAACCTGCTGGCGCTGAACGCGACCATCGAGGCGGCCCGCGCCGGCGATGCAGGCAAAGGCTTCGCAGTCGTCGCCTCGGAGGTGAAAAACCTCGCGACCCAGACCGCGAAAGCGACCGAGGAGATCTCCGCGCAGATCGACGCGGTGCAGGCCAACACCAACCAGGCGGTGGACGCGATCCGCGAGATCGGCACCCTGATCGGCGACATGACCGAGAAGATGATCGCGGTCTCCAGCGCGGTCGAGGAACAGGGCGCCTCGACGGACGAGATCGCGCGCTCCTCATCGGAAGCGGCACAGAGCACCAATCAGGTGAGCGCGACCATGAACGGCATGATGAGCGTCGCCGGCGAGGCGGGAACCACCGCCGATCAGGTACTCTCCGCCGCCAAGGGGGTCGCCGCGCAGGCGCAATCTCTGGACCGAGAGGTCGCGACATTCCTCGACAAGGTCAGAAGCGGGACCTGATCGGCAGGGGCAACAACCCTGAACCGATGCTTGCGAATGGGCGGACCTCTGCAGTCCGCCCGTTCTTTTTGCGCTGCGAAATCATTGATCCGATTAGGTAATCCGCTTTCTGGATGCGTGTTTATCAACTAATCGGCAAATCCATCTAAAAATTAACCATAAAACTGAGAAATAAGTGAA
This sequence comes from Nisaea sediminum, assembly GCF_014904705.1. NCBI lineage: Bacteria > Pseudomonadati > Pseudomonadota > Alphaproteobacteria > Rhodospirillales > Thalassobaculaceae > Nisaea > Nisaea sediminum. The sequence continues at coordinate 364,783 of NZ_JACZCQ010000006.1, forward strand.
TATTTACAGTGCCTTTTTCGAACTTGATCTCACCTATCTGGTGACGTCAAAGTGGCCTTGACGCGCTATTTTGCACCGCACAATGCGAGTGCCCCAGCGCCGTTTCGGGGACGCACTCTCCATCGATCCGTCTTTGGAGGGAGGCAAAGCTTGCAGGGGGATCTCAGGCCGTGGACCAGTCACTGGAGTCGGACGACGTAAATCTCATTCCGGACGACGCGGAAGCCGAACGGGCGGAAGAAGACCGCTCCCGTCCGCGGCGCGGCGTCGGTGTCGGCGGCAAGCTCTATCTTGCGCTTGGCGGCATCACCCTCATCACCTTGAGCGCCGCCATCATCTCGATCCTCGCCTTCACCACCCTGCAGCAGGCGCTCGACCAGTTCACCGGCCAGTCCATCCCCGCGATCAAGAATTCGATGGCCCTCGCCAATGCGAGCGCGAACATCGCCGCCACAGCGCCAGCACTGGTCAGCGCCGCGAACCAGGAAGAGCGCGATACGATTCAAGCCGACATGGAGGCCGGTCTCTCCGATCTCCGAGGCCGCCTGCAGCAGATGCCGTCGCTCGACGAGGAAGGCCGGGCCGGTCTGTCCGCGCTGATCGGGGAGATCGAAAGCGCGCTCGCCGAACTCCAGACCACGATCGGCCAACGCGACGAACTACGTACCGCGCTCGATACGACGACGGCCAATCTCCGCAAGGAACAGAGGCTCTTCGTATCCGGCGCCCTGCCCCTCGTGCGGCAGGCAAGCGATACCCTGCGGCAGCGCGGTGAGACTGCGATCAGTTTTTCCGGCGAGGCCGTCGAGAACCTGCTGACCCAGGAGCTGGTGCAGCTCGAATCCGGCCTCAGGACGGCCGCTCTCGGGCATGAGATGCTCTCCATCATCGCTCTGGCGGCGACGGCGGGGACAGAGCCCGATGTCGACACCCTGGAAACCCGGTTCAAGGGTGTCGCCGGTCAGATCCACGACGCCGTGAACATGCTGGACGAGAGCGACGCCGCCTACGATCTGAGGCAGATCGGCCTCAAGCTGCTGTTCTTCGGCAAGGGCTCCAAATCGGTGTTCGATCTGCGTAAAGCGGAACTTGGCGGAAACGGCGACCCGCAGCGGCGCGCCGACATCGACGCGGAAGTCGCCGAGCTGACGGCGACCTTCCGGGCCTCGATCGATCCGGTGATCGAAGAGGCGACCGCACGGCTCACCGCCGGCGGTACCGGCCTGGTCGACAATATCAAGGACGCGATCTCCAAGCTGATCCACGAGGACGTCACCGTGATTCGCGACGCGCTCGAACTCGTCGCCAAGGCCAACCACATCGCCGGATTGCTGAATGCCGCGGCCGGTGCGCCGGATACGCTGGCGGTCGGGCAGATCTCCAGCGAGTTCATCCTGTCGAACAACGGCCTCCTGAGCGCGCTCGGCAGCTTCGAGAACAAGCTCGATCCTCTGACTCTGGAAAGCGGCAATCTGCTGGTCGGCTTCGGTCTCGGAGACAATTCCATCTTCAATCTGCGCACCCGGCTTCTGGAGACCGAAGCCGCCTCGCAGGAAGCGCTGGCGAAGAGCCGGGCCGCGGTCGCGACCATGTCGGACAAGGTTCACGAGCTCGTCTCCGATGCCGAGGCCGCGGCGACGGTCAGCGAGCAGTCGGCCCGCAAAACGGTGACCAACAGCAAGTACTTCATGTTCGCGGTCTGCGGCGCGAGCGTCGTGCTCAGCTTCCTGATCGGCTGGCTGCTGGTCTCCCGTCAGGTTGTGCGCCGGGTGAACGGCCTGCAGCGGACAATGGCCGAGATCGCCGACGGCGATCTGGAAACCGAAGTCGATACCGCCGGTTCCGACGAAATCTCCGCCATGGCGCGGACCGTGGAGGTGTTCCGCGACAATGGCCGCGAGGTCGAGCGGCTGCGCGACGAGCAGCAGCGCACCGAGGCACGCTCCGCCGAGGAACGGCGCCAGGCGATGCTGAACCTCGCGGACACGTTCGAGCGGTCGGTGAAGGCCATTGTCGATCAGGTCGGCCAGTCCGCGGCGGCGATGGAGAAGAGTTCGGAGACCATGGTGAACGCCTCCGAGCAGGTGAAAAGCGAGTCCACCGGCGTGCGCGCGGTCGCGGAGGCGACCTCAAGCAATGTGAACACGGTGGCCGCTGCGGCCGAGGAGCTCGCCGCGTCGGTGCAGGAGATCAGCGCGAACATCTCCGAGACCTCCCGGGTAGCGCAGCAGGCTGCGGAGAAGGCGCAGAACACGGACCGCATCGTTGTCAGTCTGGACGCTGAATCGCAAAAGATCGGCGAGGTCGTCAGCCTCATCAACGACATCGCCGAGCAGACCAATCTCCTGGCCCTGAACGCGACGATCGAGGCGGCACGGGCGGGCGATGCCGGCAAGGGCTTCGCCGTGGTCGCCTCCGAGGTGAAAAACCTCGCGACCCAGACCGCGAAGGCGACCGAAGAGATCTCGGCTCAGATAGATGCCGTTCAGGCCAACACGAACCAGGCCGTCGAGGCGATCCGCGAGATCGGCACGCTGATCGGCGACATGACCGAAAAGATGATCGCGGTCTCCAGCGCGGTCGAGGAACAGGGCGCCTCGACGGACGAGATCGCGCGTTCCTCCTCGGAAGCGGCGCAGAGCACCAATCAGGTGAGCGAGACCATGAACGGCATGATGAGCGTCGCCGGCGAGGCCGGCAGCACGGCCGACGAGGTGCTCTCCGCCGCCAAGGGGGTCGCGGCGCAGGCCCAGTCGCTCGACCGCGAGGTTGCAACTTTCCTTAACAAGGTCAGAAGCGGTACATAATCTGCATGACTGAAATCATCCGTATCTCCCCTGGAAACGTCTGGTCGGATCCGGAGTTCCCGTTCTCCCAGGCCGTGGTCGAGCCGTCGGGGCGGCGGGTGCACCTGACCGGTCAAGTGGCCTGGGATGCCGAGGGAAGGATTGTCGGGCCTGGGGACCCGGGGCTTCAAACCGAAATGGCAATCGACAATATCGAGGCCATCCTGGGGGCCCTTGGGGGGCGTCTCGAGGACATCGTCTCGACCACGATGTACTATGTCCGGGACCGGGACCTTCCTGCGATCCAGCAGGTCCGCACGAAGCGATTCTCGAAACAACACGGTCCGGCCACGACCGGAATCAAGGTGGTCGGCCTCGTCGACCCCGACCTTCTGATTGAGCTGACCGCCATCGCGGTCATTCCCGAAGACCGCTTTCATTCACCGTCGTGATGCCTAGCCGGTGCTCGCCCATTCGCGCGCCAGGATGGCGTAGACGAAATCCTCCGCCCAGGCGCCCTTGAAGAACTCCTTCTCCCGGTAATGCGCCTCGCGCCGCATGCCGAGCTTCTCCATCAGCTTCCAGGAAGCGGTGTTGCGCACGTCGCAATGGGCGCTGATCCGGTGCATGCCGAAATGCGCGAAGCCCAGTTCCAGTCCCTTGCGCGCGGCCTCCAGCGCATAGCCCCGGCCCTGATGGCGCGGGTCGAAGACATAGCCGATCTCGCCCTGCAGATTTTCCCGGCTCAGCAGCTGCAGCTTCAGGTTCCCGAGATAGGCGCCGTCCTCCCGCCGTTCGACGGCAATCTTGAGCTCGTCCCCGTCCGCTTCGAGGACAGGCGGGATCATGTACCGCGCCAGCGCTTCCGGCGCCTCCGCGCGCGTCATCGGTTCGCCGTAGAGCATCGCGACGACCTCCGGATTGGAGCGCAGCCGGAAGACATTCTCAAGGTCGTCGTCGCGGTAGGCACGGAGGCAAAGCCGCTCGGTCAGCACCGGCAATTCGAGCGTCGTGTGTTTCAGATCACGGTCGGCCACGGTCAGCTTTCGAGCGGCAGATGTTCTGTAGTACCGAGCAGATCGGCCGCCGCATCGCCCGAGCCCTCGGCAGTCCCGACCTCGATCTCCTCGATCAACTCGCCGCGGCGGGTGATCTTGTTGGTCGAGGTGCGGATATCGCGGATATCCTTCTCCGCCTGATTGAAATGCGTTTCCAGCTTGCCGACCCTTTCGTCCAGCCGTCCGACATCCGTCAGCATGGTGCGCACCTCCTTCTGGATCACGTGCGCCTGCTCGCGCATGCGGGCATCCTTCAGCACCGCGCGCACCGTGTTCAGCGTTGCCATCAGCGTGGTCGGCGAGACAATCCAGACCCGCTCCTTCCAGGACTGCTCGACGACCTGCGGCAGGTTCGCATGCAGCTCGGCATAGATCGCCTCCGACGGCAGGAACATCAGCGCCGATTCCGCCGTTTCCCCCGGCACGATGTAGCGCGCCGAGATATCCTTCACATGCTTCAGGATCGCGGTCGCCATCTGCTTACGGGCCGCGGCGCGCTCCGCGTCACTCGAGGCATTCATCAGCGCATGATAGCTCTCCAGCGGGAACTTGGCGTCGATCGCGATGGAACCCGGCGGGTTCGGCAGGTCGATCAGGCAGTCGACGCGCCGGTTCTCGCCAATCTGCGCCTGGAAACGGTAGGCGTTGGGCGGCAGGATCGAGCTAACGAGATCGTTCAGCTGGATCTCCCCGAAGGCGCCGCGCGCCTGCTTGTTGGAAAGAATATCCTGCAATCCGACCACCTGGGTGGAAAGCTCGGTGATGTTCTTCTGCGCCGTGTCGATGATCGCGAGGCGCTGCTGCAGCTCCGAGAGCGAGGTTTGCGCCTTGGTGCTGGATTTCTCCAGGCTCTCGCCGACCTTACGGGTCACGTCGGCCAGCCGTTCGTCGAGCCTTTTGGCGACCTCCCGCTCCTGCAGCTGCATCAGCTCGGCGATCTTCGCCTGCGCCGCGGCATGGTTTTCGGAGAGCTGGGTCACCCGTCCCGCGAGTTCGGCCTGTGCCGCGGCGGCGCGCTCCGCCTGCTCCGCCTGGCGCCGGGCCGACTCCTCGAGCACCATGGCGATACGGTCGTCCCCGCCGCGCCCCCGCATCAGGGCCACGACCGCGACGAGAACCGCGAGGGCGGCGACCGCCGCCAGCACCAGGGTCAGACTATCCATGCCTGTTTCCACATCCGAACCGCTTCTTGCGAATCACTTATCCTACCACGCTCGACGTAGCGCACGCGCCTCCGGAAGGCGCCGCCAAACTTGACCTCGGCAGGGCGATCCCCTAACTCAGGGGCGGCTGGCAACAAAACCGAAACACCCGCATGAGCAAGCGTGACATCGTCTGGGCGCCGGACAAGGTCCTGAAGACCAAATGCACTCCGGTCGAGACAATCGACGACGAGATCCGGCAGATCCTCGATGACATGCTGGAGACCATGTATGACGCGCCCGGCATCGGCCTGGCGGCGCCCCAGATCGGCCTCACCAAGCGGCTCATCGTCATCGACGTCGCGGGCAAGGACGAGGAGCCGCAACCGCTCAGGATCGTCAATCCGGAGATCGTCTGGTCCTCGGACGAGGTGAGCACCTACGAGGAGGGCTGCCTCTCCCTGCCCGGCCACTATGCCGACGTGACCCGCCCGGCCGCGGTCAGGGTGAAGTATCTCGACGAGACCGGGGCCGCGCAGGAGATCGAGGCCGACGGCCTGCTCGCCACCTGCCTGCAGCACGAGATCGACCATATCGACGGCGTCCTCTTCGTCGATCATCTCTCCGCTCTGAAGCGGAACATGATCCTGAGGAAGATGGCCAAGGCGAAGAAACAGCGCGCCGAAGACGAAGCGGCCTAGATCCGATCGGAACCTCTCCCATGTCCGGGTCCGCCCAGACCGCCATCACCCCTTACGAGCCCCTCCGCCTCGCCTTCATGGGCACGCCGGACTTCTCCGTGCCTGTGCTGGAGGCGCTGGTCGCCGCCGGACACGAGATCGCGGCGGTCTACAGCCAGCCGCCCCGCCCCGCCGGGCGCGGCAAGAAGGAGCGCAAGTCGCCGGTGCACGAGGCCGCCGAGCGCCACGGCATTCCGGTCTTCACCCCGGTCTCGCTGCGCAACGCCGAGGAACAGGCGCGATTCCGCAACCTCGCGCTCGACGCCGCCGTGGTCGTCGCCTACGGGCTGATCCTGCCGAAGGAGATCCTGGAGGCGCCGCGGCTCGGCTGCATCAATGTCCATGCCTCGCTGCTGCCGCGCTGGCGCGGCGCGGCGCCGATCCAGCGCGCCATCCTCGCCGGCGACAGTGAGACCGGCGTCACCATCATGGCGATGGACGAGGGTCTCGATACCGGCGACATGCTGATGGCCGAGCGCGTGCCGATCACGGAGGAGACCACCGGCGAGACCCTGCATGACACGCTCTCCGCCGTCGGCGCCAAGCTGATCCTGCCGGCGCTCGCCGCGATTGCCGGCGGCTATGTCGAGGCGAGCCCGCAGCCGGAGGACGGCGTCACCTATGCCGAGAAGCTGACCCGGGAGACCGGCCACCTCGACTGGTCGAAAGGCGCGGAGGAGCTGGAGCGGACCATCCGCGCCCTCGCCCCCTGGCCCGGCGCCTGGTTCGAACTCGGCGGCGAACGTTTCAAGGTCTTTGCGGGTGAGGTGCTGAAGCTCGGCCCGCTCTCCAACGATCCGGGCACCGTGCTCGACGGAGAGCTTACCGTCTCCTGCGCCGAGGACGCGCTGCGCATCACCCGCCTGCAGCGGCCGGGAAAGGCACCGATGGATGCGGCAGACCTGCTGCGCGGCTTCGACGGTCTCGCGCCCGGCACGAAACTCGGCTGAGCCCCGTGCCGCGCTTCAGGATCACGATCGAATATGACGGCGGCGATTTTTCCGGCTGGCAGCGCCAGGCCAACGGACCGTCGATCCAGCAGGCACTCGAAGAGGCGGTGACCGCTTTCTCCGGCGAGTCTGTCGAGGTCGTCGGCGCCGGACGAACCGACGCAGGTGTGCATGCCCTGGCGCAGGTCGCGCATTTCGACCTGGAGACCGACCGCTTCGATGCGGCCACCGTGATGAAGGCGGTGAACTTCCACCTAAAACCGGCCCCCATCGTGATCCGCCATACGGCGGAGGCGGATCCGGAGTTCCATGCCCGCTTCTCCGCCACCCGGCGGTCCTACCTCTATCGCATCCTCAACCGCCCGGCCCCGCCGGCGCTCGATCGCGGCCGCGTCTGGCACGTTCCGCAACAGCTCGATGCCGGCGCCATGCACGAGGCGGCGGAAGCCCTGCTCGGCAATCACGACTTCACCACTTTCCGGGCGAAGCACTGCCAGGCGCAGTCGCCGGTGAAGACCCTCGATGCCCTGACCGTCTCGCGCGTCGGCGAGGAGATCCACCTGAACGCCCACGCCCGCTCCTTCCTGCATCATCAGATCCGCAACATCACCGGCACGCTGAAGCTGGTCGGCGAAGGGAAATGGACGCGGAAGGACGTGGAGGCGGCACTTGCGGCGAAGGACCGGGCCGCAGGCGGGCCGACGGCACCGCCGGATGGGCTCTATCTGGTCTCGGTCGGATACTGACCGGTCAGCTCGCGACGGCGATGCTTTCCAGCAGCAAATAGGCGAGCAGCGAGACCACTTCGTCAGCGAGCACGAACCCGGCCGCCATCAGCCCCGAGACGCCGAGCAGATCCCGCGCCCAGCGCCAGCGGAGCAGGACAATCAGAAGCCACGGCACGATGCTGAGCGTCTCGAAGATCCCCGCCATGGCACCGCCACCCGAGCCAAGCAGGTAAAACAGGCACGTGATGTAGACGAAGGGCAGGGAGAGCCAGTTATAGGGCACGAGATAATCGAGGATCTTATCGAGCGCCCCGATCTTCTCCGCGATCAGCGCCGCGACATAGGGGAAGGCGAGCCAGTAGACCGCGTAGCGCAGCCCGAAGCTGATCCAGTCGAAGAAATCGCCCGCGAGCCACTCCGCCCGGCCATGCGCGACCTCGGAAATCAGGATCCCCGGCAGCGCCAGCACCGCGGCGAAGAAAGAGCGCCAGAACCCGGCCTCGCTGCGGTCGAACAGCTCGATCGCGCCCGGTCGGTTGAGGGCGAGGCACCAGCAGCCATAGAGCGCGCGGACGATCTCGTTCACGCCCGGGATCATCGGGCTATCCCCTTGCCGCGTCGAAAAACTTCCCGAGCGCGGCCTCGTAGATATCGGTCAGCGCCTCGATATCCGAGACCGTCACATGCTCGTCGGTCTTGTGCATGGTCTGGCCGACGATGCCGAACTCGACCACCGGGCAGAACTTGCGGATGAAGCGCGCGTCCGACGTGCCGCCCGACGTGCTGAGTTCCGGGTCCTTGCCCGTTACCTCTTTCACCGCCGCCGCGACAGCGTCGCTGAGCGGACCCGGCTCGGTCACGAAGGCGTTCGAGGTGCATTCGACCTTGAAGTCGTAACGCCCGCCAACGGCGTCGAAGATCTGGCGGAACTTCGCCTCGAGGCTCTCAGCCGTATGCAAGTCGTTGAAGCGCGCGTTGAAGGTCGCCGAGGTCTTCGCCGGGATCACGTTGGTCGCCGGATTGCCGGTATCGACCGTCACAATCGCCACCGTGGAGGGCTGGAAATGCTCCGTGCCCTCGTCCAGCACGCCCGCCGTAAGCGGCTCCAGCATCTTCACGAGGCGATGGATCGGATTGTCCGCGAGATGCGGATAGGCACTGTGCCCCTGTGTCCCGTGGACCGTCAGATAGCCGGTGAAGCTGCCGCGCCGACCGATCTTCATCATCTGGCCGAGATAGTCCGGATTGGTCGGCTCGCCGACGATGCAGGCGTCAATGCTCTCGCCCTCGTCCGCCATCCAGTCGAGCACCTTCGCGGTGCCGTTGATCGCCGGGCCTTCCTCGTCACCGGTGATCAGGAAGGAGATCGAACCGCCGAAATTCGCTCCGCGTTTCTCGACGAAACGCGCCGCCGCCGCCGCAAAGCAGGCGACGCCGGATTTCATGTCGGAACTGCCCCGTCCGAAAAGCTTTCCGTCGCGAATCTCGCCGGAGAAGGGCGGCACGGCCCAGTCGGCGGCGTTGCCCGGCGGCACCACGTCGGTATGACCGGCGAAACAGAGATTCGGGGCCGCTGTGCCGATACGGGCATAGAGATTCTCGACATCCGGTGTGCCTTCATGCCGGAAGGTCAGGCGCCGGCAAGTGAAGCCAAGCGCCGTCAGTTCCTTCTCGAGCAGCACGAGCGCGCCGCCCTCGGCGGGGGTCACGCTCTCGCAGCGGACAAGGCCCTGCGTCAGCCGGACCGGATCGATCTGGGTGCCCAAGATCAGTCCCGAAGCAGGTCGTTGATCGAGGTCTTGGAGCGGGTCTGCGCGTCGACGCGCTTCACGATGACGGCGCAGGAGAGGCTCGGACCCGGAGTCCCGTCCGGCAGCGGCTTGCCCGGCAGGGAGCCCGGCACGACGACGGAATAGGACGGCACGCGGCCGATGAAGATCTCGCCGGTGCTGCGGTCGACGATCTTGGTCGTGGCGGAGAGGAAAACGCCCATGGAGAGCACGGAGCCCTCCTCGACGATCACACCCTCGACCACCTCGGAGCGGGCGCCGATGAAGCAATTGTCCTCAATGATCACCGGGGAGGCCTGCAGCGGCTCCAGAACGCCGCCGATGCCGACGCCGCCGGAGAGATGCACGTTCTTGCCGATCTGGGCGCAGGAACCGACCGTGGCCCAGGTATCGACCATGGAGCCCTGGTCCACATAGGCGCCGAGATTGACGAAGCTCGGCATCAGCACCACGCCCTTGGCGATGAAGGCGGAGCGGCGGACGACGCAGTTCGGCACGGCGCGGAAGCCGGCCTCGCGGAAACGGTTGGCGCCCCAGCCGGCGAACTTGGACGGCACCTTGTCCCACCAGACGGAGGGGCCGAGGTCGCTGTCGACCGGACCGCCGGGGATGATGTCCATGTCGTTGAGGCGGAAGGAAAGCAGCACCGCCTTCTTCGCCCACTCGTTCACCTGCCATTCGTGATTGCCGAGGGGCTCGGCGGTGCGGATGGTGCCGTTGTCGAGGCCGCTGAGCGCTTCCTCGACCGCCTCGCGGATCTCGCCCTTGGTCTCCAGACCGACATTGTCCCGGTCGTCCCAGGCCGCATTGATCACAGATTCGAGTTGGCTCGCGCTCATTGCCTCATACCCCGTCGCACATATCGGAAAATCGACGCGCAACATGGGCAAGCGGCCGGGACCTGTCAATCTGTCAGGCTGGCGTTTTCCGCGATCAGGGGGCGAAGTAGGTGCCACCGTTCTGATGAATGACCTGCCCGGTGATGTACCCGGCTTCGCTCCCGCAGAGGAATGCGACTGTTGCGGCAATCTCCGACGCGGTTCCCGCGCGGCCGACCGGCGTCTCGGAAACCATCTGCCGAACGCGTTCCGGATCCCATCCGCCAGTGAATTCCGTTTCCGCGACCAGACCGGGCGCGACCGCATTGACGGTGATGCCTTCATCGCTGAACTCGCGAGCAAGTCCGACCGTGAGTCCGTTCATTCCGGCCTTGCTCGCCGCATAGATCGCGGAGCCCTTGCTGCGCCCGCCGGTATAGGCGGCAATGGACCCGATATTGACGATCCGGCCGCCTGGGCGCCGCAGGAACGGCGCCACGGCCATCGCGAGCTGAAACGCTCCGGTGAGGTTGGTCGCGATGACAGTGTCCCAATTCTCCCTGAGGTCAGTCTGAGGGAGCGCCGCTGCCCCGCTGCGGGCAAGGCCCGCATTGTTGACCAAGGCCGAGACCTTCACCCCGTCTGTCCGCAGCTTTTCTGCCAGACGATCGACGTCGCTCCGGTCCGTGACATCCATTGCCCAGGGGATGAGACCCGTCCCGTTCCCGTCGGCGACCTCGACCAGTCTGTCGAAGCGCCGTCCGATGACGAGCACCGGCCACATTTCGGCGAGCCTTTTGGCTATTGCCGCGCCGATACCGCTGCCTGCGCCCGTAACGATAGCGATTTCGGTTGGAAGTTCGATGTCCATGGCCCTGCCTGCCCCCCTCGATTGGATGGCCGGCATTAAAGCGGTGTGAACAATCCGATATCCAATATATTATTCTGCAATGAATAATATGTTTTCCGGATCAAATATCAGCCTCCGTCAACTGCGCCAGTTCATGGCTGTGGCGCAGGAACTCCATTTCGGACGCGCCGCGGCGCGACTGAACATGACCCAACCGCCGCTCAGCATGGCCATCCAGTCCCTCGAGACCGCGCTTGGCGTCGCGCTGTTCGAGCGTACCAACCGGCAGGTCTCACTGACCGAAGCGGGCACGGCCTTCCTCACCGAGGTTGAGCAAGTCTCCGAGAGGCTCGAGCTTGCGGTCGGCCGAGCGCGAAAGATTGCGGCAGGGGAAGCTGGGGAAGTCCGGCTGGGTGTGCTGCCCTCCTGTAGCGTCTTGCCCGAATTTCTTCGCACCCTGAGAAGCAGGCGCCCCGGTCTGGTGCTCGACCTGCACGAAGCAACGACAGCGGAACAACTCGCTCTGATCCGCGACCGGCGTATCGACGCCGGATTGATCCGGCCACCGGTCGATGTCCCCACAGATCTCGAACATTTCGTGGTCGCGACCCAGTTGCTGGTCGCCGTGCTCCCGCATGATCACCGGCTGACGGAGCTTTCGACCGTCCCGATCGATACATTCCGGGGAGAGCGCTTTATCGGTACGCCCGCGGATACCGCGAACGGTCTGCATGGGCGGGTAACCGCGTTGACCGCGGCCCGGAATTTCGAGCCGAACGTCGTCCAGGTCGTGCGCGAAATCCCGACAGTCATGGCGCTCGTTTCCGGCGGGGAGGGCATATCCATCGTGCCGAAAAGCGGGTTCGAGTCCGGATATCCGGGGATCGTCGTCCGTCCGATCGGAATGCCGACTGGCGCGCCGCCGCCGGAAATCGACCTCTGGCTCGCCTGGTCACGTCGGAACAACCGCACGCCTCTGCTTGGCATGTTGGAGGCGATGCGCCGACGATTGACCTAGTGCTTTTCCTGACTAAGCTGTTTCGTCATGAACGGGCTCCTGACGATTGTCGTAGTCGGAAGGCGCATGGGCGAGGCGGCGTAGCCGTCCGGCGCGAGCACCCATGCGCGGTAAGCAGGCCCCCCTTGCGGGGCCTTTTTCTTGACCCGATCCCGCTCCCTCCGAAATCGTCACCGGTACACACTATGCCACTGCCCGCACACGGACCGCGCCTCGGCACACTGATCCTGCTCTCGGCGCTCTGCATCCTGCCCGTCAATATCTTCCTCCCGTCGCTGACCCGCATGGCAGCCGAATTCGGCGTCGAGTACGGCGTCATCGGGCTCGCGCTGGCGGGTTATGCCGGAGCGTCCGCGATCCTGCAGATCCTGCTTGGGCCGCTTTCCGACAGGTTCGGGCGGCGGCCCGTGATCCTTTGCGGCGTCGCGGTCTTCATGGCCGCGACGACGGGTTGCATCTTCGCGCCTGACATCTGGAGTTTCCTCGGCTTTCGATTGCTCCAGGCGGTGATCGCCCCGACCTATGCCGTGGCCCTCGCCGTCATCCGCGACACCACGAGCCGGGAAAAAGCCGCGAGCCGGATCGGCTATGTCGCGATGGCCTGGGCGGTGGCACCCATGCTCGGGCCGAGCCTCGGGGGGCTGCTCGACGAGACTTTCGGCTGGCGCGCGAGTTTCTGGTTCCTCGACGCCTTCGGGCTGGCCGTCTTCGCTCTTTGCTGGATCGATCTTCGGGAAACCAACCTCACCCGCTCCAGCTCGATGGGTGCGCAGTTCCGCAGCTATCCCGCACTGCTGAAATCCGGACGCTACTGGTCCTATGCCCTCTGCATGGCTTTTTCGGTCGGCGCCTTCTTCGCCTTTCTCGCCGGGGCACCGCTCGCGGCCGGGGCGGCCTTCGACCTCTCGCCGGCGGCACTCGGTCTCGGCATGGGGTCGATCACGGCAGGCTTCATGTTCGGGAGCTTTCTCTCAGGACGGTTCGCCGGGCGCGTGCCGCTGACAACCATGATGCTCGCCGGGCGGACCCTCGCCTGTGCCGGATTGCTTCTCGGTCTGGCGCTCTATGCCGCAGGGATCGATCACGTCATGGCCCTGCTCGGCCCCTGCATGCTGGTCGGTGTCTCCAACGGCCTGACCATACCGAGCGCGAACGCCGGCGCGATCTCGGTGCACCCGAAACTCACCGGCAGCGCGGCCGGCCTCGCAAGCGCCATCACGGTGGCCGGAGGGGCGGCCATGGCCTCGATCGCGAGCGCGGTCCTGACGGAAGAAAACGCACGCTTCGCGCTACTGCTCGTCATGCTCGGCTCGGCGACAGTCGCCTTCCTTGCGGCGCTGACCGCGCACCGGCTGGAGCGGGTCAGGACCGACGGCGGCGAAAGCTAGTTCAGGCGGCGGGCGTGCCTGACAGGCCGTTCAGCCACTCCGTCAAATCCTCAGCGACATGGTGGACATAGTCCTCCTCGGCGCCCTCCTTCGCCCAGTCGAGCGTGCCGGAGAGCCAGACCGTGGTCATGCCGAGCGCGGCCGCGGGCTCGAGGTTGCGGGCCATGTCCTCGACCATGACGGCCCGCACGGGGTCGATGCCATGGCGCGAGACGAGAATGTCGTAAGGATCCGGGTTGGGCTTCGGCACGTAATCCGCCGCGACGATGTCGAACACGTCCTCGAAATGATGGTCGACGCCGATCCGCTCCATGATCCGGCGCGCATGCGGGACAGAACCGTTGGTGTAGATGATCTTGCGCCCAGGCAGCCGGCCGATGGCCTCGGCGAGGGCGTGATTGGGATCGATGTCCGAGACATCTATGTCGTGCACGTAATGGAGATATTCTTCCCCGTCCACGCCATGCTCCACCATCAGGCCCCGCAACGTGGTGCCGTGGCGCCAAAACAGGTCCTTCTGCAGGGCGCGCGCCGCCTCTTCTTCGAGCGAGAAGCGATCCTGGACATACACCGTGATGCGTTTGGAAACCCGCGCAAAAATATTGCTCCCTGCGGGATAGAGCGTGTTGTCGAGATCGAAGATCCAGGTCTCGACCGCATTCGGGTCCAGCATTCGCTTGTCTTTTAGGAGATTGTTATCTTTCATCGCCCTAAAGTGACCATTCCGGCCTGCGTGGGCAAGCTTCACGGGAGCGCGGATCGGAAAAGGGACCGTTGGGGGAAATCGATGTGACTGGGCTTGAGAGCGACCAACATTCGCCGCTCGAAGAGGATCTGGCAGAATTGGCGGAAAGCGACGCAGATAGGCTCCTGAGACTGTTGGAAAACGGAGCTCCGCTGTTCGATTATCCGGGCCCGGTGATCCTGGTCGACCCCGAGAAGAAAGTCGTCGGCACCAATCCGGCGGCGATGTCGCTCGTGCATGGGATCATGTCCGGCACGGCGCTTTCGATCACGGCGCTGGTCAGTGCGACCCTGTCGAGCGGCGGCCGGCCGCAGAACATGAAAATCCTCGACGAGGAAGCGGGACGGACGACCGACATCACCGCGCTGCCGGTCGATGGCGGACAACATGTCCTGCTCTTCGGCCGCGACATCTCGCTCGATCAGAATTTGCGCAACGCCCTGGTCGAATCGCGTCAGCGCTATAAGGATCTGGTCGAGATCTCCAGCGACTTCGCCTGGGAAACCGACGCCAGCGGAAAATTCGTCTTCGTCTCGACGGCCGGCGCGCTTGGCTACGAGCCGGACGAACTGGTCGGGCGGGTCGCAGACGATTTCGTCAGCAAGCTCGACGGCATCCAGATCGTCACCCCCTTCAGTGCGAAAGAACCCTCGACCGGGATCGAGTTCCGCTTCCGCCGGGCCGACGGATCGATCGCCGAGCTCGAGGCGTCTGCAGCCCCGCTTCACACCGAGGACGGCGAATGGCTCGGCGCGCGCGGTGTCTGCCGCGACGTCACCGAGGCACGGCGGCGCGATGCCGCACTGGCGAAGGCGCGCAACCGCGAACGCCTGATGGCCTATATTGTCCGCACCATCCGCGACGAACTCGACCCGAAGGCAATGATGGCCTCCGCCGCCCGCGCGATCGCCCGTTCGCTCGCCTCCGACGGCTGCGTCATCTGCCGCCGCAACGCCTCCGGCAGGCTTTTGGTCGCCGCCGAACTCGGCGATCCCCCGGAGGATTTTCTCCGGAACCTGCTTGCCGCGGAAACAGAGGGCCTGACACCGACCGTTATCAATGACCCGAACGGCGCCCATATTCTCGCCGTGCCGACCGATTATCATCAGCGCACCAACGGGGCGGTGGTGCTCTGGCGCGACCATGCAGGCGGCGCCTGGAACGAGGATGACGCCGCTCTCATGAAGGAGGTCTCGAACCAGATCGGCATCGCCATCGAGCAGGTCGCCTCACACGAGAATCTGGAACTGCTTTCGACCACCGACCCGCTGACCAAACTGCTCAACCGCCGGACCTTTCAGGAGCGGCTCGACGGCCGTCTCCGGAAAAAGGGAGCCGGCGGCGCGCTGGTCTATGTCGATTTGGATAACTTCAAGCTCGTGAACGACAATCTGGGCCACAAGAAGGGCGACGAGGTGCTGCTCGACGTCGCCGCGATGCTCCACGGATGCTCGGGCAACAACGACATGCCGGCACGTCTCGGCGGCGACGAGTTTGTGGTCTGGTTCGACAATGCGGACAGGGACAAGGCGCGGGCGAAGGCCGAGCACCTGCTGGAGGCCGCCGGCACGCTCGCCAAATATGCCGTCGACGAGAAGCGCAAGGTCGGGATGTCGATCGGCATCGCCTGGATTGCCCCCGGCGGCGATGTCCCGTCTGAAAATGCCGAAAACCTGATCGCCCGCGCGGACGAAGCGATGTACGAAATCAAGCATGGCGGCAAGAACGCCTACACCTTTGCCCCAGACCCGGGTGCCCCAGACCCGGGTGCTCTCGCCCCGGACGCAAGCGGAGACCGCAGCGATGGCCAATAAGCCCAAGCGACGCATGAGCGATGCGGACAAGGCCGCGTACGAGCAGGCCAAGAACATCGCCGCCAGCACCAATCTGGCGGAACGTCGGCGCTTGGCGGAAGACCACCTGACCCCTCCGGAGATCCTGTTCTTCCTCGCCGAGGACGACAATAGTGAGATTCGCGAGGCGGTCGCCGCGAACACGGCCACGCCGCGTCATGCCGACCAGTTCCTGGCAAAGGACGAGAGCGAGGATGTCCGCTCCATCGTCGCCCGCAAGGTCGCGGCGATCGCACCCGATCTCAGCTCGGAACGCCGGGAGAGCATCCGCAAGCTGACCGTCGAGGTGCTGGAGACCCTTGCCCTCGACCATGTCGACCGGGTCCGCGCGGTTCTGGCCGACGCGGTGAAGGATCTTCCCGATGCGCCGCCGGAATTGATCAGCCGGGTCATCGAGGTTCTGGCGCGGGATACGACGCTCTCGGTCTCAGGCCCGATCCTCGAACATTCTCCCCTGCTTGCTGACGAGCTTCTGGTCGAGATCATCCGCAACGAGCCCGTGGCCGGTGCGATTGCCGCCATCTCCCGCCGTCAGGCCGTTTCAGAGACGGTGTCCGACGCTGTCATCGGCGCCGAGGACGACGCCGCCATCGCCCAACTGCTCGGCAACAAGTCGGCGCAGATCCGCGAGGAAACGCTGGACGAGCTGATCGAGAACGCGGCGGACCGGCCGGTCCTGCATCGCCCGCTGGTCACACGGCCGAAACTGCTCGGCCGCCACGCCCTCAGCCTGGCGCGGTTCGTCGGTTACGCCCTGGTGGCCGAACTCACCAAGCGGGCCGATCTCGGGGCGGAAGCCTCGGCCCAGCTGGCGCGCGAGCTCGAACGGCGTCTGGAGGAGAATCCGGAGCTCGCCGACGGCACCGAGGAGAGCGAGATCATCCTCACCGGGCGCGACCGAGCCATGAAGATGTTCGAGAACGGAACGCTGACGGAAGAGGCGGTGCGGGACGCCGTCAGCGAAGGCAAGCGTCCGTTCGTTCTCGCGGCTCTGGAATGCGTCTCCGGCCTGCCCGAGGACGCGGTGCATTCCCTGGCGTCCTCGATCAACCCGAAAGCGGTTGTCGCCCTGGTCTGGAAGGCCGGATACAGCATGGAGTTCGCGGTGCAGCTCCAGCTCCGGCTCGCGAACATTCCGCCGGAAAAGGCGCTGAAGCCGACCGAAGACGGCGGCTTCCCGCTCAGCGACGATCAGATGTCCTGGCAGATCGAACTGGTCAGTGAAGAAACCGAGAAGGAGGACTGATCCGCCGCGCTGTGGCGCGCGGCCAGCTCCCAACCGGGATCAGGAGGCGACTTCGGCCTTCGGCAACGGCTTTTTCTCTTCCTGCCAGTCGTCGCCGGCGGCGATGACGCAGGTCAGGCCGCCCGGCACCGAAATCGCGATGGTCCAGGTGCCGTTCTTCGAACTGAAGACCTGGACGAAGTTTCCGGCTCCGTCGAAGCCCGAGGCGGTAACCTTTTCGCCGTATTTCTGATCCAGCTGGGCGACGAGCTCGCCGTGCTGGGTGCAGAGCTGTGGCTGCGTGGCGTGCGAGGGCGCCGGAAGAGAGGAGATAGCGGTCACGAGGGCGGCGAATGCCACACAGTGTTTGATCAGGTGTTTCATTTTCCCCATCGTGCTTCCTCCTTTCTGAGGACAGCGCCGGTTCCCGAAAGGCCCAAAAAAGAATTCGACAGCCATGCACTGAAAAACGGCAGAAGAACGGCCTGTCGAGACCTCACCCTACAAAAAATTTATTTACGAAACGCAAACGCAACCGCTTTTCCTTTAAACGCTTGCTTAACCATAAGTCTTCGCACACCGCGCTCCCTGCGGACTGGGCCGCCCCAAAAGTCAGGCACAGCGATAGCGTTGCGGCCCCGATAGGCCGCCCCGCTCAAATCTGTTCGGGATGTGGGGTCCGGCCGGCGGCTTTCTCACCGGACGCGGCACGTCACTCAGCGGCGTATGATCGTACCAACGCCATGCGGGGTGAAAAGTTCCACCAGACAGGCATGCGGAACGCGCCCGTCGAAAATGACCGCGGCGCGGGCACCAGTCTTGATCGCCTCGATGCAGGTTTCGATCTTCGGGATCATGCCGCCGGAAATCGTGCCGTCCTCGATGCGGGCCTGCGCTTCCTCGACCGACAGTTCCGGGATCAGCTTGCCGTCCTTGTCGAGCACGCCGGCGACGTCCGTCAGCAGCAGGAAGCGGGCGGCGTCGGAGGCCGCGGCAATCGCCCCGGCGGAGGTATCGGCGTTGATGTTGTAGGTCTCGCCGTCCGGTCCGAGGCCGATCGGCGCGATGACAGGGATCAGGCCGCCGCTGGAGAAAATCTTCAGAATCTCGACATCGACGCTCGCCGGCTCGCCGACGAGCCCCAGGTCGAGCACCTTCTCGATGCTGCTGTCGGGATCGACCTTGGTCCGCGTCACCTTGCGGGCGGTGATCAGGTTGCCGTCCTTACCGGAGATGCCGACCGCGCGGCCGCCGGCCGCATTGATCGCAGCGACAATACCTTTGTTGATCGAGCCCGCCAGCACCATCTCGACGATCTCGACCGTTGCGGTGTCGGTGACCCGCAGGCCGTCGATGAACTCGCTCTTGATCTTGAGGCGATCCAGCATCTTACCGATCTGGGGGCCGCCACCATGGACCACGATCGGGTCCATGCCGACCTGCTTCAAAAGCACCATGTCGGCGGCGAAGGACTTGAAGAGTTCCTCGTCGCCCATGGCATGGCCGCCGAACTTGATCACGACCGTCTTGCCACTGTAGCGGCGCATGTAGGGCAGCGCCTCGGTCAGGATATCCGCTTTGGAAAGCCAGGTCTGGCGCAGCTCGGTCAATGACGGTCCGGTCATGATCATCCTCCCCCTGTTCAAGACGCGGCGAGTGCCGCCAGCGCCGCCCGCAACTCCGGAATACCGGTTCCCTTCTCGGCACTCGTCCGCACGATAATAGGATGTGCGGCGACATGCGTGCGCAATTCCGCTTCGGTATCGGCGATCACCTTTTCCAGCTCGGCCTTTTTCGGCTTGTCGACCTTGGTCAGGACCACCTGATAGGACACCGCGGCCTGATCGAGCATATCCATCATCTCCCGGTCGGTATCCTTGAGGCCGTGCCGGGAGTCGATGAGCAGCAGGACCCGCTGCAGGACGGTGCTGCCTTTCAGGTAATGCCGCAGCACATGGTTCCAGGCCGCGACCTGGGTCTTGGAGACCTTTGCGTAGCCGTATCCGGGCAGATCGACGATCATCAGCCTTCCGCCGAGATCGAAGAAGTTGAGCTGCTGGGTGCGGCCTGGCGTGTTCGAGGTGCGGGCGAGGGTCTTCCGGCCGGTCAGCGCGTTGACAAGGCTCGACTTGCCGACATTCGAGCGCCCGGCGAAGGCGATCTCCGGCAGGCCGGCGTCCGGCAGCTGGTCGAGCCGGGCCGCGCCCCAGACGAACCGGCATTCCTGCGCGAAGAGGAGGCGCCCAGCCTCCAGCGCTTCGGGGTCCAGTTCGTCTTCCATCACGTTCCTACTTCACGCCCATGCGCCACATGATGAGGCGCTGCTGGGCGATCGAGAGCAGGTTGTTCCAGGCCCAGTAAATCACCAGGCCGGCAGGGAAAGAGGCCAGCAGGAAGGTGAAGAAGAGCGGCAGGAACATGAACACCTTGGCCTGGATCGGGTCGGCAGGCTGCGGGTTCAGCTTCTGCTGCAGGAACATGGTCAGCCCCATGATGATCGGCCAGACGCCGATCAGCGGAATGAAGGCCGGCGGGGTCCAGGGGATCAGGCCGAAGAGATTGAACAGCGTGGTCGGGTCCGGCGCCGAGAGATCGTGAATCCAGCCATAGAACGGCGCGTGGCGCATTTCGATCGAGACGAACAACACCTTGTAGAGTGCGAAGAAGACCGGGATCTGGATCACGATCGGCAGACAGCCGGAGGCCGGATTGACCTTCTCTTTCTTGTAGAGCCCCATCATCTCCTGGTTCAGGCGCTGCTTGTCGTCGCCATACTGCTCGCGCAGTGCCTGCATCTTCGGCGTCAGCTCGCGCATCTTCGCCATCGACTTGTAGGATTTGTTGGCGAGCGGGAAAAACACGGCCTTCACGCAAACGGTGAAGATCAGGATGGCGATACCGAAGTTGCCGACCAGCCCGTGGATCCAGGAGAGCGCATAGAAAAACGGTTTGGTGAGGAAATAGAACCAGCCGAAATCCACCGCGAGATCGAAATTGGCGACGCCGTACTTCGCCTCGTAGCGGTCGAGCAGCTTCACTTCCTTGGCGCCGGCGAAGAGATGGGCTTCCGTTTCAGCCGTGCCGCCCGCCGCTATGGAACGGGCCGCGCCGAGATAGTCGGTCTGGTAGCGATCGTCCTGCTGGCGGATCGAATGCGTGAAGCGGTATTTCATGGCCTCGTCCTGCGACGGAACCAGAGCCGCGAGCCAATACTTGTCGGTTATCCCGATCCAGCCACCGGTCGCCTCGACCTCGACCTTGCCGGATTCCTGAAGGTCGTCGTAATCGACCTCTTTCAGGGTCTCGTCGAAGACCCCGAGCGGGCCCTCGTGCAGGATATAGAAGCCGGCCGTCTTCGGGGTGCCGCCACGCGACAGCAGGCCATAAGGGAAGAGGGTGACAGGCGTATCGCCGGTATTCCGGACCCGCTGCTTCACCGTGAACATGAAATCGTCGTCGATCGCATAGGTGCGCTCGAAGACCAGACCCTCGCCATTGTCCCAGGTAAAGGTCACCGGCTGGCTGGGGCTCAGCACGTCGCTGTCCGCGCTCCAGACCGTCTTGGCATCGGGGACTTTCGTTCCCGCGGCCTCCGGTACCCAGCCGAACTCGGCATAATAGGATTTCGGCGCGCCGACCGGTTTCAGCAGGTGAATGTTGTCGCTGTCCTTGTCGAGGGTCTCGCGATAGTGGGTCAGGATCGCATCGTCGATGCGCGCACCGACCGGCGAGATCGTGCCGCGCATCCCGGGCGCCTGGATCCGCACGCGCTTGGAATCCGCGGCGATGTCGCGCCGGGCTTTGGCTGCGTCGGCCGGCGACATTTCGCTGACGGCGGGAGCGCCGCCGCCCTGGCCGGGCACGGCGGAAGGCACGGAGGATGCGCTCGGAGTCGTCGAGCTTGCCGCAGGGCTGGACGCCGCGATCTCGGCCTGCCGTGCCGCCTCCTTCTCGGATTTCGGAACCTCGTAGAAAAACTGAAAGCCGACCAGGATCGCCACGGAAAGTACGACAGCGGCAATCAGATTCTTCTGCTCGTTCATTATTCGGCCCGACATTCTTGTTGTGTTTGGGAAGCGACCCCGCCCCGCTCGGGGACCGGATCATAGCCACAGCCGCCCCAGGGATGACAACGGAGAATCCGCTTCAGGGTCAGCCAGGAGCCGGCAAACGGCCCGTGACGGCGGATCGCGTCCAGCCCGTAGCGCGAACAGCTCGGCTCGAAACGGCAATTGGTGCCCAGCAGCGGAGAGATGAACAGCCTGTAGGCGTGGATCAGGCCGCTCAGCAGCCAGACGAGAGGAGCGGTTATGAGACGGGTCACGGCCGCGTCTCCTCCTTCAGGGCGCCGACCTTGGACAGCGCGCGCTTCAGGTCGGCGACGAGACCGTCATACGATCTGCTGAGCGTGTTGGCGCGCGCGATCAGGACAAATTCATGCCCAGGTGCGGCCATCGTGTTCAAGGCATCATGAACCACGGCTCTCAGCCTTCGTCTTGCGCGGTTTCTCTCGACCGCACCGCCGACCTTTCGGCTGGCGGTATAGCCCACCCGGAGAAGGCCCTCTTGGCCGTGCTCAAGCGCACGGGCCTGAAGCACCAGTCCCTGGGTCACGGCCTTGCGCCCGGTCCGGGCAATGTTGAGGAATTCACTGCGCTTTTGCAGGCGCTCCAACGTACCGGAGGACGGGTTGCGCATGGCAAGAACGCTTTCCGAATGCGTGCCGCCCGGCCGAAGCCGGGTTGCAGCATTTTAGGCGGACAGACGCTTGCGGCCCTTGGCGCGCCGGTTGCGAATGACATGACGGCCACCGACGGTCGCCATACGGGACCGGAAGCCATGGCGGCGCTTGCGTACGAGGACGCTCGGCTGATAGGTGCGTTTCACGGGAATTCTCCGTCGACGTAAATATAGCAATCTCGCGAGTGCGGGGCTGTATATAGAACTGCCCTGCCCGAGTCAACGCGGGCGCGCGTATTTGCACCGGACGCGCCCGCCATCGCAACCTTTTTCGCCAGCGCCACTTCGCGGGCGCGCTCTATCTCCCCTTCGGCTCACGCCAAGGTGACTGGTTGTGCCTCGACCGTCGCGCGACATAGGTGTCTTGGATCAGATGATACGGAATACGCTATCATTCCCAGCTTCCGTGTCGAGGGACGATGCAGAGAGACATGAAGACAGACGCGCCCGCCCAGAGAACGGAAGAAACACTCATCGAGACCGATATCTGCGTCATCGGCGGCGGCTCCGGCGGTCTGTCCGTCGCGGCCGGGGCGGTGCAGATGGGTGCAAGCGTCGTCCTCTTCGAGCGCGGGCGCATGGGCGGCGACTGCCTGAACTACGGCTGTGTGCCGTCAAAAGCGCTTCTGGCAGCGGGGCACGCCGCGGCTACGGCGCGAAGCGCCGGCCGCTTCGGCGTCACTCTTCCTGAGCCGGAAATCGACTTCGCCCGGGTCCATGCCCACGTGCAGGACGTCATCGCGGGCATAGCCCCGCATGATTCCGTCGAGCGCTTCGAGAAGCTCGGCGTGCGGGTGATCGAGGCTGCCGCCAGCTTCGCCGACAGCCGTACCGTGACCGGCGGAGGCTACCGGGTGCGCGCCCGTCGTTTCGTCATCGCCACCGGATCCTCCGCGGCGATCCCGCCGGTGGCGGGGCTGTCCGAAACGCCCTATCTCACCAACGAAACCATCTTCGACCTGACCGAACGCCCCGCGCACCTCCTCATTATCGGCGGCGGGCCGATCGGCTGCGAGCTGGCAGAGGCGCATCGCAATCTTGGCTCCGAAGTGACCGTGATCGAAGCCGCCAAGCTGCTCGGCAACGAAGACCCGGACGCGGCAGACCTGATCCGCGCGCATCTCGCGGAGATCGGCGTCACGCTGCTCGAAGGCGCGCTGGTGAAGGAAGCGTCGGGCAAGGAAGGCGGCATCGCGCTCTCGGTCGAGACGGGCGGCACACTTCAGAAGATCGAAGGCTCCCATCTGCTGGTGGCCGCCGGCCGCCGTGCCAATCTGGACGGGCTGGATCTCGAGGCCGCGGGTATCGAGACGACACGCACCGGGATCAAGGTCGATGCCGGCCTGAAGACGAGCAACCGTCGGGTCTATGCCATCGGCGATGCCGCGGGCGGCCTTCAATTCACCCATGTCGCCGGATATCACGCTAGCGTGGTGATCCGGAACGCGCTGTTCCGCCTGCCGTCAAAGGCCGACATGAGTGCCATTCCCCGCGTCACCTACACCGACCCCGAGCTTGCCCAGGTCGGCCTGCTCGAGGCGGAGGCGCGCACGAAGCACGGCGAGAAGGTCAGGGTCCTGAAATGGACCTATCAGGAGAACGACCGCGCCCGCGCGGAACGGGCGATCGAAGGATTCATCAAGCTGATCGTGCTGAAAAACGGACAGGTGATCGGCGCGACCATCGTCGGCCGAAATGCCGGCGAACTGATCCAGAGCTGGGGGCTCGCGATCGGCCAGAAGATCAAGATCGGCGCCATCGCCTCCTCGATCGTCGCCTATCCAACCCTGGCGGAAATCGGCAAGCGGGCAGCCGGATCCTTCTTCACGGAAACCCTGTTCAGTCCGCGGATGCGCAAAATCGTCCGTTTCCTCGCCGCCTTCGGCTAAACTCGGACATCGGGTTCTGCCGACGGACGCATGTGCATGTTGAGTTTTGCGAACAGCCTTTCCTTCCGGCTGCTGCTCCTGACGGTCTTCTTCGTGATGGTGGCGGAGGTCCTGATCTATACGCCCTCCATCGCGCGCTACCGGCTGAGCTACCTTCAGGAGAAGCTGGCCGAGGGCCATCTCGCGGCCCTGTCGGTGAAGGCTGCGCCCGACGGGATGATCACTGAGATGCTGACGCGCCAGCTCCTGGACCATGTCGGTGCCTACAGCGTCGTCGCCAACGACGAGTCCAACTTCATGCCGATGCTGCGCCGTCCGGAGGTGCCCGAGGTCGAGATGGCGTTCGATCTCCGCGAGGTCGGCGTGATCGATCTCATCCTGAATGCCTTTTCAACTCTCGCGCAGACGGAGGACAGGGTGATCCGGCTGCACGGCCAGTCCCCGCGCGATCCGGATATCTTCGTCACCATGATCATCGACGAGGCGCCGATGCGCATGGAGATGCTCGATTTCTCCTGGCGCATCCTGACGCTCTCGGTGGTGATCTCGCTCTTTACCGCCGCCCTGGTCTTCCTCTCGCTGCGCTGGATGATGGTGCTCCCGATGCAGCGCATCACCACGAGCATGATTGCCTTCCGGCAACGGCCGGAAGATCCGACGTCCGATCTTCCTCCGACCGCCCGCCGGGACGAGATCGGCATCGCGATCCGGGAACTTGCGGGAATGAAGCAGGGCGTCCGCCGGGCCCTGCGCCAGAAGACCCGGCTCGCCACGCTCGGCATGGCGGTCAACAAGATCAACCACGACCTGCGCAACATGCTGGCCACGGCGACCCTTGTCTCGGATCGTTTCGCGGAAAGCTCCGATCCGTTCGTGCGTAAAGCGGTCCCGCCCTTCTTGCGGACCATCGACCGGGCGGTGAAGCTCTGCTCCGACACCCTGAACTTCACGCAGGAAACGGTGCCGCTGATGACCGAGCGCGTCACTTTGAAGGAACTGCTGGACGGGATTCTCCCGGAACTGAGGACGGCTCTCGACGAGGAAGAGCTCGTCATCGAGGTCGGCGAGGTACCCGATTCCCTCCTCACGATCGATCAGGACCAGATCTACCGCATCTTCGCCAACCTGGCCTCGAACGCCGCACGGGCCGGCGCGACATTGTTCCATATCGGGTTCGAGCAGAATGACAACACGCTGACGATCCGCTTTCGGGATAACGGTCCGGGCATTTCCGATCCCATACGCGAAAAATTGTTCCTTCCCTTCCAGCTTTCCGGGCACGGCGGCGGATCGGGCCTTGGCCTCGCGATCGCCCGCGACATCGCGCTGGCCCACGGTGGCGCGCTGTTTCTCGAGCAAACCGGAGGGTCCGGAAGTCTCTTTCATCTCGATCTGCCTTGCCCTGTGACAGAACGTGCGCGCTCGAACACTCGCGCAGCCTGATGGCGCGACGAGAGTCGCTTCCACCTGCGTGCCTGACACGTTACTGTGGATGGGTGAACAAGGCTGATAAGGCCCATAGCGGAACAGGTCCAACAGCCCCAGGCTGGAGCACCCCATGGCAAATGTGTCGGGAGAGAAAAACGCAGCGGCGGCTTTGCAATCGCCTTGCGACGACTGCGATATCCGCGATCTCGCGATTTGCGGCACGTTGCGTTTGGGTGAAGTCCAGCGCCTGAACAGCATCATGACCACGATCAACTTCGCGGCCGGCGATCCGATTGTGGACGAGGGCGAGCCCGCCGATTTCGTCTATACCCTGACCGCCGGCGCCGTCAGACTCTACAAGCTCCTCGCGGACGGCCGCAGATCCGTCACCGGATTTCTCTTTCCGGGCGATTTCCTCGGCGTCTCCATGCGACACAGCTACGGCGCCAGCGCGGAGAGCATCACGCCGGTGACGATGTGCCGCTTCCAGCGCACCGAACTCGGGCGCCTCATGGAAGAAATTCCGACTTTGGAGCGCAGGATGTTCGCGCGGGCGACCGAAGAGCTTTATCTGATGCAGGAACAGATCGTTCTGCTCGGCCGCAAATCGGCAGCCGAAAGGGTTGCGTCGTTCCTGCGCGGGCTTGCCGAGCGGCAGGAAAAACGGCACCTCCCGGCGAATCCGGTGATCGTGCCGATGACGCGCACCGACATTGCCGACTATCTCGGCCTCACCACGGAGACAGTCAGCCGGACGATCACCCAGTTCAAGAGCAAAGGCCTGATCTCAGTGGAGAACGCGTCGCGGATCAGGATCGTCGACAACGAACAGCTCGACGATCTGGCGGAAGCGGTCTAGGTCCGGCTGTCAGCGCCGGAGCGAGGAAATCGGTTCGACCGGTCGCGGCTCCAGATCCCAGGGGAAATGAATCCAGGTATCCTGGCTGACCTCGGTCACGAAGGTATCCACCAGCGGACGGCCCGCCGGCTTGGCATAGACCGTCGCGAAATGCGCCTTGGGCAGCATCGCGCGCACCGCCTTCGCGGTTTCGCCGGTATCGACCAGATCGTCGACGATCAACCAGCCGGTGCCGTCGCCTGCGATCTCGCAGTTTTTCATGACCTTGATCTTCCCGCGCTCCTTGTCGTCCCCGCCGACGCCGTAGGACGCGACGCTGACCGTGTCGATGATGCGGATGTTCAGTTCGCGGGCGACGACCGCCGCCGGAACCAGCCCGCCGCGCGTGATCGCGACGATTCCCTCGAACGGGCCGACCTCGGTCAGACGCCAGGCCAGCGCCTTGGCAGTGCGGTGGAGCTCTTCCCAGCTGACGGGAAAGGACTTGTTGAAACTGTCACTCGACATGGCTGGCTTCCATCGCGGTCACTTGACGATCCGGCGACATAGCGCGCCTCTCCGGTTTCCGCAACGCCCAATAGGTTTCCTGTGGCGGCGCGCGCCCGAAATCAGCCGGCTAGACCGCTTTGTCGGCGGCGCGGATCATCTGCACGCCCGAGATGCGCCAGGAGCCGTCCGCCTGCTGTTCCATCTCGTAGGCCGCGAGATAGGCCAGCCCGTCCGGGCCGATGAAGAAAACGATCTGCACCGGCCGCAGTCCCGAAAGATCCAGTTCCCGGAAGCTCACCTGCTGCGGCCGGTGGACGGTACGGTAGCCACCAAGGACCATGTCCCGGAAACGTTCAGGCGTACCGAAAAGCTGCCGTAGATCCGGGCTTGCGTAAGTGAAGGCCTCGCTCCAGTCGTCGCGCTGGAAGGCGTCCAGTTGCCGGTTGATGGTGGCGCGTATCTCCGCGTCCTGCGCCGCGGCCGGAAAAGCGGCAAGGAGAAGGCCGAACAGCACGAGGAACCGACCCAAAATCGAGCGCATCATCCCGTTCCTTTCCGTCATTGTCTGAATATCCTACGTCCGACGGTTCAGGGTGGATGAGTCCAGCGGCGGAGGCCGTGACAAATCCCACGCATGAAAAAGGCGCCGTCTTACCGACGGCGCCTTGATCTGGAAATCTGTCGCTTCCGTCAGCGGACGAAAAGGCGAACCTCGTTGCTGGACGCGTCGGCGGCGGTGGTCGCAGAAAGGGCGACACGGCTCGGCGGCAGCCCCATATCGGTCAGCGCGCGGAGCACATCCTGGGCATTCTTCCGCGCCTTGCTGGTATCGAGTGCAACCTGCGCCGAGGATCCGGCAGACGGCGTCACCGCGACGAGATCGAACGAGGCGTCCGGACGACGCTCCAGCGCCCGGCTGACGGCGGTATAGAGCGCCTGCTGATAGTTCACGTTGCTGCGGTCGAAACGGATGACCACCAGCGGCCGGCGAGCACCGGTCGCGGAGCTCAGCCCGCGGCCCTGCAGGGAAGGCGTCGTGGTGACTTCCGCACCGCCCATGCCATATGTCCGGGCGGCGAGGCTGGTGCCGAAGAACTCGCCGTTCTTGATCGCCAGCGCGAGCGTGTTCAGATCGTTGCGCTCGGTCGCGACATAACGGCTCTGACGGCGGATGTCGTCGCTCAGCTCGGTCAGCAGCCGGTCGACCAGCACGACGGTCCGGTTGACATCGTCTTCCAGCACCTCGAGCTGACGGTGGTCCTCGTCGACGGCGCCGGACAGACCGAAAGCAGCCCGGGTGGCATCGAGCAGATAGGTCGAGAGCGCGGCGTCGGCGGCGACCCGGTTCGACAGGTCGTTCATGTCGCCGATATCGGCGTTCACCTGTTCGAGCAGTCCCTGCGACTGGTTCCAGGCGGCAACCAGCATCGGGTTGCCCGGCGTGGTACCGACCTGAAGGCGCGAGCGGATGCCCGCGACCGACTGGTGGTAGGTCTGGGCGTTGCCGATTGTGCGCTGACGGATGGTCTGCAGGTCCCCGTTATGGGAGCGAATCGATTCCTGCAGACGCCGGAGATCGTCCCGCAGCTGCACCACCTTGTTGCCCACGAACGTTCCCGTCGCGGCGCCCGGGCGGGGCGGCTGCACCTCGAAATTCGTGGTGTTGAGCGCAGGCGGCTGTCCGCTGGCGATGATTGGCTGGCCGGACGCCTCACCCGCCGAAGGCGCGATCGCGACCTGCGTCGGTGTCTGATTCGCCGCAGCAGGATCTTCACCTGAAAGGCTAGGCCACAAAGCGTCGGATGAGAAAGAACAGCCCCCGAGAAGGAGAACCGTTGCGCCCAGGACAACGAGCGACGAGCGATTAAGAACCATAGGACGCTGTCACCTTGTAAATAGGTGTTATGTTTGCCGCGGTTTCAGGTAGATCCGTTCGACCGACCAATGCCGACCCCCCTAGCAATTTGCCCGGCTGTCCCGCCCCAAGGACAGAACGCCTCTCTTCCCTCATCCCCGATTGTACGGGGTCTTGAAGAAAGAAAGAAGCTTGCCGACGCAGTCCCCCACTGATGGTAGCCGCAAGCCGCGAATTTCGTAGGGATAGTAACGAAAGCCAATCGGGCCTACAAGTTGTTTTGCCAAACGATTCCGTAAGATACGCGGCGAAAGATTCCCTGATATAAGCGCTTGCGTTTCGAAAACGCCTTGAGTATGTTCCGGCCTCCTTCGGGGGCGCCACGCTCCCGAGAGCGCCCGTAGCTCAACTGGATAGAGCACCTGACTACGGATCAGGAGGTTGGGAGTTCGAATCTTCCCGGGCGCGCCACTTACCTCTCCCACACAGAGAAACTAACCGGCTGATGCCACAAATTTGTTGGCAAGCCTAGGATTCGCGCCGGGAATCCATGCAGCGCGCCCGCAGGTCGGAGCCCGGCGCTTTCGCCGCATCACGGCACCAACACCGCCGCCCCCTGCAGATTCCCGTCCCGCAGATCCGAGAGCGCGCGGTTGGCGTCGTCGAGCGGATAGGTCTGCACCGATGTCCGGACCGGCACCTTGGGCGCCAGTTCCAGAAACTCCACAGCATCGCGCCGCGTCAGATTGGCGACCGAGACCACTTTCTTTTCCCGCCAAAGAATATCGTAAGGGAAGCTCGGTATGTCCGACATGTGGATGCCGCCGCAGACCACGGTGCCGCCCGGACGGACCGCACGCAGGGCTTGCGGCACCAGATCGCCCACCGGCGCGAAGAGGATCGCGGCATCCAGTTCCTCGGGTGGCATTTCGCTCGAGTCTCCGGCCCAGACAGCGCCAAGGGACCGCGCGAAATCCTTCGCCGCCTCGTCGCCCGGCCGCACGAAGCCGTAGATCTCCCGCCCCTGCCAGAGCGCGACCTGGATCAGGATATGCGCCGCGGCCCCGAAGCCGTAGAGGCCGAGCCGTCGGCCCTCTCCCGCCATGCGCAGGCAGCGGTAGCCGATGAGACCGGCGCAGAGCAGCGGGGCCGCCTCGGCGTCGGAATAGAACTCCGGGATTGGAAAACAGTAGCGGGCATCTGCGACGAGGTACTCCCCGTAGCCGCCGTCGAGCGTGTAGCCGGTGAAACGCGCCTCGGGGCAAAGGTTTTCCTGGCCTTCGAGACAGTAACGGCATTCCCCGCAGGTCCAGCCAAGCCAAGGCACCCCGACCCTCGTGCCCTCGGAGAGCTGTTTCACGCCGTGCCCCAATGCCTCGACCGTCCCGACCACCTCATGACCGGGCACGACATGCGGCTTTGGATCCGTCAGATCGCCGTCGACGACATGCAGATCTGTCCGGCATACCGCGCAGGCATGGATGCGCACCAGGACCTCTCCCGGTCCCGGTTCGGGGCGCGGACGATCGGCCATGATCAGCGGTGCTCCCGGTTTTTCGAACTGCATCACCCGCATGCATCCATCCTCACGATCAACGGCCCGGATGTAACCGGCAGGCCTCGCGGTACGGCGTCAGCCGGGGCACCTGGCCCTGCTCGAGCCTTCTCTGCATGTCGGTCCAGTATTCCACGGTCAGCAGCTCGCCATGCGAATCGCGGAAAATCCGCCGGAGGTTCCGGTCCTCGATCCTGAGATGCGTCTCCAGCTCCTCCGGCAGGAAGATCACGCCCTCCTCAAAGAACCAGTCGGGGATGTCCTCTTCGCCGTCGAATCGGTTCTGGTTGGTGCGCACCTTGACGTCCGTGAGGTCCTCGATGGCGTCATAGTCGAATAGATAGACCTTCAGGATCTTGCTGACCCCGTAATTCCGGCCGTCGAGATCCTTGTTGAAAATGTTGGCGGCGGCATTGTTGGCGATGCACTGGCCGAGATTGCCGATGGCGATTTCCGCCTGCACGTCGTCCGCCTGTTCCATGAAGACCGGGAAGGGCGTCATCTTGATCTGCACAATCAGGTGGCGGAACAGCAGACCGGCGCCGGTCTGGATCACGTTGTCGCCCGCGTTTTCCAGGATCTCATGGCGGAGATCGTCGGTGAAGTAATCGGCGGGCAGGGTGACGTTGTAATAGATCACGTTGTCGAGCATGGAGCCCGCCCGGTTGATCTCGTGCACCCGGCTGTATTTCTGCAGCACCGAGCGCACGCCGGGAAACTTGCCCCATTTATAGCCGGCGGTCGGATGATCGCGGATCACCTTGGCGACATAGCCGAGGGACGGCGCCGAGAAACCGATGGCGACCGTGCCGCGCGGCCCGACCGCATGGTCGAGGCGCTCGCCGCTCTCTTTCAGCTCGCGCTCGATCTGCCGGATGACCGCGATCTTGCCGATATGGTTGTAGCCGATGGTCGAATATTGCAGTCCGTGAGGACGGTCCGGCATCAGTTCGAAGAGGAAGGACGCCATCTCGTGATAATGCTCCGAGGTGACGTGGAAGTTCGCGAGCGTCGAGCTGAAGACATATTGCAGATCGCCCGCGCCGAGGATCACCGCGTCGACATGAATGCCGTCCGCCTCGTTCAGCAGCGCGATGCCGAGCGGCACCGGATCGCCGCCCTCGATCAGCAGCCGGCCAACCAGATAGGCGCCCCGGTTCCGGTAGAAACCCGCATCCGCCATTTCGATCGCCCGGATCCTGTTCGCCCCGGGCGCCTCCTCGAGGATCCGCGCCGCGACCGCCGCCGCATCGCCGTCGAGGTCGCGCCATCGCCGGGAGAAACCGGCCAGCGTCAGAACGGGAACGAGATGCTCCACCCCAAGCCCATCCTGAACCTCGAAAATTCGGCTGACGACAGGGCGTGCCGCCTTGTCCTCGTCCCGCGCGCGGGCGCTCGAATAGGTCGAGGCCCGCCACATCCCGGCATGCACCTGACGGCGTACGGAATTCAGGAAGGCATAGGCGAGGTCGGCGTGATAGAGCCCCTCGATCAGCGACAGATAGCGCTCCTCGACCTCGGCCCAGAAGGCATCGCGGCCCTGAACGTCGGGGCAATGCAGCAGGATGACCGGAACCAGCGCCTCGACGGTGGCGCCGTAAATCCCGAGCCGTTCCTGGCTGAGTGCAATCGAGGCCGGCCAGTCCCGCGCCTCGAAGGCGGCCTTGGCGAGCCCGGCGATCTGACGGAAGCGCCGGTAATAATCGGTGAAGGCGCCGTGGATCAGGGCGGCGACGGACTCAATCCGTTCCGCTTCGCTGGCGGCGGCTTCCAGCTCTTCCTGCGCCGCCGCCGTGATGGTCGGCGTCCTGAGCGTCGCGGCACCCCGGCGGATCGATTGCATCATGCGGCGCGTCCTTCCCCTCTTTCTGCGAGATGATGGTCCGGGAACTCGGCTTGAGGAAGGAGAAATCCGGAGGCCGGAAACGGAACGGGCGGCCCCGAGGCCGCCCGCTGTCCCGGATATGCAATCGGATCAGCCGACCCGCTTGCCCTTCTCGTCGTAGCGGTACCAGCCGCGGCCGGCGCGGCGGCCGTGACGGCCGGCGGCGACGACCTGGCGCAGGATCGGGCGCGGATGGAAGCGCTCGCCATAGGCCTCGTGCAGGATCTCGCAGACCTGCAGGTTCAGGGTGTTGGAGATATTGTCCATCAGCTCGAACGGACCGACCGGATGGCCGAGGCCGAGCTTGCAGCCGGTGTCGATGTCTTCCGGCGTGCAGGCGCCTTCCTCGACCAGGCGCAGCACCTCGTCCCACATCGCGAAGAGGATGCGGTTGACGGCGAAGCCGACCACGTCCTTGACGTCGATCGGGGTCTTGCCCGCTTCGACGCAGGCATTGCGCGCCGCGTCGATCACCGCGTCGTCGGTATCCATGCCGCGGATCACCTCGACCAACTTCATACGGCTGACCGGGGAGAAGAAATGCAGCCCGAGGAAACGGGACTGGCGCTTCTCGGAGAAGTAGGAGGCCAGCACCGAAATCGAGATGCTGGAGGTGTTGGAGGCGATGATCGCGTCGTCCTTGCAGACCGCGTCGAGGGTCTTGTAGACCTCGGCCTTCACCTTCTCGTCCTCGAACACGGCCTCGATCACGAGGTCGCGGTCGCCATAGGCGGAGAGGTCGGTCACCAGCTTGATGTTGCCGAGCGCGGTCGCCATGTCCTCTTCCGCCCAGAACTTCCGGGCGACACCGGACTCCAGCGTCTTTTTGATACCGGCCTCGGCCTTGTCCAGGCGCGCCTGCTCCGGCTCCATGATCATCACGTCCTTGCCCGCCATGGCGAAGACGAGCGCGATCTCCGAGCCCATCATTCCGGCGCCGACGACGCCGATCTTGTTCACTGACATCCCATCCTCCTCGAAGGTCTCATGCGCGATGAAAATTGTTGGCTGCCTTGGTATAGGCTCGACCGCGTCGGTTCAAGCGATCCCCGCTAGAAAGACTCGCCACGCATGCGGAAGACGGTGTCGTCTCCGACCTCCAGCAATGCCAGCAAAGGCCCGGCGCGCGGTAGCAGCCAGGCGAAGACAAAGCGGCAGGTCTCCAGTTTCCCGACAAGAAAGGCCCGCTCCTCCGGGCTCTCCGCCTCTCCCGAAGCCAGCAGCCGTTCCGCAGTAACAGCCTGATCCAGCCAGGCTCGGGCGAGGCTGATATAACCCGCGGCGTCCATGAAGGCGGCGGCGTTCGCCAGGGTACGGCGCGGATCGTTGCTAAGCGCCGAAAGCAGGCGCGCCGCCAAATTCGCGAAGCGCTCCGAAATCGTCTCCAGCTTCTCCGCGAGACCAGAAAGACCCTCGATGGCTCGCGCCGCGGCGACGGTGCCGGCGATGCCCTCCCGGAACAGCGCGAAGGAGCGCCCGTCCGCCTGCCCCAGCTTGCGACCCAATAGATCGATCGCCTGGATGCCGTTGGCCCCCTCGTGGATCGGGTTCAGACGGTTGTCGCGCCAGAACTGCTCGACCGGGAAGTCGCGCGTGTAACCGGCGCCGCCATGGATCTGAATCGCCGCGTCGTTCGCTTCCAGCGCCCGGTCGGAGAGAAAGGACTTGATCACCGGCGTCAGGAAATCGAGCAGGAGCCCGGCATCCCGCCGCGCAGCCTCGTCGGGATGGGTGCGCTGGTCGTCGACAAGCAGCGCCGCCTCGAGGCAGAGCGCGAGCCCGCCCTCGGCCACAGCCTTCTGTAGCAGCAGCATGCGGCGGATATCGGCATGCTCGATCAGCGGGATCTGCGGGCTCGTCGCGTCCTTGCCGTCCGGATGCCGCCCCTGCGGCCGCGTGCGGGCATAGTCGAGCGCGTGCAGATAGCCGGTATAGGCGAGCGCCACGGCGCCGGAGCCGACGCCGATGCGAGCCTCGTTCATCATGTGGAACATGTAGGTGAGGCCGCGGTTCCGCTCGCCGATCAGCTCGCCGATGCAGGGCGCGCCCTCGCCGAGATTGATCACCGTGTTGACCGTGCCCCGGTAGCCCATCTTGTGATTGAGCCCAGCCAGCACGACGCCGTTCTCCGGGCCGGGATTGCCGTCCGCATCGAGCCTGTAGCGCGGCACAAGGAAGAGCGAGAGGCCCTTCACGCCCGGCGGCGCCTCCGGCGTCCGCGCCAGCACCAGATGGACGATGTTCTCCGCCATCTCGTGCTCGCCGCCGGAGATCCACATCTTGGTTCCGGTGAGCGTCCAGGTGCCGTCCTCCAGGGGCTTCGCCAGCGTCCGGACATCGGAGAGGGAAGAGCCTGCGTGCGGCTCCGACAGCATCATGGTTCCGAAGAAGCGCCCGTCGGTCAGGGGAGTGAGGAAACGCTCCTTCTGGCTCTCGCTGCCATGCGCCGCGATCAGGTTACCCGCGGCGATGGTGAGGAACGGATAGGCGACGGTCGAGAGATTGGCCGCCTGGAAGTTCGCGAAGGCGGCCTGCGTCACCACCCAAGGGAGCTGCATCCCGCCCATCGCCTCGTCATGATGCGCGGCGGCGAAGCCGGCCTCGCTGAAAGCGGCGATCGCAGGGCCGATGTCGGGATGGACGACGACCTTGCCGTTCTCGATTCGCGGCTCGTCGAGATCGGAGGCGCGGTTGTGCGGGCGGAACTTCTCCGCCGCGATGCGCCGGGCGGTTTCGATCACCGCGTCCCAGGTCTCCCGCCCCTGCCCCGCGAAGCGCGGACGGTCCGCCAACCGCGCGATGCCCAGATGGTCGTGCAGCAGGAAGGCGAGATCGCGTTCCCGGATCAGCAGGTCCTGCACCTCAGCGTCCCGTCAGCGCAGCGCGAAACCGCCGTCGACGGTGACGACGGAACCGGTCATGTAGGCGCCCGCGTCCGAGGCGAGCAGCAGCAGCGCACCGTCGAGATCGTGCGTCTGGCCGAGCCGGCGCTGCGGAATGGTCTTGATCATCTGCTGGCCCGGCGGGGTCTGGAAGAATTCGCTGTTGATCGGCGTCTCGATATAGCCGGGGGCGATCGCGTTCACCCGGATCTTGTGGCGCGAGAGCTCCAGCGCCATCGCCCGGTTGAGCTGCAGCAGCCCGCCCTTCGAGGCACAATAGGTCGAGAGCATGCCGATCACCTCGGTGCCGAGGATCGAGGAAATGTTGATGATCGAGCCGCCGCCGCTCTCCTTCATCTGCAGCGCCGCCGCCTGCGCGACAAGGAAACAGCCCTTCAAATTGGTGTCGAGCACCTGGTCGTAGTCTTCCGGCGTCATCTCGAGGAACGGCTTCTGCACCGCGATCCCGGCATTGTTCACCAGAATGTCGAGCGGTCCGAACGCCTGCGCCGCGACGTCGAGCGCCTCGCGGATCGAGACCGGATCGGTAACGTCCATGGAGACGGCAAGCGCCCGGCCTCCCGCGTCGCGGATCGTCCCCGCGAGACTTT
This sequence comes from Nisaea sediminum, assembly GCF_014904705.1. Lineage (NCBI taxonomy): Bacteria > Pseudomonadati > Pseudomonadota > Alphaproteobacteria > Rhodospirillales > Thalassobaculaceae > Nisaea > Nisaea sediminum. The sequence goes on from NZ_JACZCQ010000006.1 coordinate 400,067, forward strand.
CAAGCTTCGCCTTCTGCCGCGCGGCGAGAACAACCGAAGCGCCCTGCGCTGCAAGGGTTTCGGCGAATCGGCTGCCGAGCCCCTGGCTGGCGCCGGTGACGAGGGCGGTTTTTCCTGTCAGGTCGAAAGACATGCTGCGTCTCCTGCTCAGGCGTTCAGGTTCTCGATCAGCACGGCCATGCCCTGGCCGGCGCCCATGCACATGGAGATGCAGGCGTAGCGCTGACCGGATTCCTGCAGGTGATGCATCGCGGTGATGGTCATGCGCACACCGGTCGCTCCCGGCGGATGGCCGATGGAGATGCCGCCACCATAATGGTTGGTCACCGAACGGCTGATGCCGAGTTCCTTCTCGGCATGCAGATTGACCACCGCGAAGGCCTCGTTGATCTCGTAATAATCGATATCGGAAGCCGTCATGCCCCGCTTCTCCCAGAGCGCACGGATCGCCGGCACCGGGCCGCAGCCCATGATGCGCGGCGGCACGCCTACGATCACCCAGTCGACGAGACGCGCCACCGGCGCGACGCCCTTGGCCTCCATCTCCGCCCGGTCGCCGACCAGCACGAAGGCGGCGCCGTCCGTGACGCCGCTGGAATTGCCCGGCGTCACCTGGCCGTCCTTGCGGAAGACGGGTTTCAGCTTGGCCAGCTTTTCTATGGTGATGTCGGGGCGCGGAAACTCGTCGTCGATCATCAGTCGCGTGCCCTTGCGCCCTTCCGGCACCTCGATCGGCGCGATCTGGCGGGCGAGGAAGCCGGTCGCGATCGCCTTGCCGGCGCGCTGCTGGCTCATCAGCCCCCAGGCATCCATGTCCTCGCGGCGGTACTGGAAATCCGCCGTCAGGTTTTCCGCCGTCGCGCCCATCAGGCCGTGGCCGAACGGGTCGCTATAAACGGACTCGACGCTGTCCTCGAAGCTCTGTGCGCCGCGGACAACGCCCCAACGCATCCCTTGGTTCAGGAACGGGCCGCGAGAGAAATTCTCCCCGCCGCCGGCAAGCGCGATCTTGCCGTGCCCGGTCATGATCTGCTGCGCGGCGGTCAGAATCGCCTGGGTGCCGGAGCCGCAGGCCCGATTGACCTGCAGGGCGCAGCTCTCTTCCTTCATGCCGATATTCATGCCCGCCACCCGGCCGACATAGTACCCGTCGGGATCGACCGGGAGGACGTTGCCCCAGACCACGTGATCGATATCTTCGGGCGAGATCTCGGCATCCTCGACGCAGGCCTTCGCCGCATGGGTCGCGAGCGCCGAGAGCGGGATATCCCTCAGCGATTTGCCGAAATCCCCGAACGGCGTCCGCTTGCCGCCGGCAAGCACGATTTCCTGAGCCATGTTCCCGTCACTCCCTGTTCTCGCCGAGTCCGGCTTGTCTTCGTGTTTCAGGTGGCCGGACTCTGGACCGAAGCCAGCGGCGGGTGCAAGCCGCTTGTCGGCCGAACGGGAACACTCAGCGCGACAGGCGCTCCAGCGCCGCCTTGGCACGCTCGTTGAACGGGTCGTGACGCAACGTCGCGGTCAGGAAATCTCGCGCTTCCCCGGCCCGCCCGAGACGTTCGGCAAGCAGCCCGCGATAAAGCCAGGGCCGCACCGCCTGGGGGCTGATCAGGTTCGCATTCCGGTAGAACAGCAGGGCGCGCTCGAGTTCTCCCACCTTCGTGAGGCAGGTGCCGGCGACGAGATTCGCCGTATAGGCCCCGGGCGCCTGTAGCACGGCTTCGAGCGTCAGGCGCGCCGCAAGATCGTCCCGCCCCCGATGATGCGCGATCTTGGCGGCGTGAAAGGCCAGATTATCCGGCAGAATACCCGCGTCCCTGGCCACCTCCCGCGCATCCTCGAGCAGCCGTTCCCGACCGGACAGCTCGGCCGCCTCCGACCCGCTTCCCGCACCGGAGAGCAGGAACGACAGTTCGAACGCCGGGTGTTCGATGCTGAGATTCGGGTTCGTGAACGGATCCTTCGCGATGCGCCCGGCCCATCTGGCCGCGATGAGACCGCCTTCCGCATTGCTCCGCGCCATTTTCCGCGCCAGGTCTTCCTTGCCGCGGGTTGCGGATTCGGCATGGATCAGGCGGGCATAGGGCGTCCAGAGAACCTTGAAGCCGGCCTCTCCGATCTTCAGGCAGAGATCGAGATCGTTGTAATTCACCGCGAGATGCTCCGCATCCATGCCGCCGACCTGCTCGTAGACGTCTCGGCGCAGCACGGCGCAAGCCGCCGTCACCGCGGAAGTCTGCCGGGCCAGCGCATAGCGCGGATGGCGGCGCAGGCGCGATTCCGGCTCGTAGTGGAAATCGTGTCCGGCCACATGACCGAGCAGCCCGAGGGTCACGCCGGCATGCTGCACCGTGCCGTCCTCGAACAGCAGAAGCGCGCCGACGATCCCGACATCCGGCCGGAGCGCGAGCCCGACCATCTCCGCGAGCCAGCCGCGATGCAGGACGAAAACGTCGTCGTTCAGCATGCAGATCACCGACCCGGAGGCTTCCTCGACGGCCGCATTCATGATTTCGGCGAAATTGAACGGCCGGTCGTGCCGGATCACACGGCCGCGCGGATCGCGCTCCAGCGCCCGGAGGCGTTCGAGCGTCGCCGGATCCTTGCTCCCGTTATCCACGACGATGACCTCGAGATCCGCATAACCGGTTTCGCGCAGAAGCCCGTCAAGGCAGCGCGCGAGCCGCGCCCCGCCGTCCCGCGTCGGCACGATCACGCTGACCAGCGGCCGCGGATCCGGAACCGCGAACTTCACATGCGTCATTTCCGGTAGTGGCCCCGGCTCGAGTACGGCATTCCATCCGCGCCGGCGGAGGGCACGGTGGCGGGCCGCCGCGTAACGCGCCGGTTCCGCCGGGGAAACATGCGTCAGGACATGCGGAATATGGACGATCGCCTCCGGCTCCGCCTGCTCGCTCGCGATCAATCCGAGTTCGACGAAGACCGATCCGTCCGTGTCCGGCGCGGGAGCAACCATCCTCATGCCCAGCGAGCGGCTTATGGTGAAACCGCCCCCCAGCAGGTCGCATTGCAAGGCAAGGTCATGGTCCCAGACCGCGCCTTTCATGACCGGTGCGAAACGGGATCCATCGGCATCGCTGAAATCGAAATCTCCATGCATCAGGTCCGCCTGCGGCGCCCGGCCAAGCGCCTCCCTGAGCAAGGCCAGAAAGCGCGGCGCCAGCCGCATACCCGGTTCGATAAAGAAAGCCCACGCGGCGCCGGTCGCGGACCAGATCTCCGCCAGGAAAGCGGCGGGGTCAGCCGCGAAAGCAGTACGGGTGCGCAGGATCCCGCCCGGCCATCCCGGAGGCTCGGGCGCCGCCGGCTCCAGTACGAGTGTGAGTGCAGCGCATCCGGGCTGGCCCGCAAGGTCCGCCGCGGCCTGACTTTGCATCTCGTCGCTCGGCGCCAGAAGAACGACCGCGAGCGCCGGGTCGACATCCGGATCCGCCTCTTCGCGTGCCGCGCGTTTCTGCAATTCCGGTTCGATCCGGTCGATCCATGACCGGTATGGCGCAAGAGGAAGGCTCGGGGCGAGTGGTGCAACCAGGCATTGCTCGAGCGCCTCGTCGAAAGCGCTCCACTCCCGGTCTCCGCCAACGTAATCCACTGGATTCTCCACGGGTCCGAGCCTGCCTACCAGAAGCTCGAGCTCGCTGTCGTGATCCTGCGTATTCAGCCGGTGGTACCGCGCGCCGAGTTCTCTATCCGCGAAGGCCGCGATCATTTCGGCCGCTTCGGCCCAGGTTCCATGGCCAGCGTCTCGGCGCCATTCCGCGATGCGCGCCGGCCCTGTCTCGGGAATCTGGACGAGATGCAAGCCCGGGAAGCGCTTGAGGAGAAACGGCAGGAAAAACACCAGCCCCCGGCAGACCAGTACCCAGCGTCCTCCGCCGCTCGGCGATTGGAGATGCGCGCTCGCAGCGGCGTCGAGCGCCGAAGTTATCCTGTCACGCAATTGGGGATCGATGTCTTGCAGCGCGTAGACCGGACCGCCGCTCTGTTCCAGCAGAGCGGCGAGAAAGCGCTGGCTGACCGCTTCGAACGGTCGGGAGCGGAACGCGTCGTCGCAGCGCGCACCGGCGAAGAACCCGGCCCCTTGCAGCCGTGCCGCAATCCGAGCGCTTCCGGACCCGTTCGGGCCCGCGACCAGGATCGGCCCCATCGGGGTCACGCCTCCCGACCGGACATGGGGTCAGAGACCGTAATCGTAATAAGCTGGTGTCTGGATGGCCGCCAGTTGTGCGTGAAGCTCCGTGTCGTCGTCCGGCGGCGCCTGCGCCAGACCGGCGTTCGACGTGCCTCCGAGCGTCCCCGTCACGACGGTCTGCCCGCCCGATACCAGTTCGACGTTGACGGCGCTCCCGTCCGTCGAGGCGACGCCGTTCAGCGTGACGGTCGAGGATCCGACGGTGACGACCAGCGCACCATTCACGTCAGAACCGACGACCGCGGGAAGATCGGAAAGTCCGGAAATCGACGTGCCGTCGATATTGATGCGCAGCACATCGCCGTCCGAAGCGGAAAAGTCGAGGACGACATCGTTGCCGCCATTCGACCGGGCCACGAAATAGTCGGCGCCGCTGCCGCCCGAGAGCGTGTCGTCGCCCTTGTTGCCGTCCATCGTGTCCGAGCCGGCACCGCCCATAAGGAAGTCGTTGTCCTGCCCGCCGTAGAGCAGATCGCTGTCCTGCCCGCCGAAAAGCGTGTCGGCTCCGAAATTGCCGTAAAGGATATCGGCACCGCCATTGCCATAGATCAGGTCAGCATTCTGACCGCCGAAAACGGTATCCGCGCCGTCACCCGCGACAATCCGGTCGTCTGCCTGGTTTCCGTAGACCAGATCGGACCCTCCGGCGGAACTGATCGTATCGCTACCGGCAGCGCCGTAGAGGATGTCGCGCGAGTCGCTTCCGACAAGCGCGTCGTCACCCGCCGTCCCGGACTGCGTGGTCGCCGTCGGTGCGACCAGGGTGATGTGGGTGCGATCGCCCGTGTAAGTGGCCGAGAAGGTGCCGCTGTCGGCGGACATCCCCGTAAGGGTCAATGTCCCGGCGCCCGTGCTGATCGTGCCCGTCGCCGCTTGTCCGTTGAAGGCGCTCAGATCGGTGAGGAAGATCGTGATGGTGTCGCCGGCCTCGAAATCGCCGATCGTGTCGCCGGCGAAATTGCCCGCATCGCCGATGAACGTATCGCTACCGGCGCCGCCGAACAGGGAATCGCTGCCGTTGAACGCGTAGATGTAGTCGTTGCCGTTACCGCCATAAACCGTGTCGTCGCCGGCAAAGGAATAGATCTGATCGTCGCCGTCGCCAGCAACGATCAGATCGTTGCCCCCGGTGACCAGATTGGCTTCGGTCCAGAGAAAATCGTCGCCCGCCCCACCGGAGAGGGTGTTGTTACCGTTGCCTGCGAGGATGGTGTCAGCCCCGTTTCCGCCGTCGAGGAAATCGTTGCCGCTTTCGCCGGCAAGCGTGTCCGCACCCTCGCCGCCAGAAAGCGTGTCGTCGCCGGCCCCGCCGTTCAGGCTGTCCTGGCCGGCGCCGCCGTCGAGGAAATCATTGCCGGAATCCGCGAGAAGCGTGTCGTTGCCGTCGGAGCCGTACAGACTGTCGTTGCCGGCGCCTCCGGACAGCGAGTCGCTCCCGGCGCCGCCGTCGAGGAAATCGTTACCGTCGCCGCCGATCAGGGTATCAGCGCTGCTGCCGCCAGAGAGGACATCGTCGCCTGAGCTACCAACTATGACCGCCATTGCCGCAACCCTTTCGAGTCTTCCACCCCCGGCTCGCCCGGTACTGCAGTGCTGTCTTTCGCGCCGTCTCTCAGTCTTGCCAATTTTCAGACGAACAGACAGATACGGCCATGAAACGAGCTCATGATGTAGATTATGGTGTCGCTTTGGATATGAAGAATATCACACCGCTTTGTTCTTATCTTTCCGCAAGTTTCGCGGCGTTCTCTGATAACGATCTGGCAGGGTCGCCGTTTTTGCTCTGAATACGCGGCTTTTACTCAGGAGCGGGACCATCGAATGACCCTGATCAGAATTCTGCTTATTAATTAAGCTTTTACATTTTCTGCTTATAAAAAATGCAGGTTTTGTGATTCCATAAGCTTATCCGCACTCTCCTCAGTACTTTCCCGCCCTCGCAGGATCTCCACATGAGCATGCCCGACGCCGAGACCGATCCGGAACAGATCGTCACACTGACCGCCGATGTCCGCACCACCGCCGAGACCAAGATCGCCGAAATCCAGGCCATCACCGGGCGGACCAAGATGCTGGCGCTGAACGCGCTGATCGAGAGCGCTCGGGTCGGCGAACTCGGGCGCGGTTTTGCGGTCGTCGCGGACGAGGTGAAAGGCGTCTCGGCCGAGATCGAGCAGATCGCGCAGACGCTCAATTCGGAACTTTCCGGCAAGGCGGAGATGCTGGAACGGATCGGACGCTCGATCGTCGACCAGCTGAAGGGACAGCGCCTGGTCGATCTCTCGCTGAATGCCGTCGAGCTGATCGACCGCAACCTTTTCGAGCGCACCTGCGACGTGCGCTGGTGGGCGACCGACAGCGCCATTGTCGACTGTCTCGCGAGCCCGTCGGAGGACGCGTCGGCCTATGCCTCCAAGCGGCTCGGCGTCATCCTTTCGGCCTATACCGTCTATCTCGATCTCTGGATCTGCGACGCCAAGGGCACCATCGTCGCCAACGGGCGCCCGGACCGCTACCACGTGCGCGGTCACTCGGCCGCGAACGCGGCATGGTTCCGCAACGCCAAGGCGACGGCGGACGGCGACGAGTATTCGGTCGCGGATATCGCCGCCGCCCAAGAGCTCGACGGCCAGCCGGTCGCGACCTATGCCGCCGCGATCCGCGAGAACGGGGAAAGCCGCGGAAAGGTTCTCGGTGTGCTCGGCATCCATTTCGACTGGGGACCGCAGGCCCAGACCATCGTCGAGGGCGTGCGCTTCGACGGATCCGAGGCCGCCCGCTCCCGAGCCCTGCTGCTGGATGCCGACTTCCGCGTCATTGCCGCCTCGGACGGCAAGGGTGTGCTGGAGGAACGGTTCGATCTCCGCACCGAGGGACGCGGCAGCGGCCATTATTCGATGCCCGACGGCACCGTGATCGGTTTCCACAAGACCCCCGGCTACGAGACCTACGAGGGTCTCGGCTGGTACGGCTGCGTCGTACAGGCGCCGCGCTAGGTTTTTTCAGTTGGTTCGGGACGAAACCGCCATTTCCGCTCGATCGCGGACGGCAGATCGAGACCGAAGCGATGGGCAAAGAGGAGAATGTGGCCGAGCACATCGGCCGCCTCGTTCTCCAGCGCCAGATGCAGGTCCTCGTTGCTGAGATCCCCGCGCCGTCCCCGGTCGCTGTAGCGGTTCCAGACCTGGGTCAGCTCGCCGAGTTCTTCCTGCAATTTCAGCAGATACCAGTCCGGGTCGCGCTCGATCCCGAAACCGAGCGCGTAATCCTGCGATGCTCTCTCGAATTTTCCCGTCAGAGATTTCAGCATCCGCCCAGCCTTTTCGTTCCTTATTTGTTCTCATTTTCGATCAGCAGGAAAACGGCGTCAAGTGAAAGAAATCAGATGCGCTCCGGACGCGGCGCCAGCAATGGCAGGGTCAGCAGGACGGCGAGCGCGACCATCCCCGCCGAAACCCAGAGCGTCGCGGTCAGGCCGGCGAGCTGATAGACCAGCCCGGACAGGAGGGTCCCTGCGAAGCGCCCGACGGCATTGGCCATGTAGTAGAAGCCGACATTGAGCGCCACCTTGTCCGCGTCGGAATAGGCGACGATCAGGTAGGAATGCAGCGCCGAGTTCACCGCGAAGACCACGCCGAAAACCAGCAGACCGCCGATCAGGATGACGGACGGAGTGAGAACCGGCAGCGCCGGCAGCAGGCCGGGGGTGAGACCGGCGGCGATCAGCGCCGGGAGCAGCGCCAGCAAGCCGCCCCAGATAGCGGCTCCGCGCGCCGCGGCCCCGGCATCTCTGGTCTTCCTCAGGAACCGCGGCACCGCGGCCTGGACGATTCCGTAGCCGACAACCCAGGCGGCCATGAAGAGCCCGACCCGGTCGAAGGACCAACCGAGCCGGTCATAGAGAAAGACCGGGACCCCGACGACGAACCAGACGTCGCGCGAGGCGAAAAGGAAGATTCGCGCCGCGGAAAGGAAGTTGATCTCCCGGCTCTTGGCGAAGAGATCGCGCTTGGCGATCTTGGTCTTCGCCTTACCGAGATCGGCGGTCACCGTCAGCAGCGACGTCCCCAGCACGGCGGCGAGCATCCCCGCCATCAGGTAAAGCGAGGGCGCGAAATCGAGCCATTGCAGCATGACCCCGCCGAGGAGGAATCCGACCCCCTTCAGCGCATTCTTCGATCCGGTCAGGATCGCGACCCATTTGAACAGCAGTCCGTCGCCCTCCGAGGCGACCACCAGCTTCACCGCCGATTTGGAGCTCATCTTGGTGAGGTCCTTGGCAATGCCGGAGAGCGCCTGCGCCGTCATCACATAGCCGACCGAGAACAGCATGGTCCAGGCAGGGTCCGTCTGGGAGAGCATCAACAGGGCGCCGATCTGCACCGCGAGCCCGGAGAAGAGCGTGATCTTCAGCCCGAAGCGGGCGCCGATCCAGCCGCCGAGAAAGTTGGTGACGATGCCCATCGCCTCGTAGAGCAGGAAGAGTACCGCGATATCGAGCGGCGTGAAGCCGAGCCGGTGGAAATGCAGCAGCACCAGCATACGCAGCGCGCCATCAGTCAGGGTGAAGGCCCAGTAGGCCGCCGTGACCGCCGCGTAGGTGCGCCCGTCCGCCGGGCGCGCGCCGCTTTCCGCCGCCGCGCTCACAGGCTCTGCGCCACTTTGGCGGCGAGTTCCATCATCCGGTTCACATAGCCCCACTCGTTGTCGTACCAGGCATAGATCTTCGCCTGGGTTCCGTTCACCACCATGGTCGAGGGGCCGTCGACGATCGCCGAGCGCGGATCGTCGGTGAAATCGGTCGAGACCAGCGGCCGCGCCTCGAAGCCGAGAATGCCCTCGAGCGGCCCGCTCGCCGCCGCCGCGACGAACATCTCGTTGAGTTCGGCGATGCTGGTCGGGCGCTCCAGCTCGAAGACGCAGTCGGTGAGCGAGGCGTTCAGCAGCGGCACGCGGACCGCATGGCCGTTCAGCCGTCCCTGCAGCTCGGGATAGATCAGTCCGATGGCGGTTGCCGAGCCGGTGCTGGTCGGGATCAGCGCGTTCAGGGCGGAGCGCGCCCTTCGCAGGTCCTTGTGCGGCCCGTCGACGATCACCTGGGTGTTGGTGACGTCGTGGATCGTGGTGATCGCGCCGTGCCGGATGCCGATCCCCTCATGCACCACCTTGACCATCGGGGCGAGGCAGTTCGTCGTGCAGGAGGCGGCGGTCAGCAGGTGGTGCTTCGCCGGATCGTAGAGCTGGTCGTTGACCCCCATGACGATGTTGAGCGCCGCCTCCTCCTTTACCGGGGCGGAGACGATCACCTTGCGGATGCCTTTTTCGTAGTAAGGCGCGAGCGCGGCCGCGCTCTTGAAGCGGCCGCTGCATTCGAGAACGATATCGACCGCATCGCCGCTCCAGGCGCTCTCCTTCGGCGAGGCATGGGCGGTCAGCGGGATCTCCCGACCGTCCACCACAATCCCCCGCTCGGTCCAGCCGACCTCGCGGTCCCAGCGCCGGTGCACACTGTCGAATTCGAGCAGATGCGCCGCCATCTCCGGTGTCATGGCCGGGTCGTTGATGGCGACGATCTCGAGATCGTCGAGTCCCCAGCGGGCCCGCATGCCCAGCCGGCCCATCCGCCCGAAGCCGTTGATCGCAATACGCGCACCCATGCCGGTTCTCCCTGCCCGCGACGACCGCAATGGTCCGCCTCCCTGGCGAGCGGCGCAAATTAATCTTTGCCGAATCTTATTTCAATGATATTTGAATCATTGAAATGAACGATACAGACGCCATCGCCGCGCTCGGCGCGCTCGCCCAGGAACACAGGCTCGGACTGTTCCGTCTGCTGATGCGGGCCGGTCCGTCCGGGATTTCCGCCGGTGCCCTCGCGGAAGAGGCGGGCGTCTCGCGGTCCAGCCTGTCGTTCCACATCGCCCAGCTTGAGCGGGCGGGGCTGGTGCATGCCCGGCGGCAGCACCGGAACATTTTCTACGCGGTCGAGATCGATGCGATGCGCCGGCTTGTAACTTTCCTGACACAGGATTGCTGTAACGGGAACCCGGACATTTGCGGCGAGCTCGCCGTGACCGCCGCCTTCTGCGGCACCACTCCGGAGACAGAGCGATGACCGGTGACAAGACCTACAACGTGCTTTTTCTCTGCACGGGCAATTCCGCCCGCAGCATCATGGCCGAAGCCATCCTGAACCGCGCCGGGGCCGGCCGCTTCAAGGCCTTCAGCGCCGGCAGCAACCCGCGCGGCGAGATCCACCCCTACACCGCCGATTTCCTGAGGAACCAGAATTACCCGCTCGAGACCCTGCGCTCGAAGAACTGGGACGAGTTCGGCAAGCCGGACGCGCCGCAGATGGATTTCGTCTTCACGGTCTGCGACGACGCGGCGAACGAGACCTGCCCGGTCTGGCCGGGCCAGCCGATGACGGCGCATTGGGGCGTGCCGGATCCGGCCGCGGTCGAGGGCAGCGAGGCGGAAAAGCGCTTTGCCTTCGCCGATGCCTTCCGCATGCTGAACACGCGGATCGGGATCCTCGTCAACCTGCCGATCCACGGCCTCGACCGGCTTGCCCTGCAGCAGCGCCTTGACGATATCGCGGGTTCGGCCAAATCGGCGGAACCCGCCTGACACGAACGAAAGGACCCGATCGCGCATGAGTACTGAAACGGCGGCCCATGAGGCCGCTCCCGGCGGCATCGGGTTTTTCGAGAAGTGGCTTTCGGCCTGGGTCGCGCTCTGCATTGCGGCGGGCGTGGCGCTCGGCAATGTCGCGCCCGGCCTGTTCGAGACCTTGGCAAGGCTCGAATACGCCTCGGTCAATATCGTCGTCGCCGTACTGATCTGGGCGATGGTCTATCCGATGATGGTGGCGGTCGATTTCGAGAGCCTGAAAAGCATCGGCTCGAAGCCGAAGGGTCTCGTCATCACCCTCACGGTGAACTGGATCGTCAAACCCTTCACCATGGCGGCGCTCGGAATCCTCTTTTTCCGCTATCTCTTCGGCGATCTGATCCCGCCGACCGACGCGGAGCAATACATCGCAGGCCTGATCCTGCTCGGCGCCGCGCCCTGCACCGCGATGGTCTTCGTCTGGTCGACCCTGACAAGGGGCGACGCGACCTACACGCTGGTCCAGGTCTCGGTGAACGACCTGATCATGATCGTCGCCTTCGCGCCGATCTGCGGGCTGCTACTTGGCGTCACAAATCTCGTCGTGCCGTGGGAGACGCTGCTGCTCTCGGTGGTGCTTTATGTCGTAATCCCGCTCGGCGCCGGTTACCTGACCCGCCGCCACCTCACGGCGAAGGCCGCGAGTCACGATGCGGGCGAACAGGTCGTCCACGATTTCACCGCGCGGGTGAAACCCTTCTCCGTGCTTGGCCTGCTCGCCACCGTCGTGCTGCTGTTCGGCTTCCAGGGCCAGACGGTGCTGGAGCAGCCGCTGACCATCGCGCTGATCGCCGCGCCGCTGGTGCTGCAATCCTACGGCATCTTCGCCATCGCTTACGGCTGGGCGAAGGCGTGGGGCGTGCCCTTCAATATCGCCGCGCCCTGCGCCCTGATCGGCACCTCGAACTTCTTCGAGCTCGCGGTCGCCGTCGCCATCAGTCTCTTCGGCCTCAATTCCGGCGCTGCACTTGCCACCGTGGTCGGCGTGCTTGTGGAGGTGCCTGTGATGCTGTCGCTGGTCGCCTTCGCGAACAGGACGCAGAGCTGGTTCTCACGCGCATAAAAAACCCGGACCGCCTAAGCGGCCCGGGTGAGAGCCCGAATTTCCAAGGGAGGAAAGATCGGGAAATCAGTCGTGGATCTTCACGTATTCGAAGTCGCCCGGCTTGTTGTCGATGCCGACGCGCGGCGCGGAGATCCAGCTCGCGAACTGGCCGGGCTCGCGCACCGGGCTCATCAGCGAGGCGATATAGTCGCCGTCTTCCAGATTCGGCAGGAACTCGTCCCGCCGCGCGCCCCATTCACCGTCGCTCAGCAGCTTGCCGTCCGGATCCGTGTGGATGTTGCGGAACTCGCCGATATGACGGTGGAAGGCCACGTTCGGCAGCTTGATCTCGAAATCGATCCCGGCCTTGGTGATCAGACGGTTCCAGCGGTTGATGCCGCCCTGGCAGTCACGGACATAATCGTCGCGCAACCGCATGTTGAGGGCGGAGAGCGCCGGCTCGTCGACCATCTTGATCTCGCCGTCGACCAGCTTCAGCACCGGATAGGTGTCGTTGACCAGCCGGTGGTCGTCGTCGATCCGCTCTTCCTGGAAACGGCCCTTGAGGCCCGCGTTGAAGGCGTTCGCCGCGTTGGTCGAGACCTCGGAGCCGAAGAGGTCGAGCGAGAGCGAGAAATGCAGGTTCGCCTTCTTCTGGATCGTCGGCAGGTCGATCACGCCGAGGGCGCGGATCTTCTCGATCTCGTATGGATCCTCGATGCCGGCCTCGCGCATCGCCTCGCAGGTGCGCTGCACGGTGCGGCCGACGCCGGTCTCGCCGACGAACATGTGGTGCGCTTCCTCGGTCAGCATGAAGCGGCAGGTGCGCGAGAGCGGATCGAAGCCGGACTGCGCCAGGCTCTCGAGCTGCATCTTGCCGTCACGATCGGTGAAGAAGGTGAACATGAAGAAGGAGAGCCAGTCCGGCGTCGCCTCGTTGAAGGCGCCAAGCATGCGCGGCTTGTCCGCATCTCCGGAGCGGCGGTTGAGCAGCTCGCCCGCTTCCTCGCGGCCGTCGCGGCCGAAATATTTCTGCAAGAGGTAGACCATGGCCCAGAGATGCCGGCCTTCCTCCACATTGACCTGGAAGAGGTTGCGCATGTCGTAGAGCGACGGTGCCGTTGCGCCCAGGAAGCGCTGCTGCTCGACCGAGGCGGGCTCGGTATCGCCCTGGATCACCACGAGGCGGCGCAGCATGGCGCGGTATTCGCCCGGGATCTCCTGCCAGACATCCTCGCCCTTGTGCTCGCCAAAGGCGATCTTGCGGTTCTCGACCTGCGGCGCCAGCAGGATGCCCCAGCGGTAGTCGGGCATCTTCACATAGTCGAACTTGGCCCAGCCCTTCGGGTCGACGCTGACCGCAGTGCGGAGATAGACATCGGAGGTCTGGAAGCCTTCCGGGCCCTGGTCCATCCACCAGTCGATGTAACCCGGATGCCACTGCTCCAGCGCCTTCAGGATCTTGCGGTCGCTCGAGAGATTGATGTTGTTCGGGATCTTGGTGTCGTAGCTGACGTTCAGGATCTCGTTCATGGGGCGTTTCCTCCTCTGTTCGGGTTCCGCCTATTTTCCCTGGGGCGGGGGTCAGACCCGCTTGATGTCATATTCGGGCTTGCGGCCGGTGCCGTAGCGGCCGAGCGCGCCCTCGGGACCGACGGCGTTCGGGCGCTGGAAGATCCAGTTCTGCCAGGCGGTCAGCCGTCCGAAAATCTTGGTTTCCATGGTCTCGGGACCGGCGAAGCGGAGGTTGGCCTCCATGCCGGTCAGCGCATCCGGCGAGAAGCTGGCGCGCTCCTCGAGGAAGATGCGGACCTCGTCCTCCCAGTCGATATCGTCGAAGATGAAGGTGACGAGGCCGAGCTCGTCGGCGCGCTCCGCATCGAGGCTCTCGCCGATGCTGCCCTCCGCGGCCTTCAGGGTCTCCGGCTCGCCGAGGAAGCGCGTCTGCAGACGGGTCAGGCCGTTGCTCATCGGGAACGGGCCGAAATTCGCCGGGCCGAGGGCGATTTCCGCCGGCGGACGGTTGTCGCCGTCGAGCTGGCCTTCCAGCATGTAGGAGCGGTCGCAGGCGAAGAGCAGTTCGGCGAGCGAGCCGGCGAAGCAGCTGCCCGGCTCGACCAGCGCCACCAGCGAGCGCGAGGTGACGTCGATCCGCTTCATCACCCGCTTCCAGTAGAGCAGGATCTCGCGGGCGAGCCAGTTGCTCCGGTTCGCGGCCAGGAAGGCGTCGTGTTCCAGCACCTTCGCGCCGTCGCCCTCGGTCTTGAAGATCAGCGTGCCGATCTCGAGCTCGTTCAGGCGCAGATGCAGGATCGCGTCGTCCAGCTCGCGGCAGAGCTTCAGCATCCAGTAGTCGGTGCCGAGCGCGGCCAGTGCGTCGGTATCCGCGGGCACATCCTCCTCCGGACCCTTGATCAGGATCGTCGCATTGCGCTCGTCGCGATCGATCTCGACCGTCACCAGGCTGTAGCGAACGAGATCGCCGTCAATCTCGCGCTCGACCTTCGGCAGGGCGATGCCCTTGGCGTCGGAGGGCCGGTCGGAACTCGCCGCCATCGCGGCAACGCGGGCGGCGACCACCTCGTCGAATTTCGAATTCGGCGCGACCTCGTCGACCAGGTCCCAGTCGGCAGCACGCTTGCCCTTGATGCCTTCCTCGATCGCGCAGAACACGTCCGCGCGGTCGCGGCGCACCTTGCGCTTGTCAGTGACGCGGGTCAGACCGCCGGTGCCCGGCAGCACGGCGAGCAGCGGTGCTTCCGGCAAGGCGACGGAGGAGGAGCCGTCGTCGGTCAGGATGATATGGTCGGTCGCGAGCGCGAGTTCGTAGCCGCCGCCGGCACAGGCGCCGGTCACCGCGGCGAGATATTTCTGGCCGGACTCGGCGCTCGCCTCTTCCATGTAGTTCCGGGTCTCGTTGGTGAACTTGCAGAAGTTCACCTTGTGGGCATGGGCCGCGCCCGCGAGCATGCGGATGTTGGCGCCGGCGCAGAACACGCGGTCCTTCGCGGACCGGAGCACCACGACCTTCACTTCCGGATGCTCGAAGCGCAGGCGCTGGATCGCGTCGTAGAGCTCGATATCGACGCCGAGATCGTAGGAATTGAGCTTCAGCTCGTAACCCTCGAAGAGGCCGCCCTTCTCGTCCACATCCATGACGAGATCGGCGCGCGGGCCGTCGAACTCCAGCTTCCAGTGTTTGTAGCGGGTCGGATCGGTCCGGAAATCGATCATCATTGCAGCGCCTCTCCCGTTTTTGCCGCTCTTCGAGCCTGGCCGGTTCTTGTCTCGTCAACGCAATATAATGCAAACGCGAAAATTGACATGCATTATTTTGCATGTTGATCCATTCGCCTTGGAAACCGCTGTCCACAAAGTGGAATTCCGACTCGCTTGCGAAAATTTCTGCATGTAACGTCACAATATGCAGGATTTTGCAGAATCATTTTCGCTTGCCTTCGCACTGATCTTCTCGGCCGATCCGGAGCTCGCCGAGATCGTTCTCCTGTCGCTGAGGGTCAGCCTTTCCGCGACCCTGGCGGCCTGCGCGATCGGCATGTCCCTCGGTGCGGCGATCGCGATCTTCCGCTTTCCGGGGCGCGGCGCGCTGCTGATCTTCACCAATGCGATGATGGGCCTGCCGCCGGTCGTGGTCGGCCTCGCGATCTACATGCTGCTCTCGAACGCGGGGCCGCTTGGCGCGTTCTCGCTGCTCTATTCGCCGACGGCGATGGTGATTGCGCAGACCGTCCTCGTGACCCCGATCGCGACGGCGCTGACCCGGCAGGTCATCGCCGACCTGCATGTCGAATATGACGAGCAGCTCCGCTCGCTCTCGCTCGGGCCGCTGGACACGCTCGGCACCCTGCTCTGGGACGCGCGCTTCTCGCTGATCACAGTGGCGCTCGCCGGCTTCGGCCGCGCCATCGCCGAGGTCGGCGCGGTGATCATCGTCGGCGGCAACATCAATCACGTGACCCGTGTGATGACAACGGCGATCGCTCTGGAAACATCGAAGGGCGATCTCGCCCTCGCCCTCGCGCTCGGCCTGATCCTGATCGGCATCTCAATCACGGTGAACGCGGCCCTGATGGCGCTGAAGGGCACGGCACGGCGGTTCGCTTATGAATAATCTGTCGCAAACCGCGAGCAGGAATGCCTCGTTCGCGCAACGGAACGCGCTCCTGCCCCTCCGGGCCGATGCGCTGCGCTTCGCGCCGGACGGGCTGACAATCCTCGACACTGTCTCGCTGCAGATCGCCGAGGGCGGAATCACCATGATCCTCGGCTCGAACGGTGCCGGGAAGAGCGTCCTTCTCAGGCTGCTGCACGGGTTGCTCGAACCGCATGGCGGCGAGGTGCTTTGGCGGGGCGGTCCGGCAACCCGCGAGATTCGGCAGCGCCAGGCCATGGTGTTTCAGAAACCCGTCCTGCTACGGCGCTCCGTCGCCGCCAATCTCGAACATGCGCTGAAGGCCGCCGGGGTTCCGGGCGCCGAGAGGACACGCCGCATCGAGGAAGCCCTGGATGAGGCCGGCATCGCGCATCTTGCGAAACGTCCGGCACGCGTTCTGTCCGGCGGCGAACAGCAGCGCCTCGCCGTCGCGCGCGCCCTCAGCCTGAAGCCGGATGTGCTGTTTCTGGACGAGCCGACCGCGAGCCTCGACCCGGTCTCGACGGCCGCGATCGAGGCGCTGATCCGCGCCGCCGACCGGCGCGGCTGCAAGATCGTGATGATCTGTCACGACCTGCATCAGGCGCGCCGCCTCGCCGCCGACATCGTCTTCATGGATCGCGGGCGGATCACCGAGCACAGCCCGGCCGAAGCCTTCTTCAAGCAACCGTCGAGCGCAGCCGCGCGCGACTTCCTGGCCGGACGGCTACATCTGCCGGACGGCCGATGACACGTAAGCAAGATCGATCAGAGGGAGCGAACAAGATGAGATATCTGAAGCAGTTTATTGGCGGGCTTGTCGTCGCGGCACTGGTCGCCGCCGGCAGCGTGGGCAGCGCGCTTGCGGCCGACAAGTTCATCATCGTGCAGTCCACCACGTCGACGCAGAACTCGGGACTGTTCGACTACATGCTGCCGAAATTTACCGAAAAGACCGGAATCGAGGTTCGGGTCGTGGCCGTTGGGACCGGCCAGGCGCTGAAGAATGCACGGAACGGCGATGGGGACGTCCTCTTCGTGCATGCCAAGCCCGCTGAGGAGAAGTTCGTCGCCGAGGGCTTCGGGGTGAAACGCCAGGACGTCATGTTCAACGACTTCGTCATCGTCGGCCCGGCGGCCGACCCTGCGAAGGTCGGCGGCATGAAGGACGCCCCGGCGGCCCTGAAGATGATCGCCTCGGCGGCGGCTCCCTTTGCCTCGCGCGGTGACGACAGCGGCACCCACAAGAAGGAGAAGGCGCTCTGGAAGGCCGCCGGTGTCGATACCTCGGCCGCGAGCGGTTCCTGGTACCGCGAGACCGGCTCCGGTATGGGCGCGACGCTCAATGCCGCTGTAGGCATGGGCGCCTACGCACTGACCGACCGGGCCACCTGGATCAGCTTCAAGAACAAGGCCAACTTCAAGATCCAGGTCGAGGGCGACAAGGTCCTGTTCAACCAGTACGGCGTCATTCTGGTGAACCCGGCCAAGCATCCGAAGGTGAAGCAGGCCGAAGGTCAGGCCTTCATCGACTGGGTGACCGGACCGGAAGGCCAGGCCACGATCAACAGCTACATGCTGAACGGCCAGCAGCTGTTCTTCGCCAACGCGAACTGATAACGTCGCGGACCGGCCGGGTCAGGGCGCGTTGTCGCGGACCCGGCCGAGTTCCGCAATGTCATACCCGCCCAGCTCTGCCGCCCGTTCGCGGAAGAGCGCGCTCCGGGCGAAGGCGAGCAAGGCCTGGAACGGCGGCTCGAAATAGAACTTCCGGTCGACCAGCAGATCGAACTCTTCCTCGACCAGGGGAAGAAATGTCAGGCCGCTCTGCCCGGCGGCGGACACCAGCCCCAGCCCCGCATCCGCGCGTCCGGTGCGTACCGCCTCGCCAAGCTCGGACTCCGTCCGCGCCGGGGGGGCACTCCATTGGACCGCGTCCCCGTTCATGTTCTCGTGCTCCAACAGCTGCCGGAACAGGACCTGGCTGCCCGCGCTCTCCTGACGGGCAACAAGGCGTTTTCCGGCAAGATCCTTCACACCGGCGATACCGAGCGGATTGCCGGCGGCCACGACGAGACCGCGCGACCGTTTCGCCCAGGAGATCAGCACAGCATCCCGGGCCGGCCCCAGCTCCTGTACCGCGCCGATGTTCCAGCGCGCGCCCGCCGCCTCGGGTATATGGATTGCCGCGACCGCCGCCTGCCCGCTCCGGAACCGCGCGAGCCCGTCGAGACTGCCATCGAACAGCGTCGGCAAAGCGGCACCCGACTCACGGATCGCCCAGTCCAGCAAGGGATCGTGGCTCCCCGCGACGATAGCGGGACGCTCGGGGCCTGGCGCATGAGAAGCCGCGTCGCGCTCGACGACCGTATCGCCGGTAATCCAGGCCTCGATCTCCTCACGCGGAAAGAGCAGCTTGCCGGTAACACGGCGGCAGGGAACCTCGCCGTCGGCAGCAAGCTGATAGACTTTCCGCTCCTTCACCCGGAGCAGGTCGGCGAGTTCGCGCACGGTCAGGAAAGCTGGAGGCGTCGTCATCGGCTTGGATCGACCCGCGGTGATTGGCGACCAAGAGCCTTACTGACGGGACCCCCTGCCGTCAATGAAGGCCCTATTTCAGGGTCTGGACAAAGGCGAGGATCGCGTCGAGATCGTCCGCGCTAAGTTTGATCTCCGCCGCGCTCGGCGGCAGCGTCGTCAGCGGTTCGACGCCTTCCATGCGAATGAAGGCGCCATGAGGACGGCGGTCGAAGAAGGTGACGAACCTGTGTTCCCCGTCGGGCAGCGTCATCAGCAGCTTGAAGGAGGGCGTGCTGCCGATCCCGCCGAGGCCGTTCGCGGGGTCGATCACATGGCAGCGCGCGCAGTGCTGGAGCGCGATCGCCCGCCCGGCGGCGACCGGACCGGCATCCTGCGCGAGTGTTGTGCCACCAGGCATCAGCAGGGCCGGCAGCAGAAACGCCGGGAGCCAGCGCGACATCACTCGAGCCGGACGCTGCCCGTCGCGGACTGGTTGACGTGGCTCGTGCTGAAGTCGAGCTGGCCGAGCACGAACCAGGCGATAGCGGAAAGGACGGCGATCCCGACCAGGGCAGTGACAAATGCTTTCATGTAGACGGTCTCCCTAATTTTTCCCGGCACGGCGTTCCGCCTCGGCGAGGGCTTCTCTCAGAAAATGCAGCAGGGCCTTGCGGTCTTCCCGGCTGCCAAGCCGCTGCAGCGGCATCTTGGTTCCCGGCACGACATGCTCCGGGCCTTTCTCGAACAGAGCGCCGATCGTCTCCTCGGTCCAGACGATGTCGCTTTCCTGCAGGGCCTTCGAATAGGGATAGCCGTCGACGCTGCCTACCCGGCGTCCGAAGACGCCGAACAGGGTCGGTCCGGCACGGTTGCCGCCATCCGGCGTGAGGGTATGGCATACGGCACAGGTGCCGAAGAGCGCGGCTCCCCGGGCGGCGAGCGCATCGCCCTCCGGCACATAGAAGGCGGTTTCCGGCGCTTTCTTCGCGCCGATCTCGACGCCCCTGTCGATGTCCCAGCGAGCCACCTTCGCATCGCGGCCGGCAGACAGAAGCTCGCGGCCATCCGGCGTGAATTCAACCGCCCAGACAGGCCCCTTGTGCCCGCGTAGGGTCTGCAGCGGCCGGCCGTCGGCGAGCGACCAGAGCACGATCTGTCCGTTCGCGCCCCCGGTCGCGAAACGGGTCCCGGCACGGTCGACATCGATCGAGAGAACGGGAGCCTCGTGCCCGAGCATGAAGCGCCGCTCCTCGCCACTTTCGAGGTCGAACAGCCGCACCGCCTCGTCGGTTCCGGCAACCACCAGAGTACGACCGTCGGGCGCGAGGAAGAGCCGGTTCACCGGCAAACCGATTTCGGCAAAGGTCTCGGGGACCGCATCGGACACCAGAGTCCAGATCCGCACCGTGCCGTCATACCCCGCACTAAGGACACGCGCCCCGTCAGCCGTGAATTGAACGGCGTTGACAGGGCCGGAATGCCCCTTCAGGACGGCGGGCGGCTCGTCCGCTTCGAGTCCTGAGATCCGGACCACACCGTCGAAACCAGCCGAGGCGACAGCGGTCCCGTCGGGCGACACCGCGATTGCGCTCACCCGCCCCTCGTGCCGTGCCAGGAGCCTCTCCGGCTGGGTTTCGCCGAGGGTCCACAGATAGACCGCCCCGTCATTGCCGCCGGAGACCGCGCGGGAAGCGCCGGGCAGGAAGGCAACGTCGCTCACCGCAGCGTCATGGCCATACATGACCCTGCGAGCATGCTCGTCGGGGAGATCCCAGTAGATGATCGAATAGTCGAACCCGGCGGTCAGCGCGGTCCTGCCGTCGGGGGCGACAGCGATCGCGTGCACCGGCCCCCCGTGGCCTATCAGCTCGGCATCCGCAGGCGAAACCGGGGCTGCTGCAAACAGGATGGCAGCCGCGATCCATCTTCGGATCGCGGCGCCTGATGTAGAGGAGAAAGCGGTGGCTCCGTGCACCACATTCGCTCCTGCCTGAGCGCGTCAGTCCGCGCCGGACGAGGCCTGGCGCGCCTGCACCTCCTCGACCCAGAGGCTGTGGTGCTCCTTCGCCCAGTTCTCGTCGACCAAGCCGCTGCCCATGGCGTCGAACGCGCCTTCCATACCGATGGAGCCGATATAGATATGCGCGACGATGATCACGATCAGGCCGATGCCGACGATCGAGTGCCAGAGCTGCGAAAGCTGCATCTCCTGCATCACCGTCAGGTCTGTCGGAAGATTGGCACCGAACATGTTCAGGATGCCGAAGGTCTTGCCGAACATGTGCAGCTCGAAGGGGAACAGCAGGGCGATACCGGACGCGCTGATCGAGGCACCGCCGATGATCACCGACCAGAAGATCAGCTTCTGGCCCGCATTGAACTTCTTCGAGGGCGGATGGACGCCTTTCGAAAACAGACCGCCGCCCTGCGCTAGCCAGATCAGGTCCAGCCGGTTCGGGATATTGTGCTTCACCCACATGACGAACATCATCACGACGCCGACCATGAAGGCGAAGGCGATGTAGTTGTGCAGGTACTTCCCGGCGATCGTGATCACCGAGAAGGCGTCCGGGCCGATGACCGGCAACAGCACGTAACGCCCGTAGAGCACGTTGAGCCCGGTAAGCCCAAGCACGACGAAACTTGTCGCCGTCAGCCAGTGCGCGAAACGCTCGACCGAGTTGAAACGCTCGATCAGCTTGCCGCTCATCCCGTGTTCGACCTTGATCCGGCCGCGCAGGATAAAGAACAGGCTGAGAAGAATGAGGATGCCGAGCAAAGCCCAGGCGCCGTAGAGCGACAGCGGACCGTTGCGGAAGGCACGCCAATTGTCGCCCTCTGACTGGATCAGCACGCCGGCCTGGGCATTGGGGATCGAGACCTGTCCCTGCTGGCCCTGGCGGATCTGGCGCCAGAAATCGGAGTCGCTGGAGGTTCCGAGCGTATTGCCCGGCACCTCACCCGCCTGTTGCGCGGCGGCACTCTGCACGAGGGCGAGTTCCGTATCGGAAGCGGCGCCCGTCAGAAGGAACACGGCGAGAAAGAGACCGCCGAGATGCTTGAAGAAGGTCGGTTTCGTCATGCGATTCTCTCCCGGACGCCTAGAGGTCGAAACTCTGCCGGCGACCCCGATCGCGGATCTCCGTCAGGGTCTCATCGGAAAGGGACTGATCCTTGGCACCGAGATAGGTGCCTTTCTTGTAGAGGAGGACCCTGTCCTGTTCGCTCTCGCGGCAACCGGCCAGCAGCACCATCACCAGCGCGGCGAGGGCCAGTCCGCGGAACACGACCGGACGTGCTCTATCCATGTCCGTCTCACTCCTTGAGCATTGCCGCCGGCCGTGCCCGGTCTGGGCACCGCGTCGACGGACCGCCATCGACCAAACCCACGGCGCCCTGCGACGCCGTGGGTCCGGTTGATGTCGAACAAACTATCATAATAGGTCGCGGACCAGACCGGAGGCCGCCGGGGCGGCCTCCGGGATCGAGCGCTTAGCCGCCCGTCTTCTGGTCGTAGGCCGTGCCCCAGCCCCAGGCACCGGAGCCGAAGCCACGGGCCACGGTCCGCTCACGGTAGATGGCGGAGACAACGTCCCCGTCGCCCGCGAGAAGGGCCTTGGTCGAGCACATTTCCGCGCAGAGCGGCAGCTTGCCCTCGGCGAGACGGTTGCGGCCATATTTCTGGAACTCGTCCGAACTATGGTCGTCTTCCGGACCGCCGGCGCAGAAGGTGCACTTGTCCATCTTGCCGCGGCTGCCGAAGTTGCCCGCTTGCGGGTACTGCGGAGCTCCGAACGGACAGGCATAGAGGCAATAGCCGCAGCCGATGCACAGATCCTTGGAGTGCAGAACCACACCCTCGTCGGTCTGATAGAAGCAGTCGACCGGGCACACCGCCATGCAGGGCGCGTCCGAGCAGTGCATGCAGGCCACAGAGATCGACCGTTCGCCGGGCTTGCCGTCATTGATCGTGACGACACGGCGGCGGTTCACACCCCAGGGAACCTCATGCTCGTTCTTGCAGGCCGTGACACAGGCGTTGCATTCGATGCAGCGCTCGGCGTCACAAAGGAACTTCATACGTGCCATTGTTTCGCTCCCTTACGCAGGCTCGATGCGACAGAGGGTCGCCTTGGTTTCCTGCATCTGCGTGACCGAATCGTAACCGTAGGTCTGCGCAGTATTCGTGGATTCGCCGAGGACATAGGGATCCGCACCGTCCGGATACTTGCTCCGGAGATCCGCTCCCTGGAAATGCCCGCCGAAGTGGAACGGCATGAAGGCGACGCCCGTGCCGACCCGTTCGGTGACCATTGCCTTGACCTTGACCTTGCCGTTTTCCGGACCGGTCACCCAGACCATGCTTCCGTCACGGATGCCGGCATTGTTGGCATCGCGCGGATTGATCTCGATGAACATGTCCTGCTGCAGCTCGGCGAGCCACGGGTTGGACCGGGTCTCGTCCCCGCCACCCTCGTATTCGACCAGACGGCCGGAGGTGAGGATGATCGGGAAGTCCTTGGAGAAGTCGTTCTTCTGGATCGACGCGTAGAGCGTCGGCAGACGGTACGACTTCCGGTCCTCGTAGGTCGGATAGTCGGCCACGAGATCCCGGCGGGAGGTGTAGAGCGGCTCGCGATGGAGCGGCACCGGATCCGGGAAGGTCCAGACCACGGCACGCGCCTTGGCGTTCCCGAACGGAGCACATTCGTGCTTGATCGCGACGCGCTGGATACCGCCGGAAAGGTCGGTCTTCCAATTGGTCTTGTCGCCCGCGATCGCCTCGATGGTCTTGCGCTCCTCGTCGGTCAGATCCTTGTCCCAGCCAAGTTTCTTCAGCATGGCCATGGTGAATTCCGGATAACCGTCCTTGATTTCCGAATTCGCGCTGTAGGAATCGACCGCAAGCAGGTTCTCGCCGTTCCGCTCGACGCCGAAACGCGCACGGAAGGTGAGACCGCCCTCGGAGACCGGCTTGGACGGATCGTACAGGATCGGGGTGCCCGGATGGTTCATTTCCGGAGTGCCCCACGCCGGCCACGGCATGCCGTAATAGTCGCCGTCGCACGGACCGCCCTTCGCCTGAAGCGAGGTCTTGTCGAAGGTGTGCTGGTTGGCCATGTGCTTGCGCAGCCGTTCCGGCGACTGGCCGGTATAGCCGATGGTCCACATGCCCTTGTTGATTTCCCGCGTCACGTCTTCGACGAAGGGAACCTTGTTTTCGACCTTGATGTGTTTGAACATCTGGTCGGCCATGCCGAACTTCTCGGCGAAGAGATACATGATCTCATGGTCCGTCTTCGACTCGAAGAGCGGATCCACCACCTTCTCGCGCCACTGGATGGAACGGTTGGAGGCGGTCACCGAGCCGTAGGTCTCGAACTGGGTGCAGGCCGGCAGGAGGTAGGCACCTTCCTTGCGGTCGTGCAGCACGGCGGAAACCGTCGGATAGGGATCGACGACGACGAGAAGGTCGAGCTTCTCCATCGCCTTCTTCATTTCGACCATTCGGGTCTGCGAGTTCGGAGCATGACCCCACAGCACCATCGCCCGGACATTCTCCGGCTGGTCGATATTGGCCTTGTCCTCAAGCACGCCGTCGATCCAGCGCGACACCGGAATGCCGCTGGATTCCATCAGCTTCTTGTCGCCAAAGCGGCCGAGCAGATAGTCGTAATCGACGTCCCAGACCCGCGCCCAGTGCTTCCAGGAGCCGGTGGCGAGGCCGTAGTAGCCGGGCAGGGTGTGCGACAGCACGCCGAGGTCGGTCGCGCCCTGCACGTTGTCATGGCCGCGGAAGATGTTGGTGCCGCCGCCGGCCTTGCCCATGTTGCCGAGCGCCAGCTGCAGGATGCAGTAGGCCCGGGTGTTGTTGTTGCCGTTGGTGTGCTGGGTGCCGCCCATGCACCAGATCACGGTGCCCGGACGATTGTTCACCATGGTGCGCGCGACGCGGCGGAGCTGTGAGCCCGGAACCCCGGTGACCCGCTCGGTCTCTTCCGGCGTCCATTTCTTCACCTCGGCCTTGATCTCTTCCATCCCCCAGACGCGCTGGCGGATGAATTCCTTGTCTTCCCAGCCATTCTCGAAGATGTGCCAGAGAATGCCCCAGATCAGCGCCACGTCCGAACCCGGACGGAAGCGGACATATTCGGTCGCGTGCGCCGCGGTGCGCGTGAAGCGCGGGTCGCAGACGATCAGCGGGGCCGAATTCTGTTCCTTCGCCCGGAGCAGGTGGAGCAGCGAGACCGGATGGGCCTCGGCCGGGTTGCCGCCGATGACGAAGATCGCACGGCTGTTGTGGATGTCGTTGTAGCTGTTCGTCATCGCGCCATAGCCCCAGGTGTTGGCAACACCCGCGACCGTGGTCGAGTGACAGATACGCGCCTGGTGGTCACCGTTGTTGGTGCCCCAGAAGGCGTAGAACTTGCGGAACAGGTAGGCCTGTTCGTTGCTGTGCTTGGCCGAGCCGAGCCAGTAGACCGAATCCGGGCCGCTCTCCTGACGGATCTGCAACATCTTGTCGCCGATCTCGTTGATCGCCTGCTCCCAGCTGATCTTCTGGTACTTCCCGTTGACCAGCTTCATCGGATATTTCAGCCGGCGCTCGCCATGGGCGTGCTCGCGGACCGCGGCGCCCTTGGCGCAGTGCGAACCGAGGTTGAACGGGCTGTCGAAGCCCGGCTCCTGGCCGATCCACACGCCATTCCGCACTTCCGCCTCGACCGTGCAGCCGACCGAACAGTGGGTGCAGACCGAACGGATCTTCTCGATCCCGGCCAACGGATTGGCTTGCGCTTCAGCTTTCTTGACCATGCCGCCGCCGAGGGCGGATGCCGCGGCGATACCGCCGACGGTAATTCCGGAGCGTTTCAGGAACGTTCTCCGGTCGATCGCGCTGCCGGCCTGGCCGGTCAGAGCGCGAGACATGCGCGAGGACGCAGTGCGCCCGCCTGTCTTCTTCATCAACATATCGTTCTCCCGAACATTACGGCCTCTTTGCCCGACCGCTTATGTTTCAGAGACACCCCAGCATGCGGTGCCCTGGGCTCTCCCCGTGGGGACGGCCCTGCCCTATCCGCCCTAGAAGCGGGATAAGGCGTATGCCGTCTTCACATGCGCGGTTTCCTGATAGCCGGCACTGACCTTGCCGGGCCGCTCCGCGGCCTCGGCTGGTTTCTGCGCTCCGGCAATCGCCGCGGCACCGGCGGCAGCGCCAATGCCCGACAATTTCAGGAAATCACGGCGCGTGGATTCGGGCTTTTTTGCATTCGCCATCTCACCAAACTCCGTTCTTTTCCGCACGGGTCCGATATGTCGCTCCGTCGCCGGCCCGTGCCCGGCGCAAGAGATCAACCGCCGCCCGGCCTCAGCCGAGCATGCGGAAACTTTCGCCCTCGATCTGGATGAACTGCCGTCCGATCGAGCCGAGGGGCATGTAGAGAACCGAGGCTTTCGCGCCTTCCAGGTCCTCGAAGAACTTCTCCGCCCAGGAGGCGATGTGCTTGTCGAAAAATTCTGCCTGGCGCTCCAGATGGCAGGCCGGGCCGAAGTCACCCCGGATCATGCCGGCCATCACGTCGCAGAGCGCGGCGATATGGTCTTCCGGCTCCTTCACCTCGTCGGCACGCGCGACACCCAGTTTCGCGAGATCGTCGCGCAGGTCCGCCAGCGGCTTCTCGTTCAGGAAACCGGTCAGGTAATAGGATCCGTGCGGGACGAGTTCGCCCCGTCCGACACCGTAGAAAAGTTTGTGATATTCCTCGTCGGCAGACTCCGCCGTAGCAGCGCGGGCCGCAGCCGCGAACGCGGCGACCGACCGGCCCAGCGGGGTGTCATCCCCACCGAGGCTCCTGGCAATCTCGAGGCTCTCGACAGCTGGCGGACGCGCAAGAAAATGCGCGAGCAAGCCATACCAGTGCGCGCGAACAGCGTCTTCTTCCGACACCAGACTGCGGGCGGTTTCTGTCACCGACCCTCTCTCCCTAGCGTGCCCGCTTTGCCGATTACGGCTGCGGACTTAAACATTTCCGGACATTTAGCCCGATTTTCCAGCAGTTCAACGCTACGCTCACTCAGGGCCGAAGTCCACATATTCACGTGTGGCGCTTCCCCGGCTTTCCACCATGCGGACGAGACACCTCAGACCAGATCTCCGTCGCCGACATCATCGTCGGACTCCTCGCCATCCGGCACTTCCGGAGATTCAGCAAGCTCGCTTTCCGGACGCTTCTGTTCAGAGGAGTCCGCCTCTGCCTGCAGGACGTCTTCCCCGTCTTCCGTGCCCTCCTCGTCGCTTTCTTTCTCGATCCCGAGATCCTCGTCGGTCAGGAACCCGCGCCCGACCTTGTAGGCGGTCTGCATGCCCTCGATCACTCTAGCGGCATCCGTATAGTCCTCGCCGTAATCGACCAGGCCATCGACATTCGCCAGGATCGGATTGAGGCGCCAGAGCGCCTTCAGCGCCCGGCGGCGGAGAAATTCGGGGACATTGCTCTGCATGAAGGCGGTGAAATCGCTGTCGGCGTGGAGACTGTCGATATCGGGCAGCGTGGCGACCACGGCCCGCTCCTCGTCCGTCATTTCCCGTTCGTCGCCGTTATAAAGCTCCGGCAGCGCCGGCTCGGGCGCTTCCTCGGGCAGCGCCGGTGCCGCGCCGCCGCGCGCCTTGCGCGCCTCCTCGACAATCGTTTCCCGCGCCGCCTGCTTGCGCTCCGACCAGCGGCCGAGAAAACCCCGTCCCGGAATGTCGCTGCGATCAGACAAGACGGCGCCTCCCCGATCTGTCTCGCGGCCCGTCGACCCGCGGCCGGCGGGCGAACTTGTCCTGCTCGCGGCGGTGGTCGCTGCGCTTGCGCTTGACGAAAACCTCGTCCTCGTGGTGCTGGTCGCAGAAATCCTGCACCCAGGCGATCAACCCGTCCGGCATCGGCACCGCATCGACGATCTCCTCGCCCGAGTCGAGATAGTCCTGCGATTCATAGGCCGACGCCGTTGCCAGGAACGGCACGACATCAAATTCGGACTCGGGATCGTCGTTCTGGCGCAGCACCACATAGACCGACGGCGTGCCCGCCAGGTTCACCTTGTAGGCCTCGGTTTCTCCGCGATAGAGCGTCAGCTTGAGTGTGGCCGCATGGAAACGCTCGACGCCTTCGGCCTTGTCCAGCAACTTCCATTCGGTCGCCTCCGGTGCGCCGACGATGACGGAGACGGCGCTCCAGCTGAAATCCTGCCAGGGATTGTCGAGCTTTCGGCGCTCCAGCACGACACCAACCGGGATTGTCCGGCTGCGTTCCATTTCCACTCCTTGGATTCCCCTCGCCGGGTCATTGCCCCGGCCGCTCCCTGTTGCAAATATGTGTAGCAAAAGCGTGCACAGGAAAGCCTCAACGAAACAAGGCGCGCGGGAGAGAGAGATATGGCCACCGAAAACGGGCGGCTGCTGATCTGCAATTGTAACGGCTCCATGCCCCTGGATGCGAGCGCCGCTGCGCTCTCTAAGGGCGGCACGGCACCTTTCATCCACTCAGCACTCTGCCGTGCGCAGCTCGGAAATTTCCGCGATGCGGCAGCCGCGGGAGGCCCTCTGACGGTCTGCTGTACCCAGGAAGCGCCGCTTTTCAGCGAAGTTGCGGCGGAACAGAACGGCGAGGAAGACACCCTTTCCTTTGTCAATATCCGCGAGCGCGCCGGGTGGTCGGAAGAAGCGGCGAAGGCCGGCCCCAAGATCGCCGCTCTCATCGCGGAGGCCGCTGTCAGCGGCGCGCCGACGACGCAGGTTCCGCTGACCTCGGAAGGAGTCTGCCTCGTCTACGGCAAGGACCAGGCCGCGCTCGACGCCGCGCGCCAGCTCGCCGCACGGCTCGACGTGACGCTGCTGCTGAAGGACAGCGACGACATCATCCCGCCCGCCGTGATGGACGTGCCGGTGTTCCAGGGGCGGATCGCCCGTGCCGAGGGGCATCTCGGTGCCTTCGAGATCGCAGTCGACCGCTATGCCCCGGCCGACCCGGCGAGCCGGGATGCCTTCCGTTTCGAGCGGCCGCAGGACGGTGCGATGTCGACCTGCGACCTGATCCTCGACCTGACCGGAGAAACGCCGCTCTTCACCGGCCATGAAAAGCGCGACGGCTATTTCCGGCCCGATCCCGGCGATCCGGTCGCGGTGCAGAAGGCACTGTTCGAGCTTTCGGACATGGTCGGCGAGTTCGCCAAGCCGCGCTATGTCGATTTCCATGCCGACCTCTGCGCCCATTCGCGCAGCCGCAAGACCGGCTGCTCGCGCTGCATCGATGTCTGCCCGGCGGGCGCGATCAGTCCGGACGGCGACGTGGTCGCCTTCGATCCCTACATCTGCGGCGGCTGCGGCGCCTGCAACTCGGTCTGTCCGACCGGCGCGGCGCATTACACCTTCCCGGCGACAGCCACGCTGATCGAGCGCCTCACGGCCATGATGCAGGCCTATCGCGATGCCGGCGGCCGGCATGCCACCCTGTTCGTCCACGACCCGCAGCATGGCGGCGCCGTGATCGACATGATGGCGCGTTTCGGCAAAGGCCTGCCCGCGCATGTCCTGCCCTTCGCGGTAACCCAGACGACGCAGGTCGGGCTCGACTTCCTCGCCGCAGCCTTCGCGAACGGGGTCGGACGGGTCGTGCTCTACGCGCATCCGACGAAGCGCGACGAGATCTCGGGGCTCGCGAACCAGATCGGGCTCGCCGAGACCGTACTGACCGCGCTCGGCTTCGAGAGCGGCCTGGTCGAGCTCCTGATCGAAGCGGACCCGGATGCCGTCGAAGCGCGGCTCTGGTCGATGCCGAAGACCGACGGAGTGACGCCGCGGCCCTTCCTGGCGCTCGGTGGCAAGCGCGAGATCATGGACACCGCGCTGGCCCAGCTCCGGCTGGCCTCGCCGCAGCCGGTCGACATGATCGCCCTGCCTCCCGGAGCCCCCTATGGCCGGATCGCGGTCGACGTGGATGCCTGCACGCTCTGCCTCGCCTGCGTCGGCGCCTGCCCGGCGAGTGCCCTGCAGGACAATCCGGACAAGCCGGAGCTCTCCTTCATCGAGAACAATTGCGTGCAGTGCGGGCTCTGTCAGAACACCTGCCCGGAAAGCGCCATCACGCTGGAGCCGCGGCTGAACTTCCTGACCGGGGCGAAATCGCCGGTGGTGATGAAGGAGGAGGAGCCGTTCCACTGCATTCGCTGCGACAAGCCCTTCGCGGCGAAGAGCTCGATCGAGCGGATCGTGAAGACGCTGGCCGATAAGCACCCGATGTTCAAATCGCCGGAGGCGGCGCGCCGCCTGCAGATGTGCGAGGACTGCCGTGTGGTCGACCAGTTCGAAGGCAAGGACGATCCGATGCGCGGCGGCGCGCGGCCCGCGGTCCGAACGACGGAGGATTATCTCGGCGGCAAGGTCTCGGACGAGGACGAGAGCATTCACTGAGACGGAGCGGCGGCATCAGCCGCCGAACCGGTCCTGGCACATCGCCGCCGCGCGCTGGCGGAAAAGCTGGTGCTTGGCCTCGTCGATGATGCCTTCCTCGCGCATCTTGTCGACCGCGCCATAGCGCTCGGCCAGACATTCGGCGAGCGGTCCGTTCGCGGGAAGCGCGACCGGCTGCCCGCCGGTCAGTCCAGCGATGTCGTCGCGATGGAGATAGGCGAGCGAGGCGACCGCGCCGGCCAGCACCAGCCCGGCAACGGCCCGGGCGCGCCAACTGTCGATGAAGGAGCCCCCGGCCATGGCGCTACTCGGTCTCGATGGTGCCGTCGATGGTGACTTCGAGGCCCGCCGCCGGGATTGACAGCACAACCTTCGCCTCCGTCGCGGCCCCGACCTTGCCCTCTTCGACGGCCTTGCGGATCGCGGTCTCGATCTCGCGTTGCGAGGTCACGCCGACCTTCTTCAGGAATTTGCGCACGCTCATGTTGAAGATGTCTTCGTTCATCGCTCTCTCCATGTTTGCGGATCCGCCGGCTCTCAGGCAGGCGTCGCGAGGGGCAGGTTGACCAGCAGGTTCTGTGGCTTCATCCGCAGCACCCCGGACGGGTCCTGCGCGAGACCGAGATAGACGGGGCGCCCGGCGATCGACGGCATCATCGCCTCCGGCGATTTGAATTCGAGGCGGAACAGGGCGACCAGATTGACCAGCTGCTCTTCCGGCACCTCCTCGCCCTTGTAGAGCGCATTCAGGATCGCGCTCGAGGTCGCGTCGAGGCCGACATGCCAGACCCATTTCTCGTCCGCGATGCTGCGCACCGGCGTCACCGAGACCTCGACCCCGAGGAAGTGGTCGACCCAGAGCTCCAGCACGCGGCAGAGCGCGTCAAGGCCCGGGCGGGTGAAAGTCAGGTCGAGCACCGTGTCGAAACGGTCGCTGCGGCCCCAGTAGATCTCCGCATTCTCCTCGGTTAGCACATCGAGCTCGACGGAGCGGAGCGGCGTGTCGTTCTCCGCGATCAGGCGTTCGAGAGAGCTGTAGCCCTGACCCGCCGCATGCATGTCGACGATCTCCTCGTCGGCGCACATCACGGTGCCCTCCTGCAGGGTCACGCGCTGGCTGCGGAACAGCAGCTCCGCCGCCCTCGCCCGGAAGGGGTCGGTCACGCCATAGAGCATGTTGCGGGCGACGACATGGGCGACCTGATCGAGGAACAGCGGCGGGATCGAAACGACCCCCTCACGGAAGGTCGAGAGATAGAAGGATTCGAGGCTGTCCGCCGCCAGCAGCGCATCGCGGAAGCCGAGCACGATCTGGTAATTCTCCCGCCCGTCCGGATCGCCGAATGCCGCCAGTTCCATATCGCTCACCGGGCGCCTCGGATCCTCCAGCAAGGCGGCGTGCAGACTGCGTTCCGTGGCGCAGGATTCCGCGACCGGGGCGATCTCCGGCCGGGCGAAGAGCGCGCGCAGGAAGGCGTCGGTGACGGCGAGACGGCCGTCCGCGGTCCGGTCCAGCAACGCGTAGCCCGAACTGATCCAGAACTCTCTCGCCTCAGTCATCCATTTCCGCCCGCATTGTCAGTCGAGAGACCATGTCGGTTTCCGCAGCACCTCGGTCAACGGCACGAGAGGCGTTTTCGACTCGCCGAGCACCAGACCGCCTTTCTCGTCGAGGCCAAGCAGCTTTCCACGCCACTCCTTGCCGGCGAGTTTCAGTTCCACGGCTTCCCCGCGCTTGGCGGCGCGCGGCAGCCAGTTGTCGGCAATCGGACGCAGGCCTTCGGAAAGAAAGCGGTTGGTCCAGAGCAGAAAATGGCGGGAGAAACTTTCCAGCAGATCCCCCGTGGTCAGGTCTCCGCAGCCTTCGTCGAGCAATGTCGTGCGCTGGCGGGTCATGCCGGGTTCGGGCGCATCGGCGGCCGGCATCATCGCCAGCTTGACACCGAGCACCGCCCAGTCCGGCACCGGGTCGGACGGATCGCCCCAGAGTGCCGGGTCGACCGTCAGGGACACGCCCCCGGCGAGCCCCCCGTTCACGATCAGCCGGTCCGGCCAGCCGAACAGCACCTCGACCTGCGGCGGCACCTGCGCGCCGAGACAGTCGCCGAGCGCCACCATTGCGACATGCACGGCCGCGAGCGTCTCCGAGAATGGCCGATCCGGACCGAGCACGATCGCGCATTCGAGCCGCTCGGCGCTGTCGAGCCAATAGAGGCTCGCAGGATCGGCGCCCCCGCGTGCGGCTTCGGCGGCGGCATTCTCGACATCCGTGCCCGGCAAGACCCGGCAGGGCCGGTAAATCGGCGGAAAGGACAGTTCGTCCAGCATGTTTCACTCCCTTGGCCCGAAACTAGCACGCCGGTGGAGGCTGTCATGGGGGAATCGCCAATCCGGGCGCGCCATGATAAGCGAGTCGGTAGCCAGCGGCAGAGTGAGACGGAAAAGGGGAGCAAGGGTGCAGGTTCGCGGACTGCTCGTCACGGCGCACAGCCTGCACGCCGCCGGCCGAATCGCCGAAGCGGCGACCGCTTACCGCAGAGCTCTGA
Organism: Nisaea sediminum; assembly: GCF_014904705.1. NCBI lineage: Bacteria > Pseudomonadati > Pseudomonadota > Alphaproteobacteria > Rhodospirillales > Thalassobaculaceae > Nisaea > Nisaea sediminum. The sequence continues at coordinate 432,671 of NZ_JACZCQ010000006.1, forward strand.
CGGCGGCGCCCGAGCAGGCCGACGGGTGGCACCTGCTCGGCACCGCCCTCCTGCAGGCGGCGCGGCCCTTGCCCGCGGCGGCATGCATCGGGAAAGCGCTTGTCGCCGATCCCGGACGGCACGATTTCCGGCTCAATTTCGGCTACGCATTGATGGATGCCGACCGGCCGGAGGATGCCCTTTCCGCCCTGAAAACGGCCTGCAGACATCGGCCGTTCGATGCCACGCTCTGGAGCGCCCGTGCCGCCGCGAGCAAACGGCTTGGCGACATGGCGGCGGCGGACAGGGCATTCCGCGCAGCGATCCTGCTCGACCCCTCGGGTTTCGCCCAGCTCTACAATCGCAGCCTGGCTCTTCAGGAAACCGGCGATATGTCGGGCGCCATCGCGTCTTATGGACGTGCGCTGAAATTCCAGCCTGCCTCCGGAACCGTCCTCGCCAACCGGGCGCAGGCACTGAAGAGCGAAGGGCGCACCGGCGAGGCAGTGCACGACTTCAGAGGCACCGTTCTCCTCGCACCGGGAGACGCCACGTTACTGAACGATCTCGCGATCGCTCTCTGGGACGGCAACGAAATCCGCGGTGCGATCGCGCTCTATCGCCGGGCCGTCGCAGCCGCGCCGGAGAGGGTGGCGATCACCCGCAACCTGACCGGAGCGCTGGCAAGTGCCGGTCATTACGATGCCGCACTCGACGCCTTCGACGCCGCGATCCATAGGCACCCGGAGGATCCGGGCTTTCCCGTCCGCCGGGCGCTCGTTCTTCCGGTCATTCCCGAAAGTCTCCAACAGATCGACGCGGCGAGAGAGAAGATCGGTCAATTTCTCGCCTCACCCGAGGCCGGCCACATTCGTCTCTCGAACCCGCTGGAGCAGATTGGCGCGGCGAATTTCTATCTCGTCTATCATGGCCGCAACGACCGGGTTCTCGCCGAGGGGATCAGCGCCTTCTACCGGCGCGCCTGTCCGGCGCTCAATTTCACCGCGCCGCATTGCGCCGGCGCCAAGCCGCCGACCGGCCGTATCGAACTCGGGATATGTTCGAAACATCTTGCCGGGCACACGATCGGCGCGGTTTTCGGCCGGCTCGTTACGGGTCTCGACCGGTCGCGCTTCCGCCTTACACTCCTTCGCCCGCCGGGCCTTCGGGACAAGGCGGCAGCCGAGATCGCGGCCGGGTTCGACCGGGTCGTCGAGCTGCCGGCGGAGATCGGGCGCGCCGCGGAAATCGCCGCGCACTGCCGGCTCGACGCCCTGCTCTATACCGATATCGGGATGGAGCCCTTCACCTATTTCCTCGCCCATACGAGGCTCGCGCCCGTGCAATGGGTGACCTGGGGGCATCCGGTCACGACGGGGATCGACACGATCGACGCCTATCTCTCCCCCGATTGCTTCGAGCCGGAAGGGGCAGAGGCGCATTATTCGGAACGGCTGATCCGCTGCCCGAGCATCCCGATGGTCTATCGCGACGAGGCGGTTCCGCCTCCGGCGGCGAAATCGGAGTTCGATCTTCCGGAGGGGCGCCCGCTCTATCTCTGCCCGCAGAACCTGTTCAAGCTGCATCCGGACTACGATCACGTTCTGGCGGATATCCTCACACGCGATCCGCACGGGACTCTTGGCCTGATCGAAGGCGCCAACCCCGAATGGACAGCGCGGCTGAAATCCCGGCTGTCAGCCGTCCTCGGCCACACCATGGAGCGGGTCCGGTTTCTGCCCTACCTGCCGAAGAACGACTACATACGCCTGCTCGGCGCGGCCGACGTGATGCTCGACCCGATCCATTTCGGCGGCAGCAACACGACGCTCGGCGGTTTCGCGGCTGGAACGCCGGTCATCACCTGGCCGGGCCCCTACATGCGGGGCCGCATGACCTACGGGCTCTATTGCACCATGCGGGTCACGGATTGCATCGCAACGGACCTTGCGGACTATGCGGCAAAGGCGGTGGAAATCGCGAACGATCCCGGGCGCCGCGAAGAGATCGTCCAGCGCATCCTGGCGGCACGTCCGGCCGTCGTCGAAACGGCCGGAGCGTCCCGGGATCTCGGCAATCTGCTCGCGGAAGCGGTCAGCTCGCGGAGCGGTTAGCGATCAGCTCGGCCTTGCCGGTTTCCATGTCGTAACGCAGCCGCGGCTCGTTCTCCAGCGGACGGCCGGTTACGCGCACAAAGCAAGCCTTGGCCGGATAATCGATCGCATGGATTTCCCGCACGTCGTAGAAGCCGGCATCGCCCGGCTTCAGGCGGTAGGTCTTGACATGCTCGATCTCCGCCGCGCCGTCGCCCTTGCCGCCGTCGACGCGCCGGAACTCGCTCATGTCGGTATATTCCTTCGCCTGTCCGTAGATCGCCCAGGACGTCCCGTGATCGTGCGGCGGAGAGGCGTGCGGCTTCTCGTTGACATGGGCGAGGACGACAAATTCCAGATCGTCGTCCCGGTAGAGCTCGGTCACGCCGACCGGCGCGTCCTTGCCGCAGACTTCCTCGACGAATTCATCGTTCTTGAGAAGCTTCTCGAGATTCTTGCGGACCGCGTCCCGGCCGTTCGCGTTGTTGTTTGCGGCCAGAATGTCGTGGCTCTCGCGACAGAACTCCTTCAGACCGTAGGTCATGCCTGATCTCCCTTGATTTTATTCGACTTTTGCCACCGGTTCGAACGCCGGCGAAATGAGAATGGAGGCATTCTCCTCCTAACGGACGAGGATGACAACGGATGCGATGCCGAAAGAAACCGCAAACCGGCTACTTGCCGGCGTTCATCCGGGCGATGGTGGCCGTCGTGCTGTGCCCGTCTTCGAGCTGCGCCAGAACCACCTTGCCGCCGTAAGACTGGACGAATTCGGCTCCGACAACGGTCTCGACCGTGTAGTCCGCGCCTTTCACCAGAACGTCGGGGCGGACCGTCTTGATCAGCTCCAGCGGCGTGTCCTCGCCGAAGATGACGACCGCATCGACGGTCGCGAGCGAAGCCAGCACCGCCGCCCGGGACGCTTCCGACTGAACCGGCCGCGTCGGGCCTTTCAGGCGCGCCACGGACGCATCGCTGTTCAGTCCGACCACGAGCCTGTCGCAGGCAGCCTTGGCCTGACGCATCAGCGAGACATGTCCCGGATGCAGCAGATCGAAACAGCCGTTGGTGAAGCCGACGCGCAGGCCCTGGTCGCGCCATTCCTTCGCCCGGTTGGCGATGATATCGGCGGATGCGACCTTGACCTCGCCCTGCAGCAGATCGTGCGCGCGAAAGGCGGCAGCGAGCTCGGAGGCATAGGCCACCGCGGTTCCCATCTTGCCGACGACGATCCCGGCCGCCGCATTGGAGAGTTCGATCCCGGCGGCGATCGGCAGACCCCGTCCGAGCGCCGCGGCCAGCACCGCGACAACCGTGTCACCCGCGCCGGAGACGTCGAAGACTTCGCGTGCGACGGCCTCGAAATGCAGCGGCTCGGCTTTCGGATCGCCGCTCACATATGTCATGCCGTCCTGGCTTCTGGTGACCAGAACGGACTCGATCCCGGCGGTTTCAATGATATGGCGCGCGGCGGCGACGATCGCCTCGACGCTGTCGACCGGCATCCCGCTCGCCTCGGACAGCTCGCGCCGGTTCGGCGTAATCACCGTGGCGCCTCTGTAGCGGCCGTAATCGCTGCCTTTCGGATCGACGATGACGGGACGTCCCTTCTTCCGCGCCGCGCCGATCAGCTGTGTCAGCCCGGCTCTGCTGAGCAGGCCCTTGCCGTAGTCGGACAGCACCAGGGCGGAGGATTGCTCCAGATCCGCGATTGCGCGCGAAATCAGGTCTTCCTCGACCCCGGCATCGATCGCATCCACATTCTCCAGGTCCGCGCGCAGCAGTTGCTGCGCGCCCGCGACATAGCGGACCTTGATCGTGGTCTCGCGCCCAGGAATGGTCAGCAGGTGACTCTCGACACCCGCTTCCTCCGCGACCAGCCCGGTCAGTTCGCGGCCCGCCGCGTCGCGTCCGATGACCGAGATGAAACAGGCCTCGGCACCGAGCGCCACGAGATTGCGGACCACGTTTCCGGCACCGCCGAGCATCGCTGTCTCGCGCTGGATCCGGAGCACCGGCACCGGCGCTTCCGGCGAGATCCGGTCGACAGTTCCGTAGACGAACCGGTCGAGCATCGCATCGCCGACACAAAGAAGTCGAACGCCGGCGAGCGAGTCGACCTTCGCCGCAAGATCGGAATCGTGCGTCATTACCCCTCCACGAGGCCAAGCTGGATCTCGATCGCGCCGCAGAGTGCTTGGCCGATCGTGATATGCATTTCCTGAATTCGCGCGGCGGCCCGGTGCGGCACCCTGATCAGCGGGTCCGCGAGTCCGACCATGTCCCCGCCGGTTTCGCCGGACAGACCGGCCGCGACGAGACCTTTCTCGCGAGCCATCTTCAGTCCGGCGATAACGTTGGGCGAGCGGCCCGAGGTCGAGATCCCGATTGCGACGTCGCCCGGCCGGCCGAGCGCCTCGATTTGCCGGGAGAACAGGCGCTCGAAACCGAGATCGTTGCCCGCCGCCGTCAGCGCGGAACCGTCCGTGGTCAGGGCGATCGCCGCGATCGCCGCGCGGTCGGTGATGTAGCGGACCGTCAATTCCGTCGCCAGGTGCTGCGCGTCGGAGGCGCTACCACCATTGCCGAAGAACAGGATCTTGCCGCCGTTCCGGATCGAGGCCACGCATTTCTCGGTCAGGTCGGCAAAAGGCGCCGCGAGCGTTTCCCGGACGGCGGCGGCGACTTTCAGGTGCTCATCCAGTTCGCTCTCGAAGTAGGCGCTGAGATTCATCTTAACTCGGGCTCCGGCCCCAATTGGTTGTGCTCTTTTCGGCCGGACATAACCGCGGCGCGCAAGCAGTTTGATCGGCGCCGATCGCGCTTCGGATCCGGCGCGCCGACGTTATCCCAAATGCGGCCGGGCGCATCAAGAAAACCGCGTTTTCGGAATATCGAAGAAAATTAGATCGAATTTTATTGATTTTTTCTCCGCGTCTTGTAGTGTATTTATAGTAGCTTGTGCTAAAAGCTATTTTCGTCACAGAAAGAGACGCTCTCATGTATGCACAACGCAGTGTAAAAGGCGGACTTCTTCGCCGTTTCTTAATAAAATCCTGCGATAATTTGCGCTTTGAGGACGTCAACGCACAACATGTGCGATTGAAGAGATAGTTTGGTATGGCCGAGCTTAACGGTACGAACGGGAATGATACCCTCGTCGGGACCAACGGCGCCGATACGATCGACGGCCGCGGCGGGGAGGATTCCATCGTCGGCGGCGGCGGAGACGACGTTCTTCTCGGCAGCGCCGGGGCTGAAAGCTCCATCAACGAACTTCCTTTCGACGACACGCTCGACGGCGGCACCGGCAACGATACGATGCGCGGCGGTGGCGGGAACGATACCTACGAATTCCGCATCGGCGACGGCCGCGACGAAATTCTCGACGAATATCACTTTTACCCGGAAAACCCCCTTGGCGGTCTGCAGCCGGTACAGCAAGGCAACGGCGGTTTCGACACGCTGAATTTCGGCCCGGGGATCACGCCGGACAATCTCTGGATCACGATCAGCGACGGTAATCTCTATGTCGCCGTCCTGCAGCCGGGGGTGAACCCCTTCGACTCGGAAGACATGGTGGTGATCCGGAACTGGTCGGACGCCAATCGCCGGATCGAGCAGTTCAAGTTCTCCGACGGATCCGTCTGGTCAACTCAGGATATCCTGGACAACGTCTCGGGCACCGATGGCGCCGACACGATCGAGTGGAGCGGGACCGAGAGCATCACGGTAACGTCCGGAGACGGTGCCGACTTGGTCAGCAGCGGCGCTGGCGCGGACTCGCTCGGTGGCGGCGACGGCGGCGACACGATGGCCGCGGGCGGCGGCGATGACGGTGTCTACGGCAACGAAGGCAATGACAGCCTTCTCGGTCAGGCGGGCAACGACACCGTCGAGGGCGGCGGCGGCAACGACACGGTCGACGGCGGCGAAGGCGACGACAGTCTCGAGGGCGGAGACGGCGACGACCTGATCCGCGGCTCCGGCGGCGAGCTGGGCAATATCAACGAGAATACCGGAAACGATACCCTGACCGGTGGCGCGGGGGCGGATACCCTGCGCGGCGGCGGCGGCAACGACCTCTATCAGTACGGTGTCGGTGACGGCCGTGACGAAATTCACGACGAGTATTTCCACACCCAGCTGACGCCCAGCGGCGAAATCGTGCTTTTCAGCCGCGACGAGTTCGCCGGCAACGACACCATCGCCTTCGAAGACGGCATCACGGCCGACGATCTCTGGATCAATCTGGTCGGCGACGACCTGATCGTCGGTATCCGCGACGGCGCTACGGACATTTTCGATCTCGACGACCAGATCACGATCACCGACTGGCGCGACTCCCTGAACCGGGTCGAGACGTTCCAGTTCGGCGACGGCACCCAGATGGATGTCCACGAGATGTTGCAGAACATCTCCGGCAGCGCCAGCGACGACGTCCTGAGCTGGAGCGGCCCCGAAAACACCGCGATGGACGGTGCGGGCGGCAACGATTCCATGGTTGGCGCCGGCGGAAACGATTCTCTCAGCGGCGGCGAAGGCGACGACACCATCCGGCTCGGCAACGGCGACAATCTTGGCCTCGGCGACGAGGGCAACGATGTCGTCGGCGGCGGAACCGGCCGGGATACGATCGATGGCGGCAGCGGCAACGACTATATCGACGGCGGGGACGGCGAGGATCTGCTGATCGGCGGGACCGGCGACGACACGATCCGCGGCAGCGGCGGCTCGCAGGGCACGATCAACGAGGCGGCGGCGTCCGACACGCTCTCCGGCGGCGCCGGTGATGACGAACTGCGCGGCGGCGGCGGCAACGACACCTATGTCTACCGGGCCGGCGAAGGTCACGATCAGATCCTCGACGAATATGTCTATACCGGGCGGTCCCCGCTCGGCACCGTCTATTCGCCGGTGGATATGGACGGCGGCACCGCCGATCGCCTCCAGCTGGTCGGCGACGGGATGGTCGACAACACGACCTTCTCTCTCAACGGGTCCACGCTCTATGTCGGCGTGGGAGAGAACGGCGCCGAGGACATCGCCGATTATGACGACCTGGTTCAGATCAATCGCTGGACCGAAGGCAACCGCCAGGTCGAGGATTTCGAATTCACAGACGACGGGGTGACCGTCAGCAGCGACCAGCTGCTTGACGTCTTCAACTCCATCACCGGCGGTGACGACTACATCGACGGCAGCTTCATCGGTCTCGGCATCGATGCCGGCGCCGGCAACGATACCGTGATCGGCAGCGACTATGCCGACAGGTTCGACGGCGGCAGCGGCGACGATCTCCTGAGCGGCGCCGGCGGCAACGACCTGCTCGACGGCGGCAGCGGCAGCGATACGCTCGCCGGCGGCACCGGCAGCGACACCTTTACAGGCACCCCGGCCTCGCTCGACGGCGATCTGATCGCCGATTACGAGGACCAGGATGTCGTGCGTCTGGAAAACACCCAGATCGCGGAAGGCAACGTCGCGCTGACCGCGCAGGACGGCCAGACCATTGTCGAGATCGACACCGGCAACGGCACGGGCGCCACCTTCACCCTGAACGGCGAGTTCGCCGGCGTTGAGGTTGTCCAGAACGGCGATCATTCCGAACTCCGCTTCACCACCGAGTCCCTCGACGACACGCTGATCGGCACCGATGACGACGACACGCTCAACGGCGGCGGCGGCAGCGACTATATCGACGGCGCCGGAGGCAACGATTTCCTGATCGGCGGCGACGGCAACGACACCGTCATCGGCTCCGAAGGCGACGACACGGTGATCGGCGGCGAAGGCAATGACATGCTGAGCGGTGCCGGCGGCAACGACAGCATCACCGGCGACGGCGGATCCGACACGATCCTCGCGGGCGACGGTGACGACAGCGTCGATGGCGGCTCGGAGAACGACACGCTCTCCGGCGGGGCCGGCGACGACACCATGACCGGCGGTGCGGGTGACGATCTCGTCGATGGCGGCGACGGCAACGACACACTGACCGGCGCGGACGGTGACGATACCGTGCTCGGCGGCGCGGGCGACGACACGCTCGGCGGCGGCGAAGGCAACGACTTGCTCGACGGCGGCACCGGAAACGACACGCTGACCGCCGGCGCGGGCGACGATACCGTGCTCGGCGGGGACGGCAACGATCTCGCCGAGGGCGGCGACGGGAACGATACGCTCTCCGGCGGGGCCGGCGACGACACCATGACCGGCGGCGCGGGCAATGACGTGCTCGACGGCGGCGAAGGCAACGACACGCTGACCGGCGCGGACGGCGACGATACCGTGCTCGGCGGCGCGGGCGACGACACGCTCGGCGGCGGCGAAGGCAATGACAGTCTCGACGGCGGCACCGGAAACGACACGCTCACCGCGGGCGCGGGCGACGACACCCTTCTCGGCGGAGACGGCGACGATCTCGCCGAGGGCGGCGCAGGCAACGACACGGTCGCGGGCGGCAGCGGCAACGATACCGTGCTCGGCGATGACGGCGACGATCTGGTCGATGGCGGCGACGGCGATGATGTCCTGAGCGGCGGCGCGGGCGACGATACGCTCCAGGGCGGCGACGGCCATGACAGCCTCGACGGCGGATCGGACGACGACCTGCTGATCGGCGGCGCCGGAAACGACACGCTGAACGGCAACGACGGCAACGACACGATCTTTGGCGACGGCGTCGAGGACACCGTGCTCGGCGACGACTGGAACGAATACCAGCCGGACGACAGCGTTTCGGGCGGTGCAGGCGATGACACCGTCGCGGGTGGCGACGACACCACGGCAGGCGGTGACGACACGACGGCAGGTGGCGACGACACGACCACGGGCGGCGATGACACGACGGCTGGCGGCGATGACACCACGGCTGGCGGCGATGACACGACCGCGGGCGGCGATGACACGACGGCTGGCGGTGACGACACGACCGCGGGTGGCGACGACACGACCGCGGGCGGCGATGACACGACCGCGGGCGGCGATGACACCACGGCGGGTGGTGACGACACGACGGCCGGTGGCGATGACACAACCGCGGGCGGCGATGACACGACGGCTGGCGGCGATGACACGACGGCGGGCGGTGATGACACGACCGCGGGCGGCGACGACACGACGGCCGGTGGCGATGACACCACGGCGGGTGGCGACGACACGACCGCGGGCGGCGATGACACGACGGCTGGCGGTGACGACACGACGGCGGGTGGCGACGACACGACCGCGGGCGGTGACGACACGACGGCCGGTGGCGATGACACCACGGCGGGTGGCGACGACACGACCGCGGGCGGCGATGACACGACGGCTGGCGGTGATGACACCACGGCGGGTGGCGACGACACGACCGCGGGCGGTGACGACACGACTGCGGGTGGCGACGACACGACCGCGGGTGGTGACGACACGACGGCCGGTGGCGATGACACCACGGCGGGTGGCGACGACACGACGGCGGGTGGCGATGACACCACGGTTGGTGGCGACGACACGACCGCGGGCGGCGATGACACCACGGCGGGCGGCGGCGACACGACCGCTGGCGGCGACGATACGACGGCAGGTGGTGACGGCGGCTTCGACGAGGGTGATTTCACGGTCACCGGCGGCGAAGGCGACGATACGGTTACCGGCGGCAGCGGCGACGACACGCTGAGCGGGGGCGACGACGATGACGTGATCGTTGGCGACGGCGATTCCGGCGACGGCGCGGTCGCGGCGAGCGGCGACGACGTTCTCGACGGCGGTGCCGGCAACGACATGATCTTCGGTGGCCTCGGCAACGATTCCATCGACGGCGGCACCGGCAACGACACGCTGGTCGGCGGCGACGGCGACGATTCCATGGCCGGCGGCGATGGTGACGACCTGGCGCTTGGCGATGCGGGCAACGACACAATGCTCGGCGGCGCGGGCAACGACACGCTGGTCGGTGGTGCCGGCGACGACAGAGTCGAAGGCGGCGCAGGCCAAGACCTGCTGTTCGGCAGCGCGGGCGACGATTACGTCGACGGCGGCGCCGATGACGACACCGTGCTCGGTGGCGCCGGCAACGATGAAGTGCGTGGCGGCGAAGGCGCCGACCTGCTCTATGGCGGCGACGGCGCAGACACCTTCGCAGGCACGGCCGACGAGCTGAACGGCGAGACCATCGCGGACTACAACCAGGATGCCGGCGACGTCATCCGGATCGACGGCGCGATTGTCGGCCCCGACGACTTCACCTTTGAAACCGTCGAGGGCCGGACCACGGTTTCCGTCGATACCGACGGTGACGGCAATGCCAATACGACCTTCACGGTGCTCGGCGACTACAACACCGTCACCACGACCGAGGTCAACGGCGACACGAAGCTGTTCTTCGGGAACAGCACCGTTTCGGGTGGCGACGGCAACGACACGGTTTCCGGCGGTGACGGCAACGACACCGTTTCCGGCGGCGACGGCAACGACACGGTTTCCGGCGGTGACGGCAACGACACGGTCTCCGGCGGCGACGGCAACGACACCGTTTCGGGCGGCGACGGCAACGACACCGTTTCGGGCGGCGACGGCAACGACACCGTCTCCGGCGGCGACGGCAACGACACCGTTTCGGGCGGCGACGGCAACGACACCGTTTCGGGTGGCGACGGCAACGACACGGTCGGCGGCGCGACTCCATATGACGACAGCCTGACCGGAACCGACGGCGACGACACCATCACGGGCCTTGCCGGCAACGACACGATCGATGGCGGCGACGGCAACGATCTTGTCGACGGCATGGAAGGCGACGACACCGTCACCGGCGGCGCGGGCGACGACACCGTGCTTGGCGGCGAGGGCAACGACACGCTCGGCGGCGGCCTCGGCAATGACAGCCTCGACGGCGGCACCGGCGACGACACACTGACCGCTGGCGAAGGCGACGATACGCTCGTCGGCGGCGCGGGCAACGACCGTCTCGAGGGCGGCAGTGGAAACGACAGTCTCTCCGGCGACGGCGACAGCACGGAAGCCACCGACCCGGTGGTCGAGACCGGCCGCATCGACGCCAGCAACTTCTCCTCCACCGACAGCGGCTTCCGCATCACCGCGACGCGCGCGCTGGGAGACGGCAGCCGCAGCGAGCCGAGCGTCGACAATGTGACCACGAGCTCCGACGGCCTCGGCGTCGACGGCAATACCGGCGGTCCTGGCGGTCAGCTCGGCTACGATCCGGGTCTCGGCTTCTCCGAGGAACTGATCGTCGAATTCGACAACATGGCGACCGGCGCGAGCGTCGAGATCACCCGCCTCTTCCAGAACGAGGGCAGCGGCGGCGAGCAGGGTCACTGGACGGCCTGGCGCGACGGTCAGCTGGTCGGCGAGTCCGACTTCCAGGCCGGCAGCGGCAGCTCGGTCACGCTGTCGATCGATGTCGACGGCGGCTTCGACAAGCTGGTCTTCACCGCGACCGATTACGCGAACGGTCCGAACGGCAGCAGCGACTCAAGCGACTATCTGGTCAAGAGCATCGAGTTCACCACCGAGAGCGAGGTCTCGCTCGGCGCCGACACGATCCTGGCGGAGGACGGCGACGATACCGTCGAGGCCGGATATGGTGACGACAGTGTAGACGGCGGATCCGGGAACGACCTGGTCGACGGCGGATCCGGTGACGACACGCTGCTCGGCGGCGATGGCGACGACACCATGACCGGCGGCGACGGCAACGACCTCGTCGACGGCGGCGCGGGCAACGACACGCTTACCGGTGCGGACGGCGACGATACCGTCATCGGCGGGTCCGGCGACGACACGCTCGGCGGCGGTCTCGGAGACGACAGCCTCGACGGCGGTGCGGACAACGACACTCTGACGGCCGGCGACGGTACCGACACCCTTGTCGGCGGCAGCGGCGACGACCTCCTCGAAGGCGGCGCGGGCGGCGACGAACTGACCGGCGGCGACGGGGCGGACAGCTTCGTCGGCGATCTCTCCGATCTGAACGGCGACAGCATCGCCGACTACGATGCGGCCGAAGGCGATCTCGTGATCGCGAATGCGGAATTCGGCGACGACGCGGTCACCCTCTCCCACGCGAACGGGCAGACCACGGTCACCGTCGACGCGGGCGGCGAGAGCGCGACCTTTACGGTCAACGGCGAATACAACTCCGTCACCACGACGACGGAGAACGGCGCCACCTCCATCAGCTTCTCGCCGGACGTCACCGCGACGCCGGGCGATGACAGCCTCGTCGGCACGGACGGCGACGACACCATCACCGGCCTGGCGGGCAACGACACCATCGACGGCGGTGACGGAAACGATCTCGTCGACGGCATGGACGGAAATGACACAGTCACCGGCGGCGCGGGCGACGACACCGTGCTCGGAGGCGACGGAGAAGACACGCTCGGCGGCGGCCTCGGCGATGACAGCCTCGACGGCGGCGCGGACAACGACACCCTGACGGCCGGCGCCGGCAACGACACGCTGGTCGGCGGCACGGGTGACGACATCCTGGAAGGCGGCGCGGATAACGACCGGCTTTCGGGCGGCGACGGCAGCGACAGCCTTTCGGGCGACGACGGAGATGACACGCTTTCCGGCGGCGCGGACAACGACGTCCTGGCCGGCGCTGACGGTGACGACTCGCTAGATGGCGGTACCGGCAACGACCTGCTGCAGGGCGGGGCCGGCAGCGACACGATCGAAGGCGGCGACGGCGACGATACCGTCGAGGGCGGCGAAGGAGGTGACCTGGTTCGGGGCGACGCTGGTGATGACGTTCTTCGTGGCGATGCCGGCGACGATCTCCTCGAAGGCGGCAGCGGTAACGACACGCTTGACGGCGGTGACGGCAACGATTTCCTTCTCGGCGGCGATGGTGACGACCTGGTCGACGGCGGCGAAGGCGAGGACAACCTGATCGGCGATGCCGGCGACGATACGCTTCAGGGCGGCGCGGCCGACGATAGGCTCGATGCGGGCGACGGCAACGACACGCTTGAGGGCGACGACGGCAGTGACACTCTTTCCGGCGGCGCGGGCAACGACGCGCTGGTTGGCGGCGCGGATAACGACATTCTCCAAGGCGGCACGGGCGGCGACGAACTGACTGGCGGCGACGGCGCGGACAGCTTCGTCGGCGACGTCTCGGATCTCGATGGCGACGTGATCACCGACTATGACGCCGACGAGGGCGATCTGGTTATCGCCAACGCCGAGTTCGGCGATGACGCGGTCAGCCTCGACTATGCGAACGGCCAGACCACTGTCACGATCGATGCGGGCGGCGAGCAGGCGACCTTTACGGTCAACGGCGAATATCACTCCGTTACAACCACAACGGAAAACGGCGCCACCGCCATCAGCTTCTCGCCGGACGTCACCGCGACCCCGGGCGACGACAGCCTGGTCGGCACCAGCGGCGACGACACGATCACCGGTCTAGCCGGCAATGACACCATCGACGGCGGCGACGGCAACGACTTCCTCGACGGCATGGACGGCGACGATACCGTCACCGGCGGCAATGGCGACGACACCGTGCTCGGCGGGGCCGGAAACGACACGCTCGGTGGCGGCCTCGGCGATGACAGCCTCGACGGCGGCAGCGGCGACGACATCCTGACGGCGGGCCAGGGCAACGACACACTCGACGGCGGCGACGGCAACGATCTGGTCGATGGCGGGCTCGGCGACGATACCGTCACCGGCGGCGCGGGCGACGACACCGTGCTCGGAGGTGAAGGCAACGACACGCTCGGCGGCGGAGACGGAAACGACATCCTGTCCGGCCATACCGGCGACGATGTCCTCACCGCAGGCGCGGGCGAGGACACACTGTCCGGCGGCGACGGCAACGATGTGCTCGAGGGCGGCGACGGCAATGACAGCCTCGACGGCCATACCGGCGACGACACGATGTCCGGCGACGCGGGCGACGACACGCTCTCCGCCGGCAACGGCGACGACGTGCTCGATGGCGGCAGCGGCAACGACAGCCTCGACGGCCATACCGGTAACGACTCGATGGACGGCGGCGAGGGCGACGACACGTTGGTCGCGGGCGACGGCAGCGACACGCTGGCCGGCGGTGCGGGTAATGACAACCTTGACGGCGGTACCGGAAACGACGCGCTTGCGGGCGGCGACGGCGACGACAGCCTGGTCGGCGGCAACGGCGCCGATATGCTGGATGGCGGCGCCGGCAGCGATACGCTCGAGGGCGGCGAAGGCACGGACACGCTGATCGGCGGCGCGGACGCGGACGAACTCTCCGGCGGCATCGGCGACGATGTGCTCTCGGGCGGCGACGACGACGACGTTCTCGAAGGCGGCCAGGGCAGCGACGTGCTGGCCGGCGGCGGCGGGGCGGACAGCTTCGTCGGCAGCCTGACGGACCTGAACGGCGACAGCATCACCGATTACGATCCGGAAGAGGGCGATCTGGTCATCGCCAACGCCGAATTCGACGAGAGCGCGGTCTCGCTCAGCTACGAGAACGGCGAAACCACGGTCCGGATCGATGCGGGCGGCGACGGCAGCACCGACGCCACTTTCACCCTGACCGGCGAGTTCCATTCGGTCACTGCGGTGACGGACGGCGGCAGCACCTCCCTCTCCTTCTCGCCGGACATCACCGCCTCCGAGGGCGATGACAGCCTGACCGGCACCGAGGGCGACGACACCATCACCGGACTCGGCGGCGACGACACGATCGACGGCGGCGACGGTAACGACCTGGTCGACGGCGGTGACGGAAACGACACCGTAACCGGCGGCGCAGGCGACGACACCGTGCTCGGCGGCGCGGGTGAGGACACGCTCGGCGGCGGCGACGGCAATGACAGTCTCGACGGCGGTACCGGCAACGACACGCTGACCGCGGGTGCGGGCGAGGACACGCTCGACGGCGGCAGTGGAAACGACGTGCTCGAAGGCGGCGACGGCAACGACGTCCTTTCCGGCAATGACGGCAACGACAAGCTTTCCGGCGACGCGGGCGACGACAGCCTCGAAGGCGGCGCAGGCAACGACACGCTGGTCGGCGGCACGGGCTCCGACACGCTCGCGGGCGGCGACGGGCGCGACAATCTGAACGGCGGCGAGGACGGCGACCTCTATCAGTGGAACGCCGACTCCGGCAGCGCCATCCGCCACTACCAGACCGGTGATCCGGAAAACCCGACCCTGCTCGGCGACGCGGAGAGCTTCCAGCCGACCGATCCGGGCCACGCCCAGTACGACAATTACTTCGATGATGGCGTCAATGGCGTCGACACGCTGACCGGTACGGACGGCAACGACAATATCGCCCTCGATTTCGGCGGCGAGCGCCTTGGCGGCATAGAGGTGATCGACGGCGGCGCCGGCGACGACGTGCTCGACCTCGCCAGCAACCGCTACGATTACCAGGACGCGACCCTGATCGGCGGCGACGGCAACGATGTGCTCTGGGGCAACCAGGGCGACGACTCCCTCGACGGCGGCGCCGACAATGACTGGCTCGCGGGCAATTCCGGCAACGACGCACTGGATGGCGGAGACGGCGACGACCGGCTCGACGGCAACAGCGGCGACGACAGCCTCGAGGGCGGCGCCGGTGCGGATACGCTGAACGGCGGCACCGGCACGGATACCCTCGTCGGCGGCGAAGGCCAGGATCTCTTCCGCGGCACCGCGGCCGAGCTCGACGGCGACACGCTCGAGGATTACCAGGGCGGCGAAACGGTCCGCGTGACCGATGCAAGCCTGGATGCGGACGACATCACCCTGACCGTCGCAAACGGCCGGACCACGGTCGAGATCGACGGCGGCGGCGCCGATGCCAGCTTCACCATCGACGGCGAATATCGCGGCGTCATCGCCACCGGAAACGGCGGCGGCACCGATCTCGTCTTCACCGAGGAAGTGCAGGGCCGGGTCATCATCGGCACGCCGCATTCCGACGACATCACCGGGACCGAAGGCGGCGATACCGTCTCCGCACTGCAGAGCAACGACACGGTGCATGGCGGCGAAGGCGACGACGTCGTCTACGGTAATCAGGGCAATGACAGCATCTTCGGCGAGGATGGCGACGACCTGCTGGACGGCGGCGAAGGCGGCGACGTGCTTGACGGCGGAAGCGGCAATGACACGCTCGTCGGCGATCAAGGGAACGACGCACTCAGTGGTGGCGACGGCGACGACAGCCTCGACGGTGGCAATGGCTGGGACCACATGGTCGGCGGCGACGGGAACGACACCCTTCGGGGAGGCCAGGACCATGACCAGCTGACCGGTGGCGCTGGCAACGATGTGCTCTACGGGGATCAGGGCTACGACAAGATCACTGGCGGCGAGGGCGACGATCTGATCGACGGTGGCGATCAGGATGACCGTCTTAGCGGCGATGCCGGCGAAGACACCATGATGGGCGGTGACGGAAGAGACACGATCGATGGCGGAGACGGAAACGACTCCCTCGATGGTGGCGAAGGCGACGACCATCTGTCCGCCGGCGATGGCGATGACACTGTCTATGGTGGCGGCGGCAGCGACTATCTCGTCGCGGGCAAGGGCGATGACAACGTCGATGGCGGCGACGGCAACGATTTGATCCGCGGCAATGACGGCAACGACGTGCTTTCCGGCGGCATCGGCGCGGACACGATCGACGGCGGCGATGGCGATGATGCGGTATTCGGCAATGACGGAAACGACACGCTCACCGGCGGCGACGGGAATGACATTGTCTATGGCGGCGACGGCCGCGACAGCCTCGGCGGCGGACGCGGCGACGACACGCTGGACGGCGGCACGGGCAACGACATCCTGACCGCGGGCAGCGGCAACGACCTGCTCCGGGGCGGCGACGGAAACGACTGGATCGAAGGCGAATCCGGCAGCGATACCCTCGAGGGCGGCGCGGGCGCGGACACCTTCTTCGGCACGCTCTCCGAACTCGATGGCGACACGCTGGCCGACTACAGTGCCGAAGACGGCGACCTGGTGATCGCCAATTGCCGCTTCGACGAGGACGACGTCACGCTGACGGTCGAGAACGGGAACACCACGGTCTCGATCGACACCAACGGCAATGGCCGTCCGGAAGCGGTCTTCACCATGACCGGCGTCTTCACCGCGGTCGAAACCTCCTACGCCTACGGCAAGACGACGATGAGCTTCACCGCGGCGGAGCCGGCAGAGCTCTCCGCGACCGAAGGCGACGACAGCCTCAGCGGCAACATGCTCGACGACACGATCGACGGGCTCGGCGGCAACGACACGATCGACGGCGGCGACGGCAACGACCTGCTGTCCGGCGGTGCGGGCAACGATACTGTCACCGGCGCGGCCGGCGACGATACGGTGCTCGGTAACGCGGGCGACGACACGCTCGGCGGCGGTACCGGAAACGATCTGCTCGACGGCGGCACAGGCAACGACACGCTGACTGCCGGCGCCGGTGAGGACACGCTGAGCGGCGGCCTCGGCAGCGACCGTCTCGAAGGCGGCGATGGCAACGATACGCTCTATGGCGACGGCGCGACCGCGGCCGCCGGCGAGCCCGAGACCATCCGCATCGACAGCTCCAACTTCGGCGAGACCGGCAGCGGCTTTACCGTGACCGCGACCCGCGCGCTGGAGAACGGCAGCCAGAGCGATGCCAGCGTCGACAATATCGTCGTAGAACGCGACGCGCTCGGCGTCGAAGGCACGATGACCCCGGGCGGAATCCCGGACCAGCTCGGCTACGACCCGGCGCTCGGCTTCTCCGAGGAGCTGATCGTCGATTTCGACGACATCGCCAACGGCGCGTCTGTCGAAATCCTCCGGCTGTTCTCCAACGAGGGGAACGGCGGCGAGCAGGGTCACTGGGCGGCCTATCGCGACGGACAGCTGGTCGGCGAGGCGGACTTCACCGCGGCGAGCGGCGACGAGACCACCGTCTCCATCAATGTGGACGGCGGCTTCGACAGGCTGGTCTTCTCCGCGACCGACTATGCGGGCGGCGACGACGGCAACGCACATGACAGCAGCGACTATCTGATCCGGAGCATTGAGGTCACCACCGACCCGACCGCCTCGGCTGCGGCCGACGACACCCTGATCGGCGGCGACGGGGACGATTACGCCGCCGGCCAGCAGGGCAACGACGTGATCGATGGCGGCGCGGGCAACGATCGGCTGGAAGGCGGCGACGGCAACGACACCTTGATCGGCGGCGATGCGGATACGACCGAGCAGCTCGGTGCGGAGCTGATCGTCAACGGCGACTTCGAGAACCTGCCCGGCTCCCTGCAGCACGGAAACTGGGGAACCTTCACAGCGGTCGACGGCTGGACCGCCGAGGACCTCACCCCGACAACGGGCGGCACGGCGCCGATCGAGATCCAGCGCGGCGTGCTCGACGGCGCACCGGAACAGCCGGACGACTGGGCGGACGACAACCACGTCGCCGAGCTCGACAGCCACCCGGAGAACGGCGGTACTTCCGGCGATACCAATGTGCTGATGGCGCAGACGGTCCAGGTGGCCGATGACGGCGAATTCCGCTTCAGCTTCGATTTCGCGGCCCGCGAGCGCGGCGGCCAGATCTCCGAGACCAGCGAGCTGACGGTCTGGGTCGACGGTCAGAAGGTTCTGGAAATCGACGACGCCGCCAAGGAATGGACACATCAGACGCTGACCGTCAGCCTGACGGCGGGCGCCCACGTGATCGCCTTCAGCGGCGGCGACGCCGACGGCACCTCGGACCAGTACGGCGCGTTGATCGACAATGTCTCGCTGCGCCAGATCATGGATGCCGAGCCGAACGACACGCTCGTCGGCGGTGACGGTGACGACGTGCTCTCCGGCGGGACCGGCGCGGACGTGCTCAGCGGCGGCAGCGGCAGCGACATCTTCCGCGGTTCGGCGGCGGAACTCGAAGGCGACCGGATCGAGGATTATTCCGACGGCGACTCCATCGTCCTGACCGGGGTCGAGCTCGGCGACGGCGATGTCAGCCTGATGGCCGACGGCGCGAACACCCGCGTCTGGCTCGACACCGACAAGGACGGCGTGCCGGATACCTCCTTCCTGCTGACCGGTTCGTTCGAGAGCGTCACGGTCTCCGGCAACGGCGATACCACCCTCACCTTCTCGGCGGAAGCTGTCGAGGAGGAGCCGGAGGATGACGCGATCACCGGCACCGCGGGCGACGATGTCCTGACGGCGACGGAAGAGGACGATGTGCTCGACGGCCTCGCCGGAAACGACACGATCGACGGCCTCGGCGGCAATGACGTGATCTATGGCGGCGACGGAAGCGACCGGGTCACCGGCGGCAGCGGCGCGGACAGCCTGCATGGCGGCGACGGCAGCGACAGCCTCTATGCCGACAGCGACGATGCGGTGATCGACGGCGGTGCCGGCTTCGACCGGGCCTTCATCGACATTCGCGAAGCGCGCAGCGGCGCCGACTTCCAGAATGTCGAGCAGATCGAGCTGACCTCGAACGCGGGTTGGGAGTCCGGCCACAGGCTTCTGGCCGCGACCGATCTCGACGGCGACGGCGACGACGACATGCTGTGGCACAATGCCTCCACCGGCCGCGTCATGGCCTGGGAGATGGAAGGCTCGGTCAGCGTCGAGCGCAGCTTCATCGGCAATCTCGACGGCAACTGGACGGTCGAGGCGATCGAAGACTTCAACGGCGACGGCACGAAGGATCTGCTGATCCGCAACGGCGCCAACGACGCGGTCTCGGTCTGGGAGATGGACGGTATCTCGCAGCCGTCCAAGGGCTTCTCCGGCTTCCTCGGCAACGATTGGGAAATCCTCGGCACCGGCGATTTCGACGGCAACGGCAAGATGGACTTCATCGCCCGCAACACCGCGAACGATGCCGCTTCCGTCTGGCGCATGGACGGCGCGACCCCGGTCGAGAAGAGCTTCGCCGGCACGATCGGCACCGACGAGACGCTGGAAGCGGTGGCCGACTTCAACGGCGACGGCAAGGACGATCTGCTGATCCGCAACGGCAGCGACAATTCCGTCTCGGTCTGGGAAATGAACGGCGGCACCGCCTCCGCGAAGAACTTTGCCGGCAATCTCGGCGCCGACTGGAAGGTCGAGCATGTCTCCGACCTAAACGGGGACGGCACCGACGACCTGTTCCTGCGCAACGGCACGGACGGCACCGTCTCGGTCTGGGAAATGAACGGCGGCGTCGCCTCGAACAAGGGCTATGTCGGATCGCTGAGTTCCAGCTGGTCGATCGAGGGCTTCGCCGACTTCAACGGCGACGGCAAGGACGACATGCTGGCCCGCAACGGCACCACCGGCGCGGTCACGGTCTGGGAGATGGACGGCACAACCCGTCTGAACGCAGGCTATGCCGGCGACCTTTCCGGCGACTGGACGATCCGCGGCATGGCCGACTTCAACGGCGACGGCAAGGCCGATATCCTGGCCGAGAACACCTCGAGCGGCGCGGTCTCGGTCTGGGAGATGGACGGGGCGCAGGCGATCTCGAAGACTTACGTGAAGAGCCTTGGCGCGGGCGAGTCGATCACCGCCATCACCGACGTCAACGGCGACGGCCAGGCCGACATCCAGGTGACCAATGCCAACACAAACGGCATCGCTTTCTGGGAAATGGACGAGGGCGAGCTGAAGCGCGCGGTCTATGGCGGCCACTATTACGTGGACACTCAGTTCATCTGATCTTCAGCGACGGAACGGGGCCCGGCGGTCCCGTCCGGTCATCCCGATCATCTATCCCGCCACATGCATGTCCGGATCCCGGACCGCCTCGAAGCTCGGGCGCGCCGAAATCACTCCGTAGTAGCGCGCGATGTTCGGGGTCAGCACATCCGTGCCGCGCAGCAAAGCCCAGCGATGCACCCGGATGGTCATCGGAATGTCGCCGTAGCTCCAGGAATCGTCGGCGATATGCCGGGTGCGTCCGAGCTGCTCCTCGACGAGGTTCCAGGTCTTTTCGAGCCGCTCCAGAGATTGCTGCGCAACCCCTGGATCGCGCTCGGACAGGGGCAGCCGGATCGTGTGTTTCACCAGATTGTGCATCGGCGGGATCAGTTCATTATTCTCCCACATGATCCAGCGCGCCGCCGACGCGAAGCGCCTTATGTCATTGCCGTAGAATCCGGCAGGGTCGTAGGTCATGGCGAGATATTGCAGGATCGCGTTCGACTCCCAGAGCACGAACCCGCCGTCCCGGATCGTCGGCACGGTGCCGTTCGGATTCATCGCCCGGTATTCCGGCGTATCGACGACCCCGAAGGCCCGGTTTCCCTTGGCCACATGCCCGTCGGCCCCCATCGTCGCGCTGGCCAGAGTCAGCTTGTAGGGCAGTCCGAGTTCCGCCAGCGCCAGCAGGACCTTCTGCGTGCGGGCCGATGTCGGCCTGCCCCAGAGTTCGATCGTCATGCACGTTCTCCCAGATGATCGAGTTCGTCACCGGCCTCGAAGCGCTCTCTCGCGCCGCCCCGGCTCCGGATTTTCACGCATTCCGGATGCGTCGCGCACCGGTGCCGCCGAATGTTGCACGCAAGGCCGTGCCGTGGAACGTCCAGTGGTGTCGGCCGCAATATTTCCTATTCCCACGGCGTAAAAATTTAACACCCGGCAAAAAACTAACTAAATTTTAGAGGTTAAGGTCTACCGTCGGAAGCTACGGTGCACCATCCAATAGGATGAAATTAGATAAACTTTTATTGAAATTATCCGCTTTTTAGCCCTATATGGGGCGGCGTGTGATGCACTGATCGCCCGGCGGGAGAATCCTGCCGGCCAGACACCAGGGCTCTGGAGCATAGAATGGGAAAGTGGCGGGACCGCGACAATGATGGAGACGACGACGCGAACCCGCAATCCCAGAGCGGATTGATCACGGGCGACGACGGTCGCGACTACATCACTGGATCTTCCGGCAACGACACCATTTCCGGGCTCGGCGACAGGGACACTCTCTCCGGCCGGGACGGCGACGACCAGCTTTTCGGCGATAGCGGCGACGACTATATCGACGCCGGCAACGGCGACGATCTCCTCTATGGCGGTGACGGAAACGATACGCTGTCGGGCGGCAGCGGAAACGACACCATCCATACCGGCGCCGGCAATGACAGGGCCTCGGGCGGCGCCGGAAACGATATTCTCTACGGCGGCGCGGACAGCAGCAGCCTCTTCGGCGACAGCGGCGACGACTTCCTCCATGGCGGGAGCGGCAACGAAACGATTTCCGGCGGTTCCGGAAACGACACGATCCTCGGCAACGGCGGCGACGACTATCTGCGCGACGACAGCGGCAACAATCTGCTTTCCGGCGGCGCGGGAGAGGATTCCATCACCGGCGGCCAGGGCAACGACACGATCTACGGCGGCGAAGGCGATGACAGGATCGCAGGCGGCGCGGGCAACGACCGGATCGAGGGCGAGGCAGGCGACGACACCATCTCCGGCGACTACAAAAACGACACGATTTCAGGCGGCGACGGCAATGACCTGATCCGCGGCCGCGGCGGGCACGACAGCCTCGACGGCGGGGCCGGCGACGACACGATTTCCGGCGATTCCGGCAACGATTACATCGACGCCGGTGCGGGCGACGACCGGATCTACGGACGCGGCGGTACCGACACCATCTATGCCGGCGACGGCGACGATCTCGTCTCCGCGGATTCCGGCAGCGACTATGTCGACGGCGGCGCCGGCGACGACACCATCTCCGGGCGCGGCGGGAACGATACGATCTACGCCGGTGACGGCAACGACCTTGTATCCGGCGAGTCCGGTACCGATTACATCGACGCCGGTTCGGGCGACGACACCGTCTCGGGGCGCGGTGGCAACGACACAATCCTGGCCGGCGCCGGCAACGACTATGTGCGTGGCGATTACGGCAGCGAGTCCCTCGTCGGCGGCGGCGGCGACGACACCATCTCCGGCGGCGGCGGAAACGACGTCATCGAGGGCGGTGACGGGAACGACAGCCTCAGCGGCAGCTATGGCAAGGATACGATCCTTGGCGGCGACGGCGACGACAGCATCAACGGCGGCGGCGAAAGCGACGTGATCTCCGGCGGCGCCGGAGACGACACCATCTATGTCAGCGAAGGCAGCGACACGATCGACGGCGGTGCCGGGAACGACCTGATCACAGGCCGCGCCTCCCATTTCCAGGGCGATCATCTGCAAGGGCTCGAGAGCGGCGATACCCTGCTGCTGACCGATCAGACCCTCGATGCAGACGATGTCTCGCTACAGAACTATTACGGCACCACCTATGTGGTCATCGACAAAAACGGCAACGGCTGGCCGGACTACTATTTCTCTGTCGACGGCAATTTCGAGTCGATCAATGTCACGGCGGGCGAGAACGGCACCAGCCTGACCTTCGTCACGGGACCGGTCACCGGCACGAGCGGCGACGACAGCATCGACGGGACCGACGATGCGGACACCATTTCCGCCCTCGCCGGAAACGATACGGTTTCCAGCGGCGACGGAGACGATATCGTCGAGGGCGGGGCCGGTAACGATCTGCTCGACGGCGGAACGGGGAGTGACACCCTCTCCGGCGGGGACGGCGCCGACACCCTGGGCGGCGGGGCCGGCAACGACCTGCTCGACGGCGGCGACGGCGACGATGTCCTCTCCAGCACTGACGGCAGCGATACGCTTTCCGGCGGGGCCGGCAACGATGCGCTCTATGCCGGCGACAGCGGCGTGGTCGATGGCGGCGACGGCGACGACACGCTCTATGTCGACACCCGCTCCGACCTCGACGGCCTGACCGTCTCCAATGTCGAGGACGTCGTCATCGCCGACGAGCAGCCGACCGAAGGCGACGACCTGATTTCCGGCTTCGCCGACGGCGACACCATTTCCGCCCTCGGCGGCAACGACACGGTTTCAGGTCTCGCCGGAGACGACCTTCTCGACGGCGGCGCGGGCAATGACCTGCTGGACGGCGGCGACGGCGCGGACACACTCTCCGCCGGCGCCGGCACCGACACGCTTTCGGGTGGCGACGGAGACGACGCGCTCTATGCCGGCGACAGCGGCGTGGTCGACGGCGGTGAGGGTAACGACACGCTCTATGTCGACACCCGCTCCAACCTCGACGGCCTCTCCGTCTCGAATGTCGAAGACATCGTCATCGCAGACGAACAGGCGACCGAAGGTGACGACGCGATTTCCGGGTTCGCCGATGCGGACACCCTCTCCGGCCTCGGCGGCGACGACACGCTCGACGGCCTCGCGGGCGACGATGCGCTCGACGGCGCCGCCGGCAATGATCAGATCACGGGCGGCGAAGGTAACGATGCCCTGACCGGCGGAAACGGTGAGGACACTCTCTCCGGCGGCGCGGACAGCGATACCCTTTCGGGTGACGCGGACGGCGATGTGCTCGACGGTGGCGCCGGGAACGACATCCTCGACGGTGGCGATGGGTCCGACACGCTTTATGCGACCGACGGCACCGACACGGTCTCCGCTGGCGCGGGCGACGACGCGATCTACGCGGGCGACAGCGGCGTGGTCGATGGCGGCGACGGCAACGATACGCTCTATGTCGATACCCGGTCCGATCTGGACGGCCTCTCGATCTCGAATGTCGAAGACATTGTCATTGCCGACGAGCAGGCGACCGAGGGCGACGACGCCATCTCCGGCTTCGAAGATGCGGACACACTTTCCGGCCTCGGCGGAAACGACATGCTGGACGGTCTCGCGGGCGACGACGTGATCGACGGCGGCGCCGGGAACGATCAGATCACGGGCGGCGAAGGTAACGACGCCCTGACCGGCGGAACCGGCGAAGACACCCTTTCCGGCGGAACGGGTTCGGACAGCCTGTCGGGCGGCGCCGACGGTGATCTCCTCGACGGCGGTGCCGGCAATGACGTCCTCAACGGTGGTGACGGCGACGACGTCCTGTACGGTACGGACGGCAAGGATACCCTTTCCGGCGGCGCTGGCGCCGACGCGCTCCATGCCGGCGACAGCGGGGTCGTGGATGGCGGCGACGGCAACGATACCCTTTACGTCGATACCCGCTCCGACCTCGACGGCCTCTCGATCTCGAATGTCGAAGACATTGTCATCGCCGACGAGCAGGCGACCGAAGGCGACGACGCGATTTCCGGCTTCGCCGGCCACGATACCCTCTCCGGCCTCGGCGGCGACGACACGCTGGACGGCCTCGCGGGCAACGACGTGCTCGACGGCGGTGCGGGCAACGACGAAATCACCGGCGGCGAAGGAAGCGATGCGCTCAAGGGCGGAGCGGGTTCCGATACGCTCTATGGCGGTGCGCACAGCGACTCCCTGAGCGGCGGAGCCGACAACGATCTTCTGGTCGGCGACACGGGGAACGACCTGCTACTCGGCGGCACGGGCGACGACACCCTGCACGGCGAAGTCGGAACCGACACGCTTTCCGGCGGTGATGGCGACGATGCGATCTATGCCGGCGACAGCGGCGTCGTGGATGGCGGCGCGGGCAACGACACGCTCTATGTCGATACCCGCTCCGACCTCGATGGCCTGACGGTTTCCAATGTCGAAGACATCGTCATCGCCGACGAACAGGCGACTGAAGGCGACGATGCGATCTCCGGGTTCGCCGATGCGGACACCCTCTCCGGCCTCGGCGGCGACGACACGCTCGACGGCCTCGCGGGCGACGATGTGCTCGACGGCGGCGCCGGCAATGATCAGATCACCGGCGGCGCCGGAAATGACCTCCTCGACGGTGGCGACGGCGACGACGTTCTTTATGGAACCGACGGCGCCGATACCCTTTCGGGCGGCGCGGGCGACGACGCGATCTACGCCGGCGACAGCGGCGTCGTAGACGGCGGCGACGGCAATGACACGCTCTATGTCAACACCAGGTCCGATCTCGACGGCCTGACGGTTTCCAATGTCGAAGACATCGTCATCGCCGACGAGCAGGCGACCGAAGGCGACGATGCGATCTCCGGGTTCGCCGATGGAGACACTCTCTCCGGCCTCGGCGGCGACGACACGCTCGACGGGCTCGCGGGCGACGACATGCTCGACGGTGGCGCAGGGAACGACCAGATCACCGGCGGCGCAGGGAATGATGCCTTGGCCGGCGGAACCGGTGAGGACTCACTTTCGGGTGGTGCTGGCAGCGATAGCCTTTCCGGCGGCGACGATGCCGACGTCCTGGACGGTGGTGCCGGGAACGACCTGCTCGATGGCGCCGACGGCTCGGACACGATCTACGCCGAGGATGGCACAGACACCGTCTCTGCCGGTGCCGGCGACGACGCGATCTATGCGGGCTCCGACGGCGTGGTCGACGGCGGCGCCGGCAACGACACGCTCTATGTCGACACCAGGTCCGATCTGGATGGCCTGACGATCAGCAATGTCGAGGACATCGTCATTGCCGACGAGCAGGCAACGGAAGGCGATGACGCCATCAGCGGTTTCGCAGGCGGCGACACCCTTACCGGCCTTGGCGGCGACGATACTCTCGACGGTCTCGCAGGCGACGACGTGCTCGACGGCGGTGCCGGCAATGATCAGATCACCGGCGGCGCAGGGAATGATGCCTTGGCCGGCGGAACCGGTGAGGACTCACTTTCGGGTGGTGCTGGCAGCGATAGCCTTTCCGGCGGCGACGATGCCGACGTCCTGGACGGTGGTGCCGGGAACGACCTGCTCGATGGCGCCGACGGCTCGGACACGATCTACGCCGAGGATGGCACAGACACCGTCTCTGCCGGTGCCGGCGACGACGCGATCTATGCGGGCTCCGACGGCGTGGTCGACGGCGGCGCCGGCAACGACACGCTCTATGTCGACACCAGGTCCGATCTGGATGGCCTGACGATCAGCAATGTCGAGGACATCGTCATTGCCGACGAGCAGGCAACGGAAGGCGATGACGCCATCAGCGGTTTCGCAGGCGGCGACACCCTTACCGGCCTTGGCGGCGACGATACTCTCGACGGTCTCGCAGGCGACGACGTGCTCGACGGCGGTGCCGGCAATGATCAGATCACCGGCGGCGCAGGCAACGATGCCCTGACCGGGGGAACCGGCGCAGATGCGCTTTCGGGCGGCGCGGGAAGCGACACGCTCGAAGGCGGCGGCGGCATTGACGCGCTTTATGGAGGCGCAAATGCGGATACCCTCTCGGGCGGCGCGGACGGAGATGTCCTCGACGGCGGAACTGGAGACGATCTGCTGGACGGCGGAGAAGGCTCCGATACGCTTTATGCTACGGACGGCACAGACACCGTCTCTGCCGGCGCCGGCAACGACGCGATCTACGCGGGCGACAGCGGTGTCGTGGACGGTGGCGACGGCAACGACACGCTCTATGTCGACACGCGCGCCGATCTCGACGGCCTCACCGTCTCCAACATCGAAGACATCGTCATCGCAGACGAGCAGGCGACCGAAGGCGACGACGCCATCAGCGGCTTCGCTGGCCACGACACCCTTACCGGCCTCGGCGGCGACGACACACTGGACGGGCTCGCGGGCGACGACATGCTCGACGGCGGCGCTGGTAACGACCAGATCACCGGCGGGTCCGGCGACGATTCCCTGAGCGGTGGTGCAGGAGCCGACACCCTCTCCGGCGGCGCGGGTAACGACCTGCTCGACGGTGGCGACGGCGACGACGTTCTTTATGGATCAGACGGTACCGATACCGTCTCGGGCGGCGCCGGAGACGATGCGCTCTATGCCGGCGATAACGGTGTCGTGGATGGCGGCGCAGGCAACGACACCCTTTACGTCGACACGCGCTCCGACCTCGACGGTCTGACCGTCTCCAATGTCGAGGACATCGTCATCGCGGACGAACAAGCGACCGAGGTTGACGACGCCATCTCCGGGTTCGAAGGCGCCGACACCCTCTCCGGCCTCGGCGGCGACGACACGCTGGATGGCCTCGCGGGCGATGACGTGCTCGACGGCGGCGCCGGCAATGACGAGATCACCGGCGGCGCAGGCAACGATGCCCTGACCGGCGGCACCGGCGCGGATACCCTCTCCGGCAATGCGGGCGACGACACCCTCTCGGGCGGCGGCGATGCCGACGTTCTCGACGGCGGTGCCGGAAACGATGCGCTGGACGGCGGAGATGGCGACGACGTTCTTTATGGAACCGACGGTACCGACACGCTCTCGGGTGGCAGCGGCAACGATGCGCTCTACGCGGGCTCCGACGGCGTGGTCGACGGCGGCGCGGGCAACGACACGCTCTATGTCGACACCCGCTCCGATCTGGACAGCCTGACGACCAGCAATGTCGAGGACATCGTCATTGCCGACGAACAGGCGACCGAAGGCGATGACGCCATCAGCGGCTTCGCCGATGCCGACATCCTCTCCGGCCTTGGCGGCGACGACACACTGGACGGTCTCGCGGGCGACGATGTGCTCGACGGCGGCGCCGGAAACGATCAGATCACCGGCGGCGCAGGGAATGACGCCCTGACCGGCGGAACCGGTGAGGACTCACTGTCCGGCGGCGCCGGCAGCGATACCCTCTCGGGTGGCGATGACGCCGATATCCTGGATGGCGGCGCCGGGAATGATCTCCTCGACGGTGGCGAAGGCGCTGACACGCTTTATGCGACGGACGGTACGAATACGGTCTCCGCTGGCGCCGGCGACGACGCGATCTACGCGGGCGACAGCGGCATCGTGGATGGTGGCGACGGCAACGACACCCTTTACGTCGACACCCGGTCCGACCTCGACGGCCTGACCGTCTCCAATGTCGAGGACATCGTCATCGCCGACGAACAGGCGACCGAGGGCGACGACGCGATCTCCGGCTTCGCCGGCAGCGACACCCTTTCAGGCCTTGGCGGCGATGACACGCTGGACGGACTCGCGGGCGACGACGTGCTCGACGGCGGCGCCGGCAATGACCAGATCTCAGGCGGTGGCGGAAACGATGCCCTGACCGGCGGTGCCGGTGAGGACACACTATCCGGCGGTGCAGGCGACGACGCTCTCTCGGGCGGAGACGATGTTGACGTTCTCGACGGTGGTGCCGGCAATGACCTCCTCCAGGGTGGTGACGGCGACGACGTCCTGTACGGGACCGACGGAGCCGATACCCTTTCCGGCGGTGCGGGCAACGACGCGCTCTACGCCGGCGACAGCGGTGTCGTGGATGGCGGCGAGGGTAACGACACGCTCTATGTCGACACCAGGTCCGATTTGGACGGCCTGACCTTCTCCAACGTCGAAGACATCGTCATCGCGGACGAGCAGGCGACAGACGGCGATGACCTGATTTCCGGCTTCGAGGATGACGACACGATCTCCGCACTCGCGGGCAACGACACCGTGTCGGGTCTCGGCGGCGACGACATCGTCGCCGGTCTCGAAGGCGACGATCTGCTGGATGGCGGGGCGGGCAACGACCAGCTCTATGGCGGAGCCGGCAACGACACGCTCGACGGCGGCGTTGGCGACGATGCGCTCTATGGCGGCGCCGGAAACGATCAGATCAGCGGCGGCGCCGGAAACGACGCCCTCGACGGCGGCGCGGATGCGGATCTTCTGGATGGCGGCGCCGGTGACGACAGCCTCAATGGCGGCGCTGGAAACGACGCGCTCGCAGGCGGCGACGGCAACGACGCGCTTACGGGCGGCGCCGGGGTTGATATTCTCTCCGGCGGTGCGGGCGGCGACATCCTCTCGGGTGGCGACGATGCCGACCTCCTGGATGGCGGCGCTGGAAATGACCTCCTCGACGGCGGCGATGGCGACGACGTTCTCTATGCCGAGGACGGCACCGACACCGTGTCCGCCGGGGCCGGGGACGATGCGATCTATGCTGGCTCCGACGGCGTCGTGGATGGCGGAGACGGCAACGACACGCTCTATGTCGACACCCGCTCCGACCTCGACGGTCTGACGGTTTCAAACGTCGAGGACATCGTCATCGCCGACGAACAGGCGACAGACGGCGAAGATGCCATCAGCGGGTTCGCCGATGCCGACACCCTCTCCGGCCTCGCAGGCGACGACACTTTGGACGGGCTCGCCGGCGACGACGTGCTCGATGGCGGTTCAGGAAACGACGAAATTTCGGGCGGCGACGGCAATGACGCGCTGACCGGCGGCGCGGGCGCGGACACCCTCTCCGGCGGGGCGGGCGACGATCTGCTCGACGGCGGCGAAGGTAATGACGTTCTCCATGCTGAGGACGGCACGGATACGGTTTCCGCTGGCGCCGGCGACGACGCGATCTACGCCGGCGACAGCGGCGTCGTGGACGGCGGAGACGGCAACGATACGCTCTATGTCGATACCCGCTCCGACCTGGACGGCCTCACTGTCTCCAATGTCGAAGACATCGTCATCGCCGACGAGCAGGCGACCGAGGGTGACGATGCCATCTCCGGCTTCGAAGATGCGGACACGCTTTCCGGCCTCGGCGGAAACGACACGCTCGACGGCCTTGCCGGAGACGATGCCCTCGATGGCGGCGCCGGAAACGACGCGATCTCCGGCGGCGAGGGCAATGACGCGCTGACCGGCGGCACGGGCGCGGACACACTTTCGGGCGGCGCTGGCAGCGATAATCTTTCCGGTGGGGACGATGCTGACGTTCTGGACGGAGGCGCCGGAAACGATCTTCTGGACGGCGGCGAAGGCGACGACGTTCTCTATGCCGAGGACGGCACCGACACCGTGTCCGCCGGGGCCGGCGACGACGCGATCTACGCCGGCGACAGCGGCGTCGTGGACGGCGGAGACGGCAACGACACGCTTTATGTCGACACCCGCTCCGACCTCGACGGGCTGACGGTTTCCAATATCGAAGACATTGTCATCGCCGACGAACAGGCGACAGACGGCGACGATGCGATCAGCGGCTTCGCAGACGCGGACACCCTCTCCGGTCTTGGCGGCGACGATACGCTCGACGGCCTGGCGGGCGATGACGTCCTCGATGGCGGTGCGGGTAATGATGAAATCTCGGGCGGAACCGGCGCGGACACACTTTCGGGCGGTGCTGGCAGCGACACTCTTAGCGGCGGCGCGGATGCCGACATTCTGGATGGCGGCGCTGGAAACGATCTCCTCGACGGTGGCGATGGGTCCGACACGCTTTATGCGACCGCCGGCACCGACACGCTTTCGGGTGGCGACGGAGACGACGCGCTCTATGCCGGTGACAGCGGAGTGGTCGACGGCGGTGCCGGCAACGACACGCTCTATGTCGATACGCGCAGCGACCTCGACGGCCTCACGGTCTCCAATGTCGAGGACATCGTCATCGCCGACGAGCAGGCGACAGACGGCGACGACGCGATCAGCGGATTCGCGGGCAGCGACACCCTCTCCGGCCTCGGCGGCGACGACACGCTCGACGGCCTTGCAGGCGACGACGTCCTCGATGGCGGCACTGGAAACGACGAGATCACCGGCGGGGCGGGCAGCGATGCGCTGACTGGCGGAACCGGCGACGACACACTCTCCGGCGGCGACGCTGCCGACACCTTGAGCGGCGGCGACGGCAACGACCTGATCGACGGCGGTTTCGGCAACGACACGCTTTACGGCGGCAGCGGCGACGACACCCTGTCCGGGGACGCCAACAACGATCTCATCGATGGCGGCGACGGCAACGATCTGATCGACGCAGGCCTTGGAAACGATACGCTCTACGCCGGTGCAGGCGCCGATACGCTCTCTGGCGGTTTTGGGGACGATGTCTTCTATGCCGCGGGCGACGGCGTGGTCGATGGCGGCGACGGCGACGACACGCTCTATGTCGACACCCGCTCCGATCTGGACGGCCTGACGGTTTCCAACGTCGAAGAGATCGTCATCGCAGACGAGCAGGCGACCGAAGGCGACGACGCGATCAGCGGATTCGACGGTGCGGACACCCTGACCGGTCTGGAAGGTGACGACACGCTTGATGGCCTCGCGGGCAACGACGTGCTCGACGGCGGCGCCGGAAACGACGAGATCTCCGGCGGTGCGGGCAATGACACGCTCTACGGTACCGACGGCAGCGACACGCTCTCCGGCGGCGGCGGCGCGGATGTTCTTTATGCCGGGGATTCCGGTGTGGTCGACGGCGGCGCGGGCAACGACACGCTTTATGTCGACACCCGCTCCGATCTGGACGGCCTGACGGTTAGCAATGTCGAGGAGATCGTCATCGCCGACGAGCAGGCGACCGAAGGCGATGACCTGATCTCCGGTTTCGCGGACAGCGATACCATTTCCGCGCTCGGCGGCAACGATACGGTCTCCGGTCTCGGCGGAGACGACGTGATCAGTGGCGGTGACGGCAACGATCTGCTGGATGGAGGCGTGGGCGACGACGGCCTCACCGGCGACGACGGCAACGATACGCTGGTCGGCGGCAGCGGCAACGACTCGCTCGATGGAGGCGGTGATGACGACCTCCTCAAGGGAGACGACGGCGATGACCGCCTGCTCGGCGGCAGTGGGAACGACACGCTGTCCGGCGGCGCCGGGAACGACTACCTGAGCGACGGTGACGGAGACGACCTGACCGACGGCGGTGCCGGGAACGACAACCTGAATAGCGGCGCCGGAAACGACACGCTGTCCGGCGGCGCGGGCGTCGACACGATCAACGGCGGCACCGGCAACGATGTCATCGATGGCGGCGACGATCAGGACGTCCTCAACGGCCAAGAGGGGTCGGACACGATCTATGGCGGTGCCGGCAACGACACCCTGACCGGCGGGCGCCTGTTCGACACTACCGGCGACAGTCTCGATGGCGGCGAGGGCGACGATTCGATCGACGGCCGCGACGGCGAGGACACCCTCGTCGGCGGCACCGGGAACGATTTCCTGAGCGGCTACGCCGGCGACGACCTGATGTCGGGCGGTGAGGGCAATGACACCCTGCACGGCAGCGAGGGCGAGGACACGCTGCTCGGCGAGGCCGGCGACGACACGCTGAACGGCGGTGACGGCAACGACGAGATCTCCGGCGGCGACGGCAACGACACGGTCAAGGGCGAGTATGGCGCGGACGTGATCGACGGCGGCGCGGGCAACGATTCGCTCGAGGGCGGCTACGATGCCGACACCCTGACCGGCGGCGAAGGCGCGGACAGCTTCGTCGGCAGCCTGACGGACCTAAACGGCGACCATATCGCCGACTTCAATCCGGAAGAGGGCGACCTGGTCATCGGCTGGTCCTCGTTCGGCGACGATGCGGTGACCCTCACCTATGCCGACGGCACCACCACGGTCGAGATCGACGCCAACGGCGACGGCACTGCCGATGCGACCTTCACGCTGACCGGCGAGTTCCACTCGGTCACGACCAGCACGGCGGACGGCAAGACCTCCATTTCCTTCTCGCCGGACGTCACCGCGACCGAAGGCGACGACAGCCTCGTCGGGACCGCCGGCGACGACACGATCGGCGGGCTCGGCGGGAACGACACGCTTGAGGGCGGCGCGGGGAACGACGCGCTGGATGGCGGGGCCGGCAACGATGAGATCACCGGCGGCGCGGGCGACGACGCCCTGACCGGCGGCGGCGGCGCAGATACGCTCTCCGGCGGAACCGGCTCCGACACACTGTCGGGCGGCGCGGACGCGGATGTCCTCCACGGCGGTGAAGGCAATGACGTTCTCGACGGCGGCGACGGCAGCGACACGCTCTATGCGACGGACGGCAGCGATACCGTCTCCGGCGGCGCCGGCGACGACGCGATCTACGCGGGCGACAGTGGCATCGTGGACGGCGGCGACGGCGACGACACGCTCCATGTCGACACGCGCTCCGATCTCGACGGCCTCTCGGTCTCCAATGTCGAAGACATCGTCATTGCTGACGAGCAGGCGACAGAGGGCGACGACCGGATCAGCGGCTTCGAGGGCGCGGACACAATCTCCGGACTTGGCGGCGACGATACGCTTGACGGCCTTGCGGGCGACGATGTCCTGGATGGTGGCGCCGGCAACGACGAGGTCACCGGCGGAGCCGGAAACGACGCCCTGACGGGCGGCGACGGGGCCGACACCCTCTCCGGTGGCGACGGCGGCGATACTCTGTCCGGCGGCGCCGATAGCGACGTTCTCTCCGGCGGCGCGGATGCCGATGTTCTCGACGGCGGCTCCGGTGACGATCTCCTCGACGGCGGCGAAGGATCCGACACGCTCTACGCGACGGACGGCAGCGATACCGTCTCCGGCGGCGCCGGCAACGACGCGCTCTATGCCGGCGACAGTGGAGTCATCGACGGCGGAGAGGGCGATGACACGCTTTATGTCGACACCCGCTCCGACCTCGACGGCCTCACGGTCTCCAATGTCGAGGACATTGTCATTGCCGACGAACAGGCGACCGAAGACGACAATGCGATCAGCGGCTTCGAAGGCGCCGATACCCTGACCGGCCTCGAGGGTGACGACACGCTCGACGGGCTTGGCGGCGACGACGCGCTCGATGGTGGGGACGGGAACGACCAGATCACCGGCGGCGCGGGGAATGATTCCCTGACCGGCGGAACCGGCGAAGACTCGCTGTCCGGCGGTGCTGACTCCGACAACCTCTCCGGCGGAGCCGGCAACGATCTGCTCGATGGCGGTCTCGACGGCGATACGCTCAGCGGAGAAGCGGGCGACGACACGCTGAGCGGCGCTGACGGCGACGATCTGCTCGACGGCGGCGAGGGCAATGACGTGCTCGACGGCGGCGACGGCGACGACACCGTGCTGAGCGACAACGGCAACAACACGATCCATGGCGGCGCCGGGAACGACGAGCTGGGCGCGGGCCACGGCGACGATCTCCTCGATGGCGGCGCGGGCGACGATTCGATCAGCGCGAACGGCGGTACCGACACGATCAGCGGCGGTGATGGCGACGACACGGTGCTCGCCGGGGACGGTGACGATTCGGTCGATGGCGGCGCCGGAAACGATGTGCTCGACGGCGGGGACGACGCGGACGCGATCGATGGCGGTGACGGTGACGACACCCTCACCGGCGGCGCGGGCAATGACACGCTCTCCGGCGGCTCGGGCAACGACATGTTATCGGCCGGCGTGGGCGCCGACATGCTCGATGGCGGAACCGGCGAGGATACCCTGGTCGGCGCAGGCGATGCCGAAACCCTTTCGGGCGGCGACGGCAACGACGTGCTGTCCGGCGGCGGCGGAAATGACGTGCTCGACGGCGGCGCGGGCGACGACGAGATCACCGCAGGCAGCGATGTCGACACGGTGCTCGGCGGTGAAGGCAACGATACCATCGTCAACCTGGGCGGCGCGGACAATGTCAGCGGCGGCGACGGCAACGACGTCATCACCGGCAGTTCGACCGCGGAGACGCTCGACGGCGGGGCCGGCGACGACACGATCTCCGGCGGCGGGGGCACCGACAGCATTGCCGGCGGCGACGGCAACGACCAGATCACCGGCGGAGACAATGCCGAAACCCTCGACGGCGGTGCCGGTGACGACGTCATCGGCGGCGGTGCGGGGGATGACCGGATCGTCGGTGGTTCCGGTGCCGACACCCTTGTCGGCGGCGACGGCGCGGACAGTTTCGTCGGCTCGCTCAGCGATCTCGACGGCGACTCGATCGGCGATTTCGATCCGGAGAGCGGCGACCTGGTGAT
The DNA here is from genome assembly GCF_014904705.1 of Nisaea sediminum. NCBI lineage: Bacteria > Pseudomonadati > Pseudomonadota > Alphaproteobacteria > Rhodospirillales > Thalassobaculaceae > Nisaea > Nisaea sediminum. The sequence goes on from NZ_JACZCQ010000006.1 coordinate 468,366, forward strand.
CGCCGATGCGAGCTTCGACAGCGACGCGGTGTCGCTCAGTGTCTCCGGCGGCCGGACCACCGTGACCATCGACGCCAACGGCGATGGAAACGCCGATGCGACCTTCACGCTCGACGGCGCCTTCCATTCGGTGACCGTGAGCGCGTCGGGCAGCGGCACGGCGCTCGCCTTCTCCACAGAAGTCACGGCGACCGAAGGCGCGGACACGCTATCCGGAACGGCGGACGCGGATACGATCAGCGGTCTCGCGGGCGACGACTTGCTCCAGGGGGCCGGCGGCAACGATCTGATCGACGGCGGTTTCGGCAACGACACGCTCCAGGGCGGCGCCGGAGCGGATACCCTCTTCGGCGGCGACGGCGCGGATCTCATCTCCGGCGGCGCGGGCGCGGATGCCCTGACCGGCGGTGCCGGCAACGACACCTTCGCGGGCAGCGCGGCCGAGGTCGCAGGCGACACGATCAGCGACCTCACCAGCGGCGATTCCGTGCTGATCCGGGGCGCCGAGTTTACCTCCGACAATGTCACGCTGACGGTTTCGAACGGCGTAACCACAGTTGCGATCGACTCCGACGGCGACGGCGAGGCGGATGCGAGCTTCACCATCGAGGGCGAGTTCCGGTCGGTCACTGCGGCGGCGAGCGCCGGTGACACGACGCTCTCCTTCTCCACGGAGCCGGATCTTTCCGACAAGCTGGTCTGGTCGGTCCACAGCACCGGCGATTTCAACGGCGACGGCAAGCAGGACCTGCTGCTGACATCCAACAACGGCGGCGTTTCCGTCTGGACCCTCGACGGCGCGACGCCGATCGAGAAAGCGGCGACCGGCTCGCTCACCCGGGGCGGCGACTTCGAGATCCAGACGGTGGCCGATTTCGACGGCGACGGCGACGACGACATCCTGCTGAAATCGAGCGACGGGGCGGTCTCAGTTTGGGAAATGGACGGCGCAACGGCCAGCGAGAAAGCCTATTCGGGCCGTATCCAGGCCGGTTGGGAAATCGCCGGGACGGCGGATTTCGACGGCGACGGCGGACATGACATCCTGCTGCGTCACCAGGACGGCGCGGTATCGATCTGGCAGATGGACGGCGGGACTACCGAGAGTCGTTCCTATGCCGGACAGCTGAGCTCCGACTGGACGATCGAGCAGATCGCCGATTTCGGCGGCGACGGCAAGGCCGACCTGCTGGTCCGCAACAGCACGGACGGCAGTGTCTCGATCTGGGAAATGGACGGTGGCACCGCCTCCAGCAAGTCCTATGCCGGAAAGCTCGGCGCCGGATGGGAAATCGAGACCGTCGCGGACTTCAACGGCGACGGCAAGCAGGACATCCTGGCAGTCGGCAGCGACGGCGCGGTCTCGGTCTGGGAAATGGATGGCGGCACCGCCTCCGAGAAATCCTTCGCCGGAAAGCTCGGCGCGGGCTGGGAAATCAAGTCGGTGAAGGACTTTACCGGCGACGGCAAGGCCGACATCCTGACCCAGAGCGCCGACGGTGCGGTCTCGGTCTGGGAAATGGACGGCGGCACCGCCTCCTCCAAGACCTATGTCGGCAAGCTCGGTGCGGGCTGGGAGATCGAGCATATCGCCGATTTCAACGGCGACGGCTCGAACGATCTTCTGACCACCAACGGCGACGGCGTGGTCTCGCTCTGGGAAATGGACGCCGGCGGCGCCTCGGAGAAGGCCTATGTCGGCCGGCTTCAGGAAGGCTGGGAGATCGGCAAGATCGCAGACTTCAACGGCGACGGCACGGCCGATATCCAGCTTCAGAACACCGAAACCGGCCAGGTCTCGATCTGGGAGATGGACGGTGCCGATGTGGTCGTCGCCGGGCTCACCGGCAATCTCTGGGCCGATCTGGTTTAGCACTGGACGCCGCCGGTCCGGGCGGTGGGGTCCCGGTTTGGGGCCAGCGTGGGCGGCGGGATGTCGCCGGCGAATAACCGTGTATGCGGCGAAACGCCGCTTCCACGACCGCTCGCCCAGCTATACCCGCAAAGAAAACCAATTCTTAAAACATTTTATCCATCTTGAGCGTGACGCCCTCACAATACGCATGGCCGAATCGCATACCGAGCAATCCTAAGCGTGCGGTAATTGATTACATAAACTTCAGGTAGATACAGGGGTGTATCCTTCCGCCGCTCGGCGGTTGCGGTAGGCTTCTGCAAGACTGACGACCCAATTCCGGGTCTGAAGATGATCGAAGAAGTGTTCTGAGCGGAACCATGGACGGTACGAGCAAGAAAGACCTCCTTGTCGGCGATGCCGGCGCCGACACGATTTACGGTCTCGGCGGCAACGACACCATTTCCGGGGTCGGTGGCGACGATTACCTGTACGGCGATGCCGGCAGGGACCAGGTCTATGGCGGAACCGGAAACGACGTCCTGGAAGGCGGCGACGGCACCGACACGCTTGCAGGCGGCACCGGCACGGACACCTTCGTCGCTACCGCGGCGGAACTCGACGGCGACCGCATCATCGATTACGAGGACGGGGAAACCGTTCTGCTGTCCAGCCTGGTCCTCACCTCGGACCGCGTCACCCTGTCGAACAACGGGAGCACCACGACGGTCTCCATCGACACGGACGGAAACGGATCGGCCGATGTCAGCTTTACGCTCGACGGGGTATTCGACACCGTCACCGTCACACCGACCGGCAGCGATTCGGCGCTGCAATTCAGCGGACCCGGTCCGGATGACGAGACCCTGTCCGGAAGCAACAGCGCCGACACGATCTCCGGCGGGACCGGGAACGACACGATCTATGGCGGCCAGGGCGACGACCTGCTCGACGGCGGTGAGGGCAACGACCTGCTCTACGGCGAGGCCGGGAACGACACGATCCTCGGAGATATCGGCGACGACACGCTGAGCGGCGGCGTCGGCAACGACACGCTGAGCGGCGGCGACGGCAACGATGTGCTGCGCGACACCAGCGGCGCCAACCTGCTCGACGGTGGCGCGGGTGAGGACACGATCTCCGGCGGCCAGGGCAACGACACGATCCTCGGCGGTACGGGCGACGATCTGATCACCGGCGGAGCGGGCGCCGACAGCCTGGACGGCGGCGACGGCAACGACACCGTCTCGGGCGCCTACCAGAACGACACCATCCAGGGCGGGCTCGGCGACGACCAGCTCGTCGGACTGGGCGGCAACGACAGCATCGACGGCGGTGGCGGCAACGACGCGATCACCGGCGGATGGGCGGCCGACACCCTCTCCGGCGGCGAAGGCGACGACACCATCTCGGGCGGCGGCGGGAACGATTTCGTCGACGGCGGCCCCGGGAACGACTGGATCAGCACAACCTCCGGCAACGACACGATCCTTGGCGGAAACGGCAACGACACGATCTACGGCGGCGGCGGAGCGGACAGTGTCGACGCCGGCGACGATGACGATGTCATCTATGGCAGCTACGGCAACGAAACCCTGAGCGGCGGCGCCGGCGCGGACACGATCCACACCGAAGGCGGCAACGATTCCGTCGACGGCGGTGACGGCGACGACCTGATCGTCGCGGCGTCCGGCAATAACGAACTGTCCGGCGGCGCGGGCAATGACACCATCTCCGCCGGCGGCGGCGCCGACAACATTAACGGCGGCGCGGGCGCCGATTCCATCCTCGGCGGTGCCGGCATCGACACGATCAATTCCGGCGCGGGCGCGGACACGGTCAGCGGCGGCGACAGCATCGACGTCTTCACCGGCACGGCCGCCGATCTGGACGGGGATCATATCGCCGATTTCGACATCGACGAATCCGTTCATCTCGACGGTCTCAGCATCACGGCGGATGCCGTGACGGTCACCAGCGAGAATGGCGTCTCCACGGTTTCCATCGACACCGACGGGAACGGTTCGGCCGATATCAGCTTCACCCTCAACGGCAGCTTCGGAGCCGCGACGGCGACCGCAGAGAGCGGCGGCACCACCCTCCGTTTCAGCGAAGGTCCGATCTCCGGAACCGACGGCGACGATGCCCTCACCGGCACCTGGGAAAACGAGACGATTTCCGGCGGTGCAGGCAACGATACCATTTCGGGGGCCGGCGGGAACGACAGCCTCGATGGCGGCACCGGCGACGATTCGATCCGGGGCGAGAGCGGCAACGATACGCTGGACGGCGGCGACGGGAACGACACCATCGAAGGCGGCGGAGGCAACGACGCGGTCGATGCCGGCCCGGGCGACGACCAGGTCAGCGGCTCCTACGGCAATGACACGCTCTCCGGGGGCAGCGGCAGCGACACCATTTCCGGCGGTGGCGGCGCCGACAGCATCGATGCCGGAGACGGCGACGATCTGGCGGTCACGACCACTGGCAACGACACGCTCTCGGGCGGCCTGGGCAATGACACGCTCTCGGCCGATGGCGGAAACGACCTCCTGGACGGTGGAGAGGGCAACGATCTGCTCGACGGAGGAGCCGGAAGCGATACGCTTTCCGGCGGCGAGGGTGCGGATATTCTCAGCGGCGGCGCCGACGCCGACACGCTGGCCGGTGGCGGCGGCAACGATACTTTCGAGGGCAGTGCCGCGGAAGTGAACGGGGATACGATCGTCGACCTCACGGACGGCGATTCGGTCGTTATCAAGGGCGCCGCCTTCTCCGATGAAGATGTCACGGTCACCCCCGGTTCCGGAACAACCGTGGTTTCCATCGACTCGAACGGGGACGGCAACGCCGACGCGAGCTTCACCGTCAACGGCGAGTATCAGTCGGTCAACACCTCGACGACCGACAACAACACGTCGATCGTTTTCTCGACCGAGCCCGAGCACACGGACTGGTCGATCGCCGGGTCGGGCGATTTCAACGGAGACGGCAAGCAGGACCTGCTGGTCGCGTCCGAGGACGGCGACGTTTCGATCTGGACCCTCGACGGTGCCACGCCGCTTGCAAAGAATTATGCCGGCAACCTTACCCGGGTCGGCGACTTCGAGCTCCACACGATCTCCGATTTCGACGGCGACGGCGACGACGACATCCTGCTGTTCGACAGCACCGACCGGGTGGTCTCGGTCTGGGAAGTCGAGGACGGGGAGGTCGTGGAGAAAGGTTTTACCGGCCTGCTGCAGGACGGCTGGGAAATCGCCGCGACCACCGATTTCGATGCCGACGGCGGAACCGACATCCTGCTGCGCCACGAGGACGGCGCGGTCTCCGTCTGGCTGATGGACGGCGCCACCGCATCCGAGAAATCCTATGTCGGCAACATGGGCTCCGACTGGAAGCTCGAGACGGTCGCCGACTTCAATGCGGACGACAAGTCGGACCTGCTGTTCCGCAATGACGAGAGCGGCGACGTGTCGGTCTGGGAAATGGACGGCGCCACGGCCGCGAACAAGGCCCATATCGGCAATATGAGCTCCGACTGGGATCTGGAGGCGGTCGCCGATTTCAACGCCGACAACAAGGACGACCTGCTGATCAAGGACCAGAACGGCGCCGTCTCGGTCTGGGAAATGGACGGTGCGTCCGTCACCGCGAAATCCTACGCGGGCAAGCTCGGGGACGGCTGGAGCATCGAGTCCACCGAGGATTTCACCGGCGACGGCAAGGCGGACATCCTGACCCGGAGCGCGGACGACGTGGTCTCGGTCTGGGAAATGGACGGCGGCACCGCGACGGCCAAGACCTACACGGGCAAGCTCAGCGCCGGTTCGGATATCGCGCAGATCGCGGATTTCAACGGCGACGGCTCAGCCGACCTGCTCATCACCGACAACGATAGCTATGTCTCGATCTGGGAAATGGATGCCGGCGGCACCTCGGAAAAAGCCTTCGCCGGGCCGCTGATCGAGGGCTGGCAACCGGGTCTTGCGGCGGATTTCGACGGTGACGGCGCTGCCGACATCCAGCTCGAGAACACTGAAACCGGCCAGGTCTCGATCTGGGAAATGGACAGCGGCTCCGTCACGGAAATAGGTTTGACTGGCAATCTCTGGAGCGACTTAGTATAACCACATGACAGTGATGGTTATGTCGCTTCCTGGGTAAAAAGCCCTTCTCGGCACCGAAGAATCTCTCCGTTTCGGCTCCCCTTCCGGCTGACGCCCGAGGAGCCGGGCAGCGGACAACCGGCCCCCTGAGGACCGGAGCCGCGCGGAGTACCTGCCGCCCTCACAAAGACATATTGCTTCTAGGTGTCTCTTAAACCTGTGTGCGGAGGTTCACATGGCTGGGACGCTATTCGAGGGTACGGATTCCAACGATTTTTATGATGGAACCGGCGACGACGACACGCTGTATGGCGTCGTCGGAAACGACACGCTTCAGGGACAGGGAGGCGCCGACTCGATTGTCGGCGGCACCGGGGACGACAGTCTCGACGGTGGCGATGGAGACGACCGGCTGAGCGGTGACGCCGGCGACGACACCCTGCTCGGAGGCGCCGGTGAGGACACCCTCGTCGGACACGAGAACGACGATCTGATCTATGGCGGCGACGGCAACGACCTCGTCATCGGATGGCACGATCGGGACACGCTGTTCGGCGATGCAGGAGACGATACGGTTTCCGGCGGACGTGCCGACGACCTGCTTTTCGGCAATGACGGCAACGATATTCTCTATGGCGGCGACGGGAACGACACGCTCTACGGCGGCGCGGGCCTGGACACGCTCTATGGCGATGCGGGCAACGACATCATCTATGCCGACGACGACGAGATCGTCTATGGCGGCGACGGCAACGATACGGTCTACACCAACGACACGTCGGACCTGAGCCGCTTCGTCGATGTCGAATCGATCGTCGGGGTGGATGCGGTCACCCTCACCGGCAGCGTCGACCCGGACATCCTGACCGGCACTGTGGTCGGAGACGAAATCGGCGGCGGCGACGGCGACGACACGATCGATGGCGGTCTCGGCAAGGATACCTTGCGCGGCGGCAACGACAACGACCTGGTCTATGGCGGCGGCGGCAACGACGTCATTTCAGGCGGATCGGGTCTCGATACGCTCTATGGCGACGACGGCGGCGATGCGATCAACGGCGGCGGCGGCGACGATCTGATCTATGGCGGGGCCGGAGCCGATTCGATCGTTGCCGGCGACGGCGACGACGCGATCTACGATGACGGTCTCGACATCATCTATGGCGGCGCAGGCAACGATACCGTTTACACGACTGACGACAGCGACCGTTCGCGCTTCATCGGCGTCGAGGAAGTCGTTCTCGTGCCTCTGGACACGATCTCCGCCGGAGACGGTGCCGACAGCCTCATCGGGACACTGGCCGCGAACGCCATCGACGGCGGTGGGGGCAACGACACGCTCTCCGGCCTCGGCGGCAACGACATCCTTTACGGCGGCGCCGGAGATGATTCCATCGACGGCGGCGAGGGTGACGACAATCTCTTCGGTGGCGTCGGTGACGACACCATCGACGGCGGCAAGGGAGCCGACACGCTCTATGGCGGCGACGGGAACGATGTCTTCTACGACGACGGCGCCGATATCGTTTACGGCGGAGACGGCGTGGATACCGTCTGGACGACATCCTATGGCAACGAGTCGCGCTTCATCGGCATCGAGGAAATCCGCTATCTCTACGACCTCACTTCGGGCACGGACCAGAGCGACACGCTCAGCGGCACCGAGGGACGCAACCTGATCCTCGCCGGGGATGGCGACGATATCGTCGTCGGCAACGCCGACGCGGACACGCTTTCAGGCGGCGCCGGAGCGGACAGCATGAGCGGTCTCGCCGGCGACGACCTTCTGATCGGCGATGCGGGCGACGACACGCTTGTCGGCCATAGCGGCGACGATGTGATCAGCGGCGGCGAGGGAAACGATCTCGTCATCGGCTGGCACGACAACGATACCCTCTTCGGCGAGAACGGGGACGACCTGATCTCCGGCGGCAGGGGTAACGACCTTCTAGAGGGCGGCGCGGGCAACGACGTGCTCTCCGGCGGCGAGGAAAACGACACGCTGAGCGGCGGCGAAGGTATCGACACGATCTACGGCGATGCGGGCGACGACGTGATCTACGACGACGGCTCGGACGTCATCTATGGCGGCGCGGGCAACGATACCGTCTACACCACCGACGACAGCGATATCAGCCGCTTCCACGGTGTCGAACATTACGAACTGATCTGGAACCAGGTCACGGGCACCGACGCCGGGGACGCGCTCTCCGGCAGCGAGGCCATCGACGCCATCACCGGTCTTGCGGGCGACGACACGATCCATGCGGGCGGGGCCGGCGACCTGATCTACGGCAATGCCGGAAACGACGTGATCTATGCCGGCGACGGACTCGACAGCGTCGATGGAGGGGACGGCGACGACACGATCCACGGCGGGGCCGGCAGCAACGGCGACATCCTGAACGGAGGAGACGGAAACGACGTCTTCGTCGCGACCCTGACGGAACTCGACGGCGACGCCATCGCCGACATGACGGAGAACGACCGGCTGGTCATTTCCGATGCGGAACTCGGCTACAGCCGCTTCAGGATGAGCTATCAGAACGGTCAGACCTTCGTCACGGTCGACAGTGACGGCGACGGCACCGCGGACGCGGTCTTCGGGCTCGTCGGCGAATATGACTCGCTTTCCACCACGATCGAGAACGGCACGACCGTCGTCAGCTTCACCCCGGCGGAAATCCCCGGCTGGGAGATTACTCATACGGGCGACTTCAACGGCGACGGACAGACCGATCTCCTGCTGACCTCAACCGAGGACCGGATCTCGATCTGGACCCTCGACGGGGCGGAGGCATTGACGAAAAAGGATGCCGGCGGACTGGGCACGCAAGAAACGTTCTCGATACGCTCCATCGCCGATTTCGACGGCGATACCGACGACGATGTCCTGATGGTCGGCGACAACGGGACACTCTCGGTCTGGCGCATGTATGGCGGGACCGCGGCAGAGAAAACCTACGCGGGCCGGCTGGATTCAAGCTGGACCATCGAGGGCACCGCCGATTTCAACGACGATGGAAAGGAGGACATCCTGATCCGGCAAGATACCGGGGCCGTCTCCGTCTGGGTCATGGGCAACGACGGTACGGCGGCGGAGAAATCCTATGCCGGACGGATGGGCTCCGACTGGACCATCGAGGCCCTCGCCGATTTCAACGCCGACGGGAAGACCGACATTCTTGCCCGAAACGAGGGTGGTGCGGTTTCCGTCTGGGTCATGGACGGCGGTACTGCCAGCGAAAAGACCTATGCCGGCAATATGAGCGCCGACTGGAACATCGAGGCCATCGCCGACTTCAACGGCGACGGCAAACAGGACATCTTGATCAAGAACGAAACCGGAGTCGTCTCTGTCTGGGAGATGGATGGCGGAACCGCGAGCAACAAGGGCTATACAGCCACCTTGCGAGACGGCTGGGAGATCGAGGCCGTGGCGGATCTGACCGGCGACGGCAAGGCCGATATCCTGACACGGAACGAGAACGGTGTGGTCTCGGCATGGGAGATGGACGGGAGCACGGCCACCGCGCAGACCTACACGGGAATGCTCGGCTCGGGCTGGTCGATCCATTCCGTCACCGACTTCAATGGCGACGGTTCGGCCGACCTGCTGGTTTCCAACGGGACGGCCGTCTCAGTCTGGGAAATGGATGCCGGCGGAACATCGGAGAAGGCGTTCGTCGGAAACCTTCAGGACGGCTGGACTCTCGGCGAGGTGAAGGATTTCAACGGCGACGGCAAGGCCGACATCCAGATCGCCAGCGGCACGACCGGCCAGGTCTCGATCTGGGAAATGGACGGTGCGAACATCAGCCGGGCGGGTCTCACCGGGAATCTCTGGACAGACCTCGTGTGATCGACCGGAAAGTCAGCGGAAACGTGGCGCCCTCAGGGCGCCACGAAAACACTGAGCAGAGTCACGCTGCCGCTCAGCAGCACCACCGTGGCGACCAGCCGGGCCGCGTCCCGGATCGACAGCACGCGGCTGCGGCGCAGCAGGACCGACTGGCCGCCGAGCATGACATAGGACGCCACGATCACGCCGATACCGACGCCCTCCAGTTCGGCCATCCGATAACCGATCACCGTGCCGGCCCAGAGCGTCGCGATCGCCAGCAGATAGACGGTGACGATCTCGCGGCTCGGACGGGTCCGCGCGGACATCGCGATCGGCATCAGCCAGGAGGCCATGATCATCGGAATGCCGGCGACCAGGAAGATCTTCAGTGCCGGAACCGCCTCGGCATAGGCGCTGTAGACCAGCGGCACGATCAGCTTCGCGGTCAGCACGCCGATGCTGGAGAGTACCGAGATCACCAGCGCCAGTTTCAGCGCGTCGTTGACCACGCGCGGAGAGAGCGCGAAGGGCTCGGCCGCATAGGCCTCGGCGGAGAGTTTCGGATAATAGGCCTGCGCGATGGTGCCGAAGGTCCCGGCATAGAGCCCGAGCACCGCGGCGGCGAAGGAGAACTGGCCGTAGGTCTCCGGGTCGGCGAGGTCGGCGACGAACCAGCGGTTCGCCATCATGAAGAAGCTCCAGAGCGAGACCGAGACGAAAAGCGGGAAGGCCGCGACGATGGTGCGCCGGACCCGCGGCAGGCTCGGACGGTAACGGATATCGAGCGGGTCGCGCCGCAGCATGTTCACCGCTATGCCGCCGAACCAGAGGATCAGCACCGAGAAACAGCCGGATAGGCCGCCGAAGAACAGGCCGAGGACGCGCGGCACGGTGAGGCCGACCTGGGCGATCGCGTTGTTCGCCGTGAACTGGACGTAATTCGACAGCCCCCGGTAGAGCGCGAGATGACCCATCAGGATGAAAAGCACGCCGCCGGCGGTGATCGCCAGCAGCGTCGCCGGCATCGGCAGCGGCACCTTGAAGGAATTGCGGAAGAAATAGGCCAGCAGCAGCGCCGAGGTGATGGCGATCGTCGCGAGATAGAACCGGGTCCAGAGGATCCCCTGTACCCTGACCCCGCCCGGCCGCTCCATGCCGGCCTGCTTCATCCGCGCGGCCGTACGGGTAATCAGCTGCGAAGTGCCGAGATCGAGCAGCCAGAGATACTGCACGAAGGTGGAGATCAGGATGAACTGCCCGAAGGAGACCGGCTCCATGAACCAGGGAATGAAGAGACCGGTCGCGGCCACGCAGGCATTCACAGTCGGAACCACGAGCGCGTAGCTGCGCGGGCTTTCCAGAAACCGCGCAAGGGATCCGGCCGCAGTCGGCAGAACCGGTGGCTCGGTGCTTTGCGGATCGCCGCCGGTCGTCATATGCTGGCTCCCGGAACACCGTCGGTTGGGCGGAAGTGCATGAGGCGGAGCGGATGGAGTGCGACTGGGTTGAGGGACTGCCGGCCGCGATCCGGATCGGCGCCATCGAAGGCACTGCGTTTGGAATAGAAACAGCCGACCGTCACTCGTTCTTCACCTTTGCGCCCGAAAGATATGGCGCCCGCATTATAGACGATCAGGCGCCGTTTATCGGCCCCGAAACCGGCGAACGGCACCTGTCGGTCGAAATGGCCGAGGGCGCCTGGGAAGCAAAGATCACTTCCGCCGTCAGCCCGCAGCGGCTCATGTTGAAGGCTTCGCTTACCACGCTTTCGCCTTCGCTCTTTCAGGATTTTGTCCTGCGCGCGGTTTTTTCCAGGGACTCCTTCACCGAAGCGAAGATCGGCGGCGACCGGTTCGGTCACGAAGGGCGCGATCTCTACCACCAGCATCCGGTGCCGCGTGCCAGTCTCTCCGGCCCGCACGGGACAGTGACGGTCCGCGTGACGGAGGCGGCGACCGGCCCCTGGTTCGAACAAGTGCTCTATGTCCGCGATGCACCCGAGGGCTGGGTCGTGCATGCCCGGCTGCTGCCGAAACCGCCCTACGCCCAGCTCTGGATTCGCTGGTTCACCCGGTTCTTCCGGCTCTCCCTGCCCGACGGCGCGAGCCGCGCGCTGCTCGCGCTGCCGGGGGTCGGCCGGGCGCTCTGGTACGCGGCGGAACGCGGCGGTGCGGGCGCGTTGCAGCTGCAGGCGAGCGGGCTTGCCGGCGTGCCCGCGGGCGAGACCCTGGCCCTGGCGATGGAGCTTGATTTTGACGGTCACTGATCCTTCTCTCTCCGGTCGTCTCGATACAATCGCGCGCGGCATTGCCGACGCACTGGCCACACAATGCGACCGCGACCGGGGGTTCCGGGAAACCGAGTTCTACGGCACCGCCTTCGCCTGCATGCTCTGGCGCCGCTGGCCGGAGCGCTACGCAGAGGATCTCGAGGCCGGGCTCGCGCGGCTCCGGGACCAGGACAAGCGGGCGCGGATCGGTGCCTGGCAGAACCCCTACCATTGGGAGTTCGTCCGCTTCGCGCTGGCCGACCTGTTTCGCGGCGGTTCCGCCGCCGGCTTCGCGAACAGCTGTGATGTGCTCGGCAAGCCCGGCTTCGTCGGCAATCGCGTCGCCAACTGGATGCTGCTCAGAAGCACCGTCCGGATCATGGAGGGACGCCCCGCCGGGCGCCTGCTCGGCCGACTCGAACGGCGGATCGCCCTCGCGCATTACCAGCAGCCCGCCGGTTTCATCGAGGATCAGCGGGGGGCGCCGACACAGCAATATCACGCCTTCATGACCGCCCTGCTCGGCTACCAGATCGCCGTTCTCAAGGAGCCCTCCCGGTTCCTGCGGGATCGTTTCGCCGCGGCGCTCCAGGCGCTGCAGCGCACTGCGCTTCACGCCGGCGAGGTCAATGCCGTCGGGCGCGGGCAGTTGCAGAGTTTCGGCTATGCCGCCGCCAGTCTCGCGCTCGCCTTCGGCCTCCGGCTCGGGCTGGCAGACCCCGGCGCGGAGGCTCTGCTGGGCGCCGTGCTCGATCGCCTGGAGGCCGCAGTCCGCCCCGACGGAACGCTCCCGCTCATGATCGAAGGCGCCGATGAGCGCACCGAGGTCGAACCGGTGCCGGCGCATCCGCATCAGGAACGGATCGGCTGGCATTCCTACAATAACGAAGCCGACTATCTCGCCTTCTCGGGAGCAGTTCTGAAACTGGCGGCGGAGCAGCTCGAAGGATTTGCACCGTCGGCCCAGCCCGAACCGTTTCGCGGCGAAGATAGCCTCAAGGACGGTATCCGGGTCTTCCGCAACCCGGCCTATTCCGCCATCGTCACCCTGCCCCATGCGGGCCTGACGGCGGCCCAGCCACTGCCCTATATCGTGACGGCCTCCGGCGCGCGGCCCCTGCCGGCCTACGGCGGAGAGAAGCTGCCCGGGAGCATCTACGGGGCGCTGGCCCATCCGCTTCCGGTATTCGAGGCGGCATCGGGCCGCTTCCGCTCCGTCCTCGACGGCGCCCTGTTCCGCTGGGCCGGTCCGGACCGGATCGTCGGAGAGACCGGCAGTCTCCGGTTCGAACGCAGGTTCCGTTTCTCGGAGAACTCGATCGAGATCGCGGACGCGCTGATCACGAACGAGCCGGAGGACGGAGACCTCCTGCATCTGCCCTGGCTTCCGCTCGCCGGCGATATCGAGGCCACGGAAAACGGCAAGGACTTCGCCCTGGACGGCGCCCGTCTGGTCTCGGAAGAGCCGCTCGCTCCCGTTCCGGGCACTGAACCGCAATATGGAATGTCGGGAAAGCTTAGGGTCTGGTCCCGCGCCGCGCCGCCCCCGCCGAAAGGGGAGATCGCACGCGCTGTCTACAGGATCCTGCTCACGCCTTGATCCCGTCCACCAGCAACGAGAGATGCGAGGAGGGGAAGCTCTTGTCCGGCGTTCCGAAGCGCCGGCAGCGATGGATATGTCCGCGCTCGGCAATCCAGGGTTCCTCGTGGAAGTCGCCGCCGGCATCGAACCATTCTCGCGGCTCGACGGTGAACCCGGCCGCCGCGAGGGCTGCGCTCAGGCTCTCGACGGTGAAGAGCTGCTTATGGTCGTCGGCGCCGGGCCCGATGCCGCCCGGCTCCACATGGCGGATATAATCCGGGTCCGGATTGTGCCCGTCGGGCACCGCGATCCGGATCGTGCCCCCGGGTTCGAGATAGCGATAGGCATTCGCCAGCACGGCGGGGACGAGCTCCGGCGGAATATGCTCGAACACATGCTCCGCCAGCAGACGCTCGACCCTGCCCTCGGCACCGACGAGATCCGCCCAGACCGCCGGGTCGGTGGCATCGAAGAAGCCGATATCGGAGCCGAGCCAGCCCGCCTCCGGCGCCGCGCCGCCGAGCACGATCCGGAGCGGCGTACCCGCCGCGGCCGCCGCACGCAGCTTGCGTTCCGCCGCACGATCCCGGAGCGGGCGGAGAAAAAGCTCCGATATTTTTCGCCTGAGGCCCATCCTGCTCACGTTCATTTAACCAATACGCACAAAAATGCGGCGCAAACGGTTCAGAAATCACGATAAGTCACCGGCTCGCACGATATACGAGGCGGAGGCGATCTGATAGGTTAAACGCTCCCGATTCGCGTGCTGTTCAGAGGATCCATGCCGGCGGACGAAACCCCGACCGTCTCCGTTGTGACCACCGCCTACGAGGCCGAGCGCTTCGTCGCGCGGGCGCTGCGTTCGGCGGCGGCGATGGAGGGGGACTGGCCGATCGAGATCCTGCTGTTCGACGACGGCTCGACGGACGGCACCGCCGCCGTGGCCGAAGCGCTCAAGGGAGAGCTCCCAAACCTCACGATCATCCGCGGCGAGCGCTGCGGCCGTGCCGCCGCCCTCAACCGGACGATCCGGGCCGCGCGAGGAGACCACATCGCCATTCTCGATGCGGACGACATCGCACTTCCGAACCGCCTGGCCGTGACCCTGCCGTTGCTGGAGGCCGATCCCGGCCTCGCCATGGCCTGCTCGGAAGCGCTGGTGTTCGAACACGAACCGCCCGCCCCGCCCCCGGCGGATCCCGCTGCGGTCACCGTGACCGACATCTCCCCGGCGGCGCTCTATGTCTCGAACCGGCTGGTACATTCCACCGTGCTGTTCCGGCGCACGGCCTGGGACGCGGCAGGCGGATACGACGAGAGCCTCGATATCTGCGTCGATTACAGTTTCTATTTCCGCCTGCTCCGCGTTGGCGGCATCCGCCACAGCAGTGCCGTCACCTGCCTGCGCGAGCGCCGGGACGACAGCTATTTCGCGGCGAAGGACCGCCGGGACTACATGAACGCCCTCGCCCGCATCCACGCCGAAGCCCGCGCGGGAATGACGATCCCGCTCTGGGCCCAGCTCGCCGCGGCGGCCCGGATGGCGAAGAACGGCGCCGAAGCGCTGGCACATCAGATCCGCCCCCGGCAGGGAGTGGCCTGAGCCATGGACAACCGGAGGCCCGAGGGTACGGGCACCGAGGACGTGCCGGCGCCCCGGGTGCACCGGTCCATATACCGGAGCGCCATGGAGGCGCGGCGGCTCGGGCAGGCGGCGCCGCTCAGCGTCTCGCTGCTGATGACCATCATCTTCGCCCAGGCACTGGTCACCATTCCGGCCCAGTTCCGCGTCATCCCCGCGATCTCGCTCGGCGGGTTTCTGTCTCTGCTCTTCGTGCTGCTGCTGGTGATGCATTTCATGATGCGGCCCTACGTGGTGCGCGAAACGCGCTGGCCGGTCTTCATGTTCCTGCTCTTCACCGCCTGGATCGCCTACGGCTTCATCTTTTACCGGCTGACCGTTCCCGGCATTCAGAACACCGTCGTCATCATCTCCAGCATTCTTTCCCTCATCGTCGCCGCCCAGGTTGCGATGAGTATCCGCTCGCCGAGCCGTGCCATCGTGCGTGCGGTTCTGATCGCGATCTGGATTCCGGCGGTGATCTACGTGCTCGCGATTCCGGTCTTCGGCTTCGGCCATACCGAGATCTTCGCGCCGCGCTCCCTCGCCGGCTTCCTGCTGATCGGCATCGCCATCCATTGCGGCTACTGGCGGCACGGCTCGCGGAGCGATCTCTGGCTTGCGCTTTTCCTCTACGCCGTCGTGGTGCTCTCGCTCTCGCGCGCGGCGATGGGAATGGGGCTCGGCGTCTTCGTCCTGGCGCAGATGCGGCTGGACAGCTTTACCGGCTGGGTCCGCCTGATCGCGATCCTCGTCGCGGCGGTCGGCCTCGCCGCCTTCCTCCTGCTCAATTTCGAGCCGCTGAAGCAGCGTTTCTTCTCGGGAGACCTCTCGGCCGCGGTCGGCGGCGTCAAGATCAACACCATGGGCCGGATCGCCGCCTGGACGACGGTGATCAACTCCGCAATGGAGGCACCGATCATCGGCAAGGGTCCGGCCTCGAGTTCCGAGGCCCTCGAGACATTGCACGCCGGTATCGAGCAGCCTCACAACGACTATCTCAGGATCTGGCACGATTACGGGGTGATCGGACTGCTGCTCTGGTTCGGCGCCTTCGGCACCATGATGCTCGCCTGCCGGCGGCAATATAAGCGGTTCCAGCAATGGGGCGCGCGCGAGACGTCGCTCGGCGCCGCGACCGGGCTGGCGCAGATCACCCTGCTCGCCCTGATGCTGACCGACAATGTGCTGATCTATTTCTACAACATGGTTCCCATCTTCATTCTCTCGGGCCTGGTGCTCGGATCGCTGCCTTATGCCCCGTTGCTCCGTCGCTCTGCTCGTTAATTTCGTGCCGCCCTACCGGGTGGCCCTGCTGCGCGCGCTCGAGCGGGAGGTCCGCCGGCTGACGGTGCTGGTCTCTACGGAGATGGAGGCGGACCGCCCGTGGCAGGCCCGAAGCGGGGGGCTCGATGTCCGCAGGATTCGGTCGATAACCTTGCCCTACCGGCGCGGCCATCCGGACGGATTCTCGGAGGACCTGACGGTCCATCTCTCCTGGGACCTGCTACCGCGCCTCGCCTGTCTCGCCCCGGATGTCATGATCAGCAGCGAGTTCGGTTTGCGCAGCCTGCAGGCAGGTCTCTATCGCCGCCTCGCCGCACTCGCCGGCCGCCGCACCCGGCTGCTGATCTGGGCGACGGTGTCCGAGCAGACGGAACGGGGCCGCGGACCATTGCGGTCGGCCCTGAGGCGCCTGATCGCCTTCATGGCGGACGGCGCAGTGACGAACGGGACCTCGGGCGCCCGCTATCTGGAGACAATCGGATTTCCGTCCGGCCGCATCTTCGCCATCCACCAGTCGACCGATCTCGACCGGTTCGAGAACCTGCCGGAACCCAAGCCCGACCCCGCCGGCACGCTCCGTCTCGTCTCTGTCGGCAGCCTGATCCCGCGCAAGGGTCTCCGGCCCTTTCTCGTTCGCCTCAAGGCCTGGTGCGCGGCGCATCCGGAACGGAAACTGCACTGGCGCCTCGTCGGCGACGGCGGTGAGCGGGAAAGCCTCGAAAGCGCGGACCTGCCGGCGAACCTCGAACTCGAACTGATCGGCAACCGCCCCTATGAAGCGATCCCGGACCTTCTCGTCGACCGCGATCTTTTCGTCTTTCCGACCCTGGCCGACGAATGGGGTCTCGTGGTGAACGAGGCCATGGCGGCGGGCCTGCCGGTGCTCGCCAGCCGCCTCTCCCAGGCCGCCGAGGAGATGGTCCGGGAGGGTGAGAACGGCTGGCTGTTCGATCCGCTCGACCCGGCGGCGACCGATGCCGCGCTTGCCCGCGCCCTCGATGCCCCGCCGCAGGAACGCGCGTCGATGGCGGCGGACGCCCGGCGCACAGCGGCGCGTTTCTCGCACGGAAATACGCTCCGGCGCATGATCGGAGCCATCGACGCGGTATGGGGCCGATGAGGATCCTCTTTGCCCATTGCCGCTACCAGCAGGCCGGCGGCGAGGATCGTGTCGTCGAGGCCGAAATGGCAGCGCTCCGTGACGCGGGACACGAGGTCGCCCTGCTCGAACGCGACAATGCGTCCATCCGCTCGCCGTGGGACGCAGCCCGGACGGCCTGGCAGCTTCCAGGGACCGAGGCTCTCCGGCACGAGCTGAAAGCCGAGATTGCGGCGGCGGGACCGGACATAATCCATGCCCACAACATCTTCCCGCTGATCACCGCGTCGCTTTACGATGCCGCGGGCGATCTCGGCATTCCGGTGGTCCAGACCCTGCACAATTACCGCAACATCTGCGCCTCTGCCCTGCTGATGCGGGACGGACGGATCTGCGAGGATTGCGTCGGCGCCAACCCCTACCGGGCCGTGCTCCACCGCTGCTACCGGAACTCCTATCCCGGGTCCCTTGCGCTCGCCCGGATGATCGACGTCCACCGGAGGCGCGGCACCTGGCACCACGCAGTCGGCCGTTTCATCGCGCTGACCGACTTCTCCCGCGGCCGCTTCGTCGCCGGCGGCTTTCCGGCGGGCCGGATCGCCGTGATCGGAAACAGCCCCGGCGCCGCATTCGCGCCCGCACCCGCAAGCGGCCCCCGCGAGGGCGCGCTCTATATCGGACGGCTCTCGGAGGAGAAAGGCATCGCCGCCTTGCTGAAGATCTGGCGCCGGGACTGGCCGCCGCTCCGGGTCATCGGCGATGGGCCGGACCGGCCGGTGCTCGACGCAGCGGTCAGGGAGGGCCGGGCCGTCGCGCTTGGCACGCTCGGTCCGGAGGAGATCGCCGCCGAAATGCGCCACGCCGCGCTCTCGGTCCTGCCATCGCGCTGCTACGAGAATTTCCCGATGACGCTGGCGGAGGCCTTCGCCTCCGGCCTCCCGGTCGCCGCGTCACGGATCGGCGCTCTTGGCGAACTGGTCGAGGACGGACGGACGGGGCGCGTGTTCGATCCGTTCGATCCGGCGGAGATGGAAAGCGTCATCGCCGAAACGCTCTCCGATCCGGCCCGGCTCAGGGACTGGGGCGCGCAGGCAAGACAAAGCTACGAAACCCGTTTCACCGCGGAAAAGACGACAGCCGCGAAGCTTGCGCTCTACGAGGAGCTGATCTCGGGCAGGGTCGCGGCATGAGCGGCGGAACCCCCACGGTGCCCGTGATTGGCCGGAAGGTCGCCGCCGGGTCGCTCACCACCCTCGGAGAGACCATCCTCTGTCTCGCCCGAAAGGGAGCGCCGGCCTATGTCTGCGTCGCCGCCACCCATCCCCTGTCGCTGGCGCGCACCGATTCCGCCTTCGCCGCCGTGATGGACGGGGCCGCCCTGGTGCTGCCCGACGGCAAGCCGGTGAGCTGGATCCAGCGGCTGAAAGGACACGCCGAGGCGGAACAGGTCGCGGGGCCCGAGATCGCACCCTGGCTTGTCGCGCGCGCGGAAGCGGAAGCGCTCCCGGTCTATTTCTTCGGCGGCCTGCCGGACGAACTCGACGCCCTGAAGCGGACATTGTCGGAGAGGCACCCGCAGCTCCGTGTCGCCGGCTGGGAGTCCCCGCCGAAACTTCCCGAACGGCCGGACTTCGACCCGGAGGTGGCGACCCGGATCAGCGCGAGCGGCGCGAAGCTGGTCTTCGTCGGGCTCGGCTGCCCGCGCCAGGAATGGTGGATGGCTCGGCACAGCGCCGGGATCGACGCGACGCTGATCGGCATCGGCGCCGCCTTCAATTTCATGTCGGGGCGGCTGGAACGTGCCCCCGCATGGGTTCGCTCGCTCGGCCTCGAATGGCTGCATCGCCTGCTTGCCGAACCGGGCCGCCTCGCCCGGCGCTATCTCGTGCACAATACCCGTTTCCTCTGGTTCGCATTGCTCGACCTCTGCGCCCATTGGTGCCGCCGCCGGGGCCGGGTCTGATGGCGCGCTATCTCATCACCGGCGGCTGCGGCTTCATCGGCGGCCATCTGGCCCATGCGCTCGTCCGAGAGGGCCACCGGGTGACCGTCCTCGACGATCTCTCCAGCGGACAGGAGGACAACCTGCCACCGGGGGCCGATCTCGAGCGGGGCTGCGTGACCGACGGCGCGCGGCTTTCAGTGATCGCAAGACAGTGCGACGGCCTCGTCCATCTCGCCGCCATCGCCTCGGTCGAGGCGGCCGCAGCAAACCCCGATCGGGCCGAGGCAGTCAATCTCGGCGGCACTCGCAATGCCGTCGCCGCGGCGCGAACGCACGGCATCCCGCTCGTCTACGCATCCTCCGCAGCTGTCTACGGAGACGCCGGTTCCGACCCGGTCGCCGAAACCGCAAAATGCGCGCCGCTTTCCGCCTATGGCGAGCACAAGCTCAAGAGCGAGAGCGCGGTCCTGACGCTCGGCCCGCGCGCCACGATCATCCGGCCCTTCAACGTCTACGGGCCGCGCCAGCATCCGGCTTCGCCCTATAGCGGGGTGATCGCGCGGTTCGTTTCCGCCTGCCTTGCCGGCGAGACGATCACGATCAACGGCGAGGGTCACCAGAGCCGGGATTTCATCTATGTCGGCGATATCGTCCGCCTCTTCCTCGCGGCCATGAGTCGCGATCCGGAGGCAGCGCTGACCGTGAACGGCTGTACCGGACAGGCGATCAGCATTCTGGAGCTGACGCGGGCCATCGCGGCGGCGTGCGGCGCCGGTCTCAGGCTCAGACACGGCCCGGCACGTCCCGGCGATATCCTCCATTCCCGCGGAGACCCGCAGCACGCCCTCGATACCCTAGGTTTCCAGGCCGAAGTCAGGCTCGGAGACGGGCTGACGGAAACGGTGGCCTGGCTGCGCGGGGAAGATCAGTAGGCGGACCGCCCGGTGCCGACCTCTATAACGGTCAGGGCGAGGATCTTCAGGTCGAAGCCGAGGGACCAGTTCTCGATGTAATAGAGATCGAGTTCGACGCGGCGGCGCATCTTGTCGACCGTATCGGTCTCGCCGCGGAGCCCGTTGACCTGCGCCCAGCCGGTAATGCCCGGCTTCACCCGGTGGCGGCCGAGATATCCGTCGATGATCCCGGCATACTGGCGATTGTGGGCGACGGCATGGGGACGCGGGCCGACCAGTGACATGCTGCCGCCGAGCACGTTCAGCAGTTGCGGCAGCTCGTCGAGGCTCGTGCGCCGCAGGACACGGCCGAGCGCGGTGACACGGGGATCGTCGCGCGTGGCCTGCTTGAGCGTTCCGGCGTCCGCGGAGCCGGTGCCGTCGTTCCGCATGGTGCGGAACTTCAGCATCGTGAACTCGTCGTTGTTGAAGCCGAAACGGCGCTGGCGGAAGAAAATCGGCCGCCCCGTCGTCAACAGGACCGCGAGGGCGATCGCAAGCATGGCCGGCGCCAACGCGACGATCATCACGCTTCCGAGCACGATGTCGACAAAGCGCTTCTGCACGCTCGACCAACCGCCGATCGGCACGTCCGCGAGTATGATACCGGTCTCTCCCGCGACCCGATCGATACCCAGGACCGGGACGCCGGCGAGATAACCGGGCAGCTGGAGGCGGATATTGACCGGCTGTTCGCGAAGCCGCGCAAGTGCTGTGCGGAACGCCTTCTCGTCCCCCGGCTCGTAGCACAGCAGCACATCGTCGACCCGTCCGGCCGCGATGATGCGATGAAGGCTTTCCTCGCTGCCGAAAAGCGGCACGTCCTGGAAATACTCGTTGCCGAGACCGTCGCCCACGAAGCCGCCGACCAGTCGGGTCGCACCTCCCTGGCCGGCGACCAGGGTGAGGGTCTCCTCTTTGACCAGGCGAGGCGAGCCGAGGACGGCGATACTGGCGGAGAACCAGCCGCTCCGCCGTACCTTCCGAACCCAGGCCAGCGCGAGGGTCCGCACCGCGACGAGGCCGACGCTGCCGCCGACCACCATCTCCACCAGCCAGAAACGGGAGAAATCCTCCGAGATCTTGAAGGCGAACAGCGCGACGATGAAGATCACCATCGTTCCGAGCCAGCAGCGTAGCGACTGCATCGCGTGGATACGTTCGATGTCGCTGCGGTGGAAGGCGTAACTGCCCTGGTTGCTGCCGCAGATCAGGTAAAGGGCGCAAAGGAACAGTCCGGCGAGGACGTAGCGTTCGGGCAGAACGAAGCTTCCGTTCCGAACCGCATAGCTGACCACGTTGATGGCGTAGAGGCTGACGGCCTCGAGGATAGCGAGCCAGACGGCGAGCCAGATGAGCGATCTGTTTTGCATCGGTCAGGCCGTCCCGGCCCGTGACGGACTCATCGCGCGTTGGCCCAGCCGGGCTCCTCGGCGTCGAGGGAGACGTTTGAATCGACGCCGTAATACTGGCCGTCATAGGCTTCGGCGCCGCCGTCGATCGATTGAATCCGGAGGTTGTTCTTCGATATCACGATTCCGGAGAGGTTCTCGCCGAGTTCGTAGATCTCCCGGATGGTCTGCTCCGCGGTTTCGCGGCGGGTCCGCTCCCACTCGATGACGAAGACCGTCGCGTCCACCTGCGGCACCAGGACCAGGGTATCGGACACAACCGACGCCGGGCCGGAATCGATCACCGTGAAGTCGAAATTCTTCTCCGCGTACCGCAACAGCTCCGCCATGCGGCGCGACGCGAAATGATCGTCCGAGCTCGACATGACGCCGCCGGTTGCGACGTAATGGATTCCGAGACCGAGATCGAACTCGATCGCGTCCTCAATTTCCGCCTCGCCCTGCAGAAACTGCTTGAGGCCGCGGCTGGTATCCCCGTTGAGCTGTTTGGTGACCGTACCGCTGACCGTGTCGCAATCGATGATCAGGACACGCAAACCGGCGGAAACCGCATTGACGACCAGGGCGAGCGCGATCGAGGACTTGCCCTCGCCGGCAATGGAGGAGGTGATCAGCACGGAGCGGATCGGCTTGCCCTCGCCGAGCAGGTTGAGCGCGGTGCGCAGCTTGCGGATGCCCTGGCCGGCAGCGGAGCCCGGGCGGCGGCGGACCAACTCGAACAGCGGCGTCTTCGCATCGCTCACATGCTGCGACAGCGGAATGCTGGCAATCACGGGCAGGCCGGTCGCCTGTTCCACCTGCTTCGCGTTCTTGAAGCCTCGGATCAGGAAATCCATCAGCAGCGCGAGCAGCGCGGCGAGAATCATCGCCGCCAGGACCGAGGCAAGCACCGCCAGCTTTTTCTTCGGCGCGATCGGCACCCGGGGCGCTACGGCGCGGGAAATCACCTCGGCGCCGGCCTGCTCCGGCTCGCGCTGCTCGATATCCACCGCCGCCAGCCGGTTCAGCATGATCTCGTAGAGATTCTGGTTCGCGGCCACCTCGGCCTGGATCGCCCGGAGCGCGATTTCCGCCTCCGTCTGGCCTTCCATCGTTGCTTTCAGCTCCGAGACCGCGTTCTGCACGTTCGCCTCGCGCACCCGCGCGATCTCGGTCTCGTTGCGCATCGACTGCACGATCTTGCGCACCTCGCCCGCGATCGTCGTGCGCACGTCCTCCAGTTCCCGGCGGGTCTTGATGACGTCGGGATGGCCGTCGCGCAGGGTCGTCAGTTGTTCGGCGAGACGTTGCTGGATCCGCGATTCCTGGAGCCGCAGATTGTTGATGAGCTGGGAGGCGAGCACTGGCGCCAGACTTTCGGTACCGTCCTGCTGGTCTATCAGGAGCTGGACCTGACGCAGCCGCGCCTCGCGCTCCGCCCGTTCGGTGCTGGCCTGGATCAACTGATCGTTCAGCTTGATGAGCTGCTGGCGCATCAATTCCGTGCCGCGCACGTCGAGCAGGCCTTCCTCGCGGCGGAAACGCTCGAGCTTCTCCTCCGACTGCAGGACCCGTTCCTGCAGCGCCGCGACCTGGTCGGTCAGCCATCGGCTGGACTGCCGCACCGCCTCGTCGCGCTGATCGCGCTTCTGTTCGAGAAACATGTCGGCGATGGTGTTCGGCACCAGCGCCGCGAGAGTCGCGTCGTTGCTCTGGAACTCGATGGTGATGACCCGCGAGAGCTGTTCCCCGTCGACCGTCAGCTGGTCGAGGAAAGTGTCGGTGACCTCGGCATAGAGCGCCTCGGGAGAAAGTTTCTCGGGCTCGCCGGACCCGGGCGAGGCGAGCTTGCCGAGATCGAGCCCGAGATTGTCGACCAGCCAGGCGTTGGCGGCCTCAGACCAGTGCGAGAGGGCCTTGTCGATATGCAGAATTGCGGCGAGTTCGCCCGCTCCGCTCTTGAGTTTGCCCCACACCGTGTCCGCTTCCGAACGCAGCGCCGGGTTGAACTCGGCAACCCGGTCCAGTTCCAGCTTGTCGATGACCTTCGATGCGAAGGCCCGCGACCTCAGATAGGCGGTCTCTGTCGGAAGGTTCGTGGTTCCGGTCCCGAGGCCCTGAGGCAGGGTGAGGCCCGGAATGTTGAAAGTCCCGCCAGGCTCGCTCATCTGCAGCTTGGTGCTGCCGGAGAAGACCGGCTTCATGGAGAACACGACGAGACCGGTCGCCAGCGGCACCAGGATCAGCACCGTCAGGATCAGCAGAAAGCGCCGCCGCATGACGGAGACCAGCCGCCACAGATCGAAGGTCTCTCCGGTTTCCAGCGGATCGGCGAACAGCGCCGACGGCGCCTCGCCGCCGCGCCGTCCTCTCGGGAATGCCGTGACGTTCGCCATCCGCCCCCCTAGAACCAGCGCCGTTTGATCTCGATGACGTCGCCCGGATAGACCGAGGTATCGAGACTGACGTCGCGCACGGTCTGCCCGTGCTCCGTACGCCGGGTCAGCAGCACTTGCGACTTGGCCGCGCGGCGGGTAAATCCGCCGGCTTCGGCCACCGCCTTGCGCATGTTGAGACCGAGCACAAAATCGTAGCTCCCGGGTGTATTCACCTCGCCCAGCACGTAGAACGGCTGGTAGCGCGCGATCACGATATCGACCTTCGGATCGATGACAAACTGCCGGTCGACGATTTCGGTCACCAGCGCGCGCAGCTCCAGCGCGGTCTTGCCGCGGGCCTCGACCTTGCCGACCAGCGGCAGTTCCAGTTTTCCATCCTCGGCGATATCGACGATGGCGGAAAGTTCCTCGTGGCCGAACACGGTCACCGCGACCCGGTCGCCTTCGACCAGCCGGTATTCGGCGATGGTCGGTGTCGTGGGCGGCGGCAGTTCGTCGACTTCGGACGAGGCGCAGGCGGCAAGCGCGAGGCACAGCCCCAACAACGCGAGGGCCGTAAGCCGGTTCGATGCGAGAATGAGGTCAGACCACATCACTCTCTCCTAGAGCCGTCCGAGATTGAACGGATCGACGACGCCTTCGTCAATACGGCAGCAGAGCTTCATCCCGAGCCGGAAAGCGACCGTGGTCGCCTCGAAATCGCGGCTCGCCACTGTCGAGTCGGACACCTCGTGCTCGAGGCTTAGGCCGGCGAAAAAGTACTCGTTGATGAGGTAAGTCGCCTTCAGACCGACCAGGTAATCGTCGTCCTCGCGCTCGATCTGCTGGAAGTCCTCGTTGGCGTAGGAGAAATAGGCGTTGAAGATGAGCTGGTCGAACGGGTCGTAGTCCAGCCCGGCATTGAAGCCGTGGGTGAGCTTCGTTCCAGAGGACGGATCGTCCGATTGCTGATTCTCGATCGCGGCGCCAGCCGTGAAGGTCATGACGGGCGTGAGATTCCAGAGCAGCCCGGCGGAGGCAACGAAGTCCGTCTGCGGCGACCGCGAGCCTTCGTCGAAGATACGGTGCGACATCCCGACCCGGCCGGTGAAGGCGCTGACACCGGTCACGTCCCGCGCCGTTCCGACGGTCAGGGTAAGCCGGGTCGAATCCTGGTTTTGCGAGGCCTTCTCGACGAACATCTCGCGCAACAGGCCCGGCGAGACAAAGAGATCGTATTCGCCGCCCGTCGAAACCCCCACGAGGCCGCGCAGGTTGAGGGACGTGCGGTCGAGCGAGCTCCGGTTGACGCCATCGGTCGGGTTGTAGTCCCGATGCAACACCTCGCCGACCACGCGGGAGAAGAGCCGGTCGTTCTGCCGGTCGTCGTAGGTCACGCCCGCGAGATACTGGTTATAGGTCAGCGGCTCGAACGCCGCGCCGGGATCGGCATCGTCGCCACGCCGGATGTGTCCGCGTTTGGCTTCGGCGAAACCGCGCGCGAAAAGCTCCTCGCCGAGATCGTAACGGCCCGCTGCGCCGAGACTGATGTCCGTGGTGTTCTCCCGGCTGGACTCCCCTACCCTCCGGTCGTCCACGCTAACGATCAGCAGCGCCTCGTGATTGGTCCAGTTCGACCGGAGTGCGGCCGCGGCCTTCACTTCGGTGAAGCCGGAATCGATCTCGTTGTCGGTTGTGCGCACGATATTGCTGTCATGACCCGCATCCACCGTCACGCGTGGAAAAAGATCGAAGCTGCCGCCGAGCCGGGCCGTATCCGAGGTATCCCCGGGCCGGGTCAGCATGTCGAGGGAAAGGCCGTAACTCTGGAAGTCGAGCCGCGGCCGCCCCTGGACCGACTCCTTGCCGGCGAGCTGTGCCGCGGCGGGAAGCGCGACGGTCGTGAGCGCGAGCAGGGCAAACGCCAGGCCGCCCAGCCCCTTGCCGGCTGACCAAACCGTGCGGCTCCGCCCGCACAGAAGCCACGATTGCGAAAAGTCCATGTGACCGGCCAGCTGATTCTATCCCGAACTCGGTTTGGCTGCGCTTAGGCAGCGCTTTAAAGTAGTCGAATTATCCATTGAAACAAAACATTTTTATGAGCATAGTTAGGTGACGTAACTCATGATGGCCACGGAAACGTAAAAATTTGGTGGCTTTTTATGTGAAAGTGCGTTTTTTCGCGGTAGAGATACCGCCCGGCCATCCTGAGCCTTTTCGATCGCACGCCGTCCGCGCCCCGCGGTTTCCGGTGATTTACCGGGTGCCTGCGCAATAGGCGGCATGGTAAGAAAGAGCCAGGGAAACGGCCCTACTGAGTTTTAAGCGGAGGACCGCATGGCGCTCAGCCAAGTCCAGAACCGAAATCGGGGCCCGAGCCAGGAATACCTGCTGCTCGACTATCTGCAGCGCCTCGGACGGAACGTGGATGGCCGCATGGCCGTTCACATCCATCTGTCGCGCCTCCGCCCGCAGAACCGCCAGGACCACCATATCCGGATCGCGGCGGCGACCTTTGAGGGCATGGTCCAGAACTACGAGGGCCAGATCTTCATCCTGAGCAATTCGGATCTGTTCTTCGTCTGCAAGGACGCCACCGTCGAGGATATCGACGCGGCGATCATGAAGGTCCGCTATCTCTTCTCCGAGGACCCGCTCTCCCAGGGCGACGAGGAGGAAGACCTCGCCCGATTCTGTTCCTGGTACAATGTCGCGACCCAGTACGAGGACCTGCTGGAGCTGGTCAAGCAGATGCACCGCGAGCGTGAGCGCAAGTCGCGGCTCGCCGTCAGCGCCGACCAGAAGGTCGATCCGCGGACCAAGGGTTCGCGCAAGCCGCTCGATCCGGAGCAGCTCGGCAAGCTCGAATCCTTCCTGCAGCGCGCCGACCTCTCCAATCTGATGCGCCGCCAGCCGGTCTGCGCCCTGACGCCGAACAACCCCAATCCGCAGCCGGTCTTCCGCGAGCTCTTCATCTCGATCCACGACCTGCAGCAGACGGTACTGCCGGAATTCGACCTCGCCTCGAATCTCTGGCTCTTCCAGCACCTGACCCAGACGCTCGACGCGCGGATGCTATCGTTGCTGATCCGTAACGACGACAGCTCGATCGCGAGTTCCTTCAGCGTCAATCTGAACGTGCAGACGATCCTCTCGCCGCCCTTCCTGAACTTCGACTCGAGCCTGAAGGCGGTCGCCCGCGGTACCGTCGTGATCGAGCTGCAGAAGATCGACATCTTCGGTGACATGGGCGCCTACATGTTCGCGCGCGACTTCATGCGCGAGCGCGGCTACCGCATCTGTCTCGACGGGCTGAACCATCTCACACTGCAGTTCATCGACCGCGAACGGCTCGGCCTCGACCTCCTGAAGCTGATCTGGAGCCCGGACATGGCCGACGACATGTCGGGCGCCCGGACCACGGAACTGAAGGAACATGTCGACCGCTGCGGCCGTGCCCGCATCATCCTGACCCGCTGCGACAGCGACGAGGCGGTACGCTTCGGCCAGTCTCTCGGGATCACGATGTTCCAAGGCCGCTATATCGACAAGCTGCTGACCTCGGAAGGCCGGGTGGTGTAAGGCCACCCGCGCGCCCTTCAGGCCCTTGCACCCGCTACTCCGTCGTCATTCCCGCAAACGCGGGGATGACAACCTTTATAAGGAGCGGAAGGTGAACTACCCCCGCGGCGCGTGCTTGTTCAGGATGCGCTGCAGGGTGCGGCGGTGCATGCGCAGGCGCCGGGCGGTTTCGGAGACGTTGCGGCCGCATTGCTCGAAGACCCGCTGGATATGCTCCCAGCGCACCCGGTCGGCGGACATCGGATTGTCCGGCGGCGGGGGCAGCGCTTCCTCGTGATCCAAAAGCGCGGCGGCGACGGCATCGGCGTCGGCCGGCTTCGGCAGGTAATCGACCGCGCCCGCCTTCACCGCGGCGACCGCGGTCGCGATATTACCGTAGCCGGTCAGCATGATGATGCGGGCATCCGGATTGGCCTCGCGCAGTGCGGTCACCACATCGAGGCCGCTGCCGTCGGTCAGCCGCATGTCGAGCACCGCATAGGACGGCGCATCGTTCTTCACCGCCTCCAGTCCCTCGGCCACCGAGCCGGCGCTGGTCACGCTGAAACCGCGCTTCTCCATCGCCCGCACCAGCCGGTTGCGGAACGGCTCGTCATCGTCGAGCACAAGCAATTTCCGGGTCTCGTCGACCCCGATCTGATCGTCAGTCACCTAGCGTCTCCGCCATTCGGGCCGGTCCGGCCCCTTTCCGGTTAATAAAGGAAAACTGCGTGGGGTCAAGAATCCGTCACCCCGGCCTCCAGGTCGGACCGGAGCCAGCGAATCGCCACGCGGGCTCCGCCCTCGGCCCGGTTGGAGAAGGAAAGCGTGGCGCCACCACGTTCCAGCAGCGTCTTCGCGATGAAGATGCCGAGCCCCATATGACCGTCCTTGCCGGACCGGCTGGAGACATAGGGTTCGCCCAACCGGTCGAGCACAAGGGGTGAGAAACCCGGCCCGTCATCCTCGATGATGACCGATGCCATGCTGTCGTCCCAATAGACCGTGATCTCGACCGTCTCCGCGGCGAACTGGACGGCGTTCTGGACCAGCGTGCCGATCCCCTGGTTCATCTCCGGCGTCAGCACCACGCGCGGCTGGTCCGCGGCAACCGTTTCCTCCGCGTCAGCCGGTTCGAGATCGAGATCGAGCGCGCCGCCCGGCCCGTGCTGCTCCACGATCACGACGATATCGTCACGCTGATGCGGTGCGGCGGCGGTCTCGACCGCGGCGCTGAAGGGAACGGTCTTGAACGGACCCGGCGTGTCCTGATCCGGCCGGCGGGAGAATTCCGTCAGGATATCCCGGCAACGCGCGGTCTCGCTCAGCAGCAGATCCAGATCCTCCCGCCATTCGCTGTCCTCGGGAATATCCTTGCGCAGCTCGCGGGCGACGACGGCGATGGTGCTGAGCGGTGTTCCGAGCTCATGGGCTGCCGCGGCGGCGAGCCCGCCGAGGGCGGAAAGCTGCTGCTCGCGGGAGAGCGCGAGGCGGGTGGCGGCAAAGGCGTCCGACATGCGCCGCGCGTCCCGGCTGACGCGGTAGGTGTAGCCGGCGATGAAGAGGGTGGCGATGACGATCGCGGCCCAGAGGCCGAAGACGTAGATGTCCGGCAGCTCCAGACCGTCGCCTGGCCAAGGCAGCGGCCGATGGACCACCGCGAGGGCGGATGCCGAAACCAGGGCGAGGAAGCTCAGCCAGACGGTCGCCCGCCCGGAAAGGATGGTCGCCGAGACCGTGACCGGCGCGATCAGCATCAGCGCGAACGGATTTTCGAGACCGCCGGTCCAGTAGAGCAGTGAGCCGAGCTGCGCGATGTCGAAGGCGAGGCCGAAGGCGGCGACCCGACCGCTGCGGACCGGCCCGCCCTGGCGGAGGGTCTGGCAGACCACGTTGTAGAACGCGCCGAAGGCGACGATCCCGAGCGTGATCTCCAGCGGCAGCGGAAACCCGAGCCCGTAATGCACCACGAGCAGGCTGATAAGCTGGCCCATCAGCGCCACCCAGCGGATCATCACCAGCGTCCGCACGCCCGCCGGTCCAAGCCCGTCGGCCAGGCCGAACCGGACTTCGAGATCTTCCAGATTCCTGCGCTCTTTGGCCACGCGCGCCGTCTCCGAGGTTTCCGTCATTGTCCACTAGCACGGCACGGGCTAAGGTCGCGATGCCCATTTCGGCGCACCCTGAACTGCACATCCATAGAGTCTGAACCCATGAGCAAGCCGGTCATCGACGTCCGGGATCTGGAAAAGCGCTATGGCGCGGTTCACGCCGTGCGCGGCGTTGGCTTCACCGCCGAGGCCGGAACCACCGTAGGTCTGCTCGGCGGCAACGGCGCGGGCAAGACCACGACCATCGCGATGATGCTGGGACTGCTGGAGCCGACCGGCGGCAGCGTCTCCATCCTCGGCTGCGACATGGCGACCGACCGCTACCGCGCCCTGCCCTACATGAATTTCTCCTCGCCCTATGTGGACCTGCCGCATCGCCTGACCGTGCGCGAGAACCTCATGGTCTATGCAAGGCTCTACTCCGTATCGGATCCGAAAGCGCGGATTGCCGAACTGGCGGCGCAGCTCGACATGGAGGATTTCATGAACCGGCCCTCCGGCAAGCTGTCGGCCGGTCAGAAAACCCGCGTCGCCCTTGCCAAAGCGCTGATCAACACGCCGAAGGTGCTGCTGCTGGACGAGCCGACGGCGTCGCTCGACCCGGATACCGGGGACTGGATCCGCACATATCTCGAGACCTATCAGCGCGAGAACGGCGCCACCCTGCTGCTCGCCTCGCACAACATGCAGGAAGTCGAACGGCTCTGCTCCAAGGTGCTGATGATGCGCAAGGGGGAAATCGTCGATCGGGGAAGCCCGGCGGAGCTGCTGGCAAAATACGGACGCAGGACCATGGACGAGGTGTTTCTCGACGTCGCCCGGCAGACCGGCGCGGCACAGGCCAAACAAGACGACCGGGAGACGGCATGAGCGGGAACACCGATTTCACCCCGCCGCCGGCCTCGCTGTTCTCCGTCGGCCGCATCGGCGCCATGGCGCTGCGCTATTTCTACCTGCTGCGCAATTCCTGGCCGCGGCTGATCGAGATGGCCTACTGGCCGACCATGCAGATGATCCTCTGGGGCTTCGTCACCAAGTTCTTCATCGGCGAGTCGAGCTGGATCGCGGGCGCGGCGGGCGTACTGCTGGCGGGCGTGCTGCTCTGGGACATCCTGTTCCGCGGGCAGATGGGTTTTGCGATCTGCTTCCTCGAGGAGATGTGGTCGCGCAATCTCGGCCATCTCTTCGTCAGCCCGCTCCGGCCGCACGAGTTTGTCGTCGCGCTGATGACGATGAGCCTGTTCCGGACCCTGATCGGCGCGGTGCCGCCGGCCCTGCTCGCCATCGTCTTCTACCAGTTCTCGATCTTCTCTCTCGGCCTGCCGCTGGTCGCCTTCATGGCCTGCCTCTTTTTCATGGGCTGGGGAGTCGGCCTGCTGGTGATCGGCGTGATCCTGCGTTTCGGCCTCGGTGCGGAGAGCCTCGCATGGGTGCTGGTCTTCGCCTTCGCACCGATCTCGGCGGTCTACTACCCGGTCGAGACCATGCCGGAATGGCTCCAGACCATCGCCTGGTGCACGCCGTCCGCCTATGTCTTCGAGGGCATGCGCGCGGTGCTCTTCCACGGCGATTTCAGGCTCGACCTGATTGCCGGCGCGATGGTCATGAACGTGATCTATTTCGCGATCGGCGCGTTCATCTTCTGGCTCGCCTACCGCAGCGCCCGGCGCGACGGACGGCTGCTTCAGCTCGGCGAATAGAGCGGCGCCAGGATCTCCTTCAGCCGTGCCACCTTCGGATCGCCCGAGGTCAGGATATAGAGCCCGGCTTCGTGCAGCCCGACCAGATGCATCGCCGTCATCCGGAGATCGCGCGCGAGCAGCCGGCGGTAAAGCTCGTCCAGCGGCACCGGCACGGTCTCGATATCCTCGGCCTCGTCGAACGAGGTTTCTCCGGTGATCCGGGCGCCGGTGGCGAGGAAGCTGAAGCAGGTGTTGGAGTTGACCGCGGCGTTTGGGAACATCCGGCCGGTCTCGACCCAGTGCGACGCCTCGGCCCCGGTCTCCTCGGCAAGCTCGCGCTGCGCCGTCCGGAGCGGATCGGTCTCGCCCGGATCGACGGTGCCGCTCGGCAGGCCGAACACGACCTCGCCGATCCCGTGGCGGTACTCGTTGATCATCAGAACCCGGGCGTCGTCGGTCACCGCGACCATGTTCACCCAGTTCGGCAGCTCGATCACATGATAGGGCTCGACGATGACGCCGTGCGCGGTCTCGCAGCGGTCCATGCGGTGGGTGACGTACCGGTCGCTGTAATTGATCCGGCTGTCGAGCACGCGCCAGGGCTTCGGCATGGGATGATGTCCCCGGGAGCTCAGGCCGGACCGCTGACGCCGGCATCGGCGAAGGTCGCCATGCCGTTGTGGCAGGCGACGGCAGCCTTGATAATGCCGATCGCGACCGCCGCGCCGGAGGCTTCGCCGAGCCGCATGCCGAGATCGAGGATCGGCGCCTTGCCGATCTTTTCCAGCAGCAGCCGGTGGCCCGGCTCGGCCGAGCAATGCGCGACCTGGCAATGTTCGATGCTGCGCGGATCGGCGGCGTGGAGTACCGCGGCGGCCGCCGTGCAGGCAAAGCCGTCGAGCAGTACCGGGACCCGGCCCATCCGCGCCGCGAGAATGGCCCCCGTGATCGCCGCCAGTTCGAGACCGCCGACGGCGGCGAAGAGTTCCAGAGGGTCCGAGGTACGCGCCTTGTGCAGGGCGACGCCGTCGGCCACCGCCTTCACCTTGGCCGCATAGGCGGCGCCGGTGACGCCGGTGCCGGGGCCGGTCCAGTCCTCGGCCGCGCCGCCGTAGAGTGCGTGGCAGATCGCAGCGGCGGAGGTCGAGTTGCCGATCCCCATCTCGCCGAGGCAGAGCAGGTCTATGCCCGGTTCCACCGCCATCATCCCATAGGCTATCGCCTTGGCGCATTCGTCCTCGGACATGGCCGGCGCTTCGGTGAAGTCGGCGGTCGGTTGCTCCAGCGCCATCTCGTAGACACGGAGATCGGCGTCGAACAGCTCGGCGAGCTGGTTCACGGCGGCGCCGCCGGAGATGAAGTTCTGCACCATCTGATGAGTGACGTCCGACGGGTAGGCCGAGACGCCCTTGGCGGTGACGCCGTGATTGGCGGCGAAGACGCAGATCCGGGGATGCGCGACGCTCGGCGGATGCTTGCCCTGCCAGGCGGCGACCCAGCGCGTCAGTTCCTCCAGCTTGCCGAGCGCGCCCGCCGGCTTGGTCAGCTGCGCCTCGCGGCTGGCCGCGTCGGTGCCCGCCTCGAGATCGGCGGGCGGCAGCGCGCGGAACAGGCCGCGGATCTCGTCGAAGGTCGCGCTCTCTGGGGTAAAACGTTCGTCGCTCATGATCGCCAGCCGGGAAGTGTCTTTCGGATTGCCGCCCCCTATACAGGTCCGGGCGGCCAATGCATAGTCCGCGGGCGACGGCCCGCGCCGCCGCGAAGGCAATCCGGCACGACGAGAGCGGGGAAAGATGGCGAGCGAGAGACCAGCGCCCGTGCGGCGCCCCTGGTGGGCCGACGACCTTGCCCATGCCGCGATGTTCCTGACCCGTCTGCCCGTCCCGGCGCCCGTCCGTACGGATCGCCCCTTGATGCATGCGGGCTGGGCCTTTCCGCTGATCGGGCTCCTGACAGGTACGCTCGGCGGCGGCGTGCTCTGGCTCGGCGCCTCGGCCGGCCTGCCGATGCTCGCGGCCGCGCTCGGCGCGCTGGCCGTCACCGCCTTCCTCACCGGCGCGCTGCATGAAGACGGTCTTGCGGATCTCGCCGACGGCTTCGGCGGTGGGGCCACGAAAGAACGCAAGATCGAGATCATGCGGGACAGCCGCGTCGGCAGCTACGGCGTGCTCGCGCTGGTACTCGCGACCGGACTCAAGGCTGCCGCGCTCGCCAACATCGCCATCGCCTCCCCTATCCTCGCCGCGTTCGCCTTCGCGGCGGCGCAGATCCTCGGCCGGAGCGCGATCCTGCCGATCGCCTTCTTCCTCGCCCCGGCGACGTCGAGTGGTCTCGGAACCGGAGCCGGACGGCCGAAAGCAGTCACCACCGGGCTTTGCGTCGCCCTTGGAACGCTGCTCGCCTTCTCGCTCCTCCCCGGTATCGGATTCATTGCGGCCCTTGCCGCGACGAGCCTCGCCATTCTCGCCACCGCCCTGCTCGCGCAACGCCAGATCGGCGGCTATACCGGCGACGTGCTTGGCAGCAGCGAGCAGGTGGTCGAGTGTTTCGTCCTGCTGACCCTTTCCGCGCTTCCGGCCGGTGCCGCCGGGTTCCTCTGGCCGCTATGAGCGCCGTGACCCGCTGGCACCTGCTGCGGCACGCCCCGGCCGCCGTCGAAAAAGGCACGATCTACGGCCGGACCGACGTCGCGGCGGCAGATCGGGACCCGGACCTGTTGCGCGGGATCGCGGCCCGGCTGCCGGAGAGCGCGGTGCTGATCACCACGCCGCTCCGGCGGACGGCCGACACTGCCCGGATGCTGCGCGATACGGGATGGACACCGGGCGAGGTGATCGTCGAGGAAGCGTTCCGCGAACAGGATTTCGGTGCCTGGGAAGGCCTGACCCACGCGGCACTCTCAGAGACGGGGGCGGAAGATTACCGGTCTTTCTGGGACGACCCCGCCCGCAACCGCCCGCCAGGCGGCGAAAGCTTCTCCGACCTCCAGGCGCGCGTCGCGCCTGCCGTCGCGACCCTCAACGACCGGTTCAAGGGACGCGAGATTGTTCTCGTCGGCCATGGCGGATCGATCCGGGCCATACTCGCGGTAGTGCTGAAACTGACACCGGAGGTCGCCCTGTCGCTCGAGATCGCGCCGCTCTCCCTCAGCCTCGCCGATCACTTCGCGAACGACGCCGGAGAGCCCTCCTGGCGGCTGCGCGGCACGAACCTTCCGGCCGGGCTTTGACCTTCACATTCCCGCCACAAGCGCCATTTAGTATTTTGCCCGCCGTACAGACGGCCAGGGCCAAAGGGGACCAATCATGCGTTTCACGATTTTTGCCGCACTGCTGCTCGCAACCGCACTTCTGGCCGGCCCGGCGCGGGCCGGCGACAGCCCCGCCCTCACCGTCGAAAAGGCGCGCCTGACGCTGCAGGACCTCACCACGGATCCCAACGTGGTCGGCCCGGTCGCCGACTATCTGAAAAAGGCCAAGGGCGTGCTGATCATCCCGGAGCTGGTCAAGGCCGGGCTCATCGTCGGCGGCGAATACGGCACAGGCGTGCTCGTCGCCCGCACCGGACCGGGCAATTGGAGCGATCCCGCCTTTTACTCGCTCACCGCCGGCAGCATCGGCCTGCAGATCGGCGTCGAGGCGAAACAGATCCTGCTTGTCGTGATGACCGAGAAGGGCCTGAACTCGCTGATGAGCGACCAGCTGAAATTCGGCGCCGATGCGAGCGTCGCGGTCGGCACCATCGGCGGCGGGGTCGGGGCCTCCAGCGCCGGGTCCCTCGGTGCGGACTTCATCGCCTTCGCCAAGTCCAAGGGCCTCTTCGGCGGCGGCGCCCTCGATGGAGCGGTGATCAAGACCCAGCCCGAGCAGAATGAGGCGTTTTACCGCACCGCCGCCTCTCCCAAGCAAATCCTGATAGAAAGGCGCTTCACCTCGGCCGAGGCGGACGGTTTGCGCAACGCACTCTCGAAATACTGAGGCCGCGCCGCCATATTGCGCCGTGAACGGCCGGTCCGGAAACGGACCGGCAGAGATTTCCGGATAGATTCATGTCGAAAAAGACCTTCTTCTTCCTCGTCTCCTTCCTCGGCCTCGCGCTCGTGGGCTCGATCGCCGCCGGCTACTGGCTGGTCAGCGGCGGGCGGATCGGCCAGCTGGAGACCGCGGATCTCGTCGGCGGCCCCTTCAGCCTGACCGACGAGACCGGTGCGACGCTCTCGAACGAGGATCTGAAGGGCCGCTACATGATGGTCTTCTTCGGCTACACCTACTGCCCGGACGTCTGCCCGACGACACTCACCGTGGTGACCCAGGCGCTCGACATGCTGGAGCCCACCGTCCGAGACAAGGTCGAGCCGGTCTTCATCACCATCGATCCGGCGCGCGACACCTCCGCCGCGCTGGCCGCCTATTCGCAGCATTTCCACGACAAGATCCATTACCTGACCGGCACGCCGGAACAGATCGCCGAGGTCGCCAAGGCCTACCGGGTGTTCTACCAGAAGGTCGAGAGCGAGGAATTCAGCGACTATCTGATGGACCACTCGACCGTGACCTATCTGATGGGGCCGGACGGCCGCTATGTCAGCCATTACGGCTTCAACAGCGAGCCAAGCGAGATCGCCGCAGACCTGACCAAGCGCATCGCCGGGTAAAACCCGCCGATTTCAGCCCCTCCGGCACGAAACTTCTTCCGCATCGCGGGCGCGGCCCCGCTTGCCGGAAAATCCGCGCCGGACTAAGCTCCCGCTTCTTTTCGCCCTGCCAGACAAGGAGAGCGCGCATGAGCTCCAGCCCGCGCATCAAGGGTGTGATGGCCGCCGGCCTCACCGCCTTCAACGACGATCTTTCGGTCGATACCGACCTCACCCTCGAGCATACCGCCTGGCTGCTGGATAAAGGCTGCGACGGCGTGCTGCTGTTCGGCACCACCGGCGAGGCGAACTCGCTCTCCGTCGAGGAGCGGCTGACTTTCCTCGACAAGCTCGGCGCCTCGAAGCTGCCGAAGGACCGCCTGATGATCGGCACCGGCTGCTGCGCCTTGCCGGATACCGTCGCGCTGACGAAGAAGAGTCTTGAGATCGGCATCGAGCATGTCCTGATGCTGCCGCCCTTCTATTACAAGAACCCGAGCGACGCGGGCCTCTTCACCCATTTCGCCCGCACCTTCGAGGCCGTCGGCAGCGACGCCATGAAGGTCTATCTCTACCACTTCCCGCAGATGTCCGCGGTGCCCTTCAGCCATGACCTGATCGGCCGCCTGCTGCAGGAATTCCCGGGCCTGATCTGCGGCGTGAAGGACAGCTCCGGCGATTTCGAGAACATGAAGGCGATGGCCGAGAAGTTCCCGGGCTTCGACGTCTTCGCCGGCACCGAGCGCTACCTGCTCGACGTGCTGAAGGTTGGCGGCGTCGGTACCATCACCGCGACCGGCAACGTCACGGTCGGCGGCTGCGCCAAGGTCTACAGCGCCTGGAAAGCCGGCTCGGCCGATGCCGAGGCGCTGCAGGAGCAGCTGACCCGCGAGCGCCTGACGCTGCAGAACTATCCGGCCGCCGCGGCGCTGAAGGAACTGCTCGCCCGCGAGAGCGGCAAGGCGAGCTGGCGCAATGTCCGCGCCCCGTTCATGCCGCTGCCGGCGGAAAAGGCCAGCTCGCTGGTCGCCGAACTCGACGCGGTGAACTTCGCGCTGGCCGCGTAAGGCACCGGCACATTTTCGGTGAGAGCGCCCCGGTCCCGGCCGGGGCGTTTTCTTTTTCGGCCCAGCGGACAGGCGAAGGAAGGAAGATGACCTACGATATCCTCCGTTTCCTGCACGTCATCGGAGCGACGGTCCTGCTCGGAACCGGGGCCGGAATCGCCTTCTTCATGGTCGTCTCCCACCGGAGCGGGGATGCGCGGCTGGTCGCGCATGTCGCCGGGATCGTCGTCCTCGCCGATACCGTCTTCACCGCCAGCGCGGTGGTTCTTCAGCCGGTCACCGGCTATCTGCTGGCGCGGGAGGCCGGCTGGCCGATCCTGCAGGGCTGGGTCGCCTGGTCGCTCCTGCTCTACGTGCTGGTCGGCGCCTTCTGGCTCCCGGTCGTCTGGATGCAGATCAGGATGCGCAATCTCGCGATCGCCGCGCGCGATGCCGGAACGCCTTTGCCCGCGCAGTATTACAGGCTCTACCGCTGGTGGTTCGCCTTCGGCTTCCCGGCCTTCGGGGCCGTGCTCGCCATCGTCTGGTTGATGCTCACCCGGCCGTCGCTCTGACCGCCGACGTCCGCCTCAGCGCGCCCGGCGGCCGAGATTGACCAGGATCATCGAGGTGAAGACGCAGCCGACCGCACCCCAGATCCAGAGCGAGTGGATCTCGCCGAACACCACCCAGCCCCAGAACAGGCCGAACAGGTTGACCATGTAGGAGACCAGGCTGAGAAAGACCGGCCCGGCCCGCTTCAGCACCTCGAAATAGAGGATATAGGCGACCGAGGAGATCGCGATCTGGCCGAGCATGGCGTAGTCGGTCGGCCCCGGATCGGCCATCAGCGGATAGAAGCCGTCCGCCGCCAGCATCAGCGGCAGGGTGCCGAGCGAGGCGACGATCAGCATGCCGCGCGCGGCGGCGAGCGAATGCGTGCTCTCGGGCCGCATGCGGTCGCTGTAGATCCCGCTGCAGGCATAGAGCGCCGGGGTGAGGAAGGCCATCAGCACCCAAGGCACCATGTCCCGGGACGGCAGGCTGGTTTCCGGCAACACCATCATCAGCGCGCCGACCAGCCCGAGACCGATACCGACGGCGCTGTTCCAGCGGAACCCCTCGATGCGGAAAGCGACGGCAAGGACGTAGCCCAGCACCGGGACCGTCGAGATCACCGTGCTCATCACGCCGGCCGGGATGTATTTCGCCGTGGTGATGATGTTGATGTTCGGCAGAACCAGGCCGATGAAGGCGGCGCCGAGGAAGAAGAGGATATGCGGCCGGTCGATCTCGAAGGGGATGCCCCTCTTCCAGCACACCAGAGTGAGAAAAATTGCCGCGCCGGTCGATTGCATCCAGGCATAGGCAAAGGGATGCACCCCGCCCATCGCCGCGATCTTGGAGAGCGAGAAAGAAAGCCCCCAGAGACAGCCGAGCAGCGTCAGCATGGCGAGCGGGAGAAGGAGCTTCGGGTCGATCAGCCCCTCGCGCTTCAGGTCATCTGCCATGGCGGGATCAGAACGGCCAGACGATCGGCAGCAGCGGCACCGCCACCGCGAGAATGATCAGGTCGAGCGGCAGGCCCACGCGCCAGTAGTCGCTGAACCTGTAGCCCGCCGGCCCCATCACCAGCAGGTTGTTCTGGTGCCCGATCGGGGTCAGGAAGGCGCTGGAGGCACCGATGGCGACAGCCATCAGGAACGGGTCCGGGCTGACCGAGAGCCGCTCGGCGATGCCGAGCGCGACCGGCGCCATCACGAGGGCCGTCGCCGCGTTGTTCATCATGTCGGTGAGGAACATGGTCAGCATGACCAAAAGCGCGAGCACGAGATAGAGTGAGTAGCCGGAGGCCGCGTCCGCCACCACGCCGGCGATCAGGCCCGCGGCCCCGGTCTCGTGCATCGCGGTGCCGACGGGAATCATCGCGCCCAGCAGGATGACGACCTGCCAGTCGATCGCCTCGTAGACCTCGCTCATCGGGATCAGGTCGAGCAGGACCATGGCGGCGAGCCCGGTCACGAGGCAGACGGCCGCCGGGACAATCCCGGCACTGGCCGCGACGATGGCGGAGAGAAAGATCAGCGCGGGCGCGAGGATCTTCGGCCGCTCGAGACTCATCCGGCGCTGCGCCAGCGGCAGGCAGCCGAGGGCCGAGATGGTGCCGTAGATCTGATCCGCGTCGCCCTGCAGCATGAGCACGTCGCCGGCCCGGAAGCGCACGTCGCGCAGCCGCGTGTTGATCGGCGCCCCACCGCGCGCGACACCGAGCAGGTTCAGCCCGTAGCGCGAGCGCAGCCGGAGCATGGCGGCGCTGCGGCCCTCGATCCAGGCGCGCGGCGGCATCACCGCCTCGACCACGGAGAGCTGCGCGTCCTCGTTCGAATCCTTGGTCGCGTCGAGTTCCTTGGCGTCGACCAGTTCGAGGCCCTTCTGCACCGCCGCCTCGATCTGTTCGGCCGTGCCGTGCGCCAGCAGCAGGTCGCCCTCCGCCAGCGGCTCGCGGGTCAGGCGCCGGACCACGCGCTCGTTGCCGCGCAGCAGCGCCAGCACGGTCGGACGTCCGGTATCCTCGTGCCGGTCGCCGAGGGCGAGGATGGTCTGGCCGATCAGGCGTGAGCCCGCCGGGACCCTGAATTCGGTCACGTAGCTGGAAAGCTCGAACAGCCGTTTGCCCTCGTCGTTGCCGCGGCGGTTCGGCACCAGGCGCACGCCGACAATGACCAGATAGAGGATCCCGGCCAGTGCCACGGCGAGACCGACCGGCGCGAAGTCGAACATGTGGAATTCCTCGCCGATGGCGTTGCGGCGATAATCGGCGATGATCAAGTTCGGCGGCGTGCCGATGAGCGTGATCATACCGCCGAGCAGCGAGGCGAAGGAGAGCGGCATCAGCAGCCGCGACGGCGAAAGTCCGGCCCGCCGGGCGACGGAGA
Source organism: Nisaea sediminum (assembly GCF_014904705.1). Classification (NCBI taxonomy): domain Bacteria; kingdom Pseudomonadati; phylum Pseudomonadota; class Alphaproteobacteria; order Rhodospirillales; family Thalassobaculaceae; genus Nisaea; species Nisaea sediminum. The sequence continues at coordinate 508,668 of NZ_JACZCQ010000006.1, forward strand.
GCGCGACCGGCATCAGGAGCGCGAGCGCGCCGACATTGTTCATGAAACTGGAGAGAAATCCAGCGAGCCCGACCAGCGAGAAGGTCTTCGCGGTCTCTGAATCGGTGCGTTGGGCGAGCCGCTCGGCAATCATGCCGACGGCACCCGAGCGCGTCAGTGCCGCCGACATGCCGAGCACGGCAACCACGGTGATCACCGCGGGATGGCCGAATCCGGCGAACGCATGCGCCGGGTCGACGACCCCGGCCGCCACCGCCAGCAGGAGCGCCAGAAGGGCGACGAGGTCGATCCTGTAACGGCCCCAGATGAACGCCGAGAGGGCGCCGAGGATGATCGCGAGGATCGCTGTCTGCTCGAAGGTCATGGCGGAGCTATAACGCTCCGGCGCCCGGCACGGAAGGGGAATCGCGGGACAATCTCGTCCGATACACGGTCACCCCCGGCGCTGGGCCAGCACCGTAAGCGCGATCCCCGCGGCGATGACGACAGCCCCGCCCCATGTCTCCCAGCTGTAGCGTTCGCCGAGCAGGATGGTGGCCACGACAAGGCCGACGGAGGCCGCGACATAGCCGATCTGGCTCAGCAGCACCGCGCCGCCGAGCTGCTGCAGGCGGAAGAAAAGCGGGAAGGTCGCGGCCGCCGCAACGGCCTGTGCCAGAGCAATGCCCGGTACCGCTGTGAGCGAGGTCGCCGGGATGGACCCTTCGACGATCAGCAGCAGGGCGAGGAAGCCGAAGATCGCCGCGCCATGGCTCCAGAAGGCGAGCACGTCCGGGGAGACGTTCGCGGGCCAGGCGATGCTGCGATAGACATTGCCGACGGCAAGCGCGATCGGCACCGCGAATCCGGCGGCGATCCAGAACGGCTCCGGCGCATCCGCTCCCGATCCGCGCGTCAGGCTGACGATGGCGGCGCCGATCAGGCCGACGGCGATGCCGGCAAGGCCGAGCCGGTTGGCGGTCTTCAGCCCAAGCAGGGCCGAGAAGGCGAGCGTGAAGACCGGCGACTGGGCGAACATCAGTCCCATATAGCCGGCGCCCGCATGGGGGATGACGGCGAACAGGATCACATTGGGGATCACGAAGGAAACGAGCCCGCCGAAGATCGCGAACCGGACCACGCTTCGGTCCGGCCTGCGCAACGCACGGCGCAGGGCAAGGGCTGGAAAGAGGATCGCGGCGACCCCGAGCGAGGGGATCATCGCCCAGAGGATCGGGGATATCCCGGCCTCGCCCGCGAGCTTTCCGAGCGGGAAATTCAGGCCGACGAGGGCGCCGGTGGCGATCAGCAGGAGGGAGGGGTTGGCCAGCATCGGTATTGCGTGCGCGCCTTCCGCGCCGCGGTCAAGAGACTCTGACATCGGTCTGTCCTTCACAAGGTGGAGCAAGTCGGATACGGTTAACTAATTCGACCATCGATATTCCGATGTCGGATAATTTGATATCGAACTATTTGATGCAGGACGGCCGATGAGTCAAGAGCCCGCGCGAAAATCGCGTCCGCACGCCGCCCAGGGCGCGCCGCTGGAGGGCATTCTCGAACAGTGGAAACGCGAGCGCCCGGACCTCGATCCGGGACCAATGGCCGTCTGCGGGGCCATTCGCAGGGCGAACGACCGGGTGCGCACGGCGATCGAGGGCAATGTGGCGGAGGCCGGGCTCGACGGCGCCGGCTTCGACGTGCTGCTGACCCTGCGTCGCCAGGGCAAGGGCGAAACCCTGACGCCGTCGGAGCTGGCGAGCGAAATGATGCTTTCGACCTCGGCCATGACCAACCGGCTCGACCGGCTGGAAAAGCGCGGCCTGATCGCGCGCACGGCCGACTCGAAGGACCGCCGCAGCCTCAAGGTCGCGCTGACGGAAGAGGGTTTTGCGCTGGCGGACGGGCTGGTGGTGAGCCACCTTTCGGTAGAGGAAGACCTTCTGGCGCCGTTAAACGGTGCCGAGCGGGAAGAGCTGATGCGGCTTCTGGCGAAGGTGGGCGCCTAGAGCCGCTTGCCGCTTTCCGGATCGAACAGGTGCAGGTTTTCCGGCGCGGCCGTCAGATGCAGGGTTTCGCCCGATGACAAATGCTGATGGCCGGAAAGCCGGACCGTCGTCAGGGCGTTCCTGCCGCCGGTATGGCCGTGCACCAGCGTTTCGGCGCCGAGATGCTCGACCAAGTCGATCTGGAGCGCGAGACCGTGGGTGTCGCCGCCCGGCTCGAAATGCTCCGGGCGGATGCCGAGGGACACCGTCTGCCCCTCGCTGACATTCTGGGCGGAACCGTTCATCGGGAGCCTGACACCGCCCTCCAGCACCGCCTCGCCGCTTTCGATCCGCGCCTCCATGAAATTCATCGAGGGCGAACCGATGAAGGCGGCGACGAACTTGCTCGCCGGTCTGTCATAGACCTCGATCGGGGTACCGATCTGCTCGGCGACGCCGGCATTCATCACCACCAGCCGGTCCGCCATGGTCATGGCCTCGACCTGGTCGTGGGTGACGTAGAGGCTGGTGGTGCCGAGCTGGCGCTGCAGCTTCTTCACTTCGACCCGCATCTGCACCCGCAGCTTGGCGTCGAGGTTGGAGAGCGGCTCGTCGAACAGGAACACCGCCGGCTCGCGCACGATGGCGCGGCCCATGGCGACGCGCTGGCGCTGGCCGCCGGAAAGTTGCTGAGGCCGCCGTTCGAGCAATTCGGAAAGCTCAAGAATGTCCGCCGCCTCGCGCACCCGGCGGGCGATCTCGTCCTTCGCCATGCCCCGGTTCTTCAACCCGTAGGCCATGTTGCCCGAGACCGTCATGTGCGGATAAAGCGCGTAGTTCTGGAACACCATGGCGATGTCCCGGTCCGCCGGCTCCAGCTTGTTGACCTCGCGCCCGGCGATGGAGACCGCGCCGCCGCTGATGCTTTCCAGCCCCGCCACCATGCGCAGCAGCGTGGATTTGCCGCAGCCGGACGGTCCGACGAGGGCGATGAACTCGCCGTCCCGGATATCGACGTCGATCCCGTGAATGGCCTTGAAGCCGTTGGGATAGACCTTCTCGATGCTGTTCAGGGTGACCTCGGCCATCCTCGGTTCCTCACTTTTCGGATTCGACGAGACCCTTCACGAACCAGCGCTGGAAGACGACGACCACCAGGACCGGCGGCAGCAGCGCGAGGATCGAAAGCGCGAGGGCCTTGTTGTATTGCGGGATACGGTTGCCTTCGAGGTCGTTGAGGATCTGCTTGATCCCCATGACGACCGTGAAATAGCTCTCGTCCGTGGTCATCAGGATCGGCCAGAGATACTGGTTCCACCCGACCACGAACATGATGATGAAGATCGCCGCGATCATGGTCTTGGAGAGCGGCAGCAGGATGTCGACGAAGAAGCGGAACGGCCCGGCGCCGTCGATCCGCGCGGCTTCCAGGATCTCCTCCGGCACCGACTTGTAGAACTGGCGGAAGAAGAAGGTCGCGGTCGCGCTGGCGATCAGCGGCAGGATCAGGCCGGTGTAGGAGTTCAGCATCCCGAGGTCGGAAACCACCTTGTAGGAGGGGATGATGCGGACCTCGAGCGGCAGCAGCAGCGAGGAGAAGATGATCCAGAAGAAGACGCTGCCCGCCGGGAAGCGGAAATAGACGATGGCATAGGCCGCCAGCGTCGAGATGATGATCTTGCCGACCGAGAAGCCGAGCCCGAGCACCAGCGAGTTCTTGAGCATCAACAACGCGTTCACCTGCTCGGTGAAGCCGGAATTGTCGAACAGGACCGCGCTGTAGGTCTCCCAGAAATAGTCCCCGAACCAGAGCTGCAGGCCGTCGCCGAGCAGGGTTTCCGGGCGGTGCGTCGAGGAGGCGAAGGCGATCCAGATCGGCAGCAGCAGAAAGAGCACGCCGAGGATCAGGATCAGATGGTCGAGCGGTTTGACATGTTTCATCGGCGTGGTCCCGCTCAGTAATGGATGCGTTTCTCGAGCACGCGGAACTGCACGACGGTGAGCGCGAGCACGAGGATCATGAGGATGACGGACTGGGCGGAGCTGCCGCCGAGATCGGCGCCAAGGAAGCCGTCCTGATAGACCTTGTAGACCAGCGTCGCCGTGCCGCCGCCGGGCGCGCCGCGGGTCATGGTGTCGATCACGCCGAAGGTGTCGAAGAAGGCGTAGGTGATGTTGATCACCAGCACGAAGAAGCCGGTCGGCGCCAGCAGCGGCAGGGTCACGGTCCAGAACCGGCGGAAGCCGTTGCGGCAATCGATCAGGGCGGCCTCGCGGACCGCGCGCGGGATCGACTGCAGGCCGGCGAGGAAATAGATGAAATTGACGCTGACCTGCTTCCAGACCGAGACCAGGATCACGGTGAAGGAGGCGTCGAACACGTCGAGCTGCGGATTGAACGGCCAGCCGGTCGCGTTCAGCAGATGGTTCAGCGAGCCGATCGAACGGTCGAACAGGAAGGTGCCGATCATCCCGGCGACGGCCGGCGCGACGGCATAGACCCAGGTCAGCATGATCTTGTAGGCCGACTGGCCGTGGATGATCCCGTCCGCCTTGACCGCGAGCAGCAGCGCGATCGCCATCGAGAGGAAGGCGACGAGCGCGGAAAAGACCAGCGTGAAGACGGCCGAGGTCGCGTAATGGGCGCTCGACAACACCTCGCGGAAATTGTCGAAGCCAGCGAACTGGCTGGAAAGGCCGAACGGATCCTCCAGCATGAAGGACTGGTAGATCGCCTGCGCCGCCGGCCAGACGAAGAAGATCATGATGATCGCGAGCTGCGGCGCGATCAGCAGGTACGGCAGGGAGATGTAGTCGAATTGCTGCCGTTTCATCGGCGGAACCCCAAACGAGCCGGAACGGGAAAACGGCGGGCGGAGAGCCGCCCGCCGTCTCTCGGGAGATGATGCTTACTGGACCGTCTTGGCGAAGCGGGCGAGCAGCTTGTTGGAGCCGTCCTCGATCGCCGCGAAGGCGTCCTCGACCGACTTGGTGCCGGCGAAGATCTGGTCGTATTCGCGGTTCATGACTTCGCGGATCTGCACGTAGTAGCCAAGGCGATAGCCCTTGTTCCACTCGGCGGACTTCAGGTTGAGCTGCTGGATGCCGACCTCGGCGTCCGGCTCGTCCTTGTAGTAGCCGCTTTCCTTCGCGAGCGTGTAGGCCGCGTTGGTGATCGGCACGTAGCCGGTTTCCTTGTGCCAGAAGAACTGGGTTTCCGGCTTGGTCAGGAACTTGAAGAACTGGGCGACGCCCTCGTTCTGGGCCTTGTCCTTGCCGGAGAAGGCGAAGAGGGCCGCACCGCCGATGAAGGTCGTGTAGTCCTCACCCTTGGTGATGCTGTTCCAGTACGGCAGGTTGGTGGTGCCGAAGTCGAATTTCGCCGCCGACTTCAGGCCGCCGAAGGAGCCCGAGGAGCCGAGCCACATGGCGACTTCCTGGTCGATGAAGGGCTTCTGGTTGTCGCCCCACTTGGTGCCGTAATAACCGAAATAGCCGGCCTGCTGCCATTCGCGCGCCTTCGAGAAGTGCATGCGCATGTGTTCGTTGTTGTACTTGATCTCGGTGGCGACGCCGTCGAAGCCGTTATTCTCGTTCGCCATCTGCAGGTTGTGGCGGGAATGGAAGTTCTCGGAGAAGATCCACGGCGTGTGCGACTGGCTGAGCGCGATGTAACCGGCGGCCTTCAGCTTCGGCGCGATGGTCTCGAACTCTTCCCAGGTCTTCGGCGGCTCGACGCCGGCTTTCGCGAGGGCGTCCTTGTTGTAATAGAGCACCGGGGTGGAGCTGTTGAACGGCATGCCGATCATGTCGCCCTTGCTGTCCGCGTAGAAATAGCGGACGCCGGCGATGTAATCCTCGGCGTGGAACGGAACGCCGTTCTCGTTCAGCAGCTTGGCGACCGGGTAGACCGCGCCCTTGGCATTGATGATGGTCGCGGCGCCAGCGTCGAAGATCTGGATGATGTTCGGCGCTTCGTTCGCCCGGAAGGCGGCGATGCCGGCCGTCATGGTCTCTTCATAGCCGCCCTTGTAGATCGGGGTCAGCTTGTACTCGCTCTGGGACGCGTTGAAGTCCTTGGCAATGGCGTTCACGGTCTCGCCGAGACCGCCGCCCATGGCGTGCCAGAAAGTGATTTCGGTCGCCGCGTGGGCGGCACCCGCGCCGAGCATGGCAAGGCCAGCCGCGGCAGCGAGAAGCGTCTTGGTTGCTTTCATAAGAAGGCTCCATCGGATGAATTACGAGCGCGTGACCCTATTCCCGCTGAAGGTCCGAACGGTGAAAGAACCGTGACATTTTCGTTGCAGTAAATTCAGCTAAGTTTTTCTTTTCATTCGAAAATTCCGAGCGTTCGTTTCCCCCCGCCGAGTGCGGAAACGGGCGCTCGAAAAGCCGGTTTGCCGCGCAAGGCCCGGATAGTCGGCGAATGGCGCGAGACGCTATAGAATAGGCGTCGCAACCGAGGAGGCCCGGACCATGCCGGACAATCCAGTGAGCATCGAGAGCACGCGTTTTCAGGATGATACGTCCCGGTGGGTCGCGGTGACGGAGCGCGACGCGGCGGCCGACGGCGCGTTCTTCTATGCCGTGGTCACGACCGGCGTTTACTGCCGCCCGACCTGCCCGTCGCGCAAACCGAAACGCGAGAATGTACGCTTCTACGAGAGCCCGACCGAGGCCGAGGCTGCCGGCTACCGGGCGTGCCGGAAATGCCTCGGCCAGGACGCCGCGGAGGGCCGGCGCCGGCTGGCGGTGACGGCGGCCTGCGCTCTGCTCGACGCGGCGGAGGAAACCGCCCCGACACTCGAGGAACTGGCGGCGGCGACCGGTCTCTCGCCCTATCACCTGCAACGCACTTTCAAGGCGGTCACCGGTGTCTCGCCCCGGCAATACTGGGACGCACGGCGTCTGGAGCGGCTGCGGCAGAACCTGAAATCGGGCGAGGCGGTCGCCCCGGCGCTCTACGGCGCCGGTTACGGCTCCTCCAGCCGGCTCTACGAGAAGGCGCGCGGGCAGCTCGGCATGACGCCGGCGACCTACGGCAAGGGCGGTCGCGGCGCCACCATCGCCTTCACCACGTGCCCCTCACCGCTCGGCCAGGTGCTGGTGGCGGCGACGGAGGCGGGGATCTGTTCCGTCGGTCTCGGCGAGGAGGCGGAGGCGCTCGAGGCCGGGTTGCGCGAGGACTTTCCGTTCGCGGAGATCGTCCGCGAGGACGAGACGCTCGGGCGGCTGACCGACGAGGTGCTCGCCCGGCTCGAGGGAAAGGCGCCGGACCGCAAGCTGCCGCTCGACATCCAGGCCACCGCCTTCCAGCGTCAGGTCTGGGAAGCGCTGATGACCATTCCCGCGGGCGAGACCCGGACCTATGGGGAGCTCGCGGCAGAAATCGGCAAACCGGGTGCCTCGCGCGCGGTCGGCCGTGCCTGCGGCAGCAACCGGGTGGCGCTGATCATCCCCTGCCACCGCGCGGTCGGCGCGAACGGCAGCCTCACCGGCTATCGCTGGGGTGTCGAACGCAAGCGCCGGCTGCTCGCCGCCGAGGCCACCGGTGACCGGGAGGCCCTCGCCGCCGCCTGGTAAACCGGGCGGTTTTACCCGTGCGGAAATATGCGCTATGAGAAGGGGCTGCCCGACGGGGCGGCCCCGTCTCTTTCGAAGATCATCGATGAAAAATTCCGATTTCCGGGTCGATTCGCTCGGCGGCATCACGACGCTGACCCTGATGGTCGCGCTCGGGCAGATGTCGGTCGGCCTGTTCGTGCCGTCCCTGCCCTCGCTGGTCGCCTACTTCGACACCGACATGGGCACGGTCCAGCTCACGCTGACGGTGTATTTCGCCGCCTTCGCCCTGTTCCAGCTCTTCATCGGACCGCTCTCGGACCGTGCCGGGCGCCGGCCGGTGCTGCTGAGCGGGCTGCTGGTCTATGCCGCCGGCGCCATCGCCTGCGCGCTCGCCAGCTCGATCTGGGCCCTGATCGCAGCCCGCCTGCTGCTCGCCATCGGTGCCTGCGCCGGCCAGGCGATCAGCCGCGCCGTCGTCCGGGACAAGACGGAGGGCGCCGAATCGGCGCGCATCCTCTCCTATATCGGCATGGCCATGGCGCTCTCGCCCGCCCTGACGCCGACCGTCGGCGGGCAGCTGCATGCCCATTTCGGCTGGCAGGCGAATTTCGTGCTGATGGCCGCCATCGCCCTCGGCCTCGCACTCTACTGCCTCGTCCGTCTTCCGGAGACGATCCGCGAGAAGCGGCCCGACGCGACCGATTTCGGCGCCATGCTGCGCAACTACCGCAGCCTCGTCACCGACCGGCGCTTCAGCGGCTACGCGCTTCTGATCGGCGCCATCTTCGGTGCGCTCTTCGCCTACCAGACCGGCTCTCCCTACCTCCTCATGGTCGAACTCGGCTTCTCGCCGCAGAGCTACGGGCTCCTGATCCTGTTCAATGTCGCCGGATTCCTCTCCGGTAACCTGATCACCAACCGCTTCGGGCGAAAGGTCGGCATCTACGGCATGGTGCGGGCGGGCGCGATCCTCGCCTTCATCTCGGGGATCACGATGGTGGTTCCGGCCCAGCTCGGCCATGTCAGCGCGCTCACCATCATCGGTCCGAGCATGATCCTGCTCTTCGCCATGGGCCTCGCCCTGCCGAGTGCGATGGCGGGCGCGATGCAGCACTTTCCGCACATGGCGGGGTCTTCCTCGGCACTGCTCGGCTTTACGCAGATGGGGACCGGCGCTCTCGGCTCGCTGGTGATCAGCAGCCTGCAGAACCAGCACCCGCATGTAATGCCCGATGTGTTCGCGGTTTCGGGTCTGCTCGCACTGGTCGCGCTGGCGCTGGTTCCCCGCCCGGAGGGGATCGGGAAATGATCGAAGACAGTCCCGCAAGCGCGAATATGTAGTAGACTGGGCCTGCCAATCCCCAACAACTGGTGATGCCGCACCATGAAAGACGCCAGCTCCCTGATCGTGAGAGGACGCGACGGCGCCGAGATCGAGGTCCCGGTCAGGATCTCGGCCCGCGCCCGGCGGCTGTCGCTCAAGGTCGATCCGGCGCGCGGTATGCCGGAACTCGTGCTTCCCCGCGGCGTCGCGCCCACCCAGGCGGAAAGCTTCGTCGCCCGCAACGTGGTCTGGCTCGAGGAGCGGCTGAAGCGGCTGCCGGACTCCGTGCCCTTCGCCGACGGCGTCACCATCCCCCTGCTCGGCACCGACCATCTGATCCGCCACACCCCTGAGCGCCGCGGCACGGTCCGGCGCGTCGAGGCTGGGGAGACCGAGCCCGCCCGGCTGGAAATCTCGGGCGGCGCCGACCACCTGCCCCGGCGCCTCACCGACTGGCTGAAGCGCGAAGCCCGGCGCGAGATTTCGGAGCGGGCGCGGTTCTATGCGGAACAGCTCGGGCGGCGCCCCGCGCGGATCTCGATCCGCGACACGCGGAGCCGCTGGGGCAGCTGTTCCTCGAAAGGCGCGCTCTCCTTCTCCTGGCGCCTGATCCTCGCGCCCGAGCATGTGCTCGACTATGTCTGCGCCCACGAGGCGGCACACCTGATCGAGATGAACCATTCGCACCGCTTCTGGGCCCTGGTCGAGCGGCTGGTCGAGGACATGGACACCTCCCGCGCCTGGCTGAAACGGCACGGCGCGGCGCTGCATCGCTACGGCTGATTAAGCCCGCCTTAAAGCGTTCATTTTCCGGTCAAATTTCGAGGCGAAGGTCCGCACTGTCTTTCGTCTCTTTCTCCAAGCGCCGGGTTCTTCCCATATGGATTCTCTGAAGCGGTTCGCGATCTATAGTTCCTGGGGCATCGCCGCCGCCCTGATCGCCGGGATGCTCGGCGCGTTTCATCCGCTGGCCGACAGCTTCTCGCATTTCCGCCTGCATCTTGTGGTGCTGGCCCTGCCCTTCATTCCGCTGCTTTTCATCACCGGTGCCTGGGTCAACGGCCTCGCCCTCGCGGCGACCGTCGTGGTGAGCGTCGGCCTGCTCGGACAATTGTTCGGAGGGGGGGCCTCCGCAGCGGATGCCCGCGAGGAAGGGTCGGGCCTGCGAATCGTTTCGCTGAATCTGCATCACATCTATGCGGACGCGGACCGGGTCGCGGCGTTCATTGCAGATGCCGACCCCGACGTCATTGCCCTGCAGGAACTCTCGCTGGAGCCGCCGAAGGTCATCCGGCGGCTGAAGAAGGATTACCCTCACCAACTGATCTGCCGTTATCGCAGCTCTTCCGCCATCGCGGTTCTCTCCCGGACACCGTTCGCCGCGACCGGCTGCCAGAATGATCATCGCCTCGCATGGGCCACGGTGGAACGCGACGGGCAAGAAGTGACGGTTGCCTCCCTTCATCTGAGGTGGCCGTTCCCCTCGCCGCAGGCGGCACAGATATCGGGATTGTCAGCCGCTTGGTCTCAGCTCGGCACGCCGCTTGTCCTCACCGGCGATTTCAATGCCGCGCCCTGGAGCCACGCCGTGCAGACGGTCGCACGGAATTCGGGCACAAAGGTCGTTCCAGGACTGCGCCGCTCCTATACCTGGGGAGACAATTGGCTCGGTTCGGTGATGGCACTGCCGATCGACCATGTGCTGGTGACGCCGACGCTCAATGTGACGAATACGGTCCTCGGTCCCAGAGCCAGCTCCGACCACCTCCCGCTGATCGTCGATATCGAGATACCGCGCTTCTAGGAAAAAGGGCTCAGAGCCTGTTCGCCTTGCCTTCGGCGAGCCCCGCGAGCGGGCGTGGCGGGCCTTTCACGGCCTCCGACATGAAGGCGGCCCAGATTTCCGCCGGCAGGCTGCCGCCCGTCACCCCGTCCATCGGCGAGGCGTCGTCGCGGCCGACCCAGATCCCGGCGACGAGATCGGCCGTATAGCCGATGAACCAGGCATCCCGGAAGCCCTGCGAGGTGCCGGTCTTGCCGGCCGCGGGACGGTCGATCCGGGCACGCTTGCCGGTACCGCGTTCGACCACGCTCTGCAGCATGCGGTTGAGATCGGAGACCGCGCGGGCATCGACCACTTCCGGCGCGGCGGTTTCCCGGCGCGCGTAAATCGTTCCATCCGCCGAGGTGCCGATGGCCTCGATCGCATAGGGCGTCACGAAGCGGCCGTGATTGGCGAAGGCGGCATAGGCCGCGGTCATCTCCAGCAGCGTCACCTCGCCCGACCCGAGCGCGAGGCTCGGCCGGTCCGGCAGGGTCGCGGTCAGCCCGAGGCGGCGTGCGACGGAAAGCGCCCGGCGCCGGCCGATGGCTTCCGAAAGACTGACCGTCGCCGCATTGAGCGAGTCGGCGAGCGCATCCTCCAGCGTGACCTCGCCCCGGTAACGGCCATCGAAATTGCGCGGTTGCCAGCCGTCGATGGTGAGCGCCGCGTCGGACAGCGGCGTCTCCGGCTGATATCCCGCCTCGAGCGCGGCGAGAAAGACGAAGGGTTTGAAGGCGGAACCCGGCTGGCGCAGCGCCTGGGTCGCCCGGTTGAACTGGGAGGCGCCGTAATCCCGGCCGCCGATCATCGCCCGGACCGCACCGTCCGGCGACATCACCACCATGGCGACTTGGCGCACACCTTTCTTGGCACCGCGCTTCATGCCCTCGGCGACGGCCCGCTCGGCGAGGCGCTGCAGGCGCAGGTCGAGGGTGGTGCGGATTGTGCGGTCACCGCCGCCGGGCCCGGCATAGCCGCTCGCCCGCTCCCGCGCCCAGTCGGCGAAGTAACGGTGATTGCGGCTGACCCCGGCCGCCCCACGGATCGCCGCGGGCTTCGAGGCGATCCGGAGCGCCTCGGCCTCGGTCAGGTAGCCCGCATCCGCCATATTGAGCAGAACCTGTTTGGTGCGGCCTTCGGAAAGCTCCCGGTCCACCGCCGGATTGTAGCGCGACGGCGCTTTCAGCAGGCCGATCAGCATCGCCGACTGATAGGGGGTGAGATCTTCCACCGGACGGCCGAAATACTTCCGCGCCGCGGCATCGACCCCGTAGGCGCCGGCACCGAAATAGACCCGGTTCAGATAGATCGCGAGGATCTCCTGTTTCGAGAAACGGTGCTCCAGCCAGAAGGAGAGCAACAGCTCCTGGATCTTCCGGGAATAGGAGCGCTCGGCACTGAGGAAGACGTTCTTGGCGAGCTGCTGGGTCAATGTGCTGCCGCCCTGCACGGTCCGGCCGGCCTGCAGGTTGATCATGGCGGCGCGCGCGATCGAGATCGGATCGATTCCGAAATGAGAGAAGAAGCGCCGGTCCTCGGTCGCGACCAGTGCCTGGACCAGACTTTCCGGCAGCTTGTCCGCCGCGACCGGCCGTCCGTGCAGCGCCCCATAGGAAACGAACATCGCGCCATCACGGTCGAGCAGTCGGGTCGCGCCGGCGCGCTCGTACCGGTCGAGATCGGTGATGTCGGGAAGCTGGTAGGCGTGATAGGCGAGCACCCCGCCGATGGCGACGCCGATCCAGATTGCAGCGACGAAACCGTATTTCAGGATCGCGGCGACGAAACCGGTCCGTTTGCGCACGACCGCAGACTTGCGGCGGCGGGGCGCGGCACGGCCGCGAGGCTTCGCGGTCGACGTGGACGCACTGCCGCCATCCCGCGACGAGGCGGATTTGACTTTTCCGGAACGCGTGGTCCGCCCGGCTGTCGCGGGTTTTCGTGTCGGAGTCCGTGCCATCGGTTTCCGTAGCTCATGTTGAGGTTTAGATTTAATCAGCAACCAATTGATATTGGCAATAAAATTCCATTTTCTTAATATATTGCTTTAACTTTAAAAATTATATTAAAAGTGATTGAAATTGCACTATTTTGCCAGAAATCTAGATACTTAAAGACGCTAGCTCATGTTAAATCTCTTTTAATCAAATAACCAATTAAATACGCTACATTTTTAGCATAGAAATATGGAAGTCAGGACTGGCTGGCGCGTCTTCAAGAACCGATCACGCGCTCTCGCATTGTGTGTGATCGGTTTCGCGCTTAGCTATGCTGAAAGCCGCAACGCGATCCCGCCGGGAGACCCGCCATGACCATCCATGACAGCCGCGATCTCGCTGTCTCCACCGCCGATGCCGACCTCGTCGCCGGACTGGAAAAGGCACACGAATTGTTCCTGACCTATTCCGGAGATCCGCTCGGCGAGATTGAGGAGGTGCTGGACGGCGCGCCCGACTTCGTCATGGGCCACATCTTCAAGGCCGCCCTGCTGACCCAGGCCATGGAGACGCGGATCTACCGGGACATGGTGGATGCCCTCGAAAAGGCGGAAGCTCTGGCGATGCGCGCAAACGAACGTGAGCGCCTGCATATCCGGGCGATCCGGGCCTGGGCCGACGGTGATTTCCACCGCGCCGTCGATCTCTGGGACGAGGTGCTGGTGCATTACCCGCGCGACCTCCTCGCCCTGCAGCTCGCCCACCTCTCCGACGTGCTGCTCGGCGACACCACGAACCAGCGCGACCGGGTCGCCCGCATCCTCCATGCCTGGGACGAGAGCGTGCCCGGCTACGGCTATGTGCTGGGTCTCTACGCCTTCGGTCTGGAGGAGAACCGGGATTTCGCCATGGCCGAGGAATGCGGCCGCCGCGCCGTCGCCCTCAATCCGGCCGACGCCTATGCCGTCCATGCGGTCGCCCATGTGATGGAGAGTCAGGGGCGGCAGTCCGGCGGGATCAACTGGATGCGTTCGCGCGAGGGGGACTGGGCCTACGGCAATTTCGCCAACCATCTCTGGTGGCACCTGTCGCTCTACCATCTCGATCTCGGCCAGTATGACCGCGTGCTGGACGTCTACGACACCTGCCTGCGCAGCACCGACCAGAGCGGCGACCGGTACGAGGAACTCGACGCCGCGGCCCTGCTCTGGCGCCTCAATCTGCTCGGAGTCGATGTCGGCGAGCGCTGGAAGACGCTTGCCGACAAGTGGGAGCCGAGTGCGACGGACACGCTCTACGCCTTCAACGACGTGCATGCGATGATGACCTTCGTCGCCGACGGGCGCTGGGAGGTCGCCGACCGGGTGCTGCACGCGCACGAGCGCTATACCACAGCCGCGAACGATGCGAATTCGGCGATGACCCGGACAGTCGGCGAGCCGTTCTGCCGGGCGCTTAAGGCCTTCGCGCAGGAAGAATACGGTGCGGCGGTCGAGACCCTGCTGCCGATCCGCTACCGCACCCGCTATCTCGGCGGCAGCCATGCCCAGCGCGACGTAATCGGCCTCACGCTGCTGGAAGCCGCGCTCCGCGACGGGCGGCACGAACTTGCGCTCGCGCTGGCCTCGGAACGCACCGCGCTGAAGCCGACCAGCCCGCAGAACTGGCGCTTTGCCGCGCGGGCCCATCGCGGGCTCGGCGACCATCGCCGCGCGGCGGAGGCCGAAGCCCGCGCCGTCGCGCTGCACGGCTAGGAAAAGACCGCCGTCAGCTTGAGGGCTGGCGGTTCCAGGGCATCAGGGCGAGGAAACGCGCCATGCCGCACCAGCCCGTGGTGCCCGCGACCAGCAGACCGGCGCCGACGAAAGCGGCGATCAGCGCATAGACCGGGTCGGCCAGGTAGCCGGCGAGACCGCCCGCGAGCGCGATGCCGCCGGCAATGATCTGCACCTGGCGCATGATCTCCAGCGGCGCCTTGGGGTTCTTCGACACCGGCATGCCCGCATCCTTCCAGCCCTCGATGCCGCCTTCCAGAAAGGCCGCCTCGCCGAACCCGGCGCCCGTGAAGAGCGCCGCATTGACCATGGTGCGGTTGCCGGAACGGCAATGGACGATGACACGTTTGCCCTTGTAGGCCGAAAGATCGGCATTCCGCCATTCGGAGAGCGGGAGCGAAACCGAACCCGGAATCCATTCCCGGGCGCGCTCGTCCTTTTCGCGGATGTCGATCAGAACCGCGTTGCCGGCCTCGATTTCGGGCGCGGCGCTCTGGGTGTCGATGCCTTTCAGCTGCGGGTGGTTGCTTTGCATGTCTCTGTCTTTCGTTGGATCGTGAATGTCATTCGGCCGCGGCGCGCGCGCCGTCCGGCGGGCAGAAATGCCTCTGCAGCACCTCGAGCAGGTCGCTGACGGGTCCTTCGCTCAATGCGTAGTACCGCCGCCGTCCGTCTGCCCTGACGGTGATGAGCTTTTCCTCGGTCATGCGAGCCAGATGCTGGGAGAGCGCCGGCTGGGACAGCCGGACAAGACCGGCCAGTTCCGTCACCGTCAGCTCCCCAGCCTCGGCAAGATGGCAGAGCACCATCAGCCGGTTCCGGTTGGCGGCCGCCATCAGAAAGTCAGCCACTTCGGCTGCTTTCCGGTCCATTGCCTCGATTGGAAGCGCGGGCATCGCCCTATCCTCGCGTGTCAGATCATATATAAGTGATTGCTTATATATTATTCAGGGACCGCGATTTCAACCCCATCCTTGGAAGGGGAGGAACTGACAATCTGACGAAGGCGCCTGTCGAAGGATTTCCGGCATGCACGGCTTGGTGATCGCCGGTGGCGCAAACCGGCCGAAGCAGAGAGAGTTCGATGTTCCGGCGGGCCGGTCAGGAGCCAAGCGCGGTCCGGCGCCGTTCGTACTCCGCCTGATCGATATCGCCATTGAGGAAAGCGTTCATCAGGTTCTGCAGGGCGTCCCTGCTTCCCGCTTCGACCGGCGGCCTGCCGGACGCGACCGCCGTCGGGCGCGGTACGGAGCTGTATGCGGGAGCCGCGGTCACTTGGGCCGCATCCGGCTTCAGATTTCCGTCCTCGTCGAAGCGGGCGGCATATTCCGCCTTCGCCGTCTCGACATCGAGCGCCATCTGGATATCGCAGCCTTTCTCGCGGCCATACTGAACGAGCGTATCGTTGCGGGCTGCGAGTCCCGTCATCTCCTGGCCCGCTCCATCCTTCAGGTCGAGCGCGAACAGCGCCGGCCAGAACAGCAGGACCCCGACGGCCCCCACCATCGCATTGCGGCCGGTTCTGTTGCTCGATTCGACGACGCGCGACCGAATACCCGCATTGTTGCGGCCGATTTCGCGATCGATCTCGGCGCAGGACATCTTTTCGTCATGCCGCTGGTAGGATTCGACCATTACGGGCTCGCGGCCTGCGCAGGCCACAAGCGTAAGGACGGCACAGAGTGCCGTTACCCGTCGAAGCATGGATGATTTCCCCCGGATATTCCGTTCCCCGGGGGAACTTTATCAACGCATACAATCACGGGCAACGGACTGATGAAGTTCAATAATTCGGTCCGCCGCCGTGACTGTCCGCAGATCAGATATCGAGATTGGCGACCTTGAGGGCGTTTTCCTGGATGAACTCGCGTCGCGGCTCGACCACGTCGCCCATCAGCGTGGAGAAAATCTCCTGAGCCTCGTCCAGATGGTCGACGCGGACCTGCAGCAGGGTGCGCTGGTTGGCGTCCAGCGTGGTTTCCCAGAGCTGGTCCGGGTTCATCTCGCCGAGGCCCTTGTAACGGTTCACCGCGAGACCCTTGCGTCCTGTCTCCTGGATCGCCTCGATGAGGGCGATCGGGCCGTGGATCGCCCGCTCCGTATCCTTCATCTGCAGGGCCGCACCCTTGCCGTAGGTCGCGGCAAGCTCGGCCGCAAGACCTGTCAGGCGGCGCGCCTCGGGCGTGCGGACCTGAACCTGGTCGATCCGGTAGCGTTCGGTGACGCCGCGCAGCGTTCGCTCGAAGACGAGCTCGATATTGTCGGCGTCGTAATACCCGGTCCAGCCGCGCTCGATATCCTCGGAAAGCGCGTCGAGCCGCGCGGCGATGCTCGCTGCGGCCTCCGTCGCCCGGGTGTCGTCGGCCAGCAATTCCGGATTGAGAACGCCGGCGACGGCGCATTGCTCGACCACGAAGGAGGAACCGATGCGGCGCACCAGCGGCTCGATCAGCGTCTTGGCGTCACGCGCCTGCTCGGCGAGCCGTTCGAGATCGGAACCCAGGATCTGGGTCCCGTCGGCGAGCCTCAGGGTGACCCCGTCGATGCCGTTGCTGATCAGATAGGCTTCCAGCTCCCGGTCATCCTTCAGATAGGTCTCCGAGCTGCCCTTCTTGGCCCGGTAGAGCGGCGGCTGGGCGATATAGAGATGGCCGCGGTCGACCAGCTCCGGCATCTGCCGGAAGAAGAAGGTCAGCAACAGGGTCCGGATGTGGCTGCCGTCGACGTCGGCGTCCGTCATGATGATGATCTTGTGGTAGCGCAGCTTCTCGATATTGAACTCTTCCGAGCCGATGCTGGTGCCGAGCGCGGCGATGATTGTGCCGATCTCCTGGCTGGATAGCATCTTGTCGAAGCGCGCCCGCTCCACGTTCAGGATCTTGCCGCGCAGCGGCAGGATCGCCTGGGTCTTGCGGTCGCGCGCCTGCTTGGCGGAGCCGCCGGCGCTGTCGCCCTCGACCAGGAAGAGTTCGCAGAGCGACGGATCCCGCTCCTGGCAGTCGGCCAGCTTGCCCGGCAGGTTGGCAATGTCGAGCACGCCCTTGCGGCGGGTCAGCTCGCGCGCCTTGCGCGCCGCCTCGCGGGCGGCAGCGGCTTCATAGGCCTTGGAAACGATGCGCCTGGCGTCCTGCGGGTGCTCCTCGAACCATTGCTGCATCTTCTCGCCAAGGATGGACTCGACCACCGGCCGGACCTCGGAGGAGACCAGTTTGTCCTTGGTTTGGGAGGAGAATTTCGGATCCGGCACCTTCACCGAAAGCACGCAGGTCAGGCCCTCGCGGGCGTCGTCGCCGCTGAGTTGGGCCTTCTCCTTTTTCGCGATCCCGCTTTCCTGGGCGTAGTTGTTGACCGTCCGGGTCAGCGCCCCGCGGAAGCCGGCGAGGTGCGTGCCGCCGTCGCGCTGCGGGATGTTGTTGGTGAAGCAGAGCGTGTTCTCGTGATAGCTGTCGGTCCACTCCATCGCGACCTCGACGGTGATCCCGTCGCGCTCGCCGATAACCACGATCGGTTCGTGCAGCGCCTGGTGGTTGCGGTCGAGATATTCGACGAAGGCCTTCAGGCCGCCCTCGTAATAGAGGTCGACCTTCACCGGCTCCGCTTCGCGCGCGTCGGTCAGCAGCACATGCACCCCGGAATTGAGGAAGGCGAGCTCGCGCAGGCGATGTTCCAGCGTCTTGAAGTCGAACACGGTCTTGGTGAAGGTCGCGGACGACGGCAGGAAAGTGATCTCGGTGCCCTTCTTGCCGTTCGCGGGACCGACCACCTCGAGCGGCGCCTCGGCCTCGCCGTGGCGGAAACGGATGACATGCTCCTTGCCTTCGCGCCAGATGCGGACCTCGAGGCTCTCGGACAGCGCGTTCACGACCGAGACGCCGACGCCGTGCAGGCCGCCGGAGACCTTGTAGGAATTCTGGTCGAACTTCCCGCCCGCATGGAGCTGGGTCATGATCACCTCGGCGGCGGAGACGCCCTCCTCGGAGTGGATATCAACCGGGATGCCGCGGCCGTTGTCCGTGATCGTCGCCGATCCGTCCGCGTTGAGCGTGACCGTTACGAGATCGCAATGACCTGCCAGCGCCTCGTCGATGGCGTTGTCCACGACCTCGTAGATCATGTGATGCAGGCCCGAGCCGTCGTCGGTGTCCCCGATATACATGCCCGGCCGCTTCCGGACCGCATCAAGACCGCGCAGGACCTTGATCGATTCGGCGCCGTACTCGGCCTGCTCGCCATTCGCGCCGTTCTGTTCCGGAAGATCGTCTTGTGCCATGTCGGCTCCCAGTTACGCAGGTGATCAGTCGGACCGGACCGCGCCGTCCTCGACGGCGAAGAACTGACCGGCGCCCTCGAGGGACGCGAAAAGCGCGCGGTCGGTACCGGTCATCCAGACCTGCCCGCCGAGCGCGAGGAGAATATCATAAAGCGCGGCCCGGCGGCCGCTATCGAGATGCGCCGCGACCTCGTCCAGCAGCAGGACCGGCACCGCGCCGGTCTCCTGCGCGCCGAGGCGGGCATGGCCGAGCACGATGGCGATCAGAAGCGCCTTCTGCTCGCCGGTCGAACAATGCGGCGCCATCATGTCCTTCGGAAGGTGACGCACAAGAAGATCGCTGCGGTGCGGGCCCGGCACCGGGGCCGGCTCGCTGCCGTTGAGACGCCGCGTGGCTTCGAGCTGCGCCTTCAGATCGTCCTCCACCGCCAGCGCAGGCCGGGTGGCGATATCGGCCTCGACCTCTCCTTCGAGGGAAAGCTCGGCGCCCGGGAACGGGCCGGAGCCGGCTTCCGTCTCCGCGTTGAGGCGCGCCACCAGACCGGTGCGCGCCGCGGCGATGGCGACCGCCTTCTCGGCGATGGATTCCTCGAGCGCCGCAAACCAGGCCCGGTCGCGGGTCCCGTTCTTCAAGAGCCGCGCCCGCTCGCGCAGCGCATGGGTATAGGCGTTCACCCGGCCGGCATGGTCCGGATCGAAGGTATAGACCAGCCGGTCGAGGAAGCGGCGCCGGTTGGAGGCGCCCTCGATGAAGAGCCGGTCCATCTGCGGCGTCAGCCAGGAGACGGAAAGATGGTCTGCGAGGGCGGACTGGCTTTTCGCCGGAGCGCCGTCGATCCGCACAAGCCGCTTCTCGCCGCCGGAGCGGCCGTCACCCTCCGGGCCGGGATCCCGTCCGGTACCGATTGAGACCGTGCCCTCGAGCCCCTCCACCTCGGCGGCGACCGCCCAGTTGGCATGGCTGCCATCCGGCTGCGCGCGTCCGACCTCGGAAATCTGCGCCCGGCGCAGCCCACGGCCGGGAGAGAGGAAGGAGACGGCCTCGAGCAGGTTGGTCTTGCCGGCCCCGTTCGGGCCGGTCAGGACCACCGCCGGCGCATCGGTCTCGATGCGGGCGGCGGTATAATTGCGGAATCCGGTCACGGACAGGCGGCTGACGCACGGCGAAACCCGTCCGGCGCTGATCTCAGCCGGTCCGGGCATCGGTCGGGACATGTCCGTGTTTCGCAATGCGTTCAACATTTCCATTCGTGCTGGCTCGGCCGCCGGGCCGCCTGGGACCGGTCCGTCCTCAGACGCGCATCGGCATCAGCACGTAAAGCGCGCTCTCGTCATCCTGGTCGAGGATGATCGTCGGCGAGGCCTGATCGGCGAGCTTGAACACCGCCTTCTCGCCCTCGATCTGACCGGTGATGTCCAGCAGGTATTTCGAGTTGAAGCCGATCTCGAGATCGCTCGCACTGTAATCGACCTCGACCTCTTCCTGCGCGGTGCCGTTATCCGGGCTGCTCGCCGAAAGGGTCAGCTGGCCGCTGGTCACGGCGAGTTTCACAGAGCGGGACTTCTCGGTCGAGATCGTCGCCACGCGGTCCACCGCCTCGGAGAAGCGCTGACGGTCCACATGCAGCATCTTGTCGTTGCCGCTCGGGATCACCCGCTCATAGTCCGGGAAGGTGCCGTCGATCAGCTTGGTGGTGACCACCGTATCCTCGAAGGCGACACGCAGTTTGGTGTCGGAAAGGGAGACCGTGACATCGCCCTCGACCTCGCCGATCAGCTTGTAGATCTCGTTCACAGCCTTGCGCGGCACGATCACGCCCGGCATCTCCTCCGCGCCCTGCGGCAGCGGCATCTGCACCCGCGCCAGACGGTGGCCGTCGGTCGCGACCGCGCGCAGCACCTTGACGCCATTGGCGTCGGCCGCGTGCAGATAGATGCCGTTCAGGTAGTAGCGGGTCTCCTCGGTGGAGATCGCGAAACGGGTCCGATCGATCAGCATGCAGATATCGGCCGCGCTGATGACGAAGCTGTGCGGCAGGGCATCGCCGCTGAGGGCGGGGAACTCCTCCGGCATCAGGGCCGGCAGGGAGAAGTTCGAGCGCCCGGCGCGGATCGTGACCCGGCTGACATCGCCTGTCGCGGCCAGCTCGACATCCGATCCCTCGGGCAGCTTGCGCACGATATCGTAGAGCGTGTGGGCCGGCACCGTGACGACGCCGGGCTCCGCCACTTCGCAGGCCACGGACTCGACGATGTCCATGTCCATGTCGGTCGTGCTGAGGGAGAGCCGGCCATCCGCCGCCTTCAACAGAACATTGGACAGAATCGGGATCGTATTCCGCCGTTCCACCACACTTTGGACGTGTCCGAGAGGCTTCAGCAAAGCCGCGCGATCAATAACGATTTTCATATTCTTCTACTTATCGGCTGGAACGTTGATCCCCAATTTACCCACCCGCCGGCAGCCATGGGCCACCATATGAGGCAGGTCCGTGAAACTATAGCACAAGTGCATGGTGCTTGCGGTAGTTTCAAGGGCAAAAAAGTTCGCTTTTCTGACCTATTGGGATCGGCGCCGGAAGCGGCCTCCGGGGGTCAGGATTCCAGCATCCGGCGGAGCAGGTCGACATCGTCGTTGAACTGCTTGTCCAGGCCCCGAAGCTCCTCGACCTTCTTCACCGCGTGCAACACCGTGGTGTGGTCGCGGCCGCCAAATTTCCGCCCGATATCGGGCAGCGACTGCGAGGTGAGCTGCTTGGAGAGATACATCGCCACCTGGCGCGGCCGCGCGATCGCACGCGAGCGGCGGGCCGAGTGCATCTCCGAGAGCCGGATCTGGAAATGGTTCGCGACCTGACGCTGGATTTCCTCGACGGTGACCCGGCGGTCATTGGCCCGAAGCAGATCCGCCAGGACCTCCTGGGTCATCTCCAGCGAGATATCGCGACCGACCAGCGTCGAATGCGCGACGATCCGGTTCAGCGCCCCCTCGAGCTCGCGGACGTTCGAGGAGATCTTGTGCGAGAGGAATTCCAGCACCTTCTCCGGCATCTCGACGCCGAGCCGTTCGGCCTTCGACTGCATGATACCGAGGCGCAGCTCGTAGTTCGTCGGATGGATATCGGCCACCAGACCCCAGCCGAGGCGGGAGCGCAGCCGCTCCTCCATGCCTTCGAGGTCGGTCGGCGATTTGTCGGCGGAAATCACCACCTGGCGGTTCTGGTCCACCAGCGCGTTGAAAGTATGGAAGAACTCTTCCTGGGTGGAATCCTTGCCGCTGATGAACTGCACATCGTCGATCATCAGCAGGTCGACCGAGCGGAACTGTTCCTTGAAGGCGACCGTATCACGGAAACGCAGCGCCCGGATGAACTGGTACATGAACTTCTCGGCGGAGAGATAGATCACCCGCCGGCGCGGATCCTTCTGCCGGACATGCCAGGCGATGGCATGCATCAGATGCGTCTTGCCGAGACCGACCCCGCCGTAGAGGAACAGCGGATTGAACGGAACCGCCTCGCTTTCCGCAACCCGGCGGGCCGCGGCGAAGGCCAGTTCGTTCGGCTTGCCGACGACAAAATTGTCGAAGGTGAATCGCGGATCGAGCGGCGCCTCGAAATCGGGCCGCGCCTCGGGCTCGTAGGCACCCCTCACCGCCGGTGCCGGCATCGGCGCTCCGATCTCCGCGGCATCGGCAGCAAGGCCTTCGGTCTCGGACGCCTCGGACACCGGTTCGGCCTTGGCCCGGCCCGCGGCAAAGATTGCGATCGATTTCACGCCGGGATGTTCGACAGACCAGATCGCGCGCAGACGATCGGAATATTGCGACCGCACCCGGTCGCGCACGAAGGGGCTCGGCGCCCGCATGATCGCGGTGCCCTCGTCGATGCCCTCGAAGCTGAGAGGCTTCAGCCAGTTCCGGAAAACCGCATCGCCCAGTTCGGTCCGCAACCGACCGCGCACCCGCGCCCAGCATAGTTCCTGATCACCGGCCACGTCCGCGGTCATTTGCCCGCTCCCGCCAACATGCCGCCCCGGTCCGAATTCACCCAACACATTCAAACCTCTTCTTGTCCCCTCTTCCAACGAAGCTTCGGTCATCTAGTTGCCCCACCCAATAATGACCGGCCAGTCAGACCGTCTTAACCCCGGACGCACTTTCCCCAGCGGAAATCGCTCCCGGCGACGCCCTGAACTCTTCGGGTTGTGCGAAATAAAACTTCGAAATGCTGAAGTTCTTACTTGGCGCTCGTGGTGAAAGCCTGTCCGAACCACAACATATAGCGAGCACCGGAACTGAAGTTTTGAAATTTACTATTCATTTTGTTTGCACCCCAGCGCGGCAACAGGCAGCCAAACTACCCAAGAGCCCCCCTGTGCGCAACCTAGACTCTGTCCAAAATGACGATTTTTTTTCGTTCCGGGCGCGGATCTTTTCCTTGACAGAATCAATCTCCGCTTTGAATCAAAGCCTTGAATTCCGTCCTTCAAAGATGACATCGCGTTCCGATTTCATCCTCCGGAAGGAAGTTATTAACATACTGTTTTTAATGAGATTTTATAACTAAACGCGCCGCATCGGGGCACCCGGCCAGGCTGCCGGACCGGATTCCGGTCACCAAACCCCAACGAAACTGTCATCGAGCGGTCACGGAAAGCCGTTCCCAGGCAAACACGGACGGCAAATATGAAAAAGCCGCGGCAAGGGCCGCGGCTCTTCAATCCAGTCCTGTCGGCGCGACAGAACTTAAGCGGAAATCGCCTTGATGCGTGCGGACAGCCGCGACAGCTTGCGGGCCACGGTGTTCTTGTGCAGAACGCCCTTGGTCACGCCACGCTGCATTTCGGGCTGCGCGGACTTGAAGGCGGCCTGGGCCGCTTCCTTGTCCCCGCCGGCAATCGCCGTCTCGACCTTCTTCACGAAGGTGCGGATCCGGCTGATCCGGGCATGATTGACGACCCGGCGCCGTTCGTTCCGGCGAATACGTTTCTTGGCAGACTGATGTTGCGCCATTTGCTTCTAATCCCAGCTCGATGCGCGGAAAATCAAGAGCGCGGCTTATAGACGAGTGCCCCCGTCGCGTCAACCGCGTAAATCCGACTGATTTCAGGAATCAGCGGTGTTTGAAATTGGGCTGCCGTTTTTCCGCGAATGCCGACATGCCTTCCTTCTGGTCTTCGGTGGCGAACGTGGCGTGGAACAGCCGCCGTTCGAACTTGATGCCCTCGGCGAGAGTGCTCTCGTAGGCCCGGTTCACGGCCTCCTTCGCCATCAGCACGGAGGGGCGCGACATGGCCGCGATCCGCTCCGCCGTCTTGATCGCCTCGTCCAGCAGCTCGGCTGCCGGAACGATGCGGCTGACAAGGCCCGCGCGCTCGGCTTCCTCGGCATCCATCATGCGGCCGGTCAGGCACATTTCCATCGCCTTCGACTTGCCGACGAAACGGGTCAGGCGCTGGGTACCGCCGGAACCCGGAATGGTCCCGATGGTGATTTCCGGCTGGCCGAACTTGGCGGTGTCGGCGGCAAGGATGAAGTCGCACATCATCGCGACCTCGCAGCCCCCGCCGAGCGCATAGCCCGCGACCGCCGCGATCACCGGCTTGCGGCAGCGGGTCAGGTCTTCCCAGCCGCTGGTGATGAAATCCTCGCTGAACACGTCGGCAAAGCTCTTGCTCTGCATTTCCTTGATGTCGGCGCCGGCGGCAAAGGCCTTCTCGCTGCCGGTCAGGACCATGCAGCCGATCTCGTCATCCGCCTCGAAGGCGGCGAGCGCCTTGCCCAGCTCCGCCATCAGCACGCTCGACAGCGCATTCAGCGCCTTCGGCCGGTTCAGCGTGATCAGGCCGACCGGCCCGCGCTTCTCGATTTCAATACATTCATACGCCATCGGATCGCTCCCATTCATCCGTATACCGTCCGGCCCTTGGCGGACCGCTCCGGTCACCTTGGCAATAAGGAAAACCGGACCAGCATTTCTCCGCCGTCCGGTGTGAAATCCAGCGTGAGTCTCTCCCCCTCGCGCTGGAAGCTGTCCTCCCCCGCACCGCTCCAGCCGAGCTGGCCGAGGGTTTCCGCGTAGAAGGACCGGATCTGATCCGCGGAGACGGGTCCGCGGGCAAAAGCGACAACGATCCGGCCGCTGGCCGCATCGAAGGCAAGCGAGGCATCCGGGATCTGTTCCAGACCCGGCATCAGCGGCAGGTCGGCAAAGCCTTCGACAAAACCGTCCGCCGCCGTTCCCGTCCGGGCGAAAGCCAGGAGCAGGACCAGAGTCAGCACGCTTGCAAGAGAACGGAGGGCCGGGATCAAAGACCCGCGCCTCATCTGTCGCCGAATAGACATGACGGCTGCTTCTACCTCAGCGCTGGCAGCGGGGACAATAGAAAGTCGAGCGCCCGGACTGCACGATGCGGCGGACCGGACCGTGACCGGCCTCGATCGGACAGGCGACGCCCTCGCGATCGTAGACCTGGAAGGAATGCTGGAAATAGCCGAGCTCCCCGTCCGGACGCTGGTGGTCGCGCAGGGTGGAGCCGCCGGCGAGGATCGCCGCCTCCAGCACCTCGCGGATCGCCGCGGCGAGCCGCTCGGCCCGCTGGCCCTGCACGTTCGCCGCCTGGCGGAGCGGCGATATGCCGGACCGGAAAAGCGCTTCCGAGACGTAGATGTTGCCGAGCCCGGCGACCACCTTCTGGTCCAGCAGCGCCGCCTTGATCGGGGTCCGCTTGCCCTTGAGGGCGGCGGCGAGGGCCGGGCCGTTGAAGGCGTTGGAGAGCGGCTCCGGGCCGAGCGCCGCGATCAGCTTGTGTCCGGCGAGCCCGGCTTCCGGGATCAGGTCCATGGCGCCGAAGCGGCGGTGATCGTTGAAGCGGATCACCGTGCCGTCCTCCATGGTGAAGACGATGTGATCGTGCTTCTCCAATTCCGCCGGGCGGACCGTGTCGATATTGACCTTTCCCGACATCCCGAGATGCCAGAGCAGCACCGTGCCGTCTTCCATATGGACGAGGATGTATTTCGCCCGCCGCGTCATGTGGTCGACGCGCCGTCCCTCGAGACGGGCGACGAAATCCACGGGCAGCGGCCAGCGCAGATCCGGCCGCCGTTGCTCGACGCGCGCCAAGCGCCGGCCTTCCATGAAAGGCTGCAGGCCGCGCATCACGGTTTCGACTTCGGGCAGTTCGGGCACGGGCGGCTCCTCGTCCTGGACGCTCGCCTTCTCTCTAGGCGAGCGCGCGGCGTGCGACAAGCGTGCACGCTTCTAGTGTTGGATTGCGCGTCACTCTGGGCTAGATCACGGAGGGACACGGCGAGGATGCCGGTCGCAATAGCGGGAACATCTCTATGACAGAGAGCGCCACCACCCATTTCGGCTTCAGGGACGTGCCGGTCGGCGAGAAGGCTGGAATGGTGCGCCAGGTGTTCGATTCCGTCGCCGGGCGCTACGACCTGATGAACGACCTGATGAGCCTCGGCATCCACCGGCTCTGGAAGGACGCGCTGATGGACTGGATCGCGCCCCGGCCGGACCTCGCACTGCTCGACGTCGCCGGCGGGACCGGAGACATCGCCTTCCGCTACCGGGCGCGTGGCGGCGGCCCGGTGACGGTCTGCGACATCAACGAGGCCATGCTGACCGTCGGCCGCGAGCGCGCGGCGGAAAGGGGCATCGACGGCCTCACCTGGATCGTCGGCAATGCCGAGATGCTGCCGGTCGAGAACAGTTCCGTCGACCTCTACACCATCGCCTTCGGGCTTCGGAACGTGACAGATATCGACGCGGCGCTGCGCGAGGCGAAGCGGGTCCTTAAGCCCGGCGGCCGCTTCCTCTGTCTCGAGTTCAGCCGGCTCGCCATTCCGGCGCTCGACCCGGTCTACGATTTCTACTCCTTCAAGGTGTTGCCGGAAATCGGCGCCCGCGTCGCCGACGACCGCGAGGCCTACCAGTATCTCGCCGAGAGCATCCGCAAGTTCCCGGACCAGGAGAGCTTCGTCGAGCGCATCGGGGCGGCCGGTCTCGGGCGTATCCGCTACCGCAACCTCTCGGGCGGGATCGCGGCGATCCATTCCGCCTGGAAGCTCTGACCCGTCATGTGGCGTGCCCTGCGCAACCTTCTCCGCCTTTGCGGTTCGGCCTGGATCCTTGCCAGGCACGGCGCCCTTGCGCCGCTCGCCCATATTCCGCAGGCGCCGGCCCTTGCGCTTGCCGCGCGCTTCGTCCTGCTGTTCCGCGACCGGCGCTATGACCGGCTGCGCCCCGGCGAGCGGTTGGCCGCGGCGCTGAGCGCGCTCGGCCCGAGTTTCATCAAGTTCGGCCAGTCGCTCGCGACCCGCTCCGACCTGATCGGCGAGGAGCAGGCGCACGATCTCTCGCGCCTGCAGGACCGCCTCAAGCCTTTTTCGACAGAGATCGCCAAGCGAACTCTCGAACAAGAGCTCGAGCGGCCGATCGCGGAGGTCTTCGCCTCCTTCGAGGAAAAGCCCGTCGCCGCCGCCTCGATCGCCCAGGTGCATTTCGCGGTGACGACCGAGGGCGAGGAAGTCGCGGTCAAGATCCTGCGCCCGGACATCGAGAAGCGTTTCGCCCGGGACCTCGACCTCTTCCTCTGGATCGCCGAGCTGCTGGAGACCCATTGGCCCTGGATCCGGCGTCTGAAGCCGGTCGAGGTGATCGAGCTGTTCCGCGAGACCGTGGAGATGGAGATGGATCTGCGCATGGAGGCCGCCGCCGCCTCCGAGCTGGCGCAGAATTTCGAGGACGATCCGGGCTTCCGGGTGCCGAAGGTCGACTGGAGCCGGACCACGGCCCGGGTGATGACGGTCGAGCGGGTGCACGGCACGCGGATCGACGACCTCGAGACCCTGATCGAGCAGGGCCAGGAGCCGACGGAGATCCTCCGCCGCGCCGCCACCGCCTTCTTCAACCAGGTCTTCCGCGACGGCTTCTTCCATGCCGACATGCATCCCGGCAACGCCTTCGTCGATGCCGAGGGCCGCGTGGTGCCGGTCGATTTCGGGATCATGGGACGGCTCGACCAGAAGACCCGCTACTATCTCGCCGACATGCTGACCGGTTTCCTCACCGGCGATTACCGCAAGGTGGCGGAGGTGCATTTCCGCGCCGGTTACGTCCCCGCGCACAAGAGTGTCGAGGCCTTCACCCAGGCCTGCCGCTCGATCGGCGAGCCGCTGCTCGGCCGTCCGCTGAACGAAATCTCGGTCGCGCGCCTGCTGGCGCAGCTCTTCCGCATCACCGAGCAGTTCGAGATGGAGACCCAACCCCAGCTCCTGCTGCTGCAGAAGACCATGGTCGTCGCCGAAGGCGTCGGCAGGACGCTCAATCCCGACGTCAATATGTGGGAACTGCCCCGGCCGATGATCGAGGACTGGATGCGCGAGCATCGCGGTCCCCAGGCGCGGGTCCGCGAGGCGGCCAGCCATGCCGTTGCGCTCGCGGAACGTTTGCCGCAGATCATCGAGACGACGGACCGGGTACTCGGCTCCATCACCGAGGGCGGCGTGAAGCTGCATCCCGAAACAGTTGCCCGCTTCGCCGAGGAGAACGCCCGCCGCCGGCGTTCCTTCTGGCCGGTCTGGCTGGCGCTCTTCATCGCCGTGCTGGCATTGCTGTTCGACTGACTCCGGCACGGATCAGGCGGCGGTTGCGGCGGCATCTGATCGGGCCATTTTCCGCACCAGTCTGTCCACGGCCGCCTCGGCAGTTGCGATCGAAGCTTGCAGCCGCTGGTCCGCGAACTCGTCATACTCGATCGCGATCCGGTGCACATCGGTGATGCCGATATAGGCGAACGGAGTCTCGACCCCCGGCTCGACATGGTTCATATGCGCCAGCCGCCGGCCCGGACCGTAATCGTAGTCACCCCGGGCGGAGAGGATGACGAGGGTCTTGCCCGCAGGCACGAGCGGCCAGTACGGCACATCGCCGCGCGCGCGATCAAACCCGAAGGTCCGGCCCACGCGGACAATATTGTCGATGTAGGCCTTGAACTGGGCCGGCATCCCGAAATTGTACATCGGAACCCCGGCGACAATGATATCGGCGGCCAGGAGTTCATCGACCAGTTCGTCGCTTTCGGCCAGCGCCTCTTCCATCCACGCCTCCCGGGCGTTCGCCGGGGTAAAGGCCGCATGAATCCAATTGCCGCTCACGGGTTTCGGCGACGAGGCGCCGACATCACGACTGACAATGCGATCATGCGGACAATGGCCACGCCATTGAGCCACGAAGCGTTCCGTCAGCCGTCTGCTATGCGACCCGAACCGGCTATCTCCGGAGAGGCCGGAGCGCGCGCTGCTGTCGATACGAAGTATGGATCTCATTATTTCATTCCCGTGATGCTTGAAAGGACGGGCGATCCTTGTCGAGGGACACTGTCAAGGATCGCTACACAGATGAATTTGTTGTTATGATGAGCCGTTTACAAACTCGGATTTTTCATCATTAAGATGAATGAGATTCATTCATGTCGCGTTTACCGCCCATCACCGCATTGAGAGCCTTCGAGGCCGCCGCAAGACATCTGAGCTTCAAGCATGCAGCCGGAGAGTTGGCGGTCACGCCGACCGCGATCAGCCATCAAGTGCGGCAGCTCGAAGAGAGCCTCGGAAAAAAGCTGTTCCGGCGAACCCCGCGGAAGGTCGAGCTGACGCCCGAGGGGCGGGATCTCTTCCCGATCGTGCGGGACGCATTCGCCTCCATGGCGATGGCCGTAGACCGCATCCGCACGCCGGCCCGCGACCGGGTCCTCACACTGTCGGCGACAACCGGCTTCACGGCGCGATGGCTGATCCCGAGATTGGCGGGTCTGAAAGCCGCGGAACCGGGTTTTACCCTTAGACTGCATGCGTCCGACGATCCGGTAGATCTGCATGGTGGTGAGGCGGATCTCGCCATCAGGTACGGAAGCGCACCTTTCCCCGGCCTTGTCGCGGAACCGATCTTCGAGGAGCGCTTTGCGCCAATATGCAGCCCCGCCCTTGCCATCCGGAGTTACAGCGATCTTCAGAATGCGCCCCTGCTCCGCAGCGAGTGGCGCCTGGAAGACGCCCGGACCCCAAGCTGGACGCGCTGGCACGAAATGGCAGGTCTGCCGGCCCCGACAACCGACGCGGCGACGGTCTTCACCGACGACAATCATCTCATCCTGGCGACTCTGGCCGGACAGGGCGTCGCGTTGCTCAGCCCGGTGCTTGTCGCGGAGGAATTGGCACGCGGCGCCCTGATCCGGCCATTCGGCCCGGATCTGACGGGCGAGACCTATTACCTTGTCCATACCGGCCGGGAAGATCTGGAGACCGACTTGCCGGTCTTGCGAGGCTGGCTGAAAGGCGAGACCGCGTGCTCGTCAAGTGAGTAGGATCGCGCTGGCGACATTGTAGATTTTCCGCGCGCACGATCCCGGACCGGGCGGCAAGCCGGCCGCGTTCGTTCTGGCCGGTCTGGCTCGTACTCTTCATCGCCGTGCCGGCGCTGCTCTTCGATTGAAGAAATTTCGATATTTTCCGGTTTCCGTCGAAAAACGAACATGCCGGGGTGGATAAACAGGGCACAAGTTTTGTAGGGTCGGCGGAGAAATTCACGCCCTGTCCAGACACACCCAATCGAGAGGCCGCCGCAATGGCCACGCCGAAAGAGACGAATCTTCCCGGCATTCCGACCTTCGACCATCCCCAGCGCCACGAACTGCTGAAGGATGCGGATCCCGAGATCCAGAGGGTTGCCGAGGCCCTGCACCGCGACGGTTATGCCGTGGTCGATTTCCCCGATCCCGGCATCGACGGGCTGATGGAGGAGATCCACGCCGCACTCACGCCCCGTTTCGATTTCCACCATTGGCGCGAGAAGCTCTGGCCGGTCTCCGACGGGCTTCGCCTCCAGGACATCTGGCAGGAGGTCGAGGCTGTCCGGAAGATCGCCTGCAACGAGCGGATTCTGGAGATCCTGAGCGCGGTCTTCGGACGCGAGGCCTTTCCGTTCCAGACCCTGAACTTCCCGGTCGGCACCCAGCAGACGCTGCATTCGGACGCCGCCTTCTTCTCAAGCGTTCCCGATGGCTTCATGTGCGGCGTCTGGCTCGCCTTCGAGCCGACTGACGAGGGCAACGGCGCGCTGCAATATGCGCCCGGCAGCCACCGCGCGCCGTTGCTGACCAACGACCGGATCGGCATGCGGGCTGCCGGCGCCGATCAGCACAAGCTGCACGAAAAACTCGCCTTCGCCTGGCAGGACCTCGTCCGCGGCAACAGTTACCAGCCGGTCACCTTCAAGGCGAAGAAGGGACAGGCGCTGATCTGGTCCGCCCATCTCCTGCATGGCGGCTCGCGCCACGCCGATATCGACCGCACGCGCTGGAGCCAGGTGACCCACTATTATTTCAAGGACTGCCTGTACTGGACGCCGTCCTACAGCGATGTTTTCGAGGGCCGCACATATGTGCGTGCGCCCTTCAACATCCTGACAGGCGAGACCGAGCAGAGCACGTATCTCGGCCGGCCCGTCCCGGCCAGCGAGGGCCCCGCCGGGAAGCCCGCACGGACCCTCTTCGAGAGAGCGGTGAGACGGGTCGCCCGCCGGGTCGCGGCACATTCAGTCGCGCTCGCCGAGGGTTTCGACAGGGAGGCCTATCTCGCCGCCAATCCGGACGTGCGTGAGTCCGGCTTTTCGCCGAAGCAGCACTGGATCCGCTACGGCTACCGCGAGGGACGGAAGCTGCGCTAGAGACACCCTGCGGCATTCCGACGCAGCTTTGTTACCGGGAACATGCGTTCCCGGCACCGGATGGTCCGGTTCCGGGCCAAATACGACCGGAAATTTTCGGCTGAATCCCCCACATTTAAGACAACGGATCGTCGGCCCGAGCGCCGACGATAAATGCGGCGCTCGACGGCCCGGCGGCAATGATCCTGTCGGGAGAGACATCATGTCCACCGTCTTCGACTCAGCCAGCTTCGACGGCCACGAGACCGTCAGCTACGCCCATTGCCCGGAGACCGGGCTGAAAGCCATCATCGCCATCCATTCCACCGCTCTCGGCCCGGCCGCGGGCGGCTGCCGCATGCGGGTCTACGACAGCACCGACGCCGCGCTAACCGACGTGCTCCGGCTCTCGCGCGGCATGACGTACAAGAACGCCATGGCCGAACTGCCGCTCGGCGGCGGCAAGGCGGTGGTGATCGGCGATCCGGCGAAAGACAAGACCGATCGCTTCCTCGAGAGCCTCGGCGACGCCGTCGAGCGGCTCGGCGGCAGCTACTGGATCGCCGAGGATATGGGCATCGGCCCGGAGGACATGGCAAAGGTCGCCCGCCGCACCCGCTATGTCGCCGGATTGACCAGAGGCAAGGCGGCAAGCGGCGATCCCTCGCCGGTCACTGCCGAGGGCGTCTTCCGCGGCCTGAAAATCGCCGTGAAGCACAAGCTGCAGCGCCCGAGCGTGAAGGGCCTCACCGTCGCCATCCAGGGCATCGGCCATGTCGGCTACGGCCTCGCCCGGCTGCTGCACGGAGCGGGCGCCAGTCTGGTCATCGCGGATGTGAACGAGACGGCACTGAAATCCGCCGTTGCCGAGTTCGGCGCAGACGTCGTCGACACTGACGCGATCTACGATGTCGACGCGGACGTCTTCGCCCCCTGCGCCGGCGGCGCGATCCTCAATGCGGACACCATCCCGCGGCTGAAGGTCCCCGTCGTCGCCGGCGCCGCCAACAACCAGTTCGACGTCCCGGAAAGCGGGGATCTGCTGAAAGAGCGCGGCATCCTCTATGCCCCGGACTACGTCATCAACGGCGGCGGCATCATCAATGTCGCGGCCGAGATCTCCGGCAACTACGACCCCGAATGGGTTCGCGCCAAGCTCGACCGCCTGATGCAGACCCTGGACGCCGTCTTCACCGAGGCCGCCCGCCAGGACCTGCCCCCGGGCGAGGTCGCCGACCGGATCGCGCGGCAACGGATCGAGGAGGCGCGGCTCAGGAAGGCGGGATAAGGCGCCACGATCTTGCCTCTCCGCCGCCTCGGCCCTACAGTCCGCACCGTCTGAGACATCGAGAGGATGGCCCCATGGCCTCCGGCAAAAGGGTCCTGCTGATCGTCGGCGGCGGCATTGCCGCCTACAAGTCGCTTGAGCTCGTCCGGCTGCTGCGCAAGCGCGGGGTCGCGGTGCGCGCCGTGCTGACGAAAGCGGGCGCCGAGTTCGTGACCCCGCTCAGCCTCTCGGCGCTGACCGAGGACAAGGTCTATAGCGCGCTCTTCTCCCTCACCGACGAGGCGGAGATGGGGCATATCCAGCTCTCCCGCTCGGCCGACCTGATCGTCGTCGCGCCCGCGACCGCGGACCTGCTGGCGAAGATGCGCGCGGGGCTCGCGAACGACCTCGCCTCCACCCTGCTGCTCGCCACCGACACCGACGTCCTCGCTGCACCGGCGATGAATGTGCGCATGTGGACCCACGCGGCGACGCAGGAGAACATGAAGGTTCTGAAAGAACGAGGCATCGGTTTCATCGGACCGGACGAGGGCGACATGGCCTGCGGCGAATACGGACCGGGCCGCATGGCGGAGCCGGAGGCGATCGCCGCGGCCGTCATGGCTCGGCTCGACCCCGCAGCGCGGCCGCTCGCCGGCAAGCGCGCGGTTGTGACCAGCGGGCCGACGCACGAGCCGATCGACCCGGTGCGCTATATCGCCAACCGCTCCTCCGGCAAGCAGGGCCATGCCATCGCGGCGGCGCTCGCGGCGGCGGGCGCCGAGGTCACGCTGGTCACCGGCCCGACGCGGGAACCGGACCCAGAGGGCGTGACGGTGACGCATATCGAGACGGCGCGCGAAATGCTGGCCGGGGTCGAGAAAGCCCTGCCGGCGGATATCGCAATCTTCGCCGCCGCCGTCGCGGACTGGCGTGTCGCCTCCGAGGCCGCGCAGAAGCTGAAGAAGGACGGCAGCGGCAAGGTGCCGTCGCTCGCCATGACCGAGAACCCGGACATCCTGAAGACGATCTCCGGCCTGGACGGGAAGCGGCCCGCTCTCGTGGTTGGTTTCGCTGCCGAAACGGAAAAGGTCATCCAGCACGCGACCGAGAAACGCGCCCGCAAGGGCTGCGACTGGATCCTCGCCAACGATGTCAGCCCGGCAACCGGGACCTTCGGCGGCGATGCCAACACCATCCATCTCATCACCGGCGCGGGCAGCGAGGACTGGCCGCGGCTGACCAAGAAAGAAGTGGCGGAGAAACTCGCCGCCCGCATCGTGGAGCATTTCAGCGCATGACCAGCGCCACCGTCGACGTGAGGGTCCAGCGCCTGCCGCATGGCGCGGACCTGCCGCTGCCCGCCTACCAGACGGCCGACAGCGCCGGCATGGATCTGCTCGCCGCCATCGCCGAGGACGTTGTGCTAGCCCCGGGCGAACGGAAGCTCATTCCGACCGGACTCGCCATCGCGCTGCCGCCGGGCTACGAGGGCCAGGTACGGCCGCGCTCCGGTCTCTCGCTGCGCAACGGGATCACCCAGCTGAACACGCCCGGCACCATCGACGCGGACTATCGCGGCGAGATCGGCGTCATCCTGATCAATCACGGCGCCGAGCCCTTCACCGTGACGCGCGGCATGCGCATCGCGCAGATGGTGGTGGCGCCGGTGATCCAGGCGCGCTGGAACGAGGTGACGGCACTGGACGAGACCGAGCGCGGGAGCGGCGGTTTCGGTTCGACCGGGACCGGGTGAGGCTGGCGCCGGATCGCGCAGACACCCGTTCTGCGGCACTACTTTAATCCCGCGGCTGGCGAACCCAGCTTGAACGGGAGACATTCTTCGGCATGGGAGGAAGAGATGAACTCACCTGAATTCCGCGGCAGGATCTATGACAGCATCCTCGACACGGTCGGCGCGACGCCGCTGGTCCGCGTCTCCAAACTCGCGGCCGCGGAGGGCGTGAAGGCGGACATCATCGGCAAGCTGGAATTCTTCAATCCGCTCGCCTCGGTGAAGGACCGGATCGGTCTCGCCATGATCGACGCGGCGGAGAAGTCCGGTGCCCTCAAGCCCGGCGCCACGATCATCGAGCCGACCAGCGGCAATACCGGCATCGGGCTCGCCTTCGTCGCCGCCGCACGCGGCTACAAGCTGGTCCTGACAATGCCGGAATCCATGTCGATCGAACGGCGCAAGATGCTCGCCTTCCTCGGCGCCGAGATCGTGCTCACCGAAGCTCCGAAGGGCATGAAGGGCGCCATCGCCAAGGCAGAGGAACTGCTCGCCGCGACCCCGGGCGCCTTTATGCCGCAGCAGTTCGACAATCCGGCCAACCCGGACGTGCATGTCCGCACCACGGCCGAGGAGATCTGGAAGGACACGGGTGGCAACATCGATGTCTTCGTTTCCGGCATCGGCACCGGCGGCACCATCACCGGCGCCGGCGGCGTGCTGAAGCAGCGCAACCCGAAGCTCCATGTCGTCGCGGTCGAGCCCGAGGCCAGCCCGGTCCTGTCCGGCGGCGACCCGGCTCCGCACAAGATCCAGGGCATCGGCGCCGGCTTCGTGCCGAGCATCCTGAATACCGGGATCTATGACGAGATCGTCAAGGTGAGCAACGAGGCGGCGATCGAGACCAGCCGCAAGGCGGCCCGTATCGAGGGTCTGCCGGGCGGGATCTCCTCCGGCGCCGCGCTCTGGGCCGCGATGGAGATCGGCAAGCGGCCGGAGATGGCGGGCAAGCGCATCATCACAATCATTCCGAGCTTCGCCGAGCGCTACCTTTCGACGGCCCTCTTCGAGGGTCTCGGGGAATAAGCCGGCATGGAGCTGAGCGACGAGCAGTTTCACCGCTATGCCCGCCACCTGATCCTGGATGAGGTGGGCGACGAGGGGCAGGAGAAGTTGCTCTCCTCGAAAGTTCTGGTGATCGGCGCCGGCGGGCTCGGCTCGCCGCTCCTGCTTTATCTCGCCGCGGCGGGCGTCGGCACGCTTGGAATCGTCGATGACGACGTGGTAGATCTCAGCAATCTGCAGCGCCAGATTGCCCATGCCTCCGATGCGGTCGGGGTCTCGAAGGTCGAGTCCGCGGCGGCATCGGTCGCCCGGATCAATCCGGGCATCCGGGTCGAGACCCATGCCGAACGGCTGACCGCCGCCAACGCCTCACGCCTGTTCCGGGACTACGACCTGATCGCCGACGGCAGCGACAATTTCGCCACCCGCTATCTCGCCAACGATGCTGCCTATTTCGCCGGCAAGCCGCTCGTTTCCGGCTCGCTGCTGCGTTTCGAGGGCCAGCTCGCGACCTTCCGGGGCGGCGTCAAGGGACATGAGGGCGAGCCCTGCTACCGCTGCCTCTTTCCGAGCGAGCCGCCACCCGGCATGATCCCGCGCTGCGAGGAGGCCGGCATTCTCGGCGCCGTTGCAGGGGTCATCGGCACCCTGCAGGCGACCGAAGCGATCAAGGAACTGCTCGGCCTCGGCAGCTCGCTCTCCGGCCATCTTCTGATCTATGACGCGCTCGGCCCGACCTTCCGCAAGATGAAGGCCGCCCGCGATCCCGGCTGCACGCTCTGCGGCACCGACCCCACGATCCGCGAAATCGCCTAGACACCGCCCCATTTCCGCCCGGTTTGACCTGTGTAGTTTGCCACAGCGGGACTCGGTAATGGTTTGGAATGACTCACTCCATGACCATATCCGTTACGTAAGCAATCGCAGAGGGATGCAGCCGACCGATTCCATTTATGGATGGAATGGAGGCCGTCCCGGGAGCAAGGGGAAATGGCGAAGGATCGCAAGACGAGCAACAGGACCGAGAACGGCGTGGTGCCGAGCAAGGCCGATCTCCAGGCCACCGGCTCCTGGTCGATGCCGTTCTTCACCGTCGCGCTGGTCCTGACCATCCTGCTGATCGGCACGATGTTCGGCTCCGACCACGCCAGCGCTTTCTTCGGCCAGTAGGCTTTCTAGAAATCCAGTTCGAGGACCCGGTCCGGCGGACGGTGCCCGTCGACGAAGGTCTTCACGTTCACGATCACCTTCTCGCCCATGTCGATCCGGCCCTCGATCGTGGCCGAGCCCATATGGGGCAGCAGCACCACGTTCTGCTGCTTCAGGAGCCGCGGATCGACTTCCGGCTCGTGCTCGAAGACATCCAGCCCGGCACCGGCGAAGTCCCTGTTCGCCAGGGCCTGGACAAGCGCATTCTCGTCCACCACCTCGCCACGCGAGGTATTCACCATGATGGCATGCGGCTGCAGCAGCGCGAGCCGGCGCTGGTTCAGTAGGTGGAAGGTCGCCGGCGTGCGCGGACAATTGACCGAGATGATGTCCATCCGGGACAGCATCTGGTCGAGATTCTCCCAATAGGTCGCCTCGAGCTCCTGCTCGATCTCCGGATGCAGCCGGCGCCTGTTGTGATAGTGGATCGAGAGACCGAAGCCCCGGGCCCGCTTGGCCACCGCCTGGCCGATCCGTCCCATGCCGATGATGCCGAGCCGCTTTCCGTGGATGCGGTGCCCGAGCATGATTGTCGGACCCCAGCCTTCCCATTTCCCCGAGCGCACCAGCTTCTCGCCCTCCACCAGCCGGCGCGAGACCGCGAGGATCAGCGCCATCGTCATGTCCGCCGTGTCCTCGGTCAGGACACCCGGCGTATTGGTGACGATGATCCCCTTCTTCTTCGCCGCGGGCACGTCGATGTGATCGACGCCGGTCCCGAAGGAGGCGATGAGCTTGAGTTTCGGCCCGGCGCCATCGATCAGCGCCGCATCCAGCTTGTCCGTCACCGTCGGCACCAGGACGTCCGCCTCGGCCATCGCCGCCTGCAGCTGTTCCCGGGTGAAAGGCTCGTCACTCATGTTGAGCCGCGTATTGAACAGCTCCATCATCCGGGTTTCCACCGGGTCCGGCAGTTTCCTCGTCACGATGACAAGCGGCTTGCTGGTGGTCATGGGCTATGTCCCTCCCCAGGAACGGCGCGATAAACCGGGAAATATCAGGGGTCCGGCGAATTGTCCACAAAGCGCCCGGCCTCCCCGCTATATAGCGGTCGTCCCCCTTATCAGCCCCCATCTCTAGTGGTATGCTGACCGGAAATTCAGGATCGGATCCATGCTGTTCAGACTGTTTTCGCTGCTCGCCGTTCTGCTGATCGTGCCGACCTCGCTCCTTGTGACGGTCCATACGCCGGCGCGGGCCGAAACCGTCGGCAGCGTAACCGGCCTGCCGATCCCGCGCTATGTCACGCTGCGGGCCGACGAGGTCAATGTCCGGACCGGGCCCGGCGTGCGCTATCCGGTCGACTGGGTCTTCGTACGCGAGAACATGCCGGTGGAGATCGTCTCGGAATTCGAGAACTGGCGGAAGATCCGGGATTTCGAGGGTACCGAGGGCTGGGTCCACCAGAGCATGCTCTCCGGCCGCCGTTCGGTCCTCGTCATCGGGCGCAAGCAGACCCTGAGACGCGAGGCGACGGACAGCTCGCCCGCGGTCGCGCATATGGAGGCTGGGGTCGTCGCCTGGCTCGACAGCTGCGTGCGGGAATGGTGCGAGATCGAGGTATCCGGCCTCAGCGGCTGGGTGCACCGCTCGGCGATCTGGGGCGTCCGCGTCGACGAATCCCTGCGCTAGGGCTTCGCCCCCGGCTTACTGATCCTTGGATTTCAGACGGATGATGAGATCGACCCGTTCGATCTCCGTGCCTTCCGGCGCGTCCGGGATGTTCACGAAGCCGATCTTCTCGCCCGGAATATCCGTCAGGCAGAGTTCGTCCTCGATGAAGAAATGGTGATGGTCGGTGATGTTCGTGTCGAAATAGGACCGGCCGGACTCGACCACGACCTCGCGCAGGAGTCCGGATTCGGTGAACTGATGCAGTGTGTTGTAGACGGTGGCAAGCGAGACCGTGATACCGGACTCCGCAGCTTCCTTGTGCAGCTGTTCGGCCGTCACATGCCTGTCGCCGGTCGCGAAGAGAAGATCCGCGAGCGCAAGACGCTGACGTGTCGGACGCAAGCCTGCACGGGTCAGACGCCCGGACAGGTTTTCGCTATCGATATTCACTTCCGCACCGCTCATTCCCGGTTTCCCTTTAGGTCTCTCGGGCTCGACTTTGCCTAGGCATTTCAAACCTTAGACAGAGCGTCAATAAGCCCCATATGTCAAGAGATCCTATAAGGCGCAACATGTGATCGCTTGCGTTGGGTACCTTATCTGCGGTACGCGGTGCATGAAATGTGGGAGATAGCGCGGTCGCCGGGTTGCGGTCTATCATGGAGCCGAATGAAACCGGCAGCGCAGTGAAAGCCGGTCTGCGGGAAGGAACAGCATTGTTGGACTTCAAGGAAAAGAGCAGCTTCGATTACGACGACCTGATCGCCTGCGCGAAAGGAAAGTTGTTCGGCCCCGGAAATGCACAGCTTCCGATGCCGCCGATGCTGATGTTCGACCGCATTACCAAGCTTTCGACCGAGGGCGGCGCCTATGGCAAGGGCGAGGTCACGGCCGAATTCGACATCAAGCCGGACCTCTGGTTCTTCAAATGCCATTTCGAGGGCGATCCGGTGATGCCCGGCTGCCTCGGCATGGATGCGCTCTGGCAGCTGCTCGGCTTTACCCTCGGCTGGATGGGCGGACCGGGTTCCGGGCGCGCGATTTCGGTCGGCGAGGTGAAATTCACCGGCCAGGTCCTGCCAACCGCCAAACTGCTGACCTATACTCTGGACCTGAAACGCGTGATCATGCGCAAGCTCTATATGGGCATCGCCGACGGCCGCGTCGATTGCGACGGAGCCACAGTTTTCGAAGCCAAAGACATCCGGGTCGGTCTGTTCCAGAACACCGCCGCCGAGGGAGCCAGCTGACATGCGTCGCGTCGTCGTTACCGGCCTCGGGATCGTTTCCAGTATCGGCAACAATGCCGAGGAAGTGACCGCGTCCCTCAAGGCCGGAAAGTCAGGCATCGAATTCGCCCCGGACTATGCCGATCTCGGCTTCCGCAGCCACGTGCACGGGTCGATCAAGCTGGATCCGGCAGAGCATATCGACCGCAAGCAGATGCGCTTCATGGGCCCGGGCGCGGCCTATAACTATATCGCGCTGGAACAGGCGATCGCCGATGCGGGGCTCGAGCCGAACGAGGTCAGCAACCCGATGACCGGCATGGTCATGGGCTCCGGCGGCCCCTCCACCTCGAACATGATGAACGCGTTCGACATCGCCCGTGAGAAGGGTCCGAAGCGTGTCGGCCCCTACATGGTGCCGCGGGTGATGTGCAGCACCAATTCCGCGACGCTCTCGACCGCCTTCCAGGTCAAGGGCCTCAGCTACTCGATCTCGTCCGCCTGTTCGACCAGCTCGCACTGCATCGGCAATGCCTACGAGCTGATCCAGATGGGCAAGCAGGACATCATGCTGGCCGGCGGCGGCGAGGAGCTGCACTGGACCCTGTCCGTACTGTTCGACGCCATGGGCGCACTGTCCTCCAAGTACAACGACACGCCGGAAAAGGCCTCGCGCGCCTATGATGCGAACCGCGACGGTTTCGTCATTTCCGGCGGCGGCGGGGTTCTGATCCTCGAGGAACTGGAACGCGCCAAGGCCCGCGGCGCAAAGATCTACGGCGAGATCGTCGGCTACGGCGCGACCTCCGACGGGGTCGACATGGTGGCTCCGTCCGGCGAGGGCGCGGTGCGCTGCATGCAGATGGCCCTCAAGGGCATCGACCAGCCAGTCGATTACATCAATACGCACGGCACGAGCACTCCGGTCGGCGATACAAAGGAGCTGGAAGCGATCCGCGAGGTCTTCGGAAAGCGGAACGCGATTCCCGCGATCAGCTCGACCAAGTCCCTCACCGGTCACTCCCAGGGCGCGACGGGCGTGCACGAGGCGATCTACACGCTGCTGATGATGAAGGACGACTTCATGGCCGCCTCGGCCAATATCGACGAGGTCGATCCCGAAGCGACAGACATGCCGATCCTGCGCGAACGCCGTGACAATGCCGGGATTCGCCTCGCGCTTTCCAACAGTTTCGGGTTCGGCGGAACAAATGCCGTGCTAGCATTTCAGAAGTACGACGCCTGAGCGGAGGGGCGAGCGGGATGACCGACCTGATTGACGACCTTGCCGATCAGCGCGAGGCCGAGAACGTGCCGTTCCAGGGATTGATGGCCGGCAAGCGCGGCCTCGTCATGGGCGTCGCCAACGATCGCTCGATTGCCTGGGGCATTGCCTCCGCGGTCGCGGGCCAGGGGGCGGAACTCGCCTTCACCTATCAGAACGAGAGCCTGAAGAAGCGTGTCGAACCGCTGGCGGGGAGCGTCGGCTCCACGCTCGCGGTGATGTGCGACGTCGGCGATGACGACGCGCTCGACCGTGCCTTCGACGAGATCGGCACCGCTTGGGGCGGTCTCGATTTCGTGCTGCACGCCATCGCCTATTCGGACAAGGGCGAGCTGAAGGGGCGTTATGCCGATACCAGCCGCGAGAATTTTCTCAACACGCTGGATATCTCCTGCTTTTCCTTCACCAACATCGCGCGCCGCGCCTGGCCGCTGATGAAGGATGGCGGGAGCATGCTGACGCTGTCCTATCTCGGCGCCAACCGGACGACGCCGAACTACAATGTCATGGGAGTCGCGAAAGCCGCGCTCGAGGCCAGCGTGCGCTATCTCGCCGCCGATCTGGGCGAGCACGGGATCCGCGTCAACGCGATTTCGGCGGGCCCGATGAAGACGCTTGCCGGCTCGGCGATCGCCGATGCGCGCCACACCTTCCGCTTCGCCGAGAAGAATGCGCCGCTGAAGCGCAATGCGTCCCTCAACGAAGTCGGGCAGGCCGGGCTTTATCTGCTGAGCGATCTTTCGACCGGGGTCACCGGCGAGATTCATTATGTCGACGGCGGTTTCCACACCGTCGCCATTCCCAAGCCGGATCGCGAGGAAGAATAGAGGGCTGTATCAGGGACGGCGGGTTCTGAGGTCGACGACGCCTTCGCCGCCGCCCGGCTCGTATCCCGGAAGCTTTTTCTGCAGCAGGTCGACGGCCAGGCCGTTCGTCTGCGGGCGGGTGATGCTGAGGATCTTCGGCAATCCGTCCTTGGACTCGAACGGGAACAGCAGGCGCAGGAACCGCCGCTCCTCTCCATGCGCGTAATTGCGGTGCACGATGGCAAGGTTCGGCCACTGGGTTTCGCGGCAGACGAGATAATCCTCAAGCTGACAGCCCCGCAGGGCCTCGTCATCGAGCTCGGCGAACTTCATCCCCGTAATGTCGGCACCTTTCCACATACCGGTGCCGTTATCCCAGTGCTCGATGAAGAAGGCGTTCGGATCGTCCTCACCGACATTGAAGATATGGATCGCGCATTGCGGCGCCAGCGCCCGTAGCACGGCGATCTTGAATTTCGTCTCGAGCAGCCGGCCGTCCGGTTCGCGCACTTTATTTATATAGGCCGCGCAACGCTCCACCTGGTCCGGGTCGAGCCCGTGCAGCATCTCATCGCGCACATAGATCTTCCGGCTGCGGCTGAGGTCGCTTTCCCAGATCTTGTATCCGATGACCGGATCGTTCTTTGCGGGGACGATCAGCTTCTCGTTCGCGTCGTCGCTCGCAGGCTCCCAATCCTCCGGGATGACCTCGTCGAGCCGCTGAAGGGTCTTCAGCGACGCCTCGAATTCCGGGCTGTCGATATCTTTCAGAAGAGTATCGGAAATCCCTGCCGCCGAGGCGAACTTGTACTTCCGTATTCCCGACTCGAGGTAATAGCGGTGGCAGCGGTGCCGCAGCTCCGCTTCGAGTTGAGATATCGCTTTCTTGTACCGACCCATACTGAAAGTCTATTCCCATTTTTCTGGGAATGCAATTTCCATTTTTTTGGGAATTTTTTGCCAGGGCTGAAAATCACACGAAACAGACTGAATAATTTTTATCCCATAAAAACAATATGTTAGATTCATTTTGTGTACATAGGTATGCAAAATCAGCACGCTAGACGCGTAGCCTAAACAATTTACGCTTGCGCTTTCCCATTTTTCTGGGAATAGTGACACTCATGAATGCCCTACTTACTGGAGACACCTCATGGCAGACAGCTTCAAACCGTCGGGACAGGGTAAAGACATATTCAATTCGGCCCTGAAGACGGTGGAAGACGGGGATAACGACGCGAGCCGCATGGTGCGCCGTCACTTCCGTCTGGAGAACCGGCGGACGAGCATCTGCCTGCATCCCGAGGAGTGGGACATGTTCGACATGGTGTCGAAGCGGCTCGGCTATGACGTCAAGGCGCTGATCAACGAAATCGACCGGACCCGTGGCGACAGCTCGGTTCCGTCCGCGATGCGGGTTTTCATGCTGGGATACTGGCGTGATCTGGCGCGGATGAACGCCGGCCGTGCGGCTCAGGCGAGCGCAGCCACCAGGGAAGGTTCGTCGGTGATGACCGCGTCCACGCCCCACGCGATCAAGGTCGCGGCGCGCAGCGGATCGTTCACGGTATAAGTCAGGGTTCTGAAGCCCGCATCCCGGATCGCGGCGACAGCCGCCTCGGTGAGCGGGCGATGGTTCGGATGGACCGAAACGCATCCAAGATCTTCGGCGGCTTGCCGCCACCCGTCTGCCAGACGCTCACAGAGATAGCCCCGATGAAAATCCGGGGCTTTTTCTTTGGCCACTTCCAGGCATTCCCGCTCGAAGCTCGAGACCACGATCCGGTCCGTCAGATCCGGGCAGAGCGCGTTCAGCGTCTCCGAGACCACTTCCGCGGTCCGGATGGCGTGGCCCTTGGCCGGCTTGATCTCGACATTCATCGCAAGGCCGAGAGCACGGCAGCAGGCGATCGCGTCGGCGAAACTCGGGATCCGCTCGCCGGCGAAGTCCGGCGCGAACCAGGCACCCGCATCGAGGCGCCCGAGGGCCTCCGCGTCCTGCGCGCAGAACCGGCCGCGGCCGTCGTTGGTGCGGCCCAGCTTCTCGTCATGATGCAGCATCGGAACCTCGTCCGCGCTCAGCATGACGTCGAACTCCACCCATGAAAAACCGGCCTCCGCCGCCAGGCGGAAGCCGGTCAATGTATTCTCGGGCGCCGTAGCGGCCACCCCGCGATGTCCGATCACACGGGATAGCCGCAGGCCCATGGTGTTTATTCCTCGGCCGGCTTCTCGGAGAGGTCTTCGCCGGTCTCCTGGTCGACGACCTTCATCGACAGCTTGACCTTGCCTCGGTCGTCGAAGCCGATGACCTTGACCTTCACCTGGTCGCCGACATTGACCACGTCGGTGGTCTTGCCGACGCGCTCGTTCTTCAGCTCGCTGATGTGAACGAGGCCGTCCTTGGCGCCGAGGAAGTTCACGAAGGCGCCGAAATCGAC
Organism: Nisaea sediminum; assembly: GCF_014904705.1. Classification (NCBI taxonomy): domain Bacteria; kingdom Pseudomonadati; phylum Pseudomonadota; class Alphaproteobacteria; order Rhodospirillales; family Thalassobaculaceae; genus Nisaea; species Nisaea sediminum. Next base: position 552,704 of record NZ_JACZCQ010000006.1, read on the forward strand.
GGTCTTCACGACCTTGCCGTTGTAGATCACGCCGATCTCCGGCTCCGCGACGATGTAGCGGATCCGCTCGAGCGCCGCTTCGGTGGAGGCGGTGTCGACCGCCGCGACCTTCACCGTACCGTCGTCGTCGATATCGATCTTGGCGCCGGTGGTCTCGCAGATCTCACGGATCATCTTGCCGCCCGGGCCGATGATTTCGCGGATCTTGTCGGTCGGGACCGTGATGGTGGTGATACGCGGCGCATTCTCGGAGACGCCCTCGCGGGAGGTCGTCAGGGCCTTGGCCATTTCGCCGAGGATGTGCTTGCGCCCGTCCCGGGCCTGATCCAGCGCGATCTTCATGATCTCCTCGGTGATCGAGGTGATCTTGATGTCCATCTGCAGGGAGGTGACACCCTTCTCCGTGCCGGCAACCTTGAAGTCCATGTCGCCGAGATGATCCTCGTCGCCGAGAATATCGGAGAGAACCGCGAACTCGTCGCCTTCCTTGATCAGGCCCATGGCGATACCGGCCACCGGCGCGCTCAGCGGAACGCCCGCATCCATCAGCGACAGGGAGGTGCCGCAGACCGTCGCCATCGAGGAGGAGCCGTTGGACTCGGTGACCTCGGAGACGACCCGGATGGTGTAGGGGAAAGCTTCCTTCGACGGCAACAACGGCCGCACGGCGCGCCACGCGAGCTTGCCGTGGCCGATTTCGCGCCGGCCCGGGGAGCCCATGCGGCCCGCTTCACCGACCGAGTAGGGCGGGAAGTTGTAGTGCAGCATGAAGTGCTCGCGGTATTCGCCTTCGAGCGCGTCGATGATCTGCTCGTCCTGGCCGGTGCCGAGGGTGGCGACGGCCAGCGCCTGGGTCTCGCCGCGGGTGAACAGCGCGGAGCCGTGGGCACGCGGCAGAATGCCGACCTCGGAGACGATCGGGCGCACCGTCTTGGTGTCGCGGCCGTCGATCCGCTGGCCGGTCTTCAGGATCGCGCCTCGGACGACGTCGGCCTCGATGCCTTTCATCAGGCCCTTGGCGATGTCTTTGTCCGCGTCATCCTCGAAAATGGCCATGCCCTTCTCGCGGACCGCAGCAACGTTGACCTGCCGCTGGGTCTTGTTCGGCTCGGCATAGGCCTCGGTCATGTCGGCGGCGATCGCCGCCTTCAGGGCATCGCGCACGCGGGCGACGTCTTCGCTCTCGCCCGGTAGATCCATCGGCTCCTTGGCGCAGGCTTCGGCGAGGTCGATGATCGCGTCGATCACCGGCTGGAACGCCTTGTGGCCGAAGGTCACGGCGCCGAGCATCACCTCTTCGGACAGCTCGGAGGCCATGGACTCGACCATGAGCACGCCTTCCTGGGTGCCGGCGAGGACCAGATCAAGCTCTGAGTCCGGCAAGTCGCTCTGGCGCGGGTTAAGGATGTACTCACCATCCTTGTAGCCGACGCGGCAGGCCGCGATCGGACCGAGGAACGGCACGCCGGAAATGGTCAGCGCGGCGGAGGCGCCGATCATGGCGACGACGTCCGGATCGTTCTCCAGGTCATGCGACAGAACGGTGCAGATGACCTGCGTCTCGTTCTTGAAGCCCTTGACGAAGAGCGGACGGATCGGCCGGTCGATGAGGCGCGAGGTCAGCACTTCCTTCTCGGTCGGGCGGCCTTCGCGCTTGAAGAAACCACCAGGGATCTTGCCGGCGGCAAAGGTCTTTTCCTGATAGTTCACGGTCAGCGGGAAGAAGTCGACACCCGGCTTCGGCTGGCGCGCGTAGACCGCGGTGCAAAGCACGGTGGTCTCACCGAGCGTCGCCATCACGGCGCCGTCGGCCTGGCGCGCGATCTTGCCGGTTTCGAGCGTCAGCTTGCGCCCGCCCCAGTCGATTTCTTTTTTGTAGATCTGAAACATTCAGCTTTCCTTCAAAGCTGAACCGCTCGGTTCCGAGCCTCGGTCAATATGCTGTCTCGTGTGGTATGGGGCTGTCCGGGACGGTTCTTCAAACGCAGCGCCTCGTCTGGCGCGGGAGAACGGTCCGGGAGGCCCTCGGTCACCGAATACAGTTCGAACGAGGTGACACCCGGCTCATATTTCTCGGTGTCGATATCGGTGCGGTTCTTCGGTTTTTCCTCTATTGAGCGGGCCTTCAATCGCATGGATCGCCGGGGGCGTCAAATGCCAATCACGGCGCCCGATAACGGCTGTCCATCGAAGCCCTGCAGAAACGCAAACCGCCCCACGGCAATCGCGGGGCGGGTGCGGTCCTGTTCCTTAGTCCTGCGGCACGGATTAGCGGCGCAGGCCCAGTTCGGAGATGATGGTCTGATAGCGCTCGACGCTCTTCGACTTCAGATAGTCGAGCATGCGGCGGCGCTGGCCGACCATGATCAGAAGCCCACGGCGGGAGTGAAAGTCCTTCTTGTGGGTCTTCAGGTGTTCGGTGAGGTTCACGATGCGCTCGGTGAGGATCGCAACCTGAACTTCCGGCGAACCGGTGTCGCCCTTTTCGCGGCCGAACTTTCCGATGAGCTCGGTCTTGCGCTCTTGCGTAATCGACATCGGATACTCCTAGGTCAAAGGTTGAGTACGCGCATGGGACAAATACAGCCGCCGTCGATCCGTCCGATCGCCACGGGACTGCCCCCGGAAACGGCGTACATCAGGTCGCCTTCCCGGAGATCTCCGAAACGGTCAAGGTCCATGGCCCGGAAGACCGGGACGGACTGACCGCATCTGAGCTTATTTGCCTCTGCACCGGCCAGAGTGAGCGCCGGGATGCCGTCCAGCGCCGTTTCCACCGGCAATAGGTGCTCGAAAGCGGCGGGACTATGATCCAAAGCTTTCAAGGAATCCAGAGAAATCGCATCTTTTTCGAGGAACGGGCCCACCCGGTGCCGCCGGAGCATCGAAATATGCCCGAGGGTTCCCGTTGCGCGGGCGATATCGCGCGCCAGGCTGCGCATGTAGGCACCCTTGCCGGAACCGACCCGGAACAGCGCCCGGTCGGCGCCGCGCATCTCGACCAGATCGAAGAAATCGATCCGCACCTCGCGCGGCGAGAGCTCGACCGGCTCCTCGTTGCGCGCAAGATCGTAGGCCCGCTGGCCCTGGATCTTCACGGCGGAGAATTTCGGCGGGACCTGGGTGATCGTGCCGATGAAATCCGGCAACGCGGCCTCGATCGCAGCCTCGTCCGGGCGCGCCTCGGAGGTTCCTGTGACCGCGCCCTCGAGATCGTCGGTCGAGCGTTCCTCGCCCCAGGTCACCTCGAAGGTATATTCCTTCGACGCATCCATCACATAGGGAACGGTCTTGGTCGCCTCGCCGAGGGCGATCGGCAGGATCCCGGTCGCCAGCGGATCGAGCGTCCCGGCATGACCCGCCTTCTGCGCGTCGAAAACACGGCGGACGGCGGAAACCGCCTGGGTCGAGGTGACGCCCAACGGCTTGTCGAGGATCACCCAGCCATTGACCGGATTGCCGCGTTTCCTACGCGCCATTGCCGTCCTCTTCCCCGTCTTCGTCTTTTTCGAGATCGGCACGCACCACCGGGTCCTGGAACATCTGGTTGATCCGGCTGGCGGTCTCGAACGCCGTGTCGATGATGAAGCGCATCCGCGGAACGGTGCGCAGGGTCATCTGCTTTGCCAGCATCGTGCGCAGGAACGGCGCCGCCCTTTTCAGGCCGGCGAGCACGTCGTCCGCATGGGCGCCGCCGAGCGGCATGACGAAGACGGTGGCGTTGCGAAGGTCCGGACTGACCGAGACCTCGCTCACCGTGATCGAGACTCCATCCAGCTCCGGGTCGTGCAACTCGCCGCGCTGGAATACGCCGGCGAGCACATGACGCACTTCCTCGCCGACGCGCAACTGGCGCTGGGACGGCGCGCGACCACGCCGCCCTGCCTTGTCAGGGTGCGATCCAACCACTTTCTAGCTCCCGTCAGTCAGTGTGACAGTCAAACCCCGCCGGTCAGGACGAGGTGCTGGCCTGCTGGACCGATTCCAGGCTCCGCGCGACTTCCTTCACCTCGAAGCACTCGATGAAATCGCCGACCTGGATATCGTTGTAGTTCTCGAACGCGGCGCCGCATTCGTAGCCCTCGCGGACTTCCTTCACCTCGTCCTTGAAGCGCTTCAGCGTCTTCAGCGTGCCTTCGTGGATCACCACGTTGTCGCGCAGCAGGCGGACCTTGGCCGCACGACGGAGCATGCCTTCGGTGACCATGCAACCGCCGACCTTGCCGACCTTGGTGATGTTGAAGACTTCGCGGATTTCCGCATTGCCGAGGAACTCTTCCTTAAGATCCGGGGACAGCATGCCGGTGAGCGCCGCTTTGATGTCGTCGATCAGCTCGTAGATGATCGAGTAATAGCGGATCTCGAGACCTTCCTGCGCCGCCAGATCCCGCGCCTGCGGGACCGCGCGGACGTTGAAGCCGATGATCAGCGCACCGGAGGCCTTGGCAAGGCTCACATCGGACTCGCTGATGCCGCCGACCGCACCGTGCAGGATGCGTACCGCGACCTGGTCGTTGGAGATCTTCTCCAGGGTCGACCGGATCGCTTCCAGCGAGCCGTGCACGTCGGTCTTGATGACCACGGGCAACTCTTCGGCCTGGCCCGCTGCGATAGCGGACAGCATCTGCTCGACGGAACCGCGGGCGCCGGCCACGGCCGACTTCTCGCGCAGTACGCGCTGACGGTACTCCGCGATCTCCCGGGCCTGACCCTCGGTCTCGACCACGCCGAACTCGTCACCCGCAACCGGTGTGCCCTGCAACCCGAGAACCTCGACCGGCATGCTCGGGCCGGCGCTCTGGATGCGCTGGCCATGGTCGTCCAGCAGTGCGCGGACGCGGCCCCACTCGGCGCCGGCCACGAAGATGTCGCCGACATTGAGGGTGCCCTTGATGATGAGCACGGTCGCGACGCTGCCGCGGCCCTTTTCCATCTTCGCCTCGACCACGGCGCCTTCGGCACGGCGGTCCGGATTGGCTTTGACCTCGAGCAGTTCCGCCTGCAGGAGGATCGCCTCCTCCAGCTTGTCGAGGCCCTGCTTGGTCTTTGCCGAGACATCGACGGCAAGCACGTCGCCGCCCATCTCCTCGACCACGATCTCGTGCTGGAGCAGCTCCTGGCGTACCCGGTTCGGATCGGCGTCCGGGAGGTCGCACTTGTTGACCGCGACGATGATCGGACAGCCGGCCGCCTTGGCATGCCGGATGGCTTCCACGGTCTGCGCCATGATGCCGTCATCGGCCGCCACGACGAGGACGACGATATCGGTGACGTTCGCGCCGCGCGCCCGCATTTCGGTGAAGGCCTCGTGGCCCGGCGTATCGAGGAAGGTGATCTTCGCGCCGGAAGGCACGGTCACCTGGTAGGCGCCGATATGCTGGGTGATGCCGCCGGCTTCGCCCGCCGCCACGTCGGAGCGCCGGAGCGCGTCCAGCAGCGAGGTCTTGCCGTGGTCGACGTGACCCATGACGGTCACGACCGGCGCACGCGGCTTCAGGTCTTCCGGAGCATCGTCCTTGACCTGGAGCTGCAGCTCGACGTCGGATTCCGACACGCGCTTCGCCTTGTGGCCGAATTCGGCCACCACGAGCTCGGCGGTATCGCTGTCGATCGACTGCGTGATGGTCGCCATCATGCCCATCTTCATGAGCGTCTTGATCACGTCGCCCGCACGTTCCGCCATACGGTTGGCGAGTTCCTGAACGGTGATCGCGTCCGGAATGACGACTTCGCGGACTTGTTTGGCCTGTTCGCCACCCTCTTCGCGCATCCGCTGCTTCTCGCGCTCGCGGGCGCGGCGCACGGAGGCCAGACTGCGGGAGCGTTCGCCGCCGCGATCGTCGAGTGCCTGGGAGACCGTCAGCTTGCCCGACCGGCGGCGCTGCTCGCCACGCCGGCTCGGAGTCGGGGCCGCACGGCGGTCCGGCGCACCGGCACCGCCACCGCCACCGCGGCGTTTGCTGCGCCGGCCTTCACTGTCTTCTTCCGGCATCGCCGGAGCCGCGGCCGCAGCCGGGCCACGATCGGGCTGATTGCGCGGTTCCGTCGGACGGGTAGCGGCACGTTCGGCCTGGGCCTTGGCTTCGCGCGCGGCAGCCTCTTCGGCGAGGCGCGCTGCTTCCTCCTGGCGCTCCTTGCCTTCGGCGTCGGCAATCCGGCGCATTTCCTCAAGTTCGGCCTGACGGCGATCAACCGGCTCCGGCGCCGCGTCCGGCGCGGGTTCGGGCGCCGCTTCGGTAGCCGGCTGCGCCTGCTCGGCGGCAGTCGTCAGCTCTGACGCCTCGGTGCGCGCGGCTTCCTGCTGCTTCAGGCCTTCCTTCAGCGCCCGGGTACGACGTTCCCGCTCCTCCGCGCTCAGGCCTCCGGAATCACCGGCACCGCCAGGACCGCCGGGACCGCCGACGCGCTTGCGCCGCCGTTCGACCTGAACAGTCTTGGACCGGCCATGGGAGAAGCTCTGCTTCACCTGATCCTTGTCGACGGACTTTCCGAGGGAAAGTTTCCCCCGTCCGGACAGGCTCAGTTTCTTGCGATCAGTCTCGTTGCTCGTTGTCATTCTAGGTCGCGCGTCTTTTCCATGATACCGGGCAGGGGCCTCAATACACCCCTAGCCGTTGTTTTCCAAGCCGAGTCGAGAAATATCGCCCCGGAATCCTGCAAGTCGTGCAAATTCTCGTGTCAAACGGGCCGTCAGACCCTTCGAATGGTCGCCTGCCGCCAGGATGGCCGCATGCACCGTCTGCTCACGGTCGAAGGCCGCTCCGAGCTCGGAGCGGGTCAGCAGCGCCATGGCCGGAAGGCCATCGCCAAGCCGCTTCATCTTTTCCCGCGCATCCACGGCGCCGTCCGCCGCTTCGATCAGCAGAACCGCCTTGTGGTGACGCACGGCGTCCTCGACCTTGGCATGACCGGCGATGGCCGCTCCTGCCCGCCGGGCCAGCCCGATAAGCGACTGGATCGAGGCAACGAGCATGGCTTCGACGGCCTCGACGAGGTCGTCGCGCACCGTGACCTTCTGCTTGGCGGCACGGGAAAAGGCCCGCTTGCGGCTGGCCTCGGCAAGCGCATCCCGGCTCGCCGTGACCCAGAGGCCGCGGCCGGGCAGCTTTTCGGAAAGATCCGGGACCACGTCACCGTCCGGGCCGATCACAAAACGGATCATGCCCTCCGGGCCGCCGCTCGCGCCGGTGGCGATGCACCTGCGGTCGCCGCGGCCGGAACGGTCGCTATCGGCTAGCGCGAGGGTCTCATGTTGCCGGGGTCTCGTCATGAGCCTCCCCAGCTTCGGCACCGTCGTCGCCGGCCTCGGACTCCTCGTCCTCGAACCAGTGCGCGCGGGCCGCCATGATGACCTCGTTCGCCGTGTTCTGATCGAGGCCCGCCTCCGGCAGCATCTCGATCAGCTCGTCGCCGGCGAGATCCGCCAGATCGTCCAGAGTCTTCACGCCCTGTTCGGCGAGCTGGACGATATTGGCGAGGCTCAGGCCCTCGAAATTCAGCAGGTCTTCCGCCACGCCGAGTTCGGTGCTGCGGTCCTGGAGACGGTTGCGTTCGGCCTCGGCAAAGGCCAGCGCCCGGTTCTGCAGCTCCTCGGCGATATCCGCATCGAAACCTTCGATGCTCATCAGATCCTCGAGCGGCGAATAGGCGATCTCGTCGACCGAGGTGAAGCCTTCCGCGACAAGCAGATGCGCAATGACATCGTCGATATCGAGGGAGTCGATGAAGGTCTTCGACCGGGTCTTGAACTCTTCCTGACGGCGCTCGGACTCCTCGGCCTCGGTCAGGATGTCGATATCCCAGCCGGTGAGGATGGAGGCGAGGCGCACGTTCTGGCCGCGGCGGCCGATGGCGAGGCTGAGCTGGTCGTCCGGCACCACCACTTCGATACGGCGCTGCTCCTCGTCCAGGACCACCTTGCTGACCTCCGCCGGAGCGAGACCGTTGACCACGAAGGTCGCCGGGTCCTCGGACCAGGGAATGATGTCGATCTTCTCGCCCTGCAGCTCGCCGACCACGGCCTGCACGCGCGAGCCGCGCATGCCGACGCAGGCGCCGACCGGATCGATGCTGCCGTCGTAGGAAATCACCGCGATCTTTGCGCGGCTGCCCGGATCGCGGGCGACCGACTTGATCTCGATGATGCCGTCGTAGATTTCCGGCACTTCCTGCTTGAACAGGTTGGCCATGAACTGCGGATGGGTGCGCGAGAGGAAGATCTGCGGGCCCCGCTGTTCCTCGCGGACGTCGTAGATGTAGGCGCGCACGCGGTCGCCGTTGCGGAAGCTTTCGCGCGGCAGCAGCTCATCGCGGCGCAGCACCGCCTCGGCCCGGCCGAGATCGATGGTGACGTTGCCGAACTCGACCCGCTTGACGATGCCGTTGACGATCTCGCCGACGCGGTCCTTGAACTCTTCGTACTGGCGGGCCCGCTCTGCCTCGCGCACCTTCTGCACGATCACCTGCTTGGCGGTCTGCGCGGCGATGCGGCCGAAATCGATCGGCGGCAGCGGATCGACGATCAGGTCGCCCGCCTTCAGGTTCGGGTCCCGCTTCTGCGCGGCGGCGACCGAGATCTGGGTCATCTCGTCCTCAACCTCGTCGACCACCTCGGTCACGCGGACGAGTTCGATAGCGCCGCTGGCGCGGTCGATATTGGCCCGGATGTCACGATCGTGGCCGTATTTGGAGCGGCCGGCTTTCTGGATCGCCTGCTCCATCGCCTCCAGGACCTCGTCGCGCTCGATACCTTTCTCGCGCGCTACGACATCGGCGACTTGAATCAGTTCAAGCTTGGGTTGGGTTGCCGTTTCCATGGGTCGCGTCTTCTTGCCGTTTGTTCCGTTTACCCCGGACCGCCTCAGATCTCGCCGCGCTCGGCAGCGTCGATCAGAGCATCGGTCAATACCAGTTTCGCCGTGCGGATCGCAGCAAAGGGAAAGCTCAGCTTCTCCCCGTCCTGTTCGATCGCGACGGTTCCGTCTTCCGCGGCCCCGAGGACTTCGCCCCGGAACCGCTTGCGTCCGTCCACCGGCACCTCGAGTTCGATCTTCGCCTCGAAACCGCTGAAACGGTCGTAATCCTCCGGCCGCACCAGCGGGCGGTCGATCCCGGGCGAACTGACCTCGAGATTGTATTCCCCGGAGATCGGGTCCTCGACATCGAGGATCAGGGAGATCGCCCGGCTGATATCGGCGCAATCGTCGACCGTCATCTGGGTACGGTCGGTGCGCTCCGCCATAATCTGCAGGACGGCCTTCCGGCCGCCGGTGAAGCTCACCCGCACAAGATCGTATCCCATCGACTCGACCGATGGCCCGATCATCGCGGCAATGCGCTCGTTAAGCTGTTGCGTCACCCGGATCCTCTAACAGTCCGACCCGGCCGAAACCGGGATAATCGACCCTCCGGAAGCGCAAAAAAAAAGTGGGCCGTTGGCCCACCCTATCAGCGTTACCGATTGGGTCATGTAATGGAAACCCGAATATAACCCAGTGCGCGAATGCTTCAAGAAAATTCGGTCAACCGGTGGTATCGAGACGCTCGAAACGCATGAAGGCCGGCCGCCGGCCCTGCGCCCGGGCCTTGGCCTCGTAGCGCGTCTCGGGCCAGTCGTCCGGCCGGACCCGCCAATCCTGCGGTCCGCGCGCAAGCCAGCGAAATCCCTCATTCGCCGTCGCCCGCGCCAGCATCCAGCGCAGATAGCCCATATCGTCGGTTGCCAGCCGGAGCTCGCCACCCGGCTTCAGCAGGCGGTGAAATTCGGCAATGGTCTCGTGCTGGATGATGCGGCGTGCATGGTGCCGCTTCTTCGGCCAAGGGTCGGCGAAGAGTACGGCGATCCGGTCGAGGCAGCCATCCGGCAGTACGGCGAGCAGGTCGCGCACGTCGTCCGGATAGATCCGCACATTGCCGAGACCGCGATCCTCGCAATGGCGGATCAGGCTGGCGACGCCGTTCATGAAAGGCTCGGAGCCGATGAAGCCGACCCGTGGGTTCATTTCCGCCTGGGCGGCCAGATGCTCGCCGCCGCCGAAGCCGATCTCGAGCCAGATCTCTTCCGTATCCGGCGGAAACAGTCTCCGTGGATCCAGCCTGGCGCCGGGTGTGTCCGGCAGCTCCACGCGAAGCTCCGGCAGCCGCGTTTCGAGCAGCGTCTCCATACCCGCACGCAAGCGCCGACCGCGCCTTCTGCCATAGAAGACGCGGTCGCGCTGTACAATGTCTTTCGGATCTTCCTTGCCCGTGGGCACGGTTCAGTCCCGTTTCTCGTCAGGTCCTTAAGCGAAAGCGCTTTTCAGATCGTCCACGAGGTCGAGCTTCTCCCAGGTAAAGAACCCTTTGCCGCCATCCTCGCGTCCGAAGTGACCGTAGGCCGAGGTCGGCCGGTAGATCGGGTTGCTCAGGGCGAGACGCTCGCGAATGCCGCGCGGCGAGAGATCGACCACATCACGGATGACGGACGAGAGCTTGGCCTCGTCCACCTTGCCCGTGCCGTAGGTCTCGAAATAGATCGAGAGCGGATGGGAGACACCGATGGCGTAGGACACCTGGATGGTGCATTTGTCGGCGAGGCCAGCGGCCACGACGTTCTTGGCGACCCAGCGCGCGGCATAAGCGGCCGAGCGGTCGACCTTGGTCGGGTCCTTGCCGGAGAAGGCGCCGCCGCCATGCGGCGCGGCACCGCCATAGGTGTCGACGATGATCTTGCGTCCGGTCAGGCCGGCATCGCCGACCGGGCCGCCGATCACGAAGCGCCCCGTCGGGTTCACATAGAAATGGTCTTCCGGGCACATCCAGCCCTCGGGGAGAACCTTCAGCACGTGCTTGCGCACCATCTCCCGGATCTCGTCCTGCTCGAGATCCTCGTCATGCTGGGTGGAAACCACGACGGAAGTCGCGCCGACCGGCTTTCCGCCAACGTATTTCAGCGTCACCTGGCTCTTGGAATCCGGACCGAAGCCCTTCTCGGCTCCGGCCTTCCGTGACTCGGCCATGGATTTCAGGATCTGGTGCGAATAGTGGATCGGTGCCGGCATGAGCGCTTCGGTCTCGCGACAGGCATAGCCGAACATGATGCCCTGATCGCCGGCGCCTTCGTCCTTGTTGCCCGCGGCATCGACACCCATCGCGATATCGGTCGACTGCTCGTGCAGCAGCACATCGATATCGGCCGTCTTCCAGCTGAAGCCTTCCTGCTCGTAGCCGATGTCGCGGATAGCCTCGCGCGTCGCCTCGACGATCGCATCCTTGGTGACGGATGCCGGTCCGCGCACTTCGCCGGCCAGGATGACCTTGTCGGTCGTCGCCAGGGTTTCGCAGGCCACGCGGCTCAGCGGATCCGCCGCAAGAAACATGTCAACGACCGTATCGGAGATCCGGTCACAGACCTTGTCCGGATGTCCTTCGGAAACGGATTCGCTGGTGAATTCGTAGTCGGATTGAGTCAACGGGGGCTCTCCTAGGAAATGAGTTGCACCCATGCCGGCATAAAGCGTACCCGTGAACGCCTGCCTCGGTCGGAAGCGCCGTACATGAATCTCTATTCGGTGAATCTGTCGAAGGCACCGAGAGGTAGGATTACCTGCCGCTTTTGCGAATCCCGGTCAAGCAGAAACCGACGCGGTTCCTATTCGGACTCCTCGCCGTCGAAAGTGTTCGCGATCGAACGCATCAGATCGAACAGCCGGCGCCGGGCTTCCGGGTCCGCGATCCGGTAATAGGCACGAACGAGTTCAAGGGTTTCGCGACGGTTCATCGGGTCGTCGGGAAGCTGGTAGGCCTCTGGTTCCTGCTCTTTTTCGAACAGGCGTCCGGGCGACTGCTCGCGGACTTCCTGTGCCATCTCTTCGAAGAAGTAATTGACCGGAACCTCGAGCACCCGGCTCAGATCGTACAACCGGCTCGCGCCAATCCGGTTTGCGCCGCGTTCATACTTCTGCACCTGCTGAAACGTCAGTCCGAGCGCCTGACCGAGCTTCTCCTGGCTGATGCCGAGAAGCGTACGGCGCATGCGGACGCGCGATCCGACATGAACGTCGACCGGATTCGGTTTCCCCAGGCTGGCCATCCGGCCACCGGGACGACGCTTTCTCGACGGCTGCTCCATGTTCAGAACCATTAATCTAAAATTGCGCTGAAACCAGTTACCCATACAAACGTATGCAGTCAACAGGAAAGCCTTAACAAAAAAAAGAAAAAAGAGCGCTAGCTGGCCCTGCGGAGAAATGCCGCTATTAGTGGCAGAAGTGCCAGCACTATTGCCACGCTGTCTCCGACGCGCGCATAGAGCGTTTTACTTGGCAAAGCAGGGGGTAGCGGACTGTCGATCGCGCCCGCCCGCTCAAGAGGAAGCGATGCCAGAATACGTCCGTATGCATCGATGACAGCGGAAATTCCCGTATTCGCAGCACGGATAATCGGGATTCCCTCTTCCACGGCACGCATCCGCGCGGCCGCGAGATGCTGGTAAGGCCCTGAACTGAAACCGAACCAGGCATCGTTGGTTACGTTTACCAGAAGCCCGGGACGGGGTCCGGCAGGCGCCGTGACGGCGCCGGGAAAGATGACCTCGTAGCAGATCAGGGAGCCGATCGGCGGCAGACCCGGCGCCTCAAAGCTGCCCGGACCGGTGCCCGGCGTGAAACCTTGGCCGGTCTTCACCACCGGTCCGAGCGGCAACCATTCGCTGAACGGCACATATTCGCCAAACGGAACGAGATGAAACTTATCGTGCCGGGCGATGATCCGGCCGGTGCGGTCGAGCGCTACGACGGCATTGTAGTTCCGGGTGGCGTCGGGAAATCCGGGTACCGCCTCACGCAGCGGCGCTCCGGTCATCAGCACGGCATCGCCGGCCGGCAGCAGGGAGCCGAGATAGGCCGCGAACTCCGGCTCGCGATTGAGGGCATAGGGGATTGCCGTTTCCGGCCAGACCACCAGACGCGCAGGCGGCAATGCACCGAACCCGGCCGGGACGGCATCGGCTTCGCGCAACCGCGTCAGCATCGCATATTTTGCGACATGCCCTCGGATCAGCTCGCGATTCCACTTGTCCCGCTGGGGAATGTTTCCCTGCACCACGCGCACCGTCGGCGCAGCCGGATCGAGCGGCGTGGCCGCATCCAGGCGGAACTGGCCATAACCGAGAAAAAGCAGCGGCAGCAGAAGCGAGCAGACACCGATGCCGCGCTCAAGTCGCCCGGCGCCGTTCCGCAGCAACAACAGCGGAGAGAGTGCGAAGAGCATGACGAAGAAGCCGTAGCCATAGGCGCCGAACAGCGCCAGCGGCTGCATCAAGACATCGGAAAAGGACCAGGCGGAGGCCGGCAGATTCCAGGGAAAGCCGGTCGCGATCGACCCGCGCAGCATCTCGGCGAGCGTCCAGGCACCGGCGAAAACCGGCGCCCGCAGCCAGCCGCGCGGCCGGAGCCGGTGATAGAGCAGCGCGGCAAGCCCGCCATAGAGCGCGAGTACGGCCGGCAACCCGACGGCGGCGAACGGCACCGCCCAGGCGAACCGCTCACCGTCGACCAGCAAGGCGTTCGAAATCCAATAGAGCCCGGCGACGTGATGACCAAAGGCGAAAGCCCATCCGCACCAGAAGGCCCCGGCCGCGCTCCGCCGGTGCTCCAGCGACAGCATAAGCAGGGAGAATGCGAACAGCGCGGGAACGATGCCGAGGGGCGGCAGCGCGAGCGCCGCCACTGCGCCCGACGCCACCATCAGAGCAATATTTAACGCTCCCGTCAGGCGCACGAGCCGCAGAACGGTGGTACGGGCGCCCGTGCCCAAACGGGCAACGGCCGCCCGGGAGCTCACGAACCGGCCTCCGGCAGGAGCGCGTCCGGCTCCACCCGGCGGATACGGATCCGCTTGATCCGGCGGGAATCCCCCTCCAGCACCTCGAATTCGATGCCGGCAGGGTGGGTCAGGAGTTCGCCGCGCGCGGCGACCCGTCCGGCGAGAGAGAAGACGAGGCCGCCGACCGTGTCGATCTCCTCGCGCTCCTCCTCGTCCAGGACCTCGCCGAACAATTCCTCGAACTCCTCGATCTCGGCCCGGGCGTCGGCGATCGCGGTGTCGGGCCCGACCATGGAGATCTTCGGACCTTCGTCCACATCGTGCTCGTCGACGATATCGCCGACGATCTCCTCGACCAGGTCCTCGATCGTGATCAGTCCGTCGACCCCGCCGAACTCGTCCACGACGAGGGCGAGATGGCGCCGGGTCAGCCGCATTTCCTGCAGCAGATCCATCGCCCGGATCGACGGCGACACGAAGAGCACCTCGCGCAGCAGCGAGCTGAGCGGGACGTCCTTGCCGGCATGGATATGCGCCAGCACGTCCTTCATGTGGACCATGCCGACGACATCATCGAGGGTCTCGCGATAGACCGGAACGCGGCTGTGCGCGTCCTTCACCATGTCGTCGACCAGCTTGTCGAGCGAGGTGCTGATCTCGACCCCGGTAATATCCGCGCGCGGGACCATCACATCCCGCGCGGTGATGTCCCGCAGCCCGAGGATGTTCCGGATCAGCGCCCGTTCGTGCGGATCGATCGCGAGACCTTCGCCGGGCTCGCCCTTGCTGTCCTCGTCGATCAGCTCCTCCAGAGCGTCGCGGACGGACGAGCTTCCGTTTCGCTTCAGCCTGAAGGCCTTTACGATCTGCTTGAGCGGTTGCCATGAGGCATCGCGGCGTTCTTGCGTATCGCTGTGCTCCGCCGGAGAAACCGGCAGTTCTGCATCGGGCGTCGCCTTTTCGGTGTCGGAACTCATCGCACCGGCTCCGCGACCGCGTCGTAAGGATCCGCGATGCCGAACCCGGCGAGGATCTCGACCTCGCGGCGCTCCATCTCGACCGCCTCCGCCTCGGTCTCGTGATCGAACCCGAGCAGATGCAGCACACCATGCACAACGAGATGGCGCAAATGGGAGTCCAGCGATTTTCCGTCCCGGGCCGCTTCCATGGAAACCGTTTCGAAGGCGAGGATTACGTCCCCGAGCATATCGGCATCGCCGACTCCGGATGCAAGTCCGGACGGAAATGACAACACATTGGTCGGGCTGTCCTTTTTCCGGTAATCGCGATTGAGCGCACGGACTTCGTCGTCCGAGGACAAAACAATGCTGAGTTCGGTCGGACGTGACGGACTGCCGAGCGCGGCGACGGCGCTGGCGATGCAGATGCGCTCCGCATCGGGCAATGCTTCCGTCCAGGCCGGGTTCGGCACGGCGACGGCGATATCCAGATTTCTGTCGGGTTGGTCCGGGTCTTCCGGCGGATCCTGTTCAGCCAAAGCGCTGAAGCGACTACTTCCTGGCTCCGATTCGTCGGGCACGCGCGGATACTCCTCTTTTGTCCTTATTTCTTCCCGTCGTCGAGACGGGCCGATTCACGATCATTGTAAGCATGGACGATCTTCGTCACCAGCGGGTGACGCACAACGTCCCGGGCGGAAAACTCGACCACACTGACGCCGGGAATGCGATCGAGCACGCCCATGGCATCGACCAGGCCGGACTTGGCGCCGAACGGCAGGTCGATCTGCGACGGATCGCCGGTGATCGCCATTCGGGAGTTCTCGCCGAGACGGGTCAAGAACATCTTCATCTGCGTCGGCGTCGTGTTCTGCGCCTCGTCGAGGATGATGTAGGAATTGGCCAGCGTCCGTCCGCGCATGAAGGCAAGCGGCGCCACCTCGATCTCGCCCGCCGTCAGCCGGCGTTCGACCTGGTCGCCCGGCATCATGTCATAGAGCGCGTCATAGAGCGGCCTGAGATAGGGATCGACCTTGTCCTTCATGTCTCCCGGCAGGAAACCGAGCCGCTCGCCGGCCTCGACCGCCGGGCGGGAAAGGATCAGGCGTTCGACCTTGCGCTCCATCAGCATCGAGACCGCCATCGCGACGGCGAGATAGGTCTTGCCGGTACCGGCCGGGCCGAGCCCGAGCACGAGCTCGTCGCGCGACAGCGCCTGGATATAGCGGTGCTGGTTCGGGGAACGCGGCTGGATTGCCCGCTTCCATGTCGGCACGAAAGCGGAACGGTCATTGAAGCCGTTGGACCCGTTGGCGACGTCATCGTCGCTCTGGGCCCATTTGACCGCGGCGTCCACCGTCCCGACGTCGAGGCTCTTCAGCTTCTTGCCGGCATCCCGGTCGCCTTCGAGGCGTCTGTAGAGCGAGGTCAGCGCCGATTGCGCCGTGGTCACCGCATCCTTATCGCCCTCCACCGTGACAGTGTTTCCGAAGCAGGAGAGGGAAACGGGGAGTTTCTGCTCGATCCGCGCGAGGTTCCGGTCATGCTCGCCGAGCAGCGCCGGCAGGAGATCGTGATCGGCAAACTCAAGCCGGACGCTTTCGGTGGCCTCGTTCGTGATGCTCAAGCAATAGCCCTTTCATGATCGGGGTTGCGCGGCGAGAACCCGGGAACGCCGCCCCATTCGCTGGTGACCACGGTTCCGGACAGGGAGTTGGCATGGCCGGCATCGATGCGGACATCGACGATAGTGCCGACGAGCCGCTCCGAGCCTGTGAAATGCACCGACTGCATATAGGGGCCGCGCCCGATCAGCTGACCGTCCTTGTGGCCGGTACGCTCGACCAGCACCGGCTGCACCGTACCGGCGGACGCGGCGTTGTAGGCAAGCTGCTGCGCGTTCAGAAGCTGCTGCAATGTTTCCAGTCTGTCCGATTTCACCGCCTCGTCGACCTGCATGTCCGTGCCCGCGGCCGGAGTGCCGGGCCGGGGGCTGTATTTGAACGAATAGGCCTGAGCGTAGCCGATATCCGTGACAAGTTTGAGCGTCTCGGCGAAATCCGCGTCGCTTTCCCCCGGATGCCCGACGATGAAGTCGGAAGAGAGGGCGAGGTCCGGACGCGCCTCGCGCAGCCGCTCGACGACACGGCGGTAGGCCGCCGCGTCGTGCTTGCGGTTCATGGCTCGCAAAATGCGGTCCGAACCGGACTGCACCGGGAGATGCAGATAGGGCATCAGCTGCGGCACGTCGCGATGCGCGGCGATCAGCTCCTCGTCGACATCGTTCGGATGCGAGGTCGTGTAGCGGATCCGCTCCAGCCCGTCGATCTCCGCCAGCGCACGGATCAGCCGCCCGAGGCCCCATTCCCCGCCGCCGGCTTCGCCGTGATAGGCGTTCACGTTCTGCCCGAGCAGGGTGAGCTCCGAGGTACCGGACGCGACCAGCCGGCGCGCTTCCGCCAGCACCTGTTCGGCAGGACGCGAGAATTCGGCGCCGCGGGTATAGGGCACGACACAGAAGCTGCAGAACTTGTCGCACCCTTCCTGGATCGACAGGAATGCCGCCGCGCTGCTCGCGTGGCGCTCTTCCGGCAGGAAATCGAACTTGCTCTCGACCGGGAAGTCGGTGTCCACCACGCCGGCACCGCGGGTGCCGCGTCCGCCGGAAGCGGCTTGCCGCTCGCCAGCCTTGCGCTCGGCTTCGCGCACCAGTTCCGGAAGCCGGTGGTAGGTCTGCGGACCGAACACGAGATCCACGAAGGGCGCGCGGCGCACGATCTCCTCGCCCTCCGCCTGGGCGACACAGCCCGCGACCGCGATCAGCAGCGGCCTGCCCTCGGCGGCGCGCGCTTCCTTCTCAAGTCGGATCCGTCCGAGCTCGGAAAAGACCTTCTCCGTCGCTTTTTCGCGGATATGGCAGGTGTTGAGGATCACCATGTCCACGTCTTCCGGCGTTGCCACCGGATCGTATCCGAGGGAAACGAGGCTGTCCGTCATACGCTCGCTGTCGTAGACGTTCATCTGGCAGCCATAGGTCTTGATGAAGAGTTTCTTGCTCACGCGCGCTCAGCCTTACCGTCGCTCGAAGGGTCGAATTTCAGGAGATCGGCGGCACAAATACGCCGAGTGAAACTGAAATTCCAGCGTGCGTTTGCTTCCATCAGGAGAATGCTAACACCGGGCCACCCACAGTCAAGCGACAGTACCGCGCGCAAACCGGGATTCCGCGGCGGGAACCGCGAAGCGAGGCGCGATCAGCGAATTTCCTAGACGCGTCCCGAAAGCGCGCGCGAAACACCGCGCGAGACGACCTGCTCGCAGTGTGCCGCAAGCGCCTTGCGGTTCGCGAAAACTGCCGGGTCGACCGGCTCGTGGAACTCGACCTCGACGTCGACCCGGCCGAGCGCCAGCGCTTCCAGCAGGTGCGGCACGAGATCCATGTCCCCGTACCAGGCATAGAACGGACGGAGTCCGCGGCCCATCGGCATGCCGTTCAGCCGTGTGTAGGTGATCGAGACCGGCTGTACCTTGAGCTCACCGGCCGGATCGCGCGCCTCGGCGGCGGCGAACATGGAGCTCTTGAATGGCAGCGTGCGGTTGCCGTCGTTGCTGGTGCCCTCGGGAAACAGCACCAGGCGGTCCCCGCCGGCGAGCCGGTCGGCGATGGCATTGGCATGGTGCTTCGAACGGCCCCGGCGGCGCTCGACGAACACCGTGCGCTGCAGAATCGCCAGCAGGCCGAAGCCGGGCCAGCTCTTCACCTCGCTCTTGGCGATGAAGCTCGCCCGGAGCAGGCTTCCCAGAATGACAATGTCGAAATAGGAGGCGTGGTTGCTGGCGTAGAGCACCGGCCCCTTGGCCAACGGGCGACCCCGCACCTTCACCCTGAAGCCGAGCAGGCGGGCGCAAAGCCCGTGATAGAAGACCGGCAGCGCCGAGGACATCGGCGAGCGGAATGCCAGCAGGAGCATCTGCAGCGGCAGAAGCGTGCAGGTCAGCGCACCGTAGAGCGCGATCCGGCGCCAGACCAGGGTGCGCGACGGCGCGACCATGCCCGCCGCTTCGACGGGCTCGAGGTTGCGCTCCCACGATCCCAGGAGACCGGGATCACCGAGGATGTCCTCCTCGTTCAGCTCCTCAAGCGCTCCGGCGATGCTCATTGGATCGAGATCCCGCGCGCTTCGCGTTCGTAGTGCTTGTAGTATTTGTCGGAGACGCTGCTGGTCTCGACGATCACGCAGACATCCGTGGTATTGAACTGATGATCGATCACCGCGCCGTGCCCGACATAGCCGCCGAGCCGGAGATAACCCTTGATCAGCGGCGGCAGCGTGGCCGCGGTGCGGCGCGGATCGATCTCTTCCGCCACCATGCGGTTCATTTCGACATAGCGTTCCGGCAGCGCCGTCGCCCGGATCCGCTCCGGCGCCAGATGCTGGTGATGGAGATAGGCGAGCTGCGTCCGCAGCGCCTCGGCATCGTTGCCCGGCAGGCTGGCGCAACCGAACATCAGCGAGATGTCGTTCTGGAACACGTAGGCCGCGATGCCCTTCCAGAGCAGCTGCATGGTCGGACGGGTTCGGTAGCCGCTCGCGGTGCAGGAGCGGCCAAGCTCAAGGATCTCGCCCGGCTGGGCCTCCAGCCTGGAGATGTCGAATTCATCGGCGGTGTAGAACCCGCCGGCGGTCTCGGCGGCAGAGCGACGGATCAGGCGGTAGGTGCCGACCACCGCTTCCGGGCCGTTTCCAAGGCTGTGATCGAGCACGAGAAGATGGTCGGCCACATCGTCGAAAGAATCCTCGTCGAGGCGGCTGGCGCTGGCGGCAGCCGACGGGATCGCGCCCATCTCCTCATAGAACACCCGGTAACGCAGCTGCTTCGCTGCGAGAATGTCCTCTTCCCCCGAAGCGAGCTTTACTTCCAGGGAGCCGGAGAGCAGCGGCTGATCGCCAAGCCGGTCCGAACCGGCGATGGAGACCGGGCTGGTTTCGGAGAGCGTCGTGCGCGTCGGAATCGAGAATCCCATGATCAGTCGCATCCCTATCTTCGGGGCCGCAGGTCACCGGAACCGAGGATGCCGCCGCGGCCGCAAATCCATGGCTCCGATATGGGTACGCGTTGCGCCGCCGCCAGAAAAATCGCCCGGACGGCGTGGCGGATGGATCCGGAAGAGCCTATCCGATGCTCGCTTATACCGACAGACCGATGACAGTTTTCACACATTCGCATGACAGTCTGGTTGCAGCGGAAATCCGCTAAAAACCGGTATCTTCGCCTGATCCGTCGCGCCCGCGCCGGCCGCGATCGTCAATCGTCGAAGATTAGCTGCATCATTATGGCATCGGCGTGGCTGCCATTGCCCGATTTGTAATAGTTCGGACGGCGGTCGAACGCCGTCATTCCGAGGGCCTCGTAAAGCCGGATCGCCGGCAGATTGCCGTCCTGAACCTCGAGAAGCAACCTCTCCGCTCCCGCGTTGCGGGCCTTGTGCATGGCATGCAGCATGAGCAGCCGCCCGAAGCCATGGCGGCGCTGCTCCGGGGCAACGGCGACAGTCAGGATCTCGGCAAAGTCGCCCAGGCTGCGAAACAGAACGAATCCCGCGAACCGGGGCTGGCCTTCGATATCGAGGATCGCCGCGCCGGCCGTTCCCGGCACCGCGAGGAGCTCCTCCAGCGCAGCGCGCGACCAAGGCCTCTCGAAGAGCGCGCCGTGCAACCGGGCGGCCTCTGCAAGATGCGCCGTCAGGCTCTCGTCCAGCACGAACCGTCCGCCTGTCATCATGACGATGCCGGATGCGTGACGTCGGGCGCCCTGAGATAGAGAGGCGCGGCCTGGCTCTCGGTGCCCGCTTCGAGAAGGGCGAGACCGAGCGCGGAAACGTCGTCCGCATCCGGCACTGTGGCCGGGCTGCGGATACAGGCAGACCCGAGCAACGCGGCGACCTTGTCCGCGGCGTCGCCCGCCAGCAGCAACGGTGCGGAGACGGCAAGCCTCGCGAGCCGCTCCGCGATGGCGTCAGCCGGGAGAGCTGCGGGCGCGCCTTCCGGCGTTCCGTCCGCCTTGAATATCTGCAGGAAGAGGTCGGCGCGCCGACTCTCCAGAACAACGGCGAGCGCATTCGAGGCATCGCCGCATGCCGCGCGCGCCGCGCGTGCGACCGCGGCGAATCCGGTAACCCCGACGACCGGAATGCCGAGCGCCTGGCCCAGCCCCTTGGCAAAGGCGAGGCCGATCCTGAGGCCGGTAAAGGAGCCCGGACCGCGGCTGACCGCAATCGCGTCCAGGGCCTCGAAACCGAGTCCGGCTTCCCGCATGATCTCTTCGGTCATCGGGGCGAGACGCTCGGATTGTCCTCTGGTCATGTCCTCGCGGCGCACCGCGCGCACATCCGCGCCGACGCGCAGAGCAACGGAGCAGGCGCCGGTGCTGCTGTCGATGCCGAGAATTGTGCGAGGCTGGTGCGCCATCTTATTTTCCGCCGCGAAATGCGTATGTTAGAGTGACAACGCGGCCCGAAAGTGCAAATTTTCCAGTCGCATCGCTGCCTGTAAACCACGTTGGCGGACGACAGCAAAGGAATATAGTGTCTATGCCGAATCGTACGCACTTTCGCCGCCCGGACCGGAGGAACGCCCTTCGGCCGGCCTCGGCGCGCAAAGTCACGGCCGCTTTCCTCCTGGCCATCTCCTGCCTCTTCGCCGTCTTTTCCGGCCCGCTTGCGGCACAGGAAATTTCGGGTGCGGTGATCACGATGTATCACCGTTTCGGCGAGAACGATTTTCCCTCGACCAGCATCCGTATCGAGCAATTCGAAGAGCATATCGAGGAGCTAAAGAAGGAGCGGTATCACGTTCTGTCGCTTCCCGAGGTCGTCGAAGCGCTGAAATCGGGGAAACCGCTGGCGGACCGCACCATCGCGATCACCGTCGACGACGCATATCTCTCCGTTTATGAGCACGCCTGGCCGCGCCTGAAGGAGGCCGGCATTCCCTTCACCCTGTTCGTCGCCACCGGCGCGATCGACCGTCAGGTGAAAGGTTATATGAGCTGGGATCAGATCCGGGAGCTGCGCGACGGCGGCGTCACGATTGGCAGCCAGACCCGCTCGCATCCGCATATGACGACGCTGGACCGTCTCGCGCTCGACCGTGAGCTTGCCGAGTCGAACCAGCGTTTCGTCGACGAGCTCGGCGCTAAGCCCGAACTCTTCGCCTATCCTTACGGCGAATACAGCCTGATGGTGCGGAAATCCGTTGCCGATGCCGGCTTCACCGCCGCGTTCGGGCAGCATTCCGGCGTCGCCTATACCGGCATGGATCATCTCACCTTGCCGCGCTTCGCCCTGAACGAGCGGTATGGCGGGATCGACCGGTTCCGGCTGATTGCCAACGCCTTGCCGCTCCCGGTCAGCGACGTGCTGCCGGAGGACACCTTGCTTGTCGAGAACCCGCCCGCCTTCGGCTTTACGCTGGACGCGTCGATCGGCAGCCCGAACAGTCTGTCCTGCTTTGCCTCGAGCGAAGGCGAGACCCATCTCGAATATCTGGAACAGCGCGTCGAAGTACGTCTGAAACAGCCGTTCCCGCCGGGCCGCTCGCGCATCAACTGCACGATGCCCGGACCGGACAACCGCTGGCGCTGGTTCGGCACGCAGTTCATCGTGCCGTAAGGGAGGAGGGGCCGGCGGTCAGCCGGCCTGATTGAACGCGGTGACGATATTGCGATTGAGCAAGGCGTCGTCCAGTTCGTTCAGCCGGTTCTTGTCAATTACCCGGCGCAGGATCTCGACATAACGCTCGCCGATCTCAGCATAGGCGAGCAACCCTCCGGCAAGCTGCTTGCCGTCCAGCCTCTCGCCGCTTTCGCGCATCGCCTCGCGGCCGATGCGGAACTCCTGGTAACTCGGATGGGTGTTGAGATTATGGATATAGGAGGAGACCGAACTCAGCAGGGTGTCGTATTTGCGGACAACATGACCCTCGCTGTCGGTGCGCTCTGTCGGGACTATGCCCTTGTCGTCGCTCCAGGCCCGCTGCCCGAAGAGGGCGTTACCGTGACGGGCGAACCTGGACGAGCCCCAACCGCTCTCGACCGCCGCCTGCGCCAGGGCCAGTGACACCGGAACCACGTCGACCCGGCGGTTCAAGGCATCAAGCAGCGGACGGTCGATATCGTCAGAGGACTTCACGCCGTACCGCTCCGCCAGACGGAGAAGCCAGTCTCTTTCGGGCGGATGCAGGTTGGCGCCGTCGAGCACGCGGTCGCGTAGGCGAATCAGTTTGGCTCGGTCCCGCGAAACGCGTTCGTTCGCGCTCAGGACCAGCGGAAGCACTGCGGAGAAGAACAGCTTCTTCTTCCTGCCGACTTCGTCGATAAAGCCGAGATCGCCGGGCAGGCTCGAGACGTAGATCGCCGGAACCGGTTCCGATCCGCGCCGAACTTCCTTCAGGTCGAATCCGACGGTACCGAATACGAACTCGAGCGCCTGGGTATTGGCGGGTTCGACAACATGCCCCTTCGGCACAGAGGCCGTCTGGACCGGTCGCTCGGTATGCTCCGGGGGAGCGGTCTCGGGGGGTTCGACTAAAAAGGATATCTGGGTCGCGAGTGCTGCTGCGCCGGCGACGAGCGCAACCATATGGAATGACGGCATTTTCAGACACTGTTTTGTCATTGAAAAAACCGCTGCCACATTCTGCCGACAACGATCATACCGCTACATATAGATAAAGGGAATCCCTTGCCACTGCATTTCGCACATAGCTGGTATTCGTCTTATTCTTGATTCGAATACTTACATCGCGGCGGCGCGAACTTCGCGGACTTCCGGGATATAGTGACGGAGCATATTCTCGATGCCCATCTTCAGGGTCGCCGTCGAACTCGGGCAGCCGGCGCAGGCACCGCGCATATAGAGCGTCACCACACCCTCGTCGAAGCTTTCGAAAACGATATCGCCGCCATCCATCGCCACCGCCGGGCGCACGCGCGTATCCAGCAGTTCCTTGATCTGGGAAACGACTTCGCTGTCCTCGCCGTCGGCACTGTGCCCGGCTTCGGACTCCGCGGTCACGACCGGACGGCCGGCGGTGAAATGCTCCATGATCACGCCGAGCACCGCCGGCTTCATCAGGTACCATTCCTTGTCGTCGCGCTTGGCCACGGTGATGAAATCGCCGCCGAAGAACACACCCGTCACGCCGTCCACGTCGAACAGCCGTTCCGCCAGGGGCGACTTTCCGGCCGCTTCCTCTTCCGAACGGAACTCGGCGGTGCCGCTTCCCATCACGTCCTGCCCCGGCAGGAACTTCAGCGTCGCCGGATTCGGCGTTTCTTCAGTCTGGATGAACATCCCATTCTCTCCTTGAGGGACCCCCGGCCCGGCCGGCGCCTTCTTGAGCTGTGCGCCGGTCCTGACGGGGCCCGCGACTTGCAATTCGTCGGGCACTAAATTGGTACTATATAGAGTGACCCTGGGGAAAGCGAATTCAAGCCCACTTTTTGCGATGAGCGCGCTGCCTTATCATTGAATTGCCGTCACGGCGCAAGGAAAGACAGTCTTTCCAGAACGGAGCCCGGATCCTTTGAAAGCGAAATCGGTGACCGACCGGCAGATCGACCCCATACGTCCGCATATCCGGATCACCCACCAGGGCGCCGATCCCGAAGCGGCCCTGCCACCCGGCAGCTCGCTCTCCGCGGAGGATCTCACAATGGCGCCCGACCGCTGGCTCATGGAGCGCTCGGCCGGGATCCTGTCGATGCGCGAACTGATGCGCGATCTCTGCAATCTCCTCGTTGCGCAGGGCATGCCGATGCTGCGCACCACCTGTTTCATCCGCACCCTTCATCCTCAGGCCCGGGGCCGCTCGGTCATCTGGCGCAAGACGATGCGCGATCCGGAAGAAATCATGGTGCTGCACGGTATCGAGGAGACGGAAAGCTTCCAGCGCAGCCCCTTGCCGCTGATCTTCGAGGGCGCCGGCGCCATCAGGCGACGGCTCTGCGAACCGGCGACACCGATGGACTTTCCGGTGCTGCACGATCTGAAGGCGGAAGGGGCGACGGACTATGTCGCCATGCCTCTGAAGTTCAGCGACGGCGCGTTGAATTTCGTAACCTGGACCTCCGATGCGGAGAACGGCTTCACGTCCGATCAGCTCAGTATCCTTGACACCCTGCTCCCCGCCCTCAGCATGAGGATCGAGATCCTGGAGCGGCAAAAGCTGACCCGGGACCTGCTCGAGGTCTATCTCGGACGCGATACCGGACGCCGGGTCCTGAACGGCGCGATCCGCCGCGGGACCTCGGAAACGATCCGCGCCGCGATCCTCTATGCCGACGTGCGCGGTTTCACCGCTGCATCCGATAACCTGCCCAGCGCCGAGATCATCGAAATGCTGAACGACTATTTCGAGATCATGTCGCAACCGATCGAGGAAAGGGGCGGCGAGATCCTGAAATTCATCGGCGACGGGCTGCTGGCGATCTTCCCGCTCGGCCGCGACAGCGTTGCCGGGGAAGCGGACGCGGCGCTGAAGGCCGCCATGGAGGCACAAACTCTGCTGCGCAGCCGCAACGCGCTCCGGGAAAAGCACGGCAAACCGCGGATCGAGCATGCGCTCGGCCTGCATGTCGGCGATGTCAGCTACGGCAATATCGGCAGCCCGACACGGCTCGATTTCACCGTGATCGGTCCTGCGGTGAACCTGGCGAGCCGCCTGCAGGGCCTCGGCAAGGATCTCGGCCACACGATCGTCGCCTCCGATGCCATCGCCCGGATGGCGACGCTGTCGCTCAAGACCCTCGGCAGCCATCCGGTGCGCGGCCTGCGCGCACCGGTGGAAGTGTTCACGCCTTACGGCGTGGAGCCGGTCACGGCTTGAGGAAGCCGACGATTTCCTTGGCTTCACGCACCACCGGCTCGGCGATCTCGCGCGCCCGGTCGGCGCCGCGCTTCAGCACCGCATCGACCGCAGCCGTATCCTCGGTCAACCGTTTCATTTCCGACCCGATCGGACCCAGCACCTCGACGGCCAGCTCGGCGAAGGACTTCTTGAAGTCCCCGAAGCCCTTGCCCGCGAACTGCTTCAGGACGGCATCTGTGTCCGTGCCCTCGAGCGCGGCATAGATCGCGATCAGATTCTTCGCCTCGGGCCGGTCCGCCATCTCCGCCGCCGTCTCCGGGATCGGATGCGGATCGGTCTTGGCCTTGCGGATCTTCTGCGCGATCTCGTCCGCCTCGTCGGTCATGTTGATGCGCGAATATTCGGACGTGTCCGACTTGCTCATCTTCTTGGTGCCGTCGCGGAGACTCATCACCCGCGTCGCCTCGCCGAAGATCATCGGCTCCGGCAGCGGGAAGAAATCGACACCGTACATCGAGTTGAAGGCCTGCGCGATGTCGCGCATCAGCTCCAGATGCTGCTTCTGGTCATCGCCGACCGGCACGTGCGTGCCCTTGTAGACCAGCACGTCGGCCGCCATCAGCACCGGATAGTCGTAGAGCCCGACCGTCGCGTTCTCGCGGTTCTTGCCCGCCTTCTCCTTGAACTGGGTCATCCGGTTCAGCCAGCCGATGCGGGCGACGCAGTTGAAGATCCAGGTCAGTTCGGCATGTGCCGGAACGGCGGACTGGTTGAAGATGATGCACTCGTCCGGATCGATACCGGCCGCGATCATGCCGGCCGCGACCTCGCGGGTCGCACGGCGGAGGTCCGCCGGATCGTGCGGCGGCATGGTGATCGCATGCATGTCGACGACGCAGAAGATCGAGTTGTAGTCGCGCTGCAGCTGCACCCAGTTGCGGATCGCGCCGAGGTAATTGCCGAGATGCAGGTTACCTGTGGGCTGCACGCCCGAGAAAATCCGGTTCATGTCACGCGATCCATAAGACTGAAGCGAAAAAGGGCCTGATTTATCGCGGCACGCTCGCCACTGGTCAAGGCCGTACTGGCTCAGCGTGCCGGGGAGCGCCGGAACGCCGTCTTGAGCTCCGCCGGGCGGAAGGCGCCGAGCAGGGTCGCGGCACCGAAATAAACCGCGAGCGCCAGCAGGATGAAAGCGAGCAAGGCCAGAGAACCGACCAGCGTTCCCTGCCCGAAGAGCGCAAGCTCTGCACGGTCCGCAAGCCAAAGAGCCGCGAACAGCGAGGCTCCCATCAAGAGAGCGGAGACAAAGATGCGTGGCAGCCGCTTGCGCGAGCGCTGGTCGAGGCTGAAGACCCCGTCGCGGCGCAGCAGCCAAGCCAGCGCGAAGCCGTTGACCCAGGAGGCGATGGCGGTGGCGAGCGCGAGGCCGACATGGGCGAGGAACTGCATCAGGATCAGGTTCAGCACGAGGTTGAGCACCACCGCGCCCGCCGCGACCTTGACAGGGGTCTTTGTATCCTCGCGGGCGAAGAAGCCCGGCTGCAGCACCTTGACCAGAACGAAGGCCGGCAGACCGGCAGAAAAGGCGATCATCGCCGCCGAGGTCGCGGCCGCGTCAGCCGCGCTGAAGGCACCGCGCTCGAAGAGTACGGTGATGATCGGCCCGGCCAGCACCGCGATCCCGACCGCGGCCGGCACGGTCAGCAGGGCGCCGAGCTCAAGGGCGCGGTTCTGGGTCGTCAGGGCGCCGGCCTCGTCGCCGCCGCGCCACTGGCGGGAGAGCATGGGCAGCAGCGCGGTCCCGATCGCGACACCGATCACTCCGAGCGGCAGCTGGTTCACCCGGTCGGCGTAATAGAGGAAGGAGATCGAGCCGAGCGGCAAGGTCGAGGCCAGCACCATGTCGATCAGCAGGTTGATCTGCACCACCCCGGCACCGAGCATGGCCGGCAGCATCAGGCGGAACAGCTTGCGCACCCCGGGCGTCAGCCTCGGCATACGCAGACGGAGCGAGAACCCGGCCCGCGAGGAGGCGCCGATCAGCCAGAGCAGCTGAGCGAGCCCCGCGGCCGCGACGCCCCAAGCGAGCACGTGACCCGGCGTCTCCAGCCGGTCCGCGAACCCGACCATGGCGCCGATCAGGATCAGGTTCAGCAGGATCGGGGCCGAGGCCATGGCGGCGAAGCGGTCGAGACTGTTCAGCACACCGCCATAGAGCGCGACGATGGAAATCAGCGGCAGATAGGGAAAGGTGATGCGGGTCAACTCGACCGCGATGCCAAAGCGTTCCGGTGTCGCAACGAAACCGGGCGCCAGCACATGCATGACCCAGGGCATGGTCAATTCCATCGCCAGGGTCAGCGCCGCCAGCACCGCACACATCATCGCCAGAGCATCCTCGGCAAACCGCTTCGCCTCGGCTCGGCCCTCTGCCTCGAGCGAACCGGCGAAGAGCGGCACGAAAGCGACGGTGAAAGACCCTTCGGCGGTCAGGCGGCGGAAGAAGTTCGGCAGCTTGAAGGCGACGAAGAAGGCATCCGCCACCGGCCCCGCGCCAAGGATCGCGGCGATCAGCACGTCGCGCAGAAAGCCCGTGACCCGGCTGATCATGGTGTAACTGCCGACTGTGGCGGCGGCGCGGATCAGGGACATGGCACTTTCGGCTTTGCGGCGGCGGAGCGGGAAGACTGCATTGGAACCGGGGCAGGAAAAAGGCTGCGGAAAGCCATCAAGAGCCGCTGTCGGATCGCGGCGGTGCCGCATCGTCGGCAAGCGCGGTCAGCAGAGCGTCGCGGATCTCCTGGATCCGCGAATCGGAATCGATCTTCAGCCCGAACAGGTCCTTCACATAGAACACATCGACGAAGCTCTCGCCATAGGTCGAAATCTTGGCCGAGAAGATCTGGATCTTGATCTCCCGGAGCGCCCGCGCGATGCGATAGAGCACACCCGGCCGGTCGGTCGCGTTCACCTCGATGACGGTGTGGGTGACGCTCGCCTTGTTGTCGACCAGCACGCGGGTCGGGATTTTCATCACCCGGGCCCGGCGCTCGATACTGCGGCGGCGCTTCACCAGCTCGGCGAGCAGATTCAATCGTCCGGTCAGGGCCTGTTCGATCGCCACGGAGAGCTTCGCCAGCTTGTCCGGCCGGTCGAAGGCCTTGCGGTCCTCGTCCTGGATCCAGAAAACGTCGAGCGCCATGCCGTTGCTGAAGGTCGCGATCCGCGCATCGACGATGCTCGCGCCGGAAATCGCCATCGCGCCGGTGATGCGCGAAAAGAGGCCGGGATGGTCCGAGGTATAGACGATGATCTCGGTCACCTCGCGGGCGGCATCGACCCGGCTTTCGATCGCGAGCTCACGGTCCTCGATCTCCGCGGCGCGGACCATGCGGGCATGGCGCACATGGGTTTCGAGGTCGAAAGCGAGCCAGTAATCCGCATAGCCGAGCGAGAGGTGGCGCTCGATATCTTCGGCTGGCCAGTCGACCAGCGCTTTCGCCAGCGCTCTCTTCGCCTTTTCGATGCGGCGCTTGCGGCCGGCCTCCTCGCCCTGTCCGGTCAGCGCTTCGTCCGAAGCCCAGTAAAGCTCGCGCAGCAGCGCCGCTTTCCAACCGTTCCAGACATTCGGTCCGACCGCGCGGATATCGGCGACGGTCAGCACCAGCAGCAGTCGCAGGCGCTCCGGAGACTGCACGATGGCGGAAAAATCATGCACGGTCTTCGGATCGTTCACGTCGCGCTTGAAGGCGGCATAGCTCATCAGCAGATGCCACCGCACCAGCCAGGCGACGGTCTCGGTTTCCTCCTCGCTCAGACCAAACCGCGGGCAGAGCCGCCGCGCGACCCGCTCGCCGAGGCGCGAATGGTCGCCGCCGCGGCCCTTGGCGATGTCGTGCAGGAACACCGCGACATAGAGCGCCCGCCGGGAAATCACCTTGTGGATCACCTCGCTCGCGATCGGCGCGATCTCCGCAAGCTCGCCTTTCTCGATCCGGTGCAGGATGCCGAGCATGACGATGGTGTGCTCGTCCACGGTGTAGACATGGTACATGTCGTACTGCATCTGGGCGACGACACGGCCGAAATCCGGCACGAAGCGGCCCAGAACCTGGGCCTCGTTCATGCGGCGGAAGATCCGTTCCGGGCCTTGCGGCGCTTCCAGCATCTCGACGAAAAGCCGGTTCGCCTCTTCGTCCTTGCGCAGGTCCTTGTCGATCCGCTTCAGGTTCTGGGTCACCAGGCGCAGCGCGTGCGGATGCAGCTCCAGGTCGTGTTTCTGCGCGGTGTGAAAGAAGCGGATGAGGTTCACCGGATCGCGGGAAAAGACCTCGTCATCCACCACGTTCAGCCGGTCGCCGTCGACCTGGAAGTCGCCGAGATCCCTTTTCCGCTGGAATCCCCAGGAGAGCCTGAGCCGGGGCTTGCGGCGGTTCTCCGCCTCGATGCTGGCGCAGAAGATGCGGGTCAGATCTCCGACATCCTTGGAGACCAGGTAATAGTGCTTCATGAAACGCTCGACCGCGACGGCGCCCGCACGGTTCGTGTAACCCATGCGCTTGGCGATCTCGGTCTGCAGATCGACGGTCAGGCGTTCCTCGGCTCGGTCGGTCAGATAGTGGAGATGGCAGCGGATGGTCCAGAGCAGCTTCTGCGCCTTGGCGAACTTACGGGCTTCCGCCGCCGTCAGCACCCCGCGCTCCACCAGGTCGGAGACCTGGTCGACCTTGTAGACATATTTGCCGATCCAGAAGAGCCGGTGCAGATCGCGCAACCCGCCCTTGCCGTCCTTGATGTTCGGCTCGATGACATAGCGGCTGTCTCCCAGCCGCTCGTGCCGTTCGTCCGCCTCGGAAAGCTTGGCCTCGACGAACTCCATCTCGGTCCCGGTCTCGACATCCTTGCGGAAGCGCCCGCGCAGGTCCGCGAAGAGCGGCTCGGCGCCCCAGAGATAGCGGAGCTCCAGCAGCGAGGTCCGGATCGTCATGTCCGCCTTTGCCTGGCGAATGCATTCATCGACCGACCGGGTCGCGTGCCCGACCTTCAGACGCAGATCCCAGAGCAGGTAGAGCATGTATTCGACCACCTGCTCGCTGTAGGGGGTCTGCTTGTAGGGCAGCAGGAAGAGCAGATCGAGGTCGGAATAGGGCGCCATCTCGCCGCGCCCGTAACCTCCGACCGCGGCGACACAGATCTGCTCGCCCTGGGTCGGATTGGCATTGCGGTAAATTCTTGTCGTCGTCGTGTCGGCGATCGCCCGGACGATTACATCCGTTAGATAGGCGTTGGCCCGGACCGCCTCGGCGCCATCGTTGCTTTCGAGAAAGCGGCGCTCCACCTCGGCCCGGCCATCGTCGACCGTATGCCGCAACAGCTTCAGGAACGCGGGCCGGAAAGAGTCGGCATTCTCGCTGTCCTGCCAGAGCGCGTCGATGGCCCCTGCAAGCGCGGCCGGGTCCACGATCTTCTTGCGGCTCTTGACCTTCGGCGCTTGCGCCGCCACGGCGGCGTCCGTCCCGGCCCCGCTTTCCGGCATCAGATTGTCGACGGCCATGTCCCTATCGCACCTCGCGAAATCACCTCGCGGGACATTAGTGCATAATCGACCGCCATGCCATGTCCCGCGCTGCAACATGGTCGCTGGACCTCGGCCTCGCCCGAAGATAAGAACGACGGAAGATGTCTCTCGTTCCTTGCGTCCTTTCCGGAGCGGTCCCCGTGGCAGACAAACCAGCCAGCGATGTCGTCATCATCGGCGGCGGCGTGATCGGCAGCGCCATCGCCTACTTTCTCGCCTCCGTGTCCGGCGCTCCCGGCTCGATCACCGTCATCGAGCGCGACTCAAGCTATGCGACCGCGTCCACACCCCGCTCGGCCGGCGGTATCCGCCAGCAGTTCTCCAATCCGGAGAACATCGAGATCGGGCTCTTCGGCCATCACTTCGCGACCCATCTTGGCGAATATCTCTCTGTCGACGGCGAATGCCCCGACCCAAGTTTCGTCGAGGGTGGATATCTGTTTCTCGCGGGCCCGGCCGGCCTTGAGGTGCTGCGCCAGAACCACGAGGAACAGACACGTCACGGCGCCGATATCGCGCTTCTCGATTCCGTTGCCACTTCCGAACGGTTTCCCTGGCTGAACATGGACGGCATCGCCGGCGCGGCATTCGGCTTGCGCGGCGAGGGCTGGCTCGATCCGAACACCCTGATGCAGGCCTTCCGCCGCAAGGCGCGCAGCCTCGGCGTCACCTATCTTGAAGTCGAAATCTCCGGCCTTGAGCAGGACGGCAGTCGGGTAACGGCGGTACGGCTCGCGGACGGAGGCAAGATTTCCGCGGGAACCGTCGTAAACGCGGCCGGACCGAATGCGGGCAGGATCGCCGCAATGGCCGGGATCTCCCTGCCCGTCGTGCCGCGCAAGCGCAACGTCTTCGTGTTCGACTGCCGCGAGGTGCTGGCGCCGGCCGTGCCACTGCTGATCGACCCTTCCGGCGTCTATGTCAGACCCGAGAGCGGCGGTTATATCTGCGGGGTTTCGCCGCCGGCGGATCAGGATCCCGACAGCGATACGAATGATCTCGAGGTCGAGTATCACTGGTTCGAGGAGGTCGTCTGGCCCGCCCTCGCCCACCGTGTTCCCGCCTTCGAGGCGATCAAGCTGACGGGCGCCTGGGCCGGTCATTACGATTACAACACAATCGACCAGAACGGCATCGTCGGAGCGCACCCGGAACTTACCAACTTCGTCTTCGCGAACGGCTTTTCAGGTCACGGCCTGCAACAGGCGCCGGCGGTCGGACGGGCAGTCGCGGAACTGCTGACGACGGGTCGTTTTCAGACCATCGATCTGGCCCGCTTCGGTTTCGAGCGCTTCGCCAGCGGCGCGCTCGTGCTGGAGCGCAATATCGTCTAGCTCTCCCGCTCCTTCAGCGCCCGCAGCTCGTAGATCAGGTCGAGCGCCGCGCGCGGGGTCAGGTCGTCCGGCCGGATTTCCGCCAGCCGCGCCTCGACCGCGCTTTCCTTCGCGGCCACGGCTTTCGGCGCCGGCGCGAGTGCCTGGAAGAGCGGCAGATCGTCCGCCAGGCTGACGGCGGCGCTGGCCACCTTACCCTTCTCCAGCCGCTCCAGAACTTCTTCCGCCCGGGAGACGACCACGGAAGGCAGCCCGGCGAGCTTGGCGACATGGATGCCGTAGGAACGGTCGGCGGCGCCGGAGACGACCTCGTGCAGGAACACCACGTCGTCGTTCCATTCCCGGATCCGCATGGTGTGGCAGGCGAGGCTGTCGAGCTTGGATTCGAGCCCGGTCAGCTCGTGGTAATGGGTCGCGAAGAGCGCGCGGGCGCGGCTTATCTCGTGCAAATGCTCCACCGTCGCCCAGGCAATGGAGAGACCATCGAAAGTCGCCGTACCGCGGCCGATTTCGTCGAGGATAACCAGCGAGCGCTCGGTCGCCTGGTTCAGGATCGTCGCGGTCTCGACCATCTCGACCATGAAGGTCGAGCGGCCGCGGGCGAGGTCGTCCGCCGCGCCGACCCGGCTGAAGAGCCGGTCGACCACGCCGATATGCGCGCTTTCCGCCGGCACGAAGGAGCCTGCCTGGGCCATCAGCGCGATCAAGGCGTTCTGGCGCAGAAAGGTGCTCTTACCGGCCATGTTCGGACCGGTGATAAGCCAGAGCCGCTCCGGGTCCTGCAGCACGCAATCGTTCGGCACAAAGCCGCTCTCGCCGGGATTGAGCGCCTCGACCACCGGATGACGGCCGCCGCGGATCTCGAAGGCACGGCTACCGTCCACCTCCGGGCGGCAATAGCGGCGCTCGGCGGCAAGCTCAGCCAGCGCGGTCAGCACGTCGAGCCGCGCCAGCGCGTGGGCCGCGAGCGCGATGTCGTCGGCCTCGGCCAGGACCGCCGCGACCAGCTCCTGGAAGAGTGACTGTTCGAGCGCCACCGCCTTGTCGGCCGCCTGCGAGAGATCGCGCTCCAGCTCGCCCAGCTCCACCGTGGTGAAGCGGACCGCATTGGCCATGGTCTGGCGGTGAATGAAATCCTCACGCCCGAGCAGCTTCTCCCCGTGTGCAGCCGTCACCTCGATAAAATAGCCGAGCACGTTGTTGTGCTTGATCTTCAGCGCCGAGACACCCGTTTCGGTGACGTAACGGGCCTGCAGTCCGGCGATCAGGCGCCGGCTCTCGTCGCGCATGGTCCGCAGCCGGTCAAGCTCCGGGGCAAAACCCTGGGCGATGAAACCGCCGTCGCGAGCGAGCAGCGGCAGCTCCGGCGCCAGCGCGCGATCGAGCCTGTCGGTCAGCGGGACGTGGTAGCCGAGATCCTCGAAGATGACCTTCGCTTCCTCGGGCGCACCGCCGGCATCGCCGGTCAGCCCGCTCGCCATCGCATCGGCGCGGGCAAGCTGGTCGCGCAGCGGGCCGGTGCCGGAGAGCCCGTCGCGGATCGCCGCCAAGTCCCGCGGTCCGCCGCGGCCGAGCGCGAGCCGGGAGAGGGCGCGTTCGACATCGGGCAGAGCGCGGAGCGTGTCGCGGATCTCGCCGCGCAGCCGCTCGCCTTCGCGAAAATGGACGACCGCGTCGAGCCGTCGGGAAATCTCGGCGACGTCGGTCACCGGAGCGGAAAGCCGCTGCGCCAGCAAGCGCCCGCCGGCGCCGGTGACGGTCCGGTCCAGCACGCTCAGGAGCGAGCCGCGCTTCTCCCCGCCGAGGGTGCGCAGAATCTCGAGGTTGCGCCGGGTCGAGGCGTCGATCTCGACCAGACCGCCTGCCTGCCAGCGGCGCGGCGGCTGCAGCCGCGGCATGGAGGAGATCTGGGTCAGTTCGAGATAATCGACGAGCGCGCCGGCCGCAGCCAGTTCCGCCCGTTCGAAGGCGCCGAACCCTTCAAGAGACGAGACTTCGAACAACGCCTCGAGACGCCGCCGCCCGTTCTCGCTGTCGAACCGGCTCGCGGGCTGCGGGACGCTGGCGCCGCTCCATTCCTCGAGCAGCCCGGCGAAACCGCTTTCCGGCTCCAGCAGACTGTCCGGGAAAAGCAGCTCGCTCGGCCCGATTCGTGCCAGCGCCGCACCGAGCCCGGCGGCGGTCACCGGCTGGGCGTGGAAATCGCCCGTCGAGACGTCGATCCAGGCAACGCCGAAACCCTCATGCGCCTTCGCCAGCGCCGCCAGATAGTTGTTGCTGCGGGCATCGAGCAGCGCGTCCTCGGTGATGGTTCCGGGCGTCACCACCCGGACGACCTCACGTCGCACAACCGACTTGGAACCGCGTTTCTTGGCCTCGGCGGGATCCTCGGTCTGCTCGCAGATCGCGACGCGGTAGCCCTTGCGGATCAGGCGGGCGAGATAACCTTCGGCGGAGTGATGCGGCACGCCGCACATCGGGATCGGCTCGCCACCATGCTGGCCTCGTTTCGTTAGCGTAATATCTAACGCCGCCGCCGCCTGTTCCGCATCCTCGAAGAAGAGCTCGTAGAAATCCCCCATGCGGTAGAACAGCAGGGCATCGGGATGCTGGTCCTTGACCTCGAAATACTGCTGGAACATCGGCGTCGCTTCCGCCCGGTCGCGGGAGGAGGCGGGGGCTTCGGCGGGTTTGCTGTCGGAAGGCGAAATCGTGTTCACGGCCGGAATGTCACTCGTGTCCCAGGAGCATCGATGCGCGCGGCACGGGCCGCGACAAAAACGGCGGGGACCTTAGCATGAGGGCGGCGGCCACTTCCAATGCGGAGAAACGGGCATCGCAGGCAAACGGGTCAGGTCGGAAGCGAAAGTGGATTTCGATTCCGGGATATGAAATTGCCCCTGCCGCCGGTCCCGCCTATCGTGAGCTAATCCGGTTTCAATGTATTCAACGAAGCGGCACGGACGGCCCGATCCGACGCGCGTTCTGTCGGGCCAACAAGAGTTCTCAGGGAGAGAAACGTCATGGATGATGCGAAGCGCATGCTTGAGGCGGAGGCACTGGAATTCCATGCCTCGGGGCGTCCCGGCAAGCTGGAAGTCGCCGCCACCAAGAATCTGACCACCCAGCGCGAGCTCGCCCTCGCCTATTCGCCCGGCGTCGCCTATCCCTGCCTCGCCATCGAGAAGGACGAGAGCAAGGCCTACGAATATACCGCCAAAGGCAATATCGTCGCGGTGATCTCGAACGGCACCGCCGTGCTCGGCCTCGGCGATATCGGCGCGCAAGCAGCCAAGCCGGTGATGGAGGGCAAGTCCGTCCTCTTCAAGCGCTTTGCCGATGTCGACGGCTTCGATCTCGAGGTCGATACTAAGGATGTCGACGAGTTCGTCAACTGCGTGCGCTTCCTCGGCAAGACCTATGGCGGGATCAATCTCGAGGACATCAAGGCGCCGGACTGCTTCATCATCGAGCAGCGCCTGAAGGAACTCATGGACATCCCGGTGTTCCATGACGACCAGCACGGCACCGCCATCATCACCTCCGCCGGCATGATCAACGCACTCGACCTGACCGGGCGCTCGCTGGAAACCGCAAAGATGGTGGTGAACGGCGCCGGCTCCGCCGCGATCGCCTGCGTCGAGCTGCTGAAGAGCATGGGCATGAAGGACGAGAACGTCATCATGTGCGACAGCAAGGGCGTGATCTATC
Source organism: Nisaea sediminum (assembly GCF_014904705.1). Lineage (NCBI taxonomy): Bacteria > Pseudomonadati > Pseudomonadota > Alphaproteobacteria > Rhodospirillales > Thalassobaculaceae > Nisaea > Nisaea sediminum. Next base: position 588,963 of record NZ_JACZCQ010000006.1, read on the forward strand.
AGGGCCGCGATGCGGGCATGAACCAGTGGAAATCCAAACACGCCGTCGACACGCCGCTGCGAACCCTCGCGGAAGCGGTCGAGGGCGCGGATATTTTCTGCGGTCTCTCCGCCAAGGGTGCGATGACGCAGGACATGGTGAAGTCCATGGCCGCCCGGCCGATCATCTTCGCCATGGCCAATCCGGACCCGGAAATCACCCCGGAAGACGTCGCTGCGGTGCGCCCGGACGCGATCGTCGCCACCGGCCGGTCGGACTATCCGAACCAGGTGAACAATGTTCTGGGCTTCCCCTACATCTTCCGCGGCGCGCTGGACGTCCGGGCGAGCGAGATCAATGACGCGATGAAGATCGCGGCCGCCAACGCGCTGGCGGAACTGGCCCGCGAGGACGTGCCGGACGAGGTCGGCAAGGCCTACGGCAAGACCCTGCATTACGGCGAGGGCTACCTCATTCCGGCGCCGTTCGATCCGCGCCTGATCGTGAGGGTCTCCTCGGCCGTCGCCCAGGCGGCGATGGATACCGGCGTCGCCCGCAAGCCGATCAAGGACATGAACGCCTACAGGGCCCAGCTCGGCGCCCGGCTGGACCCGACCTCCTCCAGCCTGCAGGTCATCTTCGACCGGATCCGCGCCAACCCGCGCCGGGTCGTCTTCGCCGAGGGCGAGGAGGAGCGGGTGATCCGGGCCGCCGTCGCCTTCCGCAACGGCGGCTACGGCACGCCGGTGCTGATCGGCCGGGAGGAAGTGATCAAGGAGCAGGTCGCACGGCTCGGCGTGAAGGGCGCCGAGACCCTCGAGGTCCACAATGCCCGGCTTTCCGAGCACAACGCGGCCTACACCGAAATGCTCTACAAGCGCCTGCAGCGGAAGGGCCATATCCACCGCGACTGCCAGCGCATGGTGAACCAGGACCGCAACGTCTTCGGAGCCTGCATGGTCGCCGCCGGCCATGCGGAGGCGATGGTCACCGGACTGACCCGCAATTTCGGCGTGACCCACGAATACGTCACCCGTGTGCTCGACCCGAAGCCGGGGCAGCGCGTGATGACCTATTCCATTGTGGTCGCGCGCGGCCGGACGATCTTCATCAGCGACACCAACGTCAACGAGCTGCCGAGCGCCGAGGAACTCGCGGACATCGCGATCCAGACCGCCGAGCACGCCCGCGCCTTCGGCCACACCCCGCGGGTCGCGCTGCTCTCCTTCTCCAATTTCGGCTATCCGCCGCGCGAGAAGGCGGTTCGCATCCGGGACGCGGTCAAGGTGCTCGACGAGCGCGGGGTCGATTTCGAATATGACGGCGAAATGTCCGCAGACATTGCGCTCGACCACGATCTGATGAAGCGGAACTACCCGTTCTGCCGCCTCACCGGACCGGCCAACGTGCTGGTCATGCCGGCGCTGCATTCGGCCAACATCACCTACAAGATGCTGCAGGCCCTCGGCGGCGCGGCGATCATCGGTCCGATGCTGGTCGGCCTGGAGAAGCCTGTTCAGATCGTGCAGATGAGCGCCACCGTAACCGATCTGGTGAACGCGGCGGCGATCGCCGCACATGACGCCCTGACCGACTAGACCGATCCGCGATTGGTCCGGACGGCGCGTTTCCGGAAGCTGGGAGTGCGCCGTTCTTTCTGTATTTTGTCGGTTTTTCGGCTCCCGGATGTGTTTTACGGACGGTATGATAGAAATCGTCACACTCCAGGAGCTACAGATCCCGGTCATGTGAGCCGCCGAGCCCCGGCCCCGAGAAACCGTCCATAGACCGAAAGACCATGAGCGAACAGCCGAGCGATACGCAGTCCGGTACGACGAACGACCTTCCCGTCGCGCTACCGGTCTGGGACGTGTTCCGCGGCGGCCTCGTCGTGTCGCTGCCGGCGGCGATCGCGCTGGGTGCCATCGCGGCGCTCGATGCGGTCGAGCCGCTCCACGCGGCCGGTGCGTGGTGTCTGTCCCTTCTGATCGCCATGGCGATCGTGCGCCGGCATTACAGCCTGCTCGACGCCGTCAAGCGGCACATCCAGCGCCGCGCCGGATCGAACGCGCCGGAAAGGGCCTCTAAAGCGGGCGACGTACTCTCGAACATCGCCGAGGGGATCGGAGAGACCGCGGAGCTGGCTTCGGCGCTGACCCGGCTCTTCCGCGCGATCGCCGACCGCCGCAACCAGCTTCAGGCACTGAACGAGCGACATGTCTCGATCATCGACAATATTCCCGATCCCCTTCTCTTCCTCAATCAGAAGGGCAGGGTGCAGAGCATGAACAGAGCGGCGCGCGAGCAGTTCGGTGGCCGCATCATGGGCCGCGAACTGTCCCAGGTGGCCCGCGACCCGGCCTTGCTCGAGGCCGGCAACGCCGTGCTGGCGCATGGCGGCTTCCGAACCGTGGAGATTTCCCTCTCTGATCCGGTGATCCGGGTCTTCAATGTCCGCATCGAGGCGCTTCCCGGCGAAGAGGAGGAGCAGCGCTCGGCCCTGGTGATCTTCCGCGACCTGACCGAGATCCGGCGGATCGAGAGCATGCGCGTGGATTTCGTCGCCAATGTCAGCCACGAACTGCGCACACCGCTCGCCACGCTGCACGGCTTCATCGAAACCCTGCGCGGCCCGGCACGGGACGATCTCGAGGCACATGAGCGATTTCTCGAGATCATGGACCAGCAGACGAGCCGCATGACCCGTCTGGTCACGGATCTGCTGTCGCTCTCGCGCATCGAGGCGGCGGAACACACCGCTCCGGACCAGGAAGTGGCGCTGCGCCCGCTGGTCGAACATATCGCGGCGGCGACAGAGTTGAGCGCGGCCCGGCGCGGCATCCGCATAGCGCTGGATATCGACCAGGAGCTGCCGCCGCTCATCGCCAACAGCGACGAGATTTCCCAGGTTCTGCAGAATCTGGTCGAGAATGCGATCAAATACGGCCGCGAACAGAGCACGGTCACGGTTCGCGCCACTGTCGCCACCGACCTCCCCGCCTCGGTGTCGCTACAGGCCGAGGATATCGTCGCCATCAGCGTCATCGATCAGGGAGACGGTATTCCGCGCGAGCACATTCCACGCCTGACCGAACGCTTCTACCGCGTGGACACCGCCCGGTCGCGCGAAATGGGCGGCACCGGACTCGGTCTTGCCATCGTCAAGCATATCGTCAGCCGCCACCGGGGAGCGCTGACGATCGACAGCAAGGTCGGAAAAGGCAGCACTTTCACGGTCTTCCTTCCGTGCAGGGCGCCCGGCGTCATGAAACCGAAACATTTGGCCGCCGGCTGAAACAAAAGCTTCACATTTTCGTAGTAATACGGTCTCCGGACCAGCGTAGGAACGGGGCGTTCTGACATACACGGTGTCAGGTACGTCCGATCACACTCCTATGTCCCGGAGGCAAAATCGTGCTTAGGAATTCTCTTCTGAAGGCAATCCCGCTCGCCCTTGCCGGCGTTGTCGCCATTGCCGCGGCCGCGGAAGCCCGCGACCAGATCCGCATCGTCGGGTCCTCCACCGTTTTCCCGTTCTCCACGTCGGTTGCTGAAACCTTCGGCAAGACCAGCGGCTTCAAGACGCCGGTCGTCGAAAGCACCGGTTCCGGCGGCGGCCTGAAGCTGTTCTGCGCCGGCGTCGGCGTGCAGCATCCGGACATCACCAACGCGTCCCGCCGGATCAAGAAGTCCGAAGTCGAGACCTGCGCCAAGAACGGCGTTACCGACGTTGTCGAGGTCAAGATCGGCTTCGACGGCATCGTCATCGGCAATGCGAAAGACGGCGCCACGTTCAACGTGACCAAGCAGCAGCTCTTCCTGGCCCTCGCCGCTGAAGTTCCGGTCGACGGCAAGATCGTCAAGAACCCGTACAACAAGTGGTCCGACATCGATAAGTCCCTGCCGGATCAGGAAATCGAAGTGCTCGGCCCGCCGCCGACCTCCGGTACCCGCGACGCCTTCGTCGAACTCGCGATGCGCCCGGGCGCCAAGTCCTTCAAGATGCTGGCCGACATGCGCAAGGCCGACAAGAAGGCGTTCCGCAAGATTTCCGACTCCATGCGGGAAGACGGCAAGTTCATCGAAGCCGGTGAGAACGACAACCTGATCGTCCAGAAGCTGCAGGCCAATCCGGTTGCCATGGGCATCTTCGGCTTCAGCTTCCTCGACCAGAACAGCGACAAGATCAAAGGCGCTTCGGTTGCCGGCGTGCAGCCGACCTTCGACAACATCGCTGCCGGCGAATACGGCATCTCCCGCTCGCTGTACTTCTACGTGAAGTCGGCCCACATCGGTGTGGTTCCGGGCATCGAGGAATATGTTGCCGAATTCACCTCCGAGAAGGCCATCGGCGACGAAGGATACCTGACCGACAAGGGTCTGATCCCGCTGCCGCAGGCCGACCGCGAGAAATATCGCGCCGCGGCCGCGAACAAGACCAACCTGACCATGTAATCAGGTCTCGGGAGAGGCGGTTTGCCGCCTCTCCCCTGTCTTTATGGACCCGCATGGCGCCGGATCCATAAAGACAGCGCCATTTACGGCCCCGGACCGGTATCGGGGTCAAGTGAAGCACTCTCCGCCGGCGGGGCACAATGAACAGCTTTTTCCTTCTTCTCGTCGTCATCGGGCTCTCGGTGGCGGGCTATGCCGCCGGACGGGCCCGCTCCGTCCTCGCCGCTTCGGGCGATGTCCGCATCCTGCACTCCCTGCCGAGCTATTACGGCATGTTCGTCGCCCTCGGCTGCGGCCTGCCGGCGATCCTGCTCCTGGCGCTCTGGCTGATCATCCAGCCGCAGATCGTCGAGCACATGGTGATGGCCGGCCTCGATCCCTCGATCATGCCGCAGAACGCGGACGAGTATTCGCTGATGCTGACCGATATCCGCAATCTGGCCAGCGGCAACGCCGTCAGCCGGGAAGCGAGCCCGGCGATCATGGCCGCGATGGAACGTTACAAGTCGCTGCAGAATATCGGTTTCTGGGGCATGGGCGCCGGTGTTGTCTGCGTCGCCATGCTGGGTCTCGTCTGGGCCCGCTCCCAGGTAAGCCGCAATTTCCGGGCCCGGAATGCCGTGGAAGGCATCATCCGGGTTCTTCTGATCATCTGCTCGATGATCGCGATCCTGACGACCGTCGGCATCGTGCTGTCGCTGATCTTCGAGAGTCTCCGCTTCTTCGCCCGGGTCCCGTTCTTCGACTTCCTGTTCGGGATCCACTGGAGCCCGCAGACCGCGATCCGCGCCGAACAAGTCGGCGCCTCCGGCAGCTTCGGCGCCGTCCCGCTCTTTGCCGGCACCATGCTGATCACCCTGATCGCCATGCTGGTCGCCGGTCCGATCGGCCTGCTCTCGGCGATCTACATGGCGGAATATGCCAACCCGAAATTCCGCGCCGTCGCCAAGCCGATGCTGGAAATCCTCGCCGGCATCCCGACCGTGGTTTACGGCTTCTTCGCCGCGCTCACCGTCGCCCCGCTGATCCGCGGCTGGGGCGAGAGCATCGGACTCGATGTCGCCTCGGAAAGTGCGCTCGCGGCGGGCGTGGTCATGGGTATCATGATCATCCCCTTCGTCTCGTCGCTCTCCGACGACGTGATCAATTCGGTCCCGCAATCCCTGCGCGACGGCTCCTACGGGCTCGGCGCGACCAAGTCCGAGACGATCCGCCACGTGATCATCCCGGCCGCCCTGCCGGGTATCGTCGGCGCCTTTCTGCTCGCGGTTTCGCGGGCAATCGGCGAGACCATGATCGTCGTCATGGCCGCCGGCCTCGCCGCCAATCTGACGGCCAACCCGCTGGAAGCGGTCACCACGGTCACGGTGCAGATCGTCACTCTGTTGGTCGGCGACCAGGAATTCGACTCCGCCAAGACCCTCGCGGCCTTCGCCCTCGGTCTGGTGCTGTTCTTCGTCACCCTCGGCCTGAATGTGATCGCCCTCCGGGTGGTCCGGAAGTATCGGGAAAAATATGACTGACGCGATCATGAACTCGAAACCGGGTACCGCCGAGATCCGCCGGCCGACCGCGAGCGGCGAGCGCCTGAAGAAGCGCTACGCCGCCGAGCGGCGTTTCCGCCTGTACGGGCTGTGCAGCATTCTCGCCGCCGGCCTGATGCTGGTTTTCCTCGTCGGCAGCATTGCCGGCACCGGCTGGAGCGCGTTCCTGCAGACCTATGTGAAGCTCTCCATCACCTTCGATGCGGAATATCTCGATCCGGCAGGCACGGGCGATCCGGAGCAGCTTCAGAACGCCGACTACGGCGCGCTGATGAAAAAGAACCTGCGCGACAACTTCCCCGAGGTGACCGGCCGGAGCGACAAGCGCAAGCTCTATAATTTCGTCTCACCGAATGCCGGTTACGTGCTCCGGAACATGGTCATCGCCGATCCGTCCCTTGCCGGAAGGACTCTCGATCTCTGGGTCAAGGCCTCCGACGATGTCGACATGCTGGCCAAGGGATATGTCGACCGCGGCGAGGCGGAGGGCAACCGCCGCGTCAGCGATACGGAGCTCGGCTGGTACGACAAGCTCGATGGCGCGGACCGCGTGGAGACCCGGTTCAACACCGATTTCTTCGTCAACGCGGACAGCCGCGAGCCGGAAGAGGCCGGGATCCTCGGTGCCGTGACCGGATCGGCCCTGACGCTGTTGATCACACTGCTGCTGTCCTTCCCTGTCGGTGTCATGGCCGCGGTCTATCTCGAGGAATTCGCGCCGAAGAACAACTGGACCGACCTGATCGAGGTGAACATCAACAACCTCGCCGCGGTGCCGTCGATCGTCTTCGGCCTGCTCGGTCTCGCGATGTTCCTGAACTTCTTCGGCTTCCCGCGCTCCGCCCCGCTCGTCGGCGGCATGGTGCTGGCGCTGATGACGCTGCCGACCATCATCATCGCGGCGCGCTCGGCCCTGAAGGCGGTGCCGCCCTCGATCCGCGAGGCCGCGCTCGGCCTTGGCGCCTCCCCGCTGCAGGTGGTCACCCATCATGTGCTGCCGCTGGCGATGCCGGGCATCCTGACTGGAACCATCATCGGCATGGCGCAGGCACTCGGCGAGACCGCGCCGCTGCTGATGATCGGCATGATCGCCTTCATCGTCGACATTCCGGGCGGCTTCGCCGATCCCGCCACCGTGCTTCCGGTGCAGATCTATCTCTGGGCGGACAGTCCCGAACGCGCCTTCGTCGAACGCACTTCGGCCGCCATCATGGTGCTGCTGGCGTTCCTGATTTTCATGAATTTCGTCGCCGTCCTGCTCCGCAGGAAGTTCGAGCGGCGCTGGTAGGTTTCCGATGAGCGAGAAAGCAAAGATGAGCAAGACGAGCGGTTCCTCGGCCTCCACCGCGACGCCGAAGATGAAGGGCGACAAGGTCAAGGTCTTCTACGGCGAAAAGCAGGCGCTGATGGATGTCGATCTTGAGATCAAGCCGAACGAGGTGACGGCACTGATCGGTCCGTCCGGCTGCGGCAAGTCCACCTTCCTGCGCTGCCTCAACCGGATGAACGACGTCATCGACATCTGCCGGGTCGAAGGCAAGATCACCCTCGACGACGAGGACATCTACAGCTCTGACCTCGATCCGGTGCAGCTTCGCGCCCGGGTCGGCATGGTGTTCCAGAAGCCGAACCCGTTCCCGAAATCGATCTATGACAACATCGCCTACGGCCCGCGCATCCACGGCACGGCCGCGAGCAAGGCCGAGATCGACGAGATCGTCGAGACCAGCCTGACCAAGGCCGGCCTCTGGGAGGAGGTGAAGGACCGCCTGCTGGAACCCGGCACCGGTCTCTCCGGCGGACAGCAACAGCGGCTCTGCATCGCCCGCGCGATCGCGGTCAACCCGGAAGTGATCCTGATGGACGAGCCCTGCTCGGCGCTCGATCCGATCGCGACGGCGAAGATCGAGGAGCTGATCGACGAGCTGCGCGAGAACTTCACCATCGTGATCGTCACTCACTCCATGCAGCAGGCCGCCCGCGTCTCCCAGCGCACCGCCTTTTTCCATCTGGGCGAGCTGGTCGAGGTCGGCGATACCGAGCAGATCTTCACCAATCCGACGGATTCCCGCACCCAGGGATACATCACCGGGCGGTTCGGCTGATCCGGGCCATTGAGAGCACACAGATGCCGATGAACGACCACATTGTCCGCTCCTTCGACGAGGATCTCGATACCCTGAAAGCCAAGATCGCCCAGATGGGTGGGTTGGTCGAAGCGCAGTGTGAGTCCGCAGTCCGCGCCGTGCATCGCCGCGATCAGGCGCTGGCGCAGAAGGTGCGCGAAGCGGACGGCCGGATCGACGCGCTCGAGGCCGAGATCGAGGCGATGAGTCTCCGCCTGCTCGCGCTGCGCCAGCCGCTCGGCGGCGATCTTCGAACCGTCGTTGCCAGCCTCAAGATCGTCAGCGACCTGGAACGGATCGGCGACTATGCCGCCAATATCGGCAAGCGGGCGATCGTGCTCAGCGGCCTGCCGGAAATTCCGCCGGCCAACGGCATCGTGCGGATCGGCAGCCTGGTGAAGTCGCTGATCAAGGACGTTCTGGACGCCTATGCCGATGACGATCTCGAGCTCGCCGTCGCCGCCTGGCACCGGGACGAGGACATCGACGAGCTCTATACCAGCCTGTTCCGCGAACTCCTGACCTACATGATGGAGGATCCGCGCAACATCACGGCATCGACTCACCTTCTCTTCATTGCCAAGAACCTGGAGCGGATGGGCGATCACGCGACCAACATCGCCGAGACCGTGCACTTCCAGATCAAGGGAAAGAAAATGGAAGCGGATCGCCCGAAAGGCGAGGACGCCAGCTACGTCGTCGAAATGCCTGAGTAAGCGTTGAAATCGAGAGTAGAAGTCCGATGAATATGATGAGTCAGAAGATCCTGGTGGTGGAGGACGAGGCGCCGATCGTCACCCTCCTGCGCTACAATCTGGAACGGGAAGGCTTCGAGGTCCTGGAGGCCGGTGACGGCGAGGAAGCGATGCTTCTCGCGATGGAAAAGAACCCCGACCTGATCCTGCTCGACTGGATGCTGCCGCTGCTCTCCGGCGTCGAGGTCTGCCGCCGGCTCCGCCGCACGCCCGAGACCAAGGCCATCCCGGTCATCATGCTGACCGCCCGCGGCGACGAGGGGGACCGCATCCGCGGCCTCAATGCCGGTGCCGACGACTACATCACAAAACCGTTCAGCCCGAGCGAGCTGATCGCCCGCATCCGCGCGGTCCTGCGCCGGACGCGCCCCGCAAGCGACGCGGAAACGCTGCAGTTCGAGGATCTGGAAATGGACCTGGCCGCCCACAAGGTGCGCCGGAACGAGCGCGAGATCCATCTCGGCCCGACCGAGTTCCGGCTGCTGCGCTATTTCCTCGAGCATCCGGGGCGGGTGTTCTCCCGCGAGCAGCTGCTCGACCGGGTCTGGGGACCGGATATCTATGTCGAACCGCGCACCGTGGACGTGCATATCCGCCGTCTGCGCAAGGCGATCAACATCGATACCGAATCCGATCTGATCCGCACCGTGCGGTCGGCAGGCTACGCGCTCGACCGACCGAGCGCCGCCGCCTGATCAGTCCGCCGGCTAATCAGTCCAATGCCTGGGCCCCGCCGGTCTTCTCCGGCGGGAACATCCGCATCAGCACCAGAAGCAGGATCAGCCCCGGCACGGCGATCGCCGTCGAGGCGATGAAGAAGCCGATCCAGCCGATATGGTCCGTGACCGCGCCCGCACCGGAGCTCAGCACCGTGCGTCCGAACGCCATGAAGGACGAGAGCAGCGCGTACTGCGTCGCCGTGAAGGCGACATTGGTCAGGCTCGAGAGATAGGCGACGAACGCCGCCGTCCCCATCCCGCCGGTGAAATTCTCCACGCCGATCGTCACGGTCAGCATCCAGACATCGTGCCCGGCCAGCGCCTGGGCGACGAAGATGAGGTTGGACGCCGCTTGCAGCACGCCGGAGACCAGCAGCGCTTTGAGCAGACCGAGGCGCTTCACCAGCGCGCCACCGGCGAACAGCCCGACCAGCAGCGCCACCAATCCGAACAGCTTCGTGACTTCGGCGATCTCGGTCTTGCTGAAGCCGAGATCGATATAGAAAGGGTTCGTGAGTGTCCCGAGAAAGGCGTCCCCGAGCTTGTAGAGCAGGATGAAGGCGAGGATCAGCAGCGCGCCACGCCGGGTCAGAAACTCCGCGAACGGCTCGTAGACGGCGCTCCGCAGCCACTCTGCCGGGGTATTCGCCTTCGGTTCCGGGACACCGGTTTCCGGCTCCGGGCTGGATAGCACGGTGAAAATCCCGACCAGAACCAACCCGGCCATCGCAAGATAGGCGGTGAACCAGCCGGCCTGGTCCGCGACGATCAGCGCGCCCGCTCCGGCGGCGAGCATGCCGACACGGTAGCCGAGCGTATAGGCGGCCGCCCCCGCGCCCTGCTCGTCCTCGCTGAGAGATTCGATTCGATAGGCGTCAACGACGATGTCCTGACTTGCGGCGCAAAAGCTGACGACGACCGCGAAGAGCGCCATCAGCCAGGGTGTTGCCACCGGGTCGGTCGCGCCCATGAGCACAATCGCCGACATCAACAGAAGCTGTGTCGTCAGCAACCAGGCCCGGCGCCGCCCGAGCAACCGGCCAAGCAGCGGGACCGCGAGCCGGTCCATCAGCGGCGCCCAGAGGAATTTCAGCGTGAAGGGCGTCCCGACCAGCGCGAAGACGCCGATGGTCGTCAAATCGACGCCCGACTCCCGCATCCAGGCGCTGAGAGTCGAAAAGGAAAGCAGCAGCGGAAGCCCGCTTGAGAAGCCGAGAAGCAGGACGACCAGGACACGGCGTTTCAGATAAAGCGCCGCCGTCTCGACCGCCCAGTCACGGATGCCGCGCGCGGTCTCAAGCAAGCCGGGCCGCCAGCAGGTCTTTGAGATCCGCTTCGGGCCGCGCGCCGTAATGCGAGATCACTTCGGCGGCGGCGACGCTGCCGGCCCGGCCCCAGTCGGCCGGCGTCATGCCCTGGGTGTAGCCGTAGAGGAAGCCCGACGCATAGAGATCGCCGGC